>DASYVR010000057.1:0-182363 GCA_035936995.1 Candidatus Dormiibacterota bacterium | reverse complement strand
CTCGATGCAGAAGATCGGGGAGGCCGTTTACCGCCAGGCGCAGGGCGCCGGCGCCGGGGCCCAGTCGGCCACCGGCACCGAAGGCCCGGGCTCCGGAAAGCCCGGTGACCCGGACGTCGTCGACGCCGACTTCAAAGAGGTCTAACCAAGCCTCACTCTGTCCCTCCCCCTCTGGGGGAGGGTCAGGGTGGGGGCCGCGCCGTCCGGCCGCGTTTGGAGTCTGGGCCGTTTAAGGGATATTCTCAGTCGGGTACACCCACGCTATGCCGTTTCGCCCTGACCGATTAACCGAGAAGACCCAGGAGGCGATCGAGCACGCGCAGGCGCTTGCCCGGGAAGCCCAGCACCAGGAGATCACGCCCGAACACCTGCTCCTCGCCTTGCTGCAGCAGCAGGACGGGACGGTTCCCCCCATCCTGCAGCAAGTTGGCGTCGATCCCGCTCGGGTGGCGTCCGACCTGAAGGTCCACCTCGACCGGCTGCCCAAGGTCTACGGCGCTGAAACCTACGTGGGGTCCCGACTCAAGCGGCTGCTCGATGCGGCCTGGAGCGAGATGGAGCGGCTCAAGGACGAGTACCTCTCGACCGAGCATCTCCTGATCGCCATCGTCGACGAGGCCAACAGCGAAGGGGCGCGCGTCCTTCAACGGGCGGGTGTCACCCGCGAGAAAATTCTCCAGGCCCTGACTCAGATCCGCGGCTCGACCAGAGTGACCGACGCAACGCCCGAATCGAAGTTCCAGGCGTTGGAGAAGTACACCCGCGACCTGACCGCGCTCGCGCGTGAGGGCAAGCTCGACCCGGTGATCGGCCGCGAGCAGGAGATCCGCCGCGTTATCCAGGTCCTATCCCGGCGCACCAAGAACAACCCGGTGTTGATCGGGGAAGCCGGCGTTGGCAAGACCGCCATCGTCGAGGGGCTGGCCCAGCGGATCGCGCAGGGCGATGTGCCCGAATCGCTCAAAGACAACCGAGTTCATTCGCTGGACCTCGGCTCACTGATCGCCGGCACCAAGTACCGTGGCGAGTTCGAGGACCGGCTGAAGGCCCTCCTGAAAGAGATCGAGTCGTCAAACGGGCAGATCATCCTCTTCATCGACGAACTCCACACGGTGGTGGGCGCCGGGGCGGCCGAGGGGGCGATGGACGCCTCCAATCTTCTGAAGCCGGCGCTGGCACGCGGGCAGCTTCGCTGCGTCGGCGCCACGACACTCGATGAGTACCGGAAGTACATCGAGAAGGATGCGGCGCTGGAACGCCGCTTCCAGCCGATCTTCGTGGGCGAGCCGTCAGTGGAGGACACGATTTCGATCCTGCGTGGCCTGAAGGAGAAGTACGAAGTCCACCACGGCGTCCGCATCACAGACTCAGCGATCGTGGCGGCCGCGCTGCTGTCGCAGCGGTACATCACCGATCGGTTCCTACCGGACAAAGCTATCGACCTGATCGACGAGGCCGCCTCCAGCCTGCGCATGGAGATCGATAGTTTGCCCCAGGAGCTCGATGAGATCGAGCGCCAGATCCGCCAGCTCGAGATCGAGCGGCAGGCGCTCAAGAAAGAACAGGACCGCGCCTCGAAGGACCGGCTCGCCGCGATCGAGAAGGAACTGGCGAACCTGCAAGAAAAGAGTCGCGTCATGCGGTCGCAGTGGCAGCACGAGAAGGCGCTCATCCAGCAGATCCGAGAGCTCAAGGCGCGCTTGGAGCAACTGCGGCTCGATGCCGAGCGAGCCGAGCGGATGGCAGATTTCGAGGTGGCCGCCCGGCTCAAGTACGGCGATGTGCCCAAGGTGCAGAAAGAGCTCGAGGCTAAGAATGCCGAGCTGGTGGCGCTTCAGAAGGAGCATCGCCTGCTGAAGGAAGAGGTCGACGAGGAGGACATCGCGAAGATCGTGTCGCGCTGGACCGGCATTCCGGTGCAGAAGATGCTCGAGGGCGAGGTCCAGAAGCTGATCAAAATGGAGGAGCGCCTGCACGCCAGAGTCGTCGGTCAGGACGAAGCGGTCACCGCGGTCGCCAACGCGGTTCGGCGCGGCCGCGCCGGTCTAAGTGATCCCAACCGGCCAATCGGATCATTCATCTTCCTGGGCCCGACCGGGGTGGGAAAGACCGAGCTGGCCCGCGCGCTGGCGGAATTCCTCTTCGATAACGAGCAGGCCATGATCCGGATCGACATGTCCGAGTACATGGAGAAGCACACGGTGGCGCGGCTCGTTGGCGCCCCGCCTGGCTACGTCGGCTATGAGGAGGGCGGGCAGCTCACGGAAGCGGTCCGCCGGCGCCCCTACAGCGTCATCCTTTTCGACGAAATCGAGAAGGCGCATCCGGATGTGTTCAACATCCTGCTGCAGATCCTCGAGGACGGCCGGCTGACCGACGGGCAGGGCCGCACTGTCGATTTCCGGAACACGGTGATCATCATGACCTCGAACCTCGGCAGCCACGTCCTTCAGGACCCGAACCTGTCCGAGTCGGACAAGCAGAGGCTGGTGATGGAGGCCGTGCGGCAGAATTTCCGTCCCGAGTTCGTGAACCGTGTCGACGAGATCATCATCTTCAAGCCGCTCAGCCGCGAGCAGATCAAGCAGATCGTCGAGATCCAGCTGGAAAGGCTCCGCAAGCGCCTCGCGGAGCGTCGCATCACGCTGCAGCTGACCCCCGCCGCCATGGAGCTGATTGCCAACGAGGGCTACGATCCGACCTACGGCGCGCGCCCGCTCAAGCGGGTGATCCAGCGCCGCATCCAGGATCCCCTCGCGATGGCGATCCTCGACGCCAAGTTCCGTGAGGGCGACACTGTCCTGGTGGACGTTGAGAAAGGCGACCTGGTGCTGCGGAAGGCCGGCCGCCGGGAGCCGGCCGCCGTCGTTGCGGGTTCGTCAGACGGCGCGGAGCCGTAAAATAGCCGAGCGCTGGCGAGCCGCCTTAGCTCAGCGGTAGAGCAATGGTTTCGTAAACCATCGGTCCGGGGTTCGAATCCCCGAGGCGGCTCCAATCTTGTCTACTACGCTGCGTCGGTGCGCACCATCTCCGCCAGCGGCTGCGGTGCCTTTGCACGAGATGATCGACAAGCCCCGCTGACCCCTCTGCCCGTGTCGACGCCCTGCAAGTAGCGTTTGCCGGCGGCCGTTGTACGAGGCGTGGAGCGAGATGGGGACCTCACGCCTATGGCGGTGGGGAAAGGGATGGTCTTCGATCTCATCTGTCGGGCCTGCGGTGCCTGCTCGCAGCGCGGCTGGGATCCGACGGAGGCGGTCAGCGCAACGGGCTGCCCCGACTGCGATGCGGCGATGTCCGTGATCGGTATCGACTTCCCGGCCGGGCGCGAGGAAATCGGACTCACGAACGTGCTCGAGGTCATCCAGGGCGCCGGGATCGTGCCGGTGGCGGTCGAACGCCGAGCCCGCGGCCGCCTGCAAGCCGAAGCCGCGTAAGCTCCCAGCGCCCGCTTCCCGGACCCGAACGCGGCGAAATCCTGTCGGCGCGCCGTAGAATGGCCGCGGATGACGGCGTTCTGGTTCTGGGTGATCGTCGCCATTGCGTTCGCGATCGTCGAGGTCGTGACGGTCGCGTTCTTCGCTGCCTTCATCACGATCGGCGCGCTGGGCGCCGCTCTTGCCAGCCTGCTCGGCTTCAACCTGCTGGTTCAGACCATCGTGTTGGGCATCCTGGGCGTGGCCGGCATCCTGATCGCGCGGCCGTTCCTGGTTGAGCGGCTCCATATTGGTCGGCCGACCCTCCGCTCCGGGGCCGACAGCATGGTCGGTCAGCAGGCCATCCTGCTCGAGCCCATTCTTGGAGTGGGGCAGCCCGGGCACGTGAAGATCGCCGGTGAGCTCTGGCCAGCCCTCACCGATGATGGCAGCGCCGTGCCGGTCAACACGCTCGTCGTTGTCACCGCACTCCGCAGCACGACGCTGATCGTTCGCGCAGCCTCGTCCACAACAACAGCGACCGTCTGAGAAGAGGTGGAGTAAATGTCCGCAACCCTGATCGTCGGCGCCGTCATCGTGCTCCTGGCCATCATCATCATCGCCCGCACCGTCAACATCGTCCAGCAGGGTTACGTCGGCATGGTGAAGCGCGTCGGCGAGTTTCATTCGGTCCGGCAGCCTGGTCTGACATTCCTCATCCCGCTCGTCGACTCGATGGTGCTGGTCGACATCCGGGAGACGCCCCGGACCGGTGACAAGCAAGACGTCATCACCCGCGACAACGTCACGGTCAGCGTCAACGCCACCATCTTCAGCCAGGTGGTCGATCCGAAGCTTGCCTTGTTCAGCGTCAGCAATTACTTCGTCGCCATCGACCAGCTCTCGCGCACGACGCTGCGCGCCATCTTCGGCGGGATGAGCCTGGACGACGCGTTAAGCCAGCGGGAGCGGATCAACGCGCAGCTGCAGGCCCAGATGGAGTCGGTGACCGACAAGTGGGGCATCCGGATCAACCGGATCGAGATCGTCGACATCACGCCGCCACAGATGATTCTCAACGCCCTGGCTCTCCAGAAGACGGCGGACCAGGAGAAGCGCGCGTTCATCCTGAAATCGGAAGGTCAGCAGCAATCGCAGATCAACATCGCGGACGGCCAGAAGCAGGGCCAGATCAAGACCGCTGAAGGCGACAAGCAATCGGCCATCCTTCGGGCGGAGGGCCTCAGGCAGGCGACCATCCTCGAGGCGGAGGGCCGAGCCCAGGCCATCGCCACCGTCTACAAGGCGATCAAGGACGCTGCCCCCGATCCGACGCTTGTCTCGATCCTGCAACTTGACACGCTCTCGAAGTTCGCCGCCAGCGAGAACGCGAAGCTGGTGGTACCGGTTGAAACCGCTGGCTTGCTCGGTGCAGCCCAGGCCCTGCGCAGCGTGCTCGACGCGGTGCCGTCGGCCGGGAAATCATAGACCGGCCGGAAGCGACCGATATCTCGATCGGCGTCCTGGATCCGGCCGAGCATCATTTGGTCCGCCCGCTGCTCCGCGAGCTGATGCTCGATGAGCAACGTCACTACGACCATCCGCAGCTGACCGAAGAGCAGATCGAGCACGACATTGCCAACGTGCCGGGCCCGCGATTCTCCGGCGAGAACATCATCCTGGCGGCCCGCGTGTCCGGGACGGTGGTCGGGCTGTGCTGGTGCGTGCTCTTCAATCCTGGCACGGGTCTCGAGGCGGAGGTGGCCGAAGTGTACGTCGATGCTGTCTTTCGCTCGCAGGGGATCGGCGGCCGGCTGCTGCGGCAAGCAGTGCAGCTGTTCCGTGAGCGAAACGTCACGTTCGCCGCGGTCTGGACCCGTGAGGGCAACCCGCCGGCCGTGCGCCTCTACGAGGAGGCAGGATTCCGACGGACCGAGCAGTTGGTCCTTACGTGGCTTCCGCTGCCCGGTCGCTGAAACAGCCGAGCGTAGAATTGGGCTGAGTTCGATGGCGAGCGAACCTCAATACCTCCCGCCCCCGCCTGAACCGGCGCCCCTTTCGCCGGTGCCGGTAGAGAAGCCGGTCCAGCCGCGCCGCCGGATGGGCATCGTTGGCATCGTCGCCACGAGCGCGCTGGTCGGCGCCCTGGTCGGGTCCGCAGCGACCATTCTGCTTGCCCCGCGCCTGATCAAGGTGACGCCCTCGGGGAACACCGTCGTGGCGCCGCTCGCGCCCATCACGAACAATCTGACCGAGGAGTCGGCCGTGATCAACGTCGCCGACCAGGACGGCAAGGCGGTCGTCGAAATCAAGACCACCATCACGTCGACGGACATCTTCCTCCAGCAGGAGCAGCACGGCATCGGTTCGGGGTTCATCGTTCGCTCCGACGGCTACATTGTGACCAACAACCACGTCGTCGAGAACGCTCGCCTGCTGCAGGTCATCCTGCGCGACCAGGCCAAGACGTACGACGCTCGGGTGGTCGGTACCAGCCCGGATGACGACGTCGCCGTCCTCAAGATCGATGCCCAGAACCTACCAGCGCTGAACTGGGGCGACTCGAGCGCGCTCAAGGTTGGGCAGCTCGCGATCGCGATCGGCAGCCCACTGGGTCAGCAAAACAGCCTCACCAAGGGGGTCATCAGCGCGCTCCATCGCTCCATCTCGGTGCCGGATCCGACCAGCGGTCTGACCGAAACCATCCTGAATGCGATCCAGACGGACGCCCAGATCAACCCGGGCAACAGCGGCGGTCCGCTGCTGAACTCCGCCGGCCAGGTCGTCGGCGTCAACTTTGCGATCGAGCAAGCCCAGGCCGGTCCGGGCCTTGGTTTCGCGCTCGACGGTAACGCCGCGCGTGATATCGCGAACCAGCTGATCCAGACCGGGCACGTCAACCGGCCGTTCCTCGGCGTCACCTACCAGCAACTCGACGAGACCGCGGCGGCCGCCAACGGACTGGTGGTGGGGGCCTGGGTCACCGATGTCACCTCGGGATCGCCCGCCGACCACGCCGGGATCAAGGTGCATGACGTCATCACGAAGGTAAACGGCCAGGCGATCGACGATCTGCATCCGCTGAAGGACGTGCTACGCCAGTACGCGCCGGGCACCAAGGTCACCGTCGGCACCTACCGCGGCGGCAAGACCCAGACGCTCCAGGTCACACTCGGAACCCACCCCTGATCGCGTCGCCGCCCAGGTCGCCGTCGTCGATCATCGATCAGTCGGTGAGGCAGGCGGTCACGTCGATCAGCGGCTGGCCAGCCGGAACCGCGCTGCCGGCGGTGCTGGTTGAGCGAACCCAGAACCCCGCCCACGGCGACTACTCGGTTACGCTGCCGCTGAAGCTGGCCCGGACGCTGCGGCGGCCACCGATGGCGATCGCGCAGGAACTGGCGAACGCCATGGCTCTGCCGGCCGGCTTCGGCCGCATCGCGGTCGCGGCGCCAGGCTTCATCAACCTCACCCTCGAGCCGACCTGGCTACAGACGCAGCTCGCGCCGATCGCCGAGGCGGGTGAGCGTTGGGGGAGAAGCGAGCTCGGTCGTGGCACCCGGGTGCAGGTGGAGTTCGTCAGCGCGAATCCCACCGGACCGCTGCTCTTCAGCCACGCGCGCGGCGCCGTCGTCGGTGATGTCTCGGCGCGAATTTTGGAAGCATGTGGATTCGACATACAACGCGAGTACTACTTGAATGACAAGGGCAAGCAGATTCGGCTCATGGGCGAGTCCATCCAGGCCCGGATGCTCAATCGACCCATCCCCGAGGGTGGATACAGCGGCGATTACATCGCGGAAATCGCGGCAGAAGCCACCGCCAGGGGCACCGCTCCAGAGCCTCCGGCCCTGTCCGAGCTGGGTATCGAGTGGGTCCAGAGCCGAGTCCAAGAGGATCTCGGTCGGCTCGGCGTTCGCCACGACAATCTGTTTCTCGAAAGCAGCTTGTACTCGGGATGGGACCAGGAGACGATGCGCAAGCTCCGCGACCTTGGACGCATCGTGGAGAAGGACGGGGCGATCTGGTTCAAGACGGCCGGCGACAAAGACGAGGTACTGATCAAGCGCGATGGCTATCCAACCTACTTCTGGTCCGACATCCTCTATCACCGTGACAAGTTCGAGAAGCGTGGCTTCGACCGCGTGGTCGACGTCTGGGGCGCCGACCATCAGGGCCAGGTCGGCCGGGTCAAGGAGGCGCTTGCGGTGATGGGAATCGATCCCGCCCGACTTGCGGTCCTGCTCATCCAGCTCGTCTCCGTGAAGCGGGGCGAGGAGACGGTCCGCATGTCGCGTCGCGCCGGCGTCGGCGTCTCGTTGAAGGAGATGCTCGACGAGGTGGGTCCCGATGCCGTGCGGTACTTCTTCCTCCTGCGCTCAGCCGATGCCCAGATGGAATTCGATGTCGAGCTTGCCCGGCGGCAGTCGAGCGAGAACCCCGTGTTCTACGCGCAGTACGCTCATGCCCGGCTCGCCAACGTGCTCGGCTTCGGCGGCGAGGTGGTCGGCCCACCGGCGCTCGAACGCCTCAACACGGAATGGGAGCTGGAGCTGATGCGCGTCATGCTCCGCTGGCCGGACGTGGTCCGCGAAGCGGCGGACGCGTTCGAGCCGCACCGAGTCGCCTTCTTCACTGATGAGCTCGCTGCCGCGATCCACCGCTTCTACAAGAACTGCCGCGTGGTGACCGACGATGCGCCGCTGACCGCGGCCCGGATGCTGCTCTCGCGCGCCGCCCGCACCACGATCGCCAACGCCCTGGGGCTGATGGGCGTCTCCGCGCCCCATCGAATGTAGACGCAGGGTTGCGGGATTTCCCGCATGTAGACTACGGGCCGATGGAGATCACCTATTTCGGCCTGAACGCCGTCCGCCTTCGCGGCCGCGACGCGACGGTGATGATCGATCCTTATGAGCCGAAGCTCGGCCTCTCACCGGTTCGATTGAACGTCCAGATCGTGATCTTCACGCATGAGGATCCGACCCACTTCAGTCTCCAGGGACTGGCGGGTGACCCCCACATCGTGACCGGAGCTGGTGAGTTCGAGATCAAGGCGGTGGCGATGACCGGGACTCAGACGTACCACGATGCCAAGAAGGGCGCGGAGCGGGGAAAGAATTTCGTCTATACCGTCGAAATCGATGACCTGCGCGTCTGTCACCTCGGTCACCTGGGGCATGCGCTGAGCGAGGAGCAGCTCGACGCGATCGGCAGCAAGATCGACGTTCTGTTCGTGCCGATCGGCGGCGGCAGTCACATCAACTCCGCCCAGGCAACCGAGATCGTCACCCAGATCGAGCCGAAGCTGGTCGTCCCGATCTCGTACGCGCTGCCGGGCCTGACGCTGCTCGCGCAGAACCTCGAAGGCGTCGAGAAGTTCGCCAAGGAAATGGGCGCGACTGACCTCACGCCGCAGCCGAAGCTGTCAATCTCCGCGACGCCGTCGGTCGAAGAGACCAAGCTGGTCATTCTCGAGCCGCGCGGCGCCACGGCCACGGCCAGCGTCGATTAAGCGCAGTCGGCTCGCCCTGCGGGCTCGCTTAGCCGGCGGCTTCTTGGGGTTCGCGGGATTGCGCGGCCGCTTGTTCGGCGGCGCGGGCCCGCTGTAACCGGACGGCGCTGTCGATCACGCCCAGGTGGCTGTAGGCCTGGGGGAAGTTGCCACGGGGCGCGCCGGAAACGGGATCATTGCCTTCCGCAAGCAACCCCAGCGGCGAGGACAGCGAGATCAGCTCGGCGAGCTGGTGCTCCGCCGCATCGAGCCGGTTCATGCCGATCAGGCCGTCCACGTACCAGAAGCTGCAGAGCAGGAACGCCGCACTCAGGTAGCCCTGGTCGTCCTGGCAGTCGTAGCGGCGGACGTAGGGGCCGTTCAGCAGCCGCTGGCTCAGGGTCTCGATGGTGGCGCGCATCCGGGGATCAGTCGCCGGCAGAAACCCCACCACCGGCATCTGCAGCACCGCGGCATCCAGGCAATCATCGTCGTAGGCTTGCGTAAACGCCCCGATGCGTGGATTCCAGGCGCGAGTTTCGATCTCCGTGCGCAGGTCATTGGCGGCCCGCTCCCATTCTGCGAGGTGCGCCGTGTTGCCGGTCCCCCGGGCCAGCGTGATGGCGCGGTCGAGCGCGACCCAGCACCAGAGTTTGCTGTGGGTGTGATGCTTGCGCTCGCCCTGGAATTCCCAGATGCCGTTGTCCGGCTCACGGCTCAAATCCCAGATGCCGTCGGCGAAGCGCTCGATGACATGCCACAGCTTGGTCGAGATGAACCCGCCCTTGCGCGCGTAGACGGCCATACAGTCGATCACCGCGCCGAAGACGTCGAACTGCCGCTGGCCGGCGGCCCGGTTGCCGATGCGCACCGGCTTGGCGCCGTCGAAGCCGGCGAGGTGTTCGAGGTACTGCTCGGGCAGGTGCGGGTCGCCGTCAACCCGATAGACGATCTGCATCGCGAAGTCGTGGTCGTAGGCCCGGTCGCGGATCCAGTTGATGAAGTCGGCGGCTTCCTGCGAGAAGCCGGCGCGGAACAGCGCGGCGATGCCGTAGGAGGCATCGCGCAGCCAGCAGAAGCGGTAGTCCCAGTTTCGATCGCCGCCCGGGTCTTCGGGGATCGACGTCGTGGGGGCCGCGCAGAGCGCCCCGGTGGGCGCGTACGTCAGCAGCTTGATGACGAGCGCCGAGCGGCGAACGGCATCCTGGAAGGGTCCGGTATAGAGGCACTGGTCGAGCCAGCGCCGCCAGAACTCGCCGGTGCGCGCAGCCAGTTCGGTCGCGTCGCTGCTGCTCGGGAATTTCCGGCCGAGGGCAAAGTAGCGCTCGCCAAAGCCGAGCGTGAACCACTCCTGGCGTCCCGGCTCCACCGTGAACCGGTAGACGAAACGCGGCCGGCCGTCGACTTCCTCGATCCGCCCCTGCGTCGGCACGGTCGACGACAGGATCACCTCCTGCGACCCGCCGGACGCGATCACGATGCCTTCCCGTTCGGCGAAGCTGGTGCGAGCGCGGCCGTATGCAGGCGCCGGATCGAGGACGCATTCGATCTCGACCGGGCCACCGCGGGCTTCGAGGCCGCGGCAGATCCGCTTCAGTGACAGGAAGCGCTCGCCCTCGTTGAAGCAGGGCATGAAATCGGTCAGCACCAGCGTCCCTTCGGCGCGGTGGAAGGTGGTGGTCAGGATGTTGGTGTCGCGGACGTAGGCCTGCTCGCCGGTGGGCACCGGGTTGACCGGTGCGATGCGGAAACTGCCGCCGCGCTGCCGGTCGAGGATCGCCGCGAAGATGGACGGCGAGTCGAACCGCGGGTAGCAAAACCAGTCGATCGCGCCGCTGGTCGAGACCAGGGCGGCGGTTTCACAGTTTCCGATCAGACCGTAGGGATACACTGCTTGACCTTACGAGATTAGAACGTTGGATGTGCAGCGGACGTACGTAGAACGTCGGGTACCTAACGGGACAAACGTGAGGCGGCTCGCAAACCGGCTCGCGCAGGGGGCCGCCCCGGCGTAGAATAGAGTCCCGGTGCCGAAGTACGTCTTCGTAACCGGTGGCGTGGTGTCCTCGATCGGCAAGGGGATCACGGCGGCGTCCATAGGGACCATCCTGAAGGCCCGCGGGCTGAGTGTTTCCCTCCAAAAGCTGGACCCCTACATCAACATCGATCCGGGCACGATGTCGCCTTACCAGCATGGCGAGGTCTTCGTGACCGACGACGGAGCGGAGACCGACCTCGACCTCGGCCATTACGAGCGGTTCATCGACGCCAACTTGAGCAAGGCGAGCAACGTCACCACCGGCAAGATCTACGCCGAGGTCATCGCCAAGGAGCGTCGCGGCGATTACCTGGGCGGGACGGTGCAGGTCATCCCCCACGTCACCAACGAAATCAAAGAGCGGATCACGCGGGTGACCTGGGAAGACAATCCCGATATCGTCATCGTCGAGGTCGGCGGCACGGTCGGCGACATCGAATCGCTGCCCTTCCTGGAAGCGATCCGGCAGCTGAAGAACGACCTGGGCCGCAAGAACGTCTTTTATGTCCACGTGACGCTGGTGCCCTTTATCGAGGCCTCCGAAGAGTTCAAGAGCAAGCCGACCCAGCACAGCGTCGCGGCGTTGCGCAGCATCGGCATCCAGCCGGACGCGATCGTCTGCCGCTCGGAGCGCCCGGTGAGTGTCGCGCTCAAGGAAAAGATCGCGCTCTTTTGCGACGTCGATCGTCGTGCCGTGATCTCCGTCCCCGACGCCGCATCCATCTACGAGGTGCCGCTGATGCTCGAGGACTCGGGGCTGGGCAATGTGATCGTCGAGGCCCTGGAGGCGCCGTCTCAGCCGCCCGATCTGACCGATTGGAAAGAACTGGTGCATCGTATCCAGCATCCGGCTGGCAGCGTCCGCATCGGGGTCGTGGGAAAGTATTTGCCGGCGCCCGATGCCTACATCAGCGTGACCGAAGCGCTACGGCACGCGGGCGTGCATCACAACCTGCGGGTCGACATCAGGTGGATCGCCTCGGAGACCCTGGAGGCCGGTGACCTGCGGGCGCTCGACGAGGTGGACGGCGTGGTGGTTCCAGGCGGGTTCGGTCATCGCGGCATTGAGGGGAAGATTGCCGCGGCCCGGTTCGCCCGGACCTCCCTAACCCCGTACCTGGGGCTCTGTCTCGGCATGCAATGCGCCGTCATCGAGTTCGGCCGTGACAGGCTCGGCGCCGGGGACGCCAACAGCACGGAGTTCAACGCGTTCACCAGTCATCCAGTCATCGATCTCCTGCCCGAGCAGCGCGACGTGGCCGACAAGGGCGGCACGATGCGGCTCGGCCTTTATCCTTGCAAGCTGCAGCCCGGCACCCTGGCGGCGGATGCGTACGGCGAGCAGGTCGTGTACGAACGGCACCGGCATCGCTTCGAGTTCAACAATGCCTACCGCGAGGCAATGTGGGAGGCGGGGATGGTCTTCTCCGGGACGTCGCCCAACGACCGGCTGGTTGAAATCATCGAGCTACGCGACCATCCCTGGTTCGTCGCCTCACAATTCCACCCGGAATTCCGCTCGCGGCCGAACCGTCCGCATCCGCTCTTTCGGGAGTTCGTCAGGGCCGCCGCCATCCGGGCCGGGGTGCTGCCGGCGGAGCAGCCTCAATCGGCGCCCGCGACCTCGCCAGATAACGTCAAAACCGCGTGACGTCTGATTTCTCTACGCCCTCATCGGGCGGCGTCGCCACGCCGCGCACGGTCCAACCGAATCTCGGCCTCGAGCTGGTGCGCGCCACCGAAGCCGCAGCGCTTTCGGCCGGGCGCTGGATGGGCAACCTCGATCGAGAGGGCATCCGGGCAACCGCAGCCAACGCGATGCGCGAGGCGCTCCAGGGCGTGCACATGAACGGGACCATCGTCATCGGCGAAGAGGCGGCGTCCGCGCCCCTGGGACTCGGCCAGCCGGCGGGCGACGGCAGCGGCGATGCCTGCGACGTTGCCCTCAAGCCGATCGACGGCTCGACCCTGGTAGCCAAGGGCCTTCCGAACGCGGTGTCCGTGATCGCCACCGCCGAGCGGGGCTCGCTGATACGCGCCCCAGTCGGCCTGTACGCGGAGAAGATCGCGGTTGGCCCTGACGCCAGGGGCTCGGTAGACGTGACGGATTCGGTGGAGAACAACTTGCAGCGGGTCGCCTTCGCGAAGAAGGTGCAGGTCTCGGACCTGACGGTCGTCATGCTCGATCGCCCCCGCCATGAAGCCCTGATGGAGCAAGTGCGCCAGGTCGGCGCCCGTATCACCCTGCTCAGTGACGGCGACATCGCCGCAGCGATCATGGCGACGCTCGACGGCACAGGGATCGATGTGATGCTGGGCATCGGCGGCCTGCCGGAGGCGGTCCTGGCGGCCTGCGCGCTCAAATGCCTGGGCGGCGACCTGCAATGCCGTCTCTGGCTGCGCTCGCGCGATGACGAGGAGAAGGCGCGCGCTTCCGGCTTCGAGGACCTGCGACGCGTCTACGCCCTCGATGACCTTGTCCGCGGCGAGGATGTCGCCTTCGCGGCAACCGGCGTCACCGACGGCGAGTTCCTGCATGGAGCCATCTACCACCACTTCTGGGCGGAGACCGAGTCGATGGTCTTCCGGAGCGAAAGCGGGACCGTCCGGCATCTCAACACCAAGCACCACTACGCCCTCAAGTCGGTCGAGGGCGCGCACCGGAAAGTTCGCTAGCGGACTGCACGCGTAGCGCAAGTCCCTGTGTCATTTGACGCATCGACACAAGGTCGACCAGACTGCCCCGGCTGTCCCTTTTCATAAATCTCTCAGCGCGGCCGGATAAGGTAGAGGGCGTGCAGCGCCTGCTTTACGCGTCGGCCAACGGGCGATTGCGCGTCCATCGGTCCCTCGAGCCGACCGCCCGCAGCGGCTGGGAGATCGGCACGGCGGACCGGCTGATTCCGATGCCCGCCGGAACCACCCTGATGCACCTGCCCGGCCGGCTCCCGCTTGGACGGACGGCCGCAGGGCTGACGGCACGGGTCGAGGAGGGTGGCGCGCAGGCGGTCGGCGCCGTCTTGCCGCCAGGCTACCTGCGGACCTGGCTCCCCGCCTATGACGATGACGGCCGGCCGCCGGTCCTGCCACTCTTCGGCTACGCCGCCGTCGCCTCGGTCGGCGGCGAGCCCCATGTCGCGGCCCTGCGCACGGATCGATGGAGCGCCTGGAATCCGATGGCCGAGGAGCGCCGCGACATCGATGCCGCTATCGGCGCCGCGCGGCGGGTGTTGCCCGATAGCCGGTTGCGGCAGCACCTCGAGACGTGCGCCACCGAGTATCGGTGCCTCACGGCGCAGAATCTCTTCTTGCGTCGGGGCGAGGGCGCGATCCCGGTTTCCCCCGCCTGCAACGCCGCCTGCCTCGGCTGTATCTCCGAGCAATGGGGTGACGTCGCGTCGCCGCAGACCCGCATGGCGTTCGCCCCTACGCCGCCGGAGATCGCTGAGCTCGCGGCCTGGCATCTCAGCGCGAACGCGGCGAACTTCATCAGCTACGGCCAGGGGTGCGAGGGTGAGGCGCTGACTCGAGGCGCGGCGCTGGTCGAAGCAACCCGGCGGATCCGGGCGGCGGCTCCGCGGGCGACCATCCACCTCAACACGAATGGCTCTCGTCCGGACGTCCTTCGCCGCCTGGTCGAGGCCGGCCTGAACTCGATCCGCATCAGCATTTTCAGCCTCGACGATGCGCGCTTTCGCGCCTACTACCGACCGGTCGGCTACGGGCTCGAACAGGTGGCGCAGTGCGCCGATGTCGTCGCCGCCGCCGGCGGACAGGTCACGGTCAACCTGCTGACCTTCCCGGGGATCAGCGACTCGCCACCGGAGATCGAGGCGCTGATCGCCTTCGTCCGCCGGCATGGCGTGCAGCAGGTGCAGCTCCGAAGTCTCAATGTTGATCCCCACTGGCTGCTCGCGCGGATTCCGGAGGAGACCCGCGGCATCGGGATGCGGGCGTTCGTCCGGGAGCTCGCCAGGAGGTGCCCGGGTCTGCAGCTGGGAAACTTCACCCGGCCGTGGAAAGCACCGGCCGCGATCGCCGTCTGAGAGGACGATGAGAACCGAGTTCGAGCTGATTAAAAGGCCCCGGCGGTGGGCATCCTTTTAGGTGATGAGCGAGCTGTATCCGCGCCCTGGCGATCCCAACTTCGGGGGGGCCGACTATGGCTACGGGACCGACCGGCCGGTTCAGGCCGATATCCCGCCGCAGGCCCCGCCCACCAATGCGCAACGAGGTGGGCTGGCCACGGCTGCCCTGGCGCTTGTCGGCTTGCTGCTGAAGTTCAAGGGGCTGGCGGTGACCTTCGTGTCGACCGGTGTCACGGCACTGCTCTACGCGCAGCTCTTCGGCTGGGCCTTCGGGGTCGGCATCGTGTTGCTGATCCTGATTCATGAAAGCGGCCACGTGGTCGTCGCACGCATCATGGGCATGCCGGTCACGCTCCCCGTCATGATCCCGTTCCTTGGCGCCTTCGTCAGCATGAAACAGCAACCGCGCACCGTCGGCCAGGAATCCATCATGGCGATCGGCGGTCCCGTGCTGGGGTCGATCGCCGCCGGCCTCTGCTACCTGGGCTACCTCGCGATGCCCAACACCAGTACGGGCCAGCTGCTTCGCGCGCTCGCGTACTTCGGCTTCCTGATCAACCTTTTCAACCTCGTCCCCGTCACGCCGCTCGACGGCGGCCGGGTGCTCTCACTGCTGTCGAAGTGGTTCAACGTGGCGGGCTTGGCGGTTGCCGCCGCGCTGCTGCTGTTCGAGCTGCAACCTGGGAACACGGTGAGTCCGGTCCTGTTCCTGGTCCTGATCTTCGGAGCCTTCGGCACCTTCCAGCGCTTCCGCTCGACCACGCTCAACCCGGCCTACTACGCGGTCGACGCCCGGACCAAGGTGATCGTCGGATCCCTCTATCTCGGCCTGCTGCTCGCGCTGGGCCTGGGCATGCTGTCCACATCGTCGATTCTGAATTCAGCTGGCTGATAGAATACGGAGCCCGTGAAAGCCACCATTCATCCGGCGTACCACCACGATGCGGTCGTGACCTGCCTCTGCGGCAATAAATTCGTGACCGGCTCGACCCAGAAAGAGCTCAAGACCGAGGTCTGTTCGGTGTGCCATCCCTTCTTCAGCGGCCAGCAGCGGATCGTCGATACCCAGGGCCGCGTCGACCGGTTCCAGCAGCGCCAGCAGCGGAAGAGATAAGCCGCGCCGCCGCTGGAGGCCGCTGTGGCTGCCACGGTCCTCGAGAGACTAGGATGAGCGCGGCGTGAGCCAGGACAAGTTCTTCTACGGGGGCCAGGCCGTCCTGGAAGGCGTCATGATGCGCGGTCGCACCACCTACGCGGTTGCGGTGCGCCGGCCCGACGGGGAGATCCAGATCTTGCGGGAGCGGCTGCACTCGATCATGTACACCCACCCGATCTGGAAGCTGCCGCTGCTTCGCGGCCTGGCGGGTCTCTGGGAGCAGCTCCACCTGGGAATGAAGGCACTGATGTGGTCAGCGAACATCCAGGCGGCCGCCGAGCAGGTCGAACTGAGCGCGAGCGCCATCCGCGTAACCATGGGGATCGCGGTTGTGGGCGCATTGCTCTTTTTCCTTGGCGTCCCGCTGGTCGCCGCCGGCTTCCTGAGTCGCGGCCATGGGAACCTCTTCTTCGGGGTGGTCGACGGCGTCATCCGGATCGCGCTCCTGCTGCTCTACCTCTATGCGATCTCCTTCAAAGCCGAGATCGCTCGCCTCTTCGCCTATCACGGCGCGGAGCACAAAACGATCAATGCTTTCGAGGCCGAGCTGCCGCTCGACGTGCCCAACGTCCGGACCCAGAGCACGTTGCACCCGCGCTGCGGCACTGGATTCCTGCTGGCGGTCATGGTGGTGAGTGCCTTCGTCTTCGGGCTGGTCGGCCGGCCAGCGTTGCCACTCTTGCTTCTTTCCCGGATCGTGCTGATCCCGCTGATCGCCATGCTGGCATACGAGTTCATCCGGTTCGCCGGCCGCCATCGGAACAATCCGATCGTAAAGGTGCTGATCCTTCCCTTCCTTCTGACCCAGAAGCTCACGACGCGCGAGCCGGACGACCGTCAGCTGGAGGTCGCCCTGGCGGCATTCCAGGCGGCCCGCCAGGAGGAGAAAGAGGCCGCTGCCTGATGTTCGAAGACCTCGAAGCGGTTCGGGCGCGGTACCATGCGATCACCGAGCGGCTCGCCGACCCCGCGGTTCACGCTGACCTCAAGGAGCTGCAGCGGCTCGGCAAGGAGCAGGCTCAGCTCCGTCCCCTGGTCCAGCTTTACGAGGCCTATCGCCGCGCCGAGCGCGGGATGGCTGAGGCACGCGAGCTGGCCGAGCACGAGCGGGATCCGGAGATGCAGGCCTATGCGCGGCAGGAATTCGAGAAACAGCAGGCCGAACGCGACCGGCTGGAGGGAGAAATCAAGATCGCGCTCGTGCCAAAAGATCCCAGCGATGACAAGGACGTCATCATGGAGATCCGGCAGGGGACCGGTGGGGATGAAGCGGGCTTGTTCGCCGCCGACCTCTTCAGGATGTACGGCCGTTATGCGGAGTCGCGGCGGTGGAAGGTCGACCTGCTCTCGGAGAGCGTGACCGAGCGCGGCGGCCTGAAAGAGGTGATCTTCGAGGTGCGTGGCCGGGGCGCCTACTCGCGACTGAAATTCGAGAGTGGGGTCCACCGCGTGCAACGCGTGCCTGAGACGGAGGCGCAGGGCCGAATTCACACTTCAACCGCCACCGTCGTGGTCCTGCCGGAAGCCGAAGAGGTCGATGTTGTGATCAACCCGGATCGGCTGAAGGTCGATGTCTTCCGCTCCAGCGGGCACGGTGGGCAGAGCGTCAACACGACGGATTCGGCCGTTCGCCTCACCTACACGCCGGAGGATGGCACGCCGCCAATCGTGGTCTCGTGTCAGGACGAGCGCTCGCAACTCAAGAACCGGGCGAAGGCTGAAAAGGTGCTGATGGCCCGCCTGCTCGACCGCCAGATGACGCAACAGCACGCGGCCCTCACCGAGGTGCGGCGCTCAGCGGTTGGCTCCGGAGACCGCAGCGAAAAGGTCCGCACCTACAACTATCCGGAGGGACGGATCACCGACCACCGGATCGACTTCAAGTATTACAAGCTTCCCCAGTTCGTCGAGGCGGGCGATCTCGACCCGGTGATCGATCGACTGATGGCTTGGGACCAGGGGAACCGTCTCAGCGAGCCGCCGCCGAATGGCGCTCGCCCCTGATCGGGGCAGGGTCAAGGCTGAGCTCGCGAAGACGCGAGCAACACTGGCGACGGCCGGCATCCCGTACGCCTGGCTCGACGCCGAAATCCTGGTGGCGCATGTGCTTCACAGTTCGCGCGAGCGGCTGCACAGTCACCCTGAGCGGCTGCTGACCGCATCGCAACGCGAGCGGCTGCGCCGGTTGACGAGGCGCCGGGCGACGCGCGTTCCACTGCCCTATCTGACAGGAGCGCGCGAGTTCTACGGCTACATGTTGACGGTGACCCCGGCCGTCCTGATTCCACGGCCGGAGAGCGAACTGCTCGTCGAGCTGGCCATCGAGTGGTTGAAAACGCATCCGGACGCGCGGCGGGTGATCGACCTTGGCACCGGGAGTGGCGCGGTGGCGATTGCCGTCGCCAAAGCCGTCCCGCAGGTTCGTATCGAGGCAAGGGATGTCAGCGCGCGAGCGCTGCGGGTGGCTACGGCAAATGTCGCACGCTACCGGCTGCGCCGGCGCATCAGTACCGTGAAGCGGGATTTGCTGCGCAACGCCGCCCCGGCCGAGCTGATCCTCGCCAACCTTCCATACATCTCCGAGGCGCAGCGGCGGGTGCGGCCAAGGGAACTCGAGTACGAGCCGGCCCTTGCGCTCGACGGCGGGGAGGATGGGCTGGCGCTGATTCGCACCGCGTTAGCGCAGGCGCCCGCGGTCGTGAAACCGGGCGGGGGCGTGCTGTTCGAGTGTGACCCGGGGCAGGCGCGCCGGATCGTCCGGCAGGCGCTGCGCCAATGGCCGTCGGCGCAGGTCACGGTTCACAAAGATCTTGCCGGGCGCGACCGGGTGGTCCGGATCCAGACGTGACCGAGCGATGGCCGGCCGACCCATCGCACGTCAGCGAGGCCGCTCAGTGGCTCAGGCAGGGCGCCGTCATCGCCTTCCCCACGGACACGCTCTATGCCGTCGGCGCGCGCGGCGGTGACCCCGCCGCGGTGCGGCGCCTCTACCAGGTGAAGCGGCGACCAGCGGGGCAACCGATGGTCTGGCTGGTGACGGGGAGGGGGCAGGTGGAAGGTAGCGCCATCGTGTCAGCCGCCGCCGATGACCTGATGCGACGGTTCTGGCCGGGGCCGCTGACCCTGGTGTTGCCGGCCCGCGAGGCGGCCGGCGGCGGGACGATCGCGGTTCGTGCCCCCGACCACGCCGTCGCTCTTGCATTGTTGGCCGCGCTCGGTGAACCGATCGCCAGCAGCAGCGCCAACCCGGCTGGGCAGCCCCCGCCGGTCGACGCGGACCAGGTCATCGCAGGCTTGGGCGACCGACTCGATTTCGTGCTCGACGGGGGGCCGTGCCGGATCGGTCAGCCCTCGACCATCCTCGACCTGAGTGGCGCGACGCCTCGGATCCTGCGCCAGGGCGCGATTCCGGCGGCGGGCCTCGGCATCGGGTGATTTCGCGATAATGGGCGGGATGTTGCAGGCCCGCACCGACCTGACCAGCCGGATCGACATGGTCGATCCCGAGGTCGGTGCCGCGATCCGCGACGAATTCGAACGCCAGCAGTACACGCTGGAGCTGATTCCGTCGGAGAACATCGCCAGCCCCGCGGTGCTCCAGGCGCTGGGCTCACTGCTCAACAACAAATATGCCGAGGGCTATCCGGGCAAGCGCTACTACGGCGGCTGCGAGAACGTCGATCGGATCGAGACACTCGCGATCGAGCGGGCGAAGGCGCTCTTCAATGCCGAGCATGCCAACGTCCAATCGCACTGCGGGACGACGGCCAACTACGCCGTGTATGCGGCCGTGCTCAGCGTCGGCGACACGGTCATGGGAATGGACCTCAGCCAGGGCGGGCACCTCAGCCACGGCAGCCCGGTGAACTTTTCCGGCAAGCTCTATCACTTCGTCCCCTACGGCGTTGATCCCGTCACCGAGCGGATCGATTACGACCTGCTGGAGAAGCAGGCCAAAGAGGTCCGGCCGAAGATGCTCCTCGCCGGCTACAGCGCCTACCCGCGGACCCTGGACTTCGAGCGGATGGCCGCGATCGCCCGGGCGGTCGATGCCTACTTCTTCGTCGACATGGCGCATTTCGCCGGCCTGGTGGCCGGCGGCGCGCATCCCAGCCCGGTCCCCTATGCCGACTTCGTCAGCTTCACCACCCACAAGACGATGCGCGGACCGTGGGGTGCAATGATCCTCTGCAAGGCCAAGTACGCGGCCGAGGTGGACAAGAGCGTCTTTCCGGGTAGCCAGGGCGGGCCGCACAATCACGCGATCGCCGGCAAGGCGGTGATGCTGGCGCAGTGGAAGACGCCGGAGTTCAAGTCTTATGCCCAGTCGGTGGTCAACAACGCGCGCGTGCTCGCCGAGGGACTCAGCCAGCGGAAGCTCAGGCTGGTCAGCGGCGGAACGGACAACCACCTAATGCTGATCGACCTGCGGCCGCTCAATCTCACCGGCAAGAAGGTGCAGGAGACGTTCGACACCGTCGGGGTCACGGTCAACCGGAACTCGATTCCGTTCGACACGGCCAGCAAGTTCAATCCCAGCGGTATCCGCCTGGGGACACCCTCGGTGACGACGCGTGGCATGGGCACGGCGGAGATGAATCAGATTGCCGAGATGGTCGCCGAGCTACTGTTCCGTCTCGACGACCGAACGGTGCATGAGCAGGTCCGCGCCCGCAGCCGGGCGCTGTGCGAACGATTTCCACTGCCCTACTAGTCGGCACCAGCTTCTTCGGCGACCCGACCTTCTGGTCCACGTTTTCGCCGTCGCGCTTCGGCCCGGCCGTCTGGCCGTTCTTCGTGGCGCTGGTCTGCACCGCGGTCGTGGTGTTACCGGCCCGGTGGCTGGCCTTTCGGTTGGGCGCCGTCGCCGAGCCGGGAGAACGTCGCATTCACAGCCAGCCCACCGCCCGGCTCGGCGGACTGGCGATGTACCTCGGGTTCGGCCTCTCCGCGGCCCTCTTTTCGACCAACGGGGCTACTCTGGGCTTACTCCTGTCCGCGGCGGTCGTCACCACACTGATGGTCTTCGACGACCTGGGTGGGGTACGACCCCTGGTCAAGCTGGTCTTCCAGGTCGTCGCGTCGCTGCTCGCAATCGTCGTCTTCGGCATTTCCATCCACTACATCGGACTCCCTGGACACGTCGTCACCCTGTCGCTCGCCGTGTCGATCCCGCTCACGCTGGTCTGGTTTGTCGGACTGGAGAACACCGTCAACTTCCTGGATGGGGTTGACGGCCTGGCTGCCGGCGTGGTGGCCATCGTGGCCGCAACCATGTTGCTGGCCGCTATCAATCGGGGCGAAACCGACATCGTCATCCTGGCGGGGGCGCTAATCGGCGCCTGCATCGGCTTCCTGTTCTTCAACTGGCACCCGGCCCGCGTCTTCATGGGCGATAGCGGCAGCAACTTCCTCGGCTTCACCTTGGCCTCGCTCTCTGTGCTCTCGGTCGCGAAAGGCACTGTCGTGCTGGCGTTGATCGTGCCGGTAGCCGCGCTCGCGATTCCGATTGGGGACACCGCCTGGGCGATCGTCCGCCGACGGCTGCGCGGCAAGTCGATTGCCACACCCGACACCGAGCATCTGCATCACCGGCTGCTCGACTTCGGCCTCAGCCCGCGCGAGACCGCCCTCGTCTTCTACTTCGGGACCGCCATTTTCGCCGCGGTCGGCCTGGCCATTTACGGGCACAAGAAGGTGCTGCTCGGCGCCATCCTGCTGATGCTGCTCGGCATCGTGATCATCATCGTCCGGCGCTTTCGGCGAACCAGCCGCGGTTGAGCCCGGTTCGGGCGTGCGCCTGATGGCGGCGCGAATTCAGCCCCTGTTAAGCTGTATTTGCTTGAGACTCCTGCCCATCAAGGAGCCTGCTGATGGCACCGCCCACTAACCGCAAGCTCTTCTCCTCGATGGGACTCGTGACCGGGCTAGGGCTCTCGGCCGTCGGAAGTCTTCTGGTAGGAGTGCTTTTAGGCTTGTTTCTTGACGGTAGGTTGCATACGGCGCCGCTCTTCCTCATCATTGGCATCCTGCTGGGCTTGGCTGTCGCGACGCTCGGGGTCTACCGGCTCGTGATGCAGGAGCTGAAGGATTGAAAAGGAGCCCGCTACTGTCCATCCCCTTGATGATGAGCGGCCTGGCCGCTCTGACGGCGCTTACTGCCGCGGCGGTCTTCGCAAGCAACGGGCGCCCTGACTGGTCGCTGGGCGTGATCGCCGGCTGGCTCGCCGGCAGCCTCAACACCGCGCTGCTGGCGCTGCGCGTGAGCCGCCTCACCGCCCGCTCCAGCGTCGCGGGATTTCTCTATGGCGCGGCCAGCCGGTTCACGCTCGTCGGCCTGATCGCCATCGGCGGTTATCGCCTGGTTGGGGCGAATCCGTTGGGCTTCGCGATCGGGATCGCCATGGTCATCTTGATGGGCGTCCCGGTGACGGTGGCGTGGTCGCTCAAAAGGGAGGCTGCCGCATGACGCGTCTGGCGCTGGTCACGCAGCCACAGATCGAGATCGGACAACACACATCCGTCAAGCTGTTCGGCTTCACGCTGTACACCGATACCCTCCTCATGATCCTGGTGGTGGTGGCCATCATCGGCGGTCTCGTCTTCTGGGCGAGGCGCCGAGGGATCACGGAAGAAGCACCAACCGGCATCCAGAACGTGCTGGAGATGGCCATCGAGTTCATCGACGGCCTGGTCAAGGACACCATCGGTGAGCCCGGCCGGCAGATCGCTCCCCTGGTGGTCACGATGTTCCTGTTCATCATCGTCTCGAACTGGATTGGGCTGGTCCAACTGCCCGGTATTCATTTCATGTCCCCGACCGCTGATCTGAACAGTACCCTCGCGCTGGCCCTCGTCACCTTCATCCTGGTCCAGTTTTATGCCTTCAAGAATCGCGGCTTCTTTGGATACTTCAAGCACTACTTGGAGCCGGTCCCATACCTCGCGCCGATCAACATCATCGAAGAGTTTTCCAAGCCGATCACCCTCTCCTTCCGGCTCTTCGGGAACATCCTCGCGGGCGAGGTCATGCTGCTTGTCCTCTCCTTCTTCGGGGGCGGTTTTCTGCTGGGCGTCGGCCAGATCCTGCAGCAGCATGTCCTTATCGGGGCGCTGGCGATCATCGGCGTCATCGTGGTTTTCATCTTTGACATCATCTGGATCGGGTTCAGCATCTTCATCGGCGCAATCCAGGCGTTCATTTTTACGATGCTCACGATCGCGTACTTCGGACAGGCGATGGAACATCACGAAGCAGGTCAACCGACAGTCACGTAAGGAGGACGGAATGGAGCATGCAATCATCATCGGCGCGGGGCTGGTCGCGGCAGGGCTGATCATGGCGGGCGGTGCCATCGGAGCGGGCGTGGGGGACGGGCTGGTCTCATCCCGCACGGTGGAAGGGATCGCGCGGCAGCCCGAAGCGCGTAACCAGCTACTGCCGATCATGCTGCTGGGCGTCGGTCTGATCGAGGCACTGCCAATCATCACCCTGGTGTTCGCACTGATCCTGATCTTCGCGAACCCGGCGCACTAGGTCGTAAGACATGTTCGTCGTCCCCAACCTCACGCTACTCATCCAGGACCTGGCATTCATCATCTTGATGGTGCTGCTGGTCCGCTATCTGTACCGCCCGATCTCGCAGGTGCTGGAGGCCCGCACCAGGCGAATCGCCGAAGGACTTCGGGCCGCGGACGAAGCGAAGAAGGACCGTGAGGCTGCCGAGAAGGACTACCAGCTCCGGATGGACGAGGCGAGGCGCGAGGGACAGGCGTTGCTCGATCGGATCGCGAAGCAGGGTGAGGACCTGCGCAAAGAGCTCGAGGCAAAAGCGCGCGAGCAAGGCGAGGCGTTGATTGCGAAGGCCCGCGCCGAGATCCAGCAGGAGCGTGAGAAAGCCGTGCAGGATCTGAGGTCGCAGGTTGCGGACCTGGCGGTGCTGGCGGCGGGTCGGATCATCGGCGAGAGCCTGGATGCGAAGAAGCACCGCGAGCTGATCGAGCGTGCCATTGAGGAGGCGGAGATTCGTGCCTGAAGCGAGCAACGTGGCGCGCCGCTACGCCGCCGGCATTTTCCAGCTGGCCCAGGAGGAAAACGCGATCGATACCTGGCGGGTAGAGGTGGCGAAGCTCGACGAGCTGCTCCAGGACGACGTCCTGGTCGCCGCCTTTCAGAATCCGGCGGTGGGCGTCAGGCGCCGGATGGACCTGGCCCAGCTTCTCAAGCCGGAGCTCCGGCCCGAAACGGAGAACCTGCTGCGCTTGCTGGTCGAGCATTATCGGACCCGCGAGATCCATCACATCCGTGAGGAGTTCGAGCGGCTCGCCGACGAGGCGTCCGGCGTCGTGCACCTCACGGCCACGACGGCGGTCGAGCTGGATCACGACGACCGCCGGCGCTACGAGCAGGCCCTGGCGCGCAAGCTCGGCAGCAAGGTCAAGGTGGATTTCGTGACCGATCCGGCCATTGTTGGTGGCGCGGCGATCCAGATCGGGGATCACCTGGTCGACGGCACCGTACGGACGCAACTCGCACGGTTGCGGCAGGAATTATTGAGCTAAAGGGCGAGGAAGAGTATTGGGCATCAAGTCAGACGAGATCAGCAGCCTGATCAAACAGCGCATCAAGGACTTCGACGTCCCCATCCTCTCGGCGGACGTCGGCATCGTCACTGAAATCGGCGATGGGATCGCGCAGATCTACGGCCTGAAGGACGCGCAGTCCCTGGAGCTGCTCGAGTTCAAAGGCGGGATCAAAGGCATGGCCCTGAACCTGGAGGAGGACTCGGTCGGCGCCGTCATCCTGGGGCCGTATGAAGAGATCCGCGAGGGCGACGAGGTGCGCACGACGGGCAGCGTCGTGCAGGTGCCGGTTGGCGAGGCGCTCATCGGGCGGGTGGTCAACGCGCTCGGCGAGCCGATCGACGGGAGGGGACCGATTCAGACGAAAGAGACGGCTCCGGTCGAAAAAGTGGCTCCCGGCGTCATCACCCGGCAGCCGGTCGATACGCCGTTGCAGACCGGCATCAAGGCGGTCGATGCCATGACCGCCATCGGCCGCGGCCAGCGTGAGCTGATCATTGGTGACCGCCAGACCGGCAAGACGGCGATTGCGCTCGACACCATCATCAACCAGAAAGGGCAAGACGTCATCTGCATTTACGTGGCGATCGGTCAGCGCGCGGCGACCGTGGCCCAGGTGGCGGCCGTGCTCGAGGAACACGGCGCGCTGGAATACACGATCATCGTCTCCGCGACCGCCAGCGAGCCGGCGCCGCTCTGGTACCTCGCGCCCTACGCCGCCACCTCGATGGGCGAGTACTTCATGAACCAGGGCAAGGATGTGCTGGTGGTCTACGACGACCTCTCGAAGCACGCCTGGGCCTACCGGCAGATCTCGCTGCTGCTGCGCCGGCCGCCCGGGCGCGAGGCCTATCCCGGCGACGTCTTCTACCTGCACTCGCGGCTGCTGGAGCGCTCCGCACGCATGAACAAAGACAATGGCGGCGGCTCGCTGACCGCCCTGCCGATCATCGAGACGCTGGCCGGGGACATCTCCGCCTACATCCCCACCAACGTCATCTCGATCACCGACGGTCAGATCTACCTGTTGACCGATCTGTTCTATGCCGGCATCCGCCCGGCGATCTCGACCGGTCTCTCCGTCTCCCGCGTCGGCGGCGCCGCCCAGATCAAGGCGATGCGGCAGGTCGCCGGCCGGCTGCGGCTCGACCTCTCGCAGTACCGGGACATGGCGGCCTTCGCCCAGTTCGCGTCCGACCTCGACAAGCGGACGCGGGACCAGTTGGAGCGCGGCAAGCGGATGGAGGAGCTGCTCAAGCAGGACCAGTTCCAGCCGTTGCCGGTCGCCCAGGAGGTCATCGTCCTGTTTGCCGGCGGGAACGGCTACCTCGACGACGTTCCGGTGGACAAGGTGCGGCAGTTCGAGAAGGAGCTGCTCCGCTTCCTGAGCAGCTCACATCCGGGCATCGAGCAAACGATCGCCAAGGAGAAGGCGCTGTCGCCGGACACGGAAAAACTTCTACGGGGGGCGATCGAAGAGTTCAAGAAGTCGAGCCCGCTGGTTCAGAAGACAGAAGAGAAGCCTGCCGCGACTGGCGAGGCGCCGCCGGTCGGAAAGGGCCCATTGCAGGCTGCCCGCCGGGCGACGGAGCGCGAGACCAGGAAGGAACGCTAGCGCCAGATGGCCACGCTCGCCGAGATCCGCCGCCGGATCGCCAGCGTGAAGAACACGCAGCAGATCACGCGCGCCATGCAGGCGGTCGCCGCCTCCAAGCTGCGCCGGGTGCAGGCACGGGCGGAGGCGGCCCGGCCCTATGCAGACCGGATGGCCGATGTCCTGGTCGAAGTGGCCAGCCGGGTGACCGCGTACCATCACCCTTTCCTTACCGAGCGCCCCGTCAAGAAACGGTTGCTGATCCTCGTCTCCTCGGACCGCGGCCTCGCGGGCGCTCTCAACGTCAATGCCTTTCGGGTGGGGCTCGGCTACATCCGGCAGGGCGATACGGTACTCGACACGATTGGCCGAAAAGGGCGCGAGTATTTCCGGAGGCTGGGGGTGCCGATCCTGGCCGAGGTCTCACAGATTGGCGACCGTCCCCAATTGAAGGACATCCTGCCGGCGATCACGGTTGCGCGGGATGAGTATTTGCAAGGCAATGTCGACGAGGTCGCGCTCCTCTACACGCACTTTGCCTCCGTCAGCCGGCTGGAGCCGACGGTCAAGATTCTGATCCCGGTCCGCGTCCCCGAGCGGAAGGAGGGGCTCCGGATCGACTACCTCTACGAACCGGAGGCGGAAGAGGTTCTCTGGCAACTGCTGCCCCGCTACGTCGAGGCGCAGGTCTACGCGGCGGTGCTCGACAACCTGGCCAGCTTCTACGCGGCCCAGATGGTGGCGATGCGGAACGCGACCGACAACGCCGGTGAGCTGGTCGACGACCTAACCTTGCTGCGCAACAAGGTGCGGCAGGCGACGATCACGAAGGAACTGAGTGAAATCGTGGGTGGCGCTGAGGCGCTCACCGCCGGCTAGCAGGAGGCATCAATGGCAATCGCAGAGAAGGCGGAGAAAAAGCAAGGGAAACCGAAGAAGGAGCGGACCGGGCGCGTCGACCAGATCATCGGTCCGGTCGTCGACGTCGTCTTCGATTCGCAAGACCTTCCGGAGATCTACCACGCGCTCGAGATCGATCGCGGCACGCTGGGCCGCCTCGTGCTGGAAGTCCAGCAACATCGCGGCAACGATGTCGTCCGAACCATCGCCATGGATTCGACCGACGGGCTGGTTCGAGGCACGGAGGTAAGGGACACGGGCGGTCCGATCACGGTGCCGGTCGGCAAGGGGACACTTGGCCGGATGATGAACGTGATTGGCGACCCGATCGACGGAAAGGGCGAGATCAAGTTCGACATCCGCCTGCCGATCCACCGTCTGGCGCCGCCGGTCAGCGAGCAGGTGACGGACACCGAGGTGCTGGAGACGGGGATCAAGGTCATCGACCTGGTGACCACCTTCGCCAAGGGCAGCAAGATTGGATTGTTCGGTGGCGCCGGCGTCGGCAAGACCGTCATCGTCATGGAGCTGATCCGCAACATCGCCACCGAACACCAGGGGTTCTCCGTGTTTGCGGGCGTCGGCGAGCGGACCCGCGAAGGCAACTCGCTCTGGCTCGAGATGAACGAATCGGGCGTTATCGACAAGACGTCACTGGTTTTCGGGCAGATGAACGAACCGCCGGGGGCGCGCGCCCGGGTCGGGTTGACCGGTCTGACGCTGGCGGAGTATTTCCGTGACGAGTACGGCCAGGACGTGCTGCTCTTCATCGACAACGTCTTCCGCTACATGCTGGCGGGGAGCGAAGTCTCGGCTCTCCTCGGCCGTCTGCCGTCGGCGGTCGGCTACCAGCCAACGCTGGCGACCGAGATGGGCGACCTCGAGGAGCGGATCACCTCCACCAAGAAGGGATCGATCACCTCGGTGCAGGCGGTCTTCGTCCCCGCCGATGACTACACCGACCCGGCGATCGCGACGACGTTCGCCCACCTGGGTGCCACCGTCAGCCTCTCCCGGGCGATCGTCGAACGTGGCATTTACCCGGCGGTCGACCCCCTCGATTCCTTCTCGCGATTCCTCACCCCCGACATCGTCGGCGAGGAGCACTATCGGGTGGCTCGCGGCGTGCAGCAAGTGCTGCAACGCAACAAAGAGCTGCAGGACATCATCGCCATCCTCGGTCCGGACGAGCTGTCCGAGGACGACAAGCTGCTGGTGGCGCGGGCGCGAAAGATCGAGCGCTTCCTGTCGCAGCCCTTCTTCGTCGCGGAGATCTTCACCAACCGGCCCGGAAAGTATGTCCCACTGAAAGAGACGATCCGCGGCTTCGGCGAGATCCTCGACGGCAAGCACGACGACCTTCCGGAGCAGGCCTTCTACATGGCGGGCACCATCGACGAGGTGGTGGAGGCGGCGAAGGGCGAGGCCGGCACTCGCGATGAGGGGAAGCCAAAAGAGGAGAAGCCAAAGGCCGGAGCCTCGGAAGATCAGCGGCCGAAGGGCGAGCAAAAAGAAAGCAAGGACGGCGAGACCGAGCGGGGCAAGCGAACCAAGTAACGGTGGCGGAGAAGAACAAACTCCACGTCGACATCGTCACTGTGGAAGGGCGTCGCTTCAAGGGCGATGCCGACTTCGTCGTTGCTCCGGGGGCCGAGGGCGAGCTGGGCATCTTGCCGCGGCACATCCCCCTCCTGACCCCGCTCAAGCCGGGGGTGGTCAAGGTGCGCAACGACAACGAGGAGCAGTTCTTTTTCGTCTCCGGCGGATTCCTGGAAGTGCGGCCCGACGAGGTCACCGTGCTGGCGGATGCCGCCGAGCGGGCGGAGGATATCGACGAATCGCGTGCCGAGGAGGCCCGCCGCCGGGCGGAGGACCTCCTCCAGCAGAAGCTGTCCGACGCGGACCAGGCCGCCGCCTCGGTCGCGCTGGCCCGCGCCGAGGCAAGACTCCGCCTCGCCGAGCTCCGCCGCAGGCGACGGCGGTAGTCACACAGAGACCAAATCGCCCCGATGGCGTGGGTCGGCTGATACCCTAGGAGGTCAGTGGCGCAGCTCCTGATCGAGGGGGGATCCCGGTTGGTCGGGCGCGTACCCATCAGCGGATCGAAGAATGCCGTTCTCCCGATCCTGGCCGCCTGCCTGCTCACCGAGGAGGAATGCCGGCTCAAGAACGTGCCAAGGATCGAGGACGTCTCGACCATGATGCGGCTGCTGGAAGGCATGGGCGTCCAGATTCGCTGGCTGGATCCACAGCAGCTCCAGGTCAATGCGGAGCGGCTCGCCCGCAGCGAAGTGCTGGCGGCGATGGCGAACCGGATGCGGGCCTCCTTTTTGCTGATGGGGCCGCTCCTGGCGCGGCGGGGGGAGGCGCGGGTGGCCAAGCCGGGCGGCGACGACATCGGCATGCGCCGCGTCGAGCAGCACCTCGTCGGCCTGCGCCTGATGGGCGCCCGCGTGGAGCTCGTGGACGGCGAGTATATTGCCCGTGCCGACCGCCTGAAGGGCGCCACCATCCATCTCGACATGCCAACCGTGACCGGCACCGAAAACCTGATGATGGCCGCCGCCACGGCGGAGGGCATCACCACCATCCACAACGCAGCCCGCGAGCCGCATGTTGTCGACCTGGCGTTCTTTCTCGGCAAGATGGGCGCCCGGATCAATGGGATCGGCACCGATGTGCTGCAGATCGAGGGCGTTCCCGAACTGAGCGGTGCCACCCATCGCGTGATCCCGGACAACATCGAGGCCGGGACATACGCGTTTGCGATCGCGGCCACCGGGGGTGAAGCCGTGCTGGAAGACCTCGAGACGTCGGACCTTCGGGCGGTGATGCTGAAGCTGCGGGCGGCGGGGGTCGAGGTGGAGGATCAGACGCACAGCCTCTCGGTGCGGGGCAACAATGCGCTGCACCCAGTCGATGTCACAACCTGGCCGCACCCCGGCTTTCCCACCGATCTCCAGGCGCCCTTCGTCAGCCTGATGACACAGGCGCAAGGGCGGTGTGTCGTCTCCGAGGCCGTCTTCGAGAACCGTTTCCAGCACGTACCCGAGCTGCGGAAGCTCGGCGCCGATATCTCCGTTGAGGGCCGAAGCGCGATCGTCTCCGGCCCCAGTGTGTTGCACGGCGCGCCGGTCAGCGTCCCCGATATCCGATCGGGGGCGGCGCTGGTGGTCGCAGCCCTCTGCGCCAGAGGAACGACCGTGCTCGACAACATTTATCACCTTGACCGCGGTTACCAGGACATCGTCGTCAAGCTCGAGCGCCTGGGGGCAAACATCACCCGCATCGAGGGGGACACGGGGGACGTCCGCCCTTTTGACCTCTCCAGGGTCGTGGGAGATTAGGGCGGGGTGCTCTCCAAGAAGATTGGCATCGACCTCGGAACCTCGACCGTGTTGGTCTACGTGAAGGGTGAAGGCGTCGTCGTCAACGAGCCGGCGCTGATGGCGACCGACGAAAAGGGCGCCCGGGTCCTGGCCGTGGGCCGGGCCGCTTCCCAACTCGTCGGCCGCGGCGGGAAGACCCGCGCGGTCCGCCTGGTTCGTGACGGCGACGGTGTCGACTACGATCTGGCGGGCGCGCTGCTGCAGCACTTGATCGGCCGCATCATCGGCCGGCAGCGGCTCTTCCGCCCGGATGTCATGCTGTCGGTGGCGCCGATGGTCACCGGCGTTGAGCGCCGCGCCGTGCTGGAGGCAACCATGCAGGCTGGTGCCAAGACCGCCTACCTGATCGACAAGCCGATGGCCGCCGCCATCGGAGCTCGGGTCTCGGTCGCCACCACCGATGGCATCGTCATGGTCAACCTCGGTGCCGGCTCAACCGAAATGGCCGTGATCGCGCTCGGCGAAATGCTCGCCATGGAATCGATCCAGACCGGCGGCGACGCCCTGGACCGGGCGATCGAGGCGGCCATCGCGCGAAGCCGCGGCTTGCGGCTCAAGCCAGGCGATGCCGAGCGCCTCAAGTTGGAGATCGGGTCGGCGACCACCCCGGCCGGCGAGACCTCAGTCGAGCTCAGCGGCCCCGATCCCGAGGGTCGGAGCATCACGCTTCGCGTATCGAGCAACGAAGTTCAGGCGGCGATCGAGGCGCCGCTCAACACGATCGCCGCCGGCCTGCAACGCCTGCTGGCCCAGGTGCCGGAAGCCCGCCGCGCCGCGGTCAACCGCAACGGCCTGGTGCTGTCCGGAGGCGGCGCGCAGTTGCGAGGCCTCGCGGAATTTCTGACGGCCCGTTTCGGGATCCCCGCCCGGGTAGCGCGTGACCCACAGAGCTGTGTGGCGGTCGGGACCGGGATGGCGCTCGACAACCTGCAGGTCGTCCGAAGAGGACAGCACTACATCACATGAGCACGCAACCACGGGCATCCTCAGGCATCGCAATCCTGCTGGGCGGCGGTGTCCGCGAGGCGCTGATGGCGCAACCGGTGCTGCGCGCCTGCGACGGCGCGACCGTCTTCGCCCCGGCGGACGCCGTCGGGACATTGCTCGGACTACCGTCCATCGGCCGCGCTTCCGTGTTCGATGATTCCCCGCGGGAGCTCCTGCGCGTCTTTCGGCGCTTACGGGCGGCTCCCATCGGCACGGTCGTGGTTCCTTATCCCTCCCGGTTCGTACATCTGGCGCTGGCCTACTTCGCCGGCGTGCCCCGCCGCCTGGCGGCAGCCGGCGTCAATGACTGGGCGGTGACCGAGCGGGTTCCGGCCTTACGGGGGATGCATCCGGTCGAGGCCAACTGGCGGCTGGCGGCGGTCGCGAGCCATCGGCCTGTGCTGGCGCCGGGGGATCCGCCCAGCCTGCGGCCGCCGGAGGCGGTGCGCGGGACGGTGATGGCACGCTGGCCCGCGTTCATCGGGAGCGGCCGGCGTCCACTGCTGCTCATTCCCGGTGGCGGCGGATGGTCGTCCGCCCGGCCGGGTCCGACCTGGCCGGCTGAACGCTTTGCCGTGGTTGCCAACCAGTCGACGGCGGAACGCATCGTCCTCCTCAGCGGCGCTGGCGATCAGCGGGCCGTCCGTGAGACGCGGGCGAGCATTGCCAAGCCGACAATGGTGGTCAACCTCTCCGACATGACGGTCGATGAGGTCGCGGTGCTGAGCGAGCTCAGCATGGCCGTGATCGGCCACGACGGTGATGCGCTCCACGTGGCGGCGGCGGCCGGAGCCCTCGTGCTCGCCACGGCCCGCCGGCAAGACATCCCGCCGATGGGCGACCGCGTCGTGACCTTGTGGGCGGACGATTTCGAACGGTTCCCCGCCCGGCAGGTGCTTGAGGCTCTCTCCAAGCAGGCACGGATCGATACCTACGCCTGAACTCGTTCGGTCCGGACGCTCGCGGCTCCGGGTTGCGTTCGACGCCCGGGCGTTGCGCGAAGACGACGCGACCGGAGTCGGCCGCTACATCCGGGCGCTGATCGGCGCATTCCGGCAGAGTCACACCGTCAACCTTGCCGTGTACGCGGGTGGGGGGCCCCGCCTGGTCGGGCCGCAGCTGCTGACGCCGCTGCGGATGCGCCACGGCGGCGCCCAGCTGGTCCATGGTCCGGCGAATTCGCTGCCCTTGCTCCGTTTCGGTCTCCCTGGAGTCGTGACCATTCACGACCTCGCCATCTACGACCACCCGGAATGGTTTCCAGCGGGCCAGTGGTTCGCGACCAGGGTCGTCGTGCCGCAGTCGGTCCGTCGCGCCCGGGCCATCATCTGTCCCTCTGAAGCGACGAAGCAGGCGATGGTCCGTACCTTTCAGATCGAGCCGGAGCGATGCCGGGTAATTCCGCACGGCGTCGAGACTGAATTCAGCCTTCCGGTGTCGACCACGGTCCGGGCCGAGCTCACCGCGCGCTACGCGCTACCCGACCGCTATCTCCTGCAAGTGGGCACGGTGCAGCCGCGCAAGAACTATGTCACCAGCCTCCGCGCCCTTGCGCGGATCCCGACCGAGCGGCGGATCCCGCTGTTGGTCGTCGGTGGCTTTGGCTGGAAATTCGACGAGGTGGTCGACGCGGTGCGCGGGCTCGACCTGGCCCGCTGGGTACGCTTCGTGGGTTATGCGGGGATGCCGGAGCTGCCCGGTCTCTACCAGATGGCGCAGGCGCTTGTCTTTCCCTCGCTGGACGAAGGCTTCGGTCTGCCCGTGCTGGAGGCGTTTGCGGCTGGGACGCCGGTGGTAGCCTCGAACGCCGGCGCCATCCCGGAAGTCGCCGGCGATGCGGCGCTCCTCTGTCAGCCCGAAGACGACGATGCGCTGGCCGTCAACCTGCTCCGCCTGCTGACCGACTCCGAGCTGCGCGAGCGTCAGGTCGCGGCGGGTCGTGCCCGCGCCGCGCTCTACACCTGGTCGGCGAGCGCCGCCGCCCACCGCGCCGTCTACGAGTCGGTCGTCAGTCAGTAGCGATTCCGCGGGCCGGCGTCTAAGCCTGGCCGGCAACCGCGTCGAGCACGCGCCAGGTTTTTGTCGCCGCCAGATCCCAGCTGAAGTCGGCGCTGCGCGCGCGTCCGGCCGCGATCAGGCGTCGCTGGAGCGCGGGGTCATGGGCTAGCTCGAGCATGGCCTGGCTCCAGGCTCCCGCGTCGTCCGGGCTCAGCAGGATGCCAGCCGTGCCGACAACCTCGGGGAGCGCTCCGGCGGTCGACGCGATCACGGCTGTTCCAGACGCCATAGCTTCGAGAACAGGAAAGCCGAAGCCTTCGAAGCGCGAGGGCAGCAACAGCGCGATGGCACCGGCGTAGAGCGCGGGCAGGTCATCCCGTGGCACGTAGGGCAGCACGGTCGCGCTGCCGGCCGATGTGGCCTCATGGCCCGGTCCGGCCAGGACCAGCTCAGCCGTAAGTCCGCGCCGGCGCGCCTCGTCGAAGGCGCGGCGCAACATGAGAAGGTTTTTCCGCGGGTGGTTCCGGCCGACGTAGAGAAAGTAGGCACCGCCGATCCGCAGCCGCTGCAGCACCTCTTCCACTCTGGACGGGTCCTGGGGCCGCATCCGCGGGTCGACGCCGGAAAGCACCACGGTGATCCGGCCGCCAGGGACGTGGTAGAAGCGAACCAGGTCATCGGCCGTCGATTTGGAAACCGCGATCAGCCGGTTGGCGTGGCGCGCCGCGTAACGAGTCGTGGCTTCCAGGTACCACCGGGCGGTGCGTGAGTAGGATCGCGGCTCGCGGCGGTGACCGATGTCGTGGATGGTGAGCACGGATTTCAGGCCGAGCGCGACCGGCAAAACGTGGCTTGGGATGAACGTCACATCGGGCCGCTCGCGCCGCAGCGCCTGACGCAAGCGCCAGTGCGTCCAGAAGCGTGGAAACGGAATGCCGCGCCACTCGACACCCGATGACAACCACGGCGGGGCCTCGATGGTATTGGCGTAGACGCGCATCGTGCGCGCTCCTCGCGATGCGGCCAGCGCCTCGATGATGCTTCGGGCATAGACTTCCGTTCCAGTCATCACGCGGCGCACCGCGGGAGTGCCGTCGATTCCGACGATCATGGTGTAATCGTGTCCCGCGCAGCAGGGCCTTTGCTAGCATCGCCGCTATGCCTGGCAATGCGGTGCCCGATGGCATCGCGGTCGATCTGCTGTTTGCGGCTCGGCCATTCACCGGTCTCGAGCATCATGCGCTCCATATCCTTCGCGGCCTGCGCCGGGTCGGCGCCTCGGTCGATGTGCTCGTGCCGGCGGATGCGATCGCCGACATCGGCGATGCCGCCGATGGGCATCGGCTTGTGCCATTTCCGCGGGTGCCGCGCGGCTTGCGGCTGGGGCGGGAGCAGTGGGCCCTGCCCTGGCGCTTCGGAGCCTACCCACGTGCCCTTCACCTGCTGCACTCGGTGCTGGGTGTCGCGCCGCTGCTCAGCGCCGTCCCACTGGCGCTGACGGTGCCGGACCTCGCCTATCGGATCCGTCCTGAGGACATGCATCCGCGCGCGCGCTGGTACTTTGCGACGCTCGGTCCACGGAGCATTCGCCGGGCGCGGCGTGTCATGGTCTCATCGCGAGCCGTTTGCCGGCAGGTCATCGACCTGTACCATATCGCGCCGGAGCGGGTGGCCTACGTCCCGCTGGCCGCCGATCCCATCTTCACGCCACGTCCATCGGAGGAAGTGGCCGGAGTGCGAAAGCATTTCGGGCTGCCGGAGCGCTACGTCCTCTATGTGGGCACCATTGATCCCCGCAAGGACCTCGGGCGGCTCCGGGCAGCGTACGAGCTGCTCCCCTCGGACCTCACCGATGACGCTGCGCTGGTCTTCGTCGGCCGCACGAACCGGGGAGCCGAGCGACTGGCCATTGAGCTGCGGAAGGCGGGACCGCGGGGCCATGTCATTGGGCTCGATTACGTCCCGCGCGACATCCTGCCGGCGATCTACAGCGGGGCCTCGATCTTCGTGTATCCATCCCGATATGAAGGTTTTGGCCTTCCCGTGCTGGAGGCGATGTCGTGCGCCACGCCGGTGATCGTCTCCTCGGCCGATGCGCTCGTCGAGCTCGTCGAGGATGCGGGCGTGGTGCTGCGCACGGACAGCGTGGAGGAGTTGACCCAGGCGATGGAGCGGCTACTCCGCTTCGATGCGGATCAGGTACGGCTCCGGGATGCCGGCCTTCAGCGATCGAAAGCGTTCAGCGTCGAACGCCTCGGTCGCGAGACGGCGGAGGTCTACCGGCAGGCGCTCGCCGCGTGACGCGTTTCAGCCTGCTGGGGGTGCCGGTCGACCCGCTGACGGAGGCGGAGGCCGTCGACTGGGTCGCGCGTGCCATTGCTGAAGGGCGTCCTCGGCTGGTGATCAGCGTGAACCCGGAGCGGATCATGCATGCGGGCCGCGACCCCGCTTTTGCCGCGGTGCTCCGCCGGGCCGATCTCGCGCTGGCCGACGGGGCCGGCGTGCTCTGGGCCGCGCGCCGGCTCGGGCACCCGTTGCCTGCCCGCGTCCCGGGCGTTGACTTTGTCAAGGCGCTGGCGGCACGCGGCGCCGCCGAGGGGTGGCGGTTCTACTTCCTCGGTGGCCGCCCGGGGGTGGCCGAGGCGGCCGGCCGGGCGCTCCGCGATGCCTTTCCGGGATTTGTCCTGGTGGGCGCGAATGCCGGCTCCCCGGAGCCCTCGTCCGACGCCGCCACGACCCAAGCGATCCGATCGAGCGGGGCCCAGGTGCTCTTGCTGGCCTACGGCGCGGCGGCGGAGGAGGCCTGGCTGGACCGCAACCTCGACCGATCGGGCGCGATCATCGGCATGGGGGTGGGCGGCGCCTTCGACTTCATCTCCGGCCGGGAGCGGCGGGCGCCGCCCTGGATGCGAGACCGTGGGCTCGAATGGCTCCATCGGCTCAGCCGCCAACCCTGGCGCTGGCGCCGCATGCTGGCCCTGCCTCGCTTCGTCGTTCGCGTCATCCGCGAACCTCACTGATCGCCCCTGAAGGAAGTCCGTGACCGGCCCGTTACTCGTGCAGGTGCTACATCCGATGGATCCCGCCGCGCCCCGCCAGCCGTTCGGGCGCCGCGCCCGGCGATGAGCGCCGCCGCCGCCGCGCTTCGCCGGGTGACCAGCACGGTCGTGCTCCGCTGGCTGCTGTTCGTCGCCATCTTCAGCCTGGCCGCGGTGCCGCCGCTGGATCCGGATCTGTGGTGGCACCTCGCGAACGGCCGGCTGATCCTGTCAAGCGGGTCGATTCCCCAGGTTGACGTCTACTCGTTCAGCGCGGCCGGCCAACCATGGGTGATGCACGAATGGCTCGCCGATCTCGCCATGTACCTGCTCTATCAACACGGTGGCCTCCCGTTGCTGGTCGTCATCTTCGCGTCGGCCGTCACGGCGGCCGCCGCCTGCCTCTACCTCCTGATGCGGCAGACCGGGCTGGCGCCGACCGCGGCCGCCGCCCTGACGCTGGTGGGCGTGCTGGCCGGCTCGACCGCCTGGGGGGCTCGGCCCCAGCTGCTCAACGCGTTGTGTTGTGGCCTGCTGCTTCTCGGCCTTACCCGCTACCGGGCCGGCCGGCTTCACGCCGTCATGCTGCCCCCGTTCATCTGGCTTTGGGCGAACCTGCACTCCGGCTTCCTGGTGGGCGTCATCATCAGCCTGCTCTTTGTCTTCGGCGAAGCCTTCGACGCCTGGCGATCGCGCCCGGGCGCAATGCCGAGGCGCCGCTTGACCGCGCTGGCGTGGGGGATTGCCGGCGGAGCCGCGCTGTCGGTCGTCAATCCGTTCGGCTTCCAGACCATCCTCTTTCCGCTCGGTACCATGACCTCGCCCCTGATCCAGAACAACATCCAGGAATGGGCTTCGCCGGACTTTCACTCGATGGCCGGCCTGATGTTCGAGGGGATCTTGTTCCTGCTTCTGGTCGGGCTCGCGACCAGGCGGGTCAAAGGCCGCACCAGTGAGTGGTTGCTCGCCTTCGCGCTGCTTTATCTCGCGCTCGCCTCCCAGCGGCACGTGCCGCTCTTCGTGCTGGGCGCCGCACCACTGATGGGACGCTGCGCGCAGGCGCTCCTCGGTCTGGCGGCGGCGATGCTGCCGCCGGTTGACCACCGCCCGGCGGCTCAGGCCGCCCTCCGTTGGGCGCCGGCGCGACCTGCCGCTCCCGGACTCGTGCTGGGCGCCATCAACCTTGCGCTGCTGATCGTGGTCGCTGTCGGCATGGTGGCCTACCGGGCACTCCCCAACCTGCAACCGGGGCGCGAGGCGGCGGCCATCAGCGCCGTCCTCCCGGTACAGGCGACCGATGCGCTGCAGGCGCTCGGCGGCCCGCTGCGGGTCTTCAATTACTACGACTACGGCGGCTACCTCGTCTGGCGCCTTTTTCCCAGTGGCGGCCGGGTCTTTATCGATGGTCGGGTCGAGGTCTACGGCTCGCAGGTCTTCAGCCGCTATTTGCAGGTCAGTTACCTCGCGGACAGCTGGCCGGCGGTGATCGCCCAGGCGTATCCGGACGCGGTCATCCTGCCAAGCGCGCATCCGCTGGTGGGCATCCTCCGGCGGGATCCGGCGTGGCAGGTTCTCAGCCGCGACTCCGTGGCCACGGTCTTCACCCGAGTAGGCTTCGCTCCATGAGCATCGTTGCGTCGTCGCTGGAGATCAGCGCCGTGATGCCCGCCTTCAACGAAGAGGCCAACCTCGAGCAATCGGTAGGACGGATGGCCGCCGCGCTCGCCGAACACGCCCGCGCATTCGAGGTCATCGTGGTCGACGACGGCAGCCAGGATGGGACCCCGGCGGTGCTGGAGCGGCTCAAGGCGACCCATTCGACCCTGCGGATCGTCCGACATCCCGTCAATCGGGGCTACGGCGCGGCCCTGCGGTCGGGGTTCGACGCGGCCCACTTTCCCTGGGTCTTCCTGATGGATGCCGACAACCAGTTCGATCCGGCGGAGGTCGAGGTGCTACTGGCCCGCGCCGCCGACGCCGACGTCGTCGCCGGTTATCGCAAGCATCGCCGGGACCCATTCCTCCGGCGAGTGAACGCCTGGGCGTTCTTCACGCTCGTGCGCCTCCTGTTCGGCCGTCTGGCGCGCGACGTGAACTGTGCCTTCAAACTCGTCCGTCGTGACCTGCTCTCGCGCATGGATCTGCACTCCGAGGGAGCGCTGATCAACACGGAGGTCTTCGTGCTGGCCCGCCAGCTGCATGCCCGGGTGGTGGAAGTGCCGATCCGCCATTACCCGCGGACCTCTGGCCGGCAGACCGGGGCCAACCTGCGGGTCGTGTTGCGGGCCTTCCGCGAGCTGCTCGCCTTCAAGGCCGAGATGCGGAAGGTGGAGAAGGCGGCATGAGTCCTGAGATCTCGATCATCATCCCAGCGTTCAACGAGGCGCAGCGGCTGCCCGCCACCCTCGACCGGGTGGAGCGCTTCCTTGCGACCGCCGGCCTCAGCGCCGAGGTGATCGTGGTCGATGACGGCAGCCGGGACGCCACGGCTGAGGTGGTCCGGCAGCGCGTGGCCGGCTGGCCGCAGCTGAAGCTGATCGCGGCGGCGCACAACGGTGGCAAAGGGTCGGCGGTGCGACTTGGCATGGCGGAGGCGCGCGGCCGCTACCGGATCTTCAGCGATGCCGACCTCAGCGTCCCGATCGACGACCTGGAGAAGCTCTTGCGACCGCTCCGCGCCGGCGCCGGCGTCGCCATCGCCTCGCGCGGCCTCAAGGATTCACAGGTCGAGCGGCATCAGCCCTGGTACCGGGAGACGATGGGGAAGTTCTTCAACCGGCTGGTGCGAATCTTCGTGCTCGGCGGCCTCCACGACACCCAGTGCGGCTTCAAGGCCTTTACCGCCGAGGTCGCGGAGCGGGTCTTCCCGGCACTACAGACCCGCGGGTTCGGTTTCGACGTCGAGGTTCTCTACCGTGCGCGGCATGCCGGCTACCAGATCGTCGAGGTCGGGACTCGCTGGATCAATTCACCGCAGAGCCGGGTGCATCCGATCCGCCACTCGGCCGCCATGTTCCTCGAACTGCTCGCCATCCCCGGGCGCGTGCGCAAGCACCCAACTAAGGGCATCGATCACCAGGACGCAAACCGGGCGTCAGCCTGAGCAGCTGATACGGGCCGACCTGGGAACGGCCGACGGTGCGGGCGGCCAACCACTGATCGAGAAATCGTGACCCCGGTACCGAGCTGAGATTCCAGGGCTCGCCGGCGCTGTTTGGGCCCAGGACGGCCAACTCCACCCCCGAATGCCCTAGCTGGCAGGCGATCGTCCGCTCTCCCGGCTCGGTGTTGGTCAGCCCGGGCAAGGCCTCGTAGTAGACGGTGCCGGGCTTCCGTTCGCTGAGAAAATAGAGCGTGGTGTCGTTGAACGTCACCAGGTCATTGCGCTGAAGTCCCACCCAGATCGGGCGTCCCTCCGGCGTACCGGCATCGATCTCGCGAATGACCTCGGCCAGCTCAAGCGTCGGCATCCAGGCGCGGTCGCCGCTAGGGCCACTGCGCGGAATCCCGGCCGCCGCGTGCGGCTGCGCCAGGTCACGAAACGTAAGCCCACCCGCCGCCACACTCAATAAAAGGATGCCGGCGACCGGGACCACCGCCTGGAACATACGGCTCGGCCGCCTGGCGCGCCGGCCCCGGCGCTCGAGCAGGAGAGCGAGCAGGATGGCGGTGAGCGGCCAGGCATCCATGGCATGAATCCCGTCGGCCCGGGTGCGCACCCAGGTGAAGAGGAGCATGCCGCTGAGCAGGAGAGCCACCAGGCGCGCACGCTCGTCGGCGGCCGATCGTTGCCGGTAGGCCCGCACCGCGGCCCACACCCAGATCAGCGCGAACGCGGTGCCGAGGACAATCACGACGGCCGCCTCATCGCCGCGGCCGAAGGGGATACTGCGAGCCCGCGGGTAAAGGCTGACGGCGTAGGTGACCAGGTCGAACCATACCGGCGCAATTCCGGCCATCAGGATCGTGCCACCCCAGAGGACGGCCGCGACGACGATCGCGGCCAGGAGGTACGGCAGCAGCCGGGCACGGAGCGACGTGCTGGTCAGCCCCATGGCCAGGTAGCCTGCGCCCAGGCCGATCCCGAGCGCGAGCGCGAATTCGGGGCGAGAGAACGATGCCAGCCCCACCAGAGCACCAGCGATGAGCGGCCACCGCCGCCGGTCCGAATCCAGGCTGCAGAGGAACGCGAGCACCGCCGACACCCCGATCAGGTTCGCCAGGAAGGCGGAGTTGAAGGCGGGAACGGAGATTGGCACGACACTGATGAGCCCGGTGAGGAGGAGGCGCATCCCCCCGCGCAGTCCGAGCCGGCCGGTCAGGGCCCAGGCCACCAGGGCCAGCAGAGCCAGCACGGCAACCCCGAGTGCCCGCTCGACCACCACGTTGACGGCGATCAGTTTGAAGGCGGCAGCCAGGAGGTAGGTGTCCAGCGGTCCGTAGGTGATCCAGTAGTCGCGAAAGGGCACCTGGCCGGCCGCGGTGAGCGCGGCTTTGGTCAGGGTGACGCCCTCGTCGTAGCGGTCCAGCGGGGCGACCGTGAAGCGCAGCCCGACCAGGAAGAAAAAGAGGGCGACCGCCAGCGCCTGGACGCCGACCGCCGGCGATGGCCGGTGCCACCGAGCCGGAACCGGGGGTCGGATTGGAATCGGCCGGGGCCGTGCTATCGTCTAGCCTCCGGTTACCCGGTAGATGGCGACAGCGCCGTGTCGGTAGACCGGGTGCAGGTAGGGATGGTCATCCGGCTTGAAGCCCGTGGCCAGCTCATCGGGACCCCAGTAGACCAGGGTCAGACCGTTGGCGGCGAGGAAATCCTGCACGGCCCTGTCGGGCTCATTGGGGTTGAGGATGGCCGCGACGTTGTGGATCTTCTGGAAGTAGTTGAGCGTCTCGCTGTAGTGGCCGACGTAGACCGGGACGCCGGCCCAGGCCGGGAGCAACTGGCCGGCCGCCGGGGCGCTCAGCGCCCGATCATCGGCCTGATGATGGGAGGAGAGCCACTGCATCGCTTGCCAGGCGTCGTCGTTGATATAGGCCTCCGGAAACGCACCCGACGCAAAGCGCAGGGCGATCGCCAGCACGATCGCCGATGAAAAGCAGCACACGGTCAGGAGGACGGCCTCGACACGGCGCGCCGAAGCCCGACGTAGGTGGCCGGTGAGGCTCCGCAAGCCGACGGCCGCCAGGATCCCAATCGGGACGAACAGCGCATCCAGCAGCCGGCGCTGGATGTTCGCGAAATTCGGCAGGTAAAGCAACGCCACCACGAGCGGGGGCCAGACCAGCATCAGGGCCAGGCCCTGGTCGCGGCGCCGCCAGGCGACCGTCATCCCCAGGACAGCGGCAATCGAGGGCAGGCCCAGACTCAAGGCCAGGCTCACCGGCCCAGGCGCCTGGTGCCGCCACTGATTGGCCCATTCGGCGATGGTTGGATCGCGAAAAAGGATCCAGGCGTTATAGGCGAGCAGCGGCGTCGTGGCCGCAAAAGGCGCCGCCTCGGCCGCCAGCGCCCGCCATGATGGGCGCCGCCCCCACACAAGCAACAGGGCCCCGTACGCGGCCCAGATGACCGCCAGCACCGGGATCATCTGCGGGTGGATGGCGGTGAGCGCGATCAGCGACAGCGAGGTCAGCGCGATCGGGCGCCAGGCTGGCCCGTCGAGGATCCGGAGCAGGCCGAGCAGCGCGACGATGATCAGCGCCGTCGCCCAGGTGAAATGGGGGATGGCGAGGATCGAGTAAAAGCCGCTGAGCTCGGGAAGGTGCAGGTCGAGCGCCTCGACGCGGTTGCCAAAGATCGAGGGGTTGCTGGCCGCCATCGCGAGGAAGCCGGCGCCGGAGCCGAGGATGACCAGGGCCAGCCCCAGGTTTCGAAGTTGAGGTGGCAGCAGGCGGCGGCAGAGCCGATCCACAGCCAACACGAGGGCGATGGCGCCGGTGATCCGTGCCAGGTGATAGGTGGCGATCAAGGGCAGATGCATCAGTGCCGCCAGGTGGCCGAAGAGCAGGTAGAACGAAAACAGGAAGACGCCCCCATGCGGCTCGCTGGTGTAGGGATCGTTCCACAGCCACGACCCGTCCGCCCCCTGGCGCATCTTGGCCAGGTAGGTGGTGGCGTCGTCCGCGATGAAGAAGAAGCCGGCGAAGTGATGACCAGGCGGGGTCCAGAGATAGGCGAGCAGGTAGGGGAGGAGGGAGAGGCTGGCGATCGCCGCGGCGAATACCAGCGCGAACCTGATCCGTTGCGTGCGCGGCACGAGTGCCGGCGCCGGTCCGGGCCGGGCTAGCGGGAGCGCAGCAGCCATGGCGCGCCAAGGAACAGGATCAGGGTGGCAAAGAACAGCGCGTTAGCGGCCAGGAAGACCACGGGGCTCATCGTCTGGGCCGTCCGGAACCCCGCCTGCCCGAATGCCGGACCGACCGGCCACCGCGAAACAACGCTGAAGAGCAGGAGGACGGCGCAGAGGGAAACGGTCGGGAGCAGCGGCCAGTCGCGCTGCGCGAGCGCGATCAGGCTGAACCAGATCACCGGGAGGACGATCACGAGGTGATGGGACCAGGTGACCGAGGAGAGCAAAGGGATCAGCGGGATGAAAGCGGCGCAACGTGCCGGCGCGGGCTGTCCCCGCATTCGCCACCACCACCAGCCGATCAGGACGGCGGCGACCACGGGCAGCACGAGCGCTCTGGGAAGCGAGATCCAGGGTTGGGTGTAGGGGTTCGAGGTGGCGATCCGGTCGAGGACGCCGGTCACTGACTGGTTGGCATAGAAGGCCGTTCCCGGCGCGAGCGCCGGGAGGACCTGGCCGAAGTAGGCGACCGTGTCCTGGAACCGGAGGAGCGCGCCGGCCCCGGTCACGACGACGAATCCACCGAGCACGAAAGCGGCGGCGCGAAATCGGCGGTCGAGGAGCAGCCAGGCGACGAGGATGAGTGGCGTCAACTTCAAGGCAGCCGCCGCCCCGATCGCGGCTCCAAAGGCGGGCGTGCCCCGCAGGACGCCGACGATCCCGACGGTGACGAGCAGCAGCACGAACAGGTTCGCCTGGCCCTGCACCACGTCCACCCAGAGCGGATAGAAGGTCAAGGTGGCGCAGAGCAATGCCGTGACCGCCCAGCTCGCCGGCCGCAGCCAGCGCACCACGATGACGAGCGCGACGGCCAGCGACGCCTGCCCAAGCGCCATCCACAGCACCGCGGCCACCGCATCGGGGAGAAGGCCGAAGGGCGCCACCAGCACCGCGAAGCTCGGTGGGTAGATGTACGCCGGACGGAGCGTCGCGTCGGGAAACGGATGGTGGAGAAAGGCCGCGTAGAGCGGCTGAGCGTGGACGACGTCACGGGCCGCGTTGAGGTAGACGCCGAAGTCCTGGTGATGGAGTCCGCCCTGGCCCAGCACCAGGGCATAGATGGCCAGCGCCGCTCCCACCAGCGAGGCCTGCGCCACGAACGCGGGGCGAACCTTGCCGAAAAGGGGCGAGGCCGGGGTCGCCCGGGCTGCGGAGCGAGGGGTCGACACTGCCCACCTATAACGGCCGGGAGAAGGGGTTCCTCACACTCGGCGTTACACCGTCGTCATGGCTGGCGCTCCGCTGAAGGCCGGCCGTCCCAGGGCCTCGCTGACCCGGGTCGCCGCCCGGTTGACCACCCCGGTCGCGTACCTCGCCGTGCTGGGGGGCCTGCAGGTCCTGCTGCTCTGGATGCTCCGCGCCCACGTCGGTACCTGGCTGGCCTTAATCGGTGCCGGCGGCGTCGTGGCGCTACTCGGGCTCATCGTCTTCGTCCAGGGGCGCTGGCGGCTGAAGCTGTGGTGCATCACCGCCGTCGCCGCGCTGACCGCGATTGGACCAACGCTGGTCGGCATTATCGAGCGGCCACGGATCGGCCTCACCATGGAGCACGACGGCTTGCTCCAGGTCGAGTCGGCGATCGACCGCCTCTTGAGCGGGCAGCCGATCTACGGGGTCGACTGGTCCACCACGCAGATGGCCAGGCTCCCGTGGGACATGACCGCGGGCCCCAACCCGGCCCTGCACCACCTGGCGTATTTCCCCCTGACGGTGCTCGTCGGGGTGCCATTCCGGTTACTCACACGCACGCTCGGGCTACCCTTCGATTACCGCATCGTCCTGATCGGTTTCGCGCTGGTCGGCCTGCTCGCGATCGGCGGCCTGCCGATCGCGGCTAACCGCCGCTTCATGGTCATCACGGCGATCTTTCTCAGTCCCCTGATCACGCTGTACCTGTGGGCGGGACGTAACGATATCGAGTTCCTGGCGGTGGTGCTGCTCAGCCTGGCCCTGCTGTCGCGGGGCCATCCGATCCCGGCCGCCCTGGCCCTCGGTGTGGCCGTCGCCCTCAAGCCCTTCGCCTTAATGGCGGTGCCCTTCTTGCTGCTGGTGCTCGCGATCCGGTGGCGCGCCCGACCTTCACGGCACGAAGTCGTTCTCAGCCTGGCGGCGCTGGCGCTGGCGCCGGCCGTCACCATCCTCCCGTTCTTGATCGCCAACCCGACGGCGCTCTGGACGGACGTCGTGCTCTACCCGAGCGGTGGTGTTCGCGATGCCTATCCAATCGCGGGCTACGGCTTCGGCGAGTTTCTCTACGAGGCTCACCTGATCGCCCACCGCAGCGACAGCTTTCCCTTCGGCGTCTTTCAGCTTCTCGCCCTCGTGCCGGTTGTGTGGATCACCGCGAGTGCCTTCCTTCGGCGCCCCACCATCGGTCGCTGGATGGCCGGCTACGCCCTGGCCCTGTTGGCGTTCGCCTTCTTCGCCCGCTTCTTCAATGACAGCTACGTCGGGGTCGTCATCACGCTCTTTCTCTGCGTCCGGCCGGTGGGCGACCTGAGTCTTAAGCCGGCGCCATCCGAACAGGCCGGGCAGCTCGTCGCCTGATGGCGCTCGCCCGCCGCGTCTTCGAGCCGGCATCGCCTGCGCCGCGGCCGCGCCCGCGCCCCGACGGCCGGCGGCTGCCAGTGGTCTTCGCCGCCGTCCTCTGTCTTTTGACCCTGCCGCCGATCCTGATCGGCGCCCTGGGAACACCCGCCGGCAGCGTCTTTTCGGGCTACGTCGTGATCGCGCGCGACGCCTACGTCTACCAGGCCCTGTGGCGCGCCGGCTGGCACGGCGCCTGGCTCTTCCACCCCGCATTCACCTCCGAGTCGCAGGCCGGAATTCTCCTCTACCCCTGGTACCTCTGGCCGGCCCACCTGGTTGGTTGGGCTGCCGGACCGTGGCTCTATCACATTGCCCGGGTGCTCGCCGCGGCGGCGCTGCTGGCGGGGGTCTCGCTGCTGGCCCGCGAGCTGTTCCGGCCGCGCCTGCTGCGCCAATGGGCGTTCGTTCTCTGCGCGCTGGGGGGCGGCATCGGCGTCCTCCTGCCGCATGACGTTCACCTCGGACCCTGGATCACGCATGCGACCGAGATGAGTTCGCCGGGGAGCAGTGTCGCCGATTTGATCTCGATGGCGCCGCACCTGCCCTGGGCGCTGGCGTTGATGTGCTGGACGATGGTGGTCGCCCTGCGGTTGCGCCGTCGCGCCAGCGGGTCGATGATCGCGAGCGGACTGCTGGCGATCGTCGGGCTGCAGCTGATCTATCCGCAGCTGGCGCTGCTGGCGGTCGTGGCCATCGGCGGCTGGTCATTTACCCGGCGACACCGCCGCGCCGTCTGGTTTGCGGCCATCTCGGCGTTGGTCCAGCTCCCCTACCTGGGCTATCTACTGTGGATCTGGGCGACGGCTCCCGCCGCATTGCGCGTCATCCGGCCGGCCCTCGAGGTCGGCGACCCCTTTGGCTTCCTCGTGCTGTCACACCTGGTCGCGAGCGGCCTCATCGTCGTCGCTGTCTGGCAGAAGCGGCTTCGCGGCGACCTGCTGCTGCCCGCGCTCTGGATTGTCGGGATGACCATCTTCATGTTCGTTCCGGGCATCAGCGCAACACTCGGACGGAGCTTCATGGCCAGCTCGGTGCCATTTGGCCTGTGTGCCGCCCCCGGCCTGCTCGCGCTGCTTCGCCTGGTGCGACCGCCGCGCTGGCGCCGTCGAGTGCTCGCGATGACGCTCGCGGCATCGAGCTTTTACGGTCTCTTCAGCCTGGCCCAACCGTACTGGATCGTGGCCTTCAGGCTCGATCCGTACGCCGAGTATGAAGGCGGCGCTGAGGCGGCCCTCCTGTCGCGGCTCGCGCCGCATGTCTCCAGCCGCGACATCGTCCTCACGACCTACCTCGACGGCATCTTCGTCCCGGCACAGACCAACGCGCGCGCCTTCGATGGCCATCCGGACATGACGATTGACGCTCCGCGCAAGTCTGCTGAAGCGCTCGCCTACTTCAGCAGCTGGAACGTCGCCCAGCGCGCGGATTTCCTGCGCGCCAACAGCATCGACTACGTGCTGGCAACCAGCCCTATTTTCCGCGACCGCCTCGAGCGCGACCCGACGCTCCGCCTGGTCGACCTCGAGGGAGCGGCGGGCCTATTCAAGGTGGTGCGGTAATGCGTCTTGTTGTCTGTGGTTGCGACGCAAGGCGGCCGGGCCGGCCAGGTTGTTTCTGTCGATGAGTGCGCGCTGGCCGCGATGGACGCTGGCGGTGGTCGCCGCGTTCATGATCGCCGGAATGGTCGTCGTCGGCCATCAGTCGAGCCTCTCGCGGCGCAGTGCCGACTTCACCATCAGCTACGCGGCTGCGCTATTGGTCCGCGAGGGTCATCCCGAGGCTGTCTATCACCGCGACCAGCTGGGACCGTTGATGATGCGTCTCTCCGAGAACGCCATCGACCCGCGCCTGCCCTTCGATGCGCCGCTGGCGTTGACGCTGCCGTTCGTTCCGCTCACCGTTCTCCCGCTGGAGGCCGCCTTTCACGTCTGGCAGATCGTCACCCTCGCGCTGCTCGTGGTCTCGGTGATGTTGCTGGCGCGCTGGCTGCCGCTCCGTGGCCGGGCGCTGCCCCTAGGGATCGCGGCGATGCTGGGATTTCCGGCCAGCTGGGCTCTGCTTGGTGAAGGGCAATCGAGCGGGCTTCTCCTGCTGGGCGCGGTCCTTCTCGTTGGCGGCTGGAGGCGGGACCAGTGGTGGCTGGCCGCGGCCGGCGGCCTGTTGTTAGCGCTCAAGCCGCAGTACCTGCCCGCCTACCTGGTCCTGCTCGGCATGCAGCGGCAGTGGCGCGCGCTGGCGGCCGCCCTGCTGGCCGCCGTCACGGTGGGACTGAGTCCACTGCTGGCTGGTGGGTTGAACGGCCTGTCCGCGATGGTTTGGAGCGCGCTCGACGCCGGGCAAGGCGCGGTGCGCTACAACGAGAGCCTGATCGCGACGGTTGCGCCCGTGCTTCCCGGCCGCCTTCCAACGCTCCTGGGCTTCACCCTCTGGGCGCTCGCGCTGGCGGGCGTCGCCGTCGTCGCCCTGCGTCGAGGCCGCGCGCACCCGATCGCGGTCGCGGCGCTGGCCACCGCGGTCGCCATCCTTTTTTCGCCGCACGCCCTGCCGTACGACACCGTCCTGCTGGCCGTGCCGGGCTGGCTCGGCTTCGTTCTTCATCGGTTAGGGGCCATCCCAAACCCGGCTCCGGCCTGCCTCGTCGTCGCGGTCGCCCTCGTGATCGACCTCGGCAGCTCGCTGGTGAGCCTCGCGCCGGTCGCGCTGCTCGGCTGTCTGCTCTGGTATGGACACGCCTATCTTCGGGGGGCGCGTGACCGGTCGGCGGCCCTCGCCGCCTGAACCCGGCGTTAGGCCGCGGGCCGAACGATGGCGCCGGTCGCCGGGTGATCAGCCACAAAAAGCGCCATCCGTCGTTCGTGGCGCAGCATCTGCAGCAGCAGGGTCCACAACAAAATCATGCCGACCAGCTTGACGGAGGTGCCGGCCAGCACCAGCGCCGCCTGCCCCGGGGAATGCACCTGGAGGTCCGCCGGCAATGGGAAGGCACGCCGGTCGACCCAGCACATCACGTAGGCGGCGGCCAGCCACCATCCATAGCGGGCGCCCGGCCGCCGGACCGTGATCCAGGCGATGGCGGTCGCGATCGGCAGCAGCAGGGTGACCAGGTGATGCTGCCAGGTGACGCTACTCGCGATCAGCAGCGAGGTCATCAAGGTCGCGACGCTCAGCCGGAGCGTCCAGGCCTGCTCAGCACCGCCTCGTGCGCGCCACACGGTGACGCCGATGACGATGACGGCGCCGGCGACGATCGCCACCTTGGCCACCATCTGGGTCGCGCCACCAAAGAGATCCGGAGCGAGCTGCACGATGCGACTGACCAATCCGTCGATCGATCCGTTGTCCCAGTTGGCGGTGCCCAGGCCGATGCGCGGCAGCACCACGCTGAAAAATTGCCAGCTTCCGGGCGCGGCCAGCATGGTCACGCCGGTAAGGGCGACCAGCAGGGCGCCACCAATGACAGCAATGCGCCAGCGGTCCAGCCGAGCGAAGAGCGGGATCAGGAAGATCGGCGTGACCTTGAGCGAAGCGGCGAGCGCGATGAAGCCGCCGGCCAGGCCCTGCCGGCGGCGCAACGCGGCCCAGAGGGTGGCGCTGACGAGCAGCAGCCAGACGGTTGCGACCTGCTGGAACTTCAGGTTGAGATAGACCGGCATGAAGCCCAGGGCGGCCAGCAGCAACAGGCGGCGGCCGGTGCGCGATAACTCGGGATGGATGCGAAGGATCAGGGCGAGCGCGGCCAGGAACGCCGCGTGCACGGCCAGCAGCCAGATGCGCGCCGCGGCCAGCAGCCCGAGCGACGTGAGCGGCGCCAGCAGCAGCGCGAAGAAGGGCGGGTAGATGTAGGCGACGACCCAGGCTTCGGTCCCCCAGGAACGCTTGAAATCCGCGTAGATGTCGGTGCCGTGCGCCGCCGCCTGGGCGCCGCCGAAGTAGTTGACGAAGTCGAAGCGCAGGGCGGCCGGCGTGAGCGTGACCCATTGGACGACCGACCAGGTGACGTAGTAGAGGGCGGCGACGATGACCAGCATCAGGAGCACCCGCTCGCGAAAGCGGGCCTCGTACAATCGTCGGACCCCGTACCAGGTCCGAAGGTTCACGCCGCCCTGACCTGTGCCGGCACGGCCGATCGCGCCAGCATCCGCCGATGCCAGGCGATGACCAGCACTGAGAATGGGATCACGGTGAAGCCGTTGAAGTAGCCGAGCCGCGCGCCCAGGAAATAGAGCAGGGGGATCACCACAAAGCCCCAGACGGTGAGCTCGACGAGCAGGTCATCCCAGCCGTCAAGCCTTGGTCCGAGCAGCACCGCGATGGCCGGGAGCAAGAGGATCAGGTCGTAGGACTGCACGAAGGGGAGGGCGAAGAGCCAGATGATCAGCAGCGTGAGTCCGCGGGTGTGAGCGTCCGGTGCTCGACGGATCGCCCAACCACCGTACAGGATGGCGGCCAGCAGGGTCAGGACCAGCGCCGCCGTCTTGATCCAGCCGCTGAGTCCCGGGTAGAAAAAGCTCTCGACTGAGGCGATGTCGGGCTGGAGACCCTGCACCGCCTGCCACATCCGCGGGACCTGGAGCGGCCACTCAAGAAAATGCAGACCCATGACGGCGGCCGCCAATCCGAAGGCGGCGGCCGATGCGACGACGAAGCCGCTAACCAGCCGGCGAGCCACCCCCGGCTCCAGCAGCGCGAGCACGAGCGGCAGCGGGAGCCCGATGTTCGGTTTCACCCAGACGAGCGCGAGCACGGCCCCGGCCAACCAGGGCCGCCCCCGACGGGCGAGCAGCCACGCCGCCATGAAGGCGCCGAAGACGAGGACCGAGACCTGTCCCATAAAGAGGTTGATGAAGCCCACCGCGGAGAGGAGCGTGCATCCCGCCGCCAGCGCTGCCCGGCGGCGCGACCAGCCAAGCAGGGTGAAGCTCGCGAACGACGCGCCGACGAGCACAAGACCGAGCAACACGGCGAAGAGCGCGTAGGCGACCGGCCAGGGCAGGCCGGTGATCGGCGCCAGGGCAAAGGCCAGCCACGGCCCCTCGGGGTAGGCCAGGAATTCGTAGTAGGCCGGGTTGCCGGGGGCGAGCCCGTGCGGCGCATCGTAGAGCTGATACTCGGCGGCGGCCAGCGAGGGCCAGTTGTAGGGATCACCACCGTGCGCGACCACGGTCGCGGCGGCGAAGAAGGCCCGGAAGTCCTGGCCTGTGGTGGGCGAGGAAAGCATCTGGCGGCCATAGGGGATGAGCATCGCGACCAGGAAGACCACCAGCAGGCGCTGTCGGAATCGGCCGCGGGGCGCGCCCCGGGTCATCTCCGGGCCTGGGCAGCGTAGGCTCGGTTCTCGGGGGTGTCGCGCATCATCAGGGTCGCCTGGTCGAAGGTGCCCAGCTCGAACCAGCCGGTCTGGCCCGGCGATTTATGGATCTGCCGCAGCTCGGTGATGAGCGGGTCGTTCGAGTGGAAAATGACCCAATTGATTTGATAACGGTCCAGCAGTTGCGCCTGGTCCTGGCCCAGCGACTGCAAATGGTCGTAGTCGCGCAACAATTGATCGCCGTCCAATGCCGCATCGCCGAAGATGAAGACCGGCTGCGGCGGGGTATGGCCGTAGAGACGAAAGATCAGGTAGCCACCCCAGCCGTAGACGTTCAGCATGTGCCCCGGGGCCGGATGTTGCTGGAGGAAGTCGGCCGCCTTGATCGGGAAGTCGCGCGCCACCAACTTGCCGTCGATGCGCTGTAGCAGGCTGGGCAGGCTGGCCAGCGCCACGATCGCGACGATGGCGATGATCATCGCGAGGTTCACGGCAAAGGTCACCGGCGTGGTCCTGGGCACGCGCCGCGGCCGGCGGAGGGAAAGTCGCTCCCGCGCCTGCTGGGCGTAGTCCGCCAGCGCGGGGACGGCAACCAGCATGAAGAACGAGAGATTGCGCACCGAGTGCAGGGTGAGACCGAGACCGACCAACAGCAGCAGGAACTGGCGCGGCTCGATGCGGCGCGACAGCGCCAGGCCGCCGATGACCAGGAAGATCATCGCCTCAAAGGCCCAGATCTGGGACATCTGGAAATTGGGCGAGAACCACTCGACGATCAGCCGCTGCTGCTCCGGGCTGCCACCGGTCTGGAAGGGATAAAGGTAGATGTCCCAGCCGTTGGGGTTGAGGATGGCGACCGCGATCGACGCGGCAAGAACGGCGGCCATCGCGCGCAGGCGGGGCAGAGCCATGGCATCCGGACGCCGCAGGAGGTGTCGCAGTCCTTCCACCAGCAGCGCCAGTCCGAGGATCGCGTAGCCGAGCACGAAGCCGCCGTGGAGGTTGACCCAGGCGAGCATGACCGCGGGGAGGAAATACAGCGCGCGGCTGTCCCCCTCGCAGAAGCGCTTGACCCATAGATAGGTCAGCGCGCTCAGCGCAAAGGTGATCATCTGGATGCGTGGCCCCCAGATCGGGTTGGCGGCTGCCACGCCGAGCGCGAGCGTCAGGCCGGCGATCACGAAGTTCACCCGCCGGTCGATCGCCAGGTAGACGAGGAGAAAGCCGGCGGCGGTAACCGCCCCGAGGACAAGGCTGACCAGCGGCAGTCGCCCGACGGCGTACAGCACGGCCAGCGTGACTTCACTGAGCCACTCGTGCGTGATCCACCGGTGGTCCCAGACGGTGAAGGTATAGAGGTCATGTCGCGGCACGGCGTGGTGGCTGAGGATCCAGTTGCCGGTCGGCAGGTGCCACCAGAAGTCCGGATCGGTGACGGGCTGGATGGCGGCGATCAGCAAGGTGAGGAAGATGGCGATGGTGAAGAAGTGGGGCAGGTCGAGCCAGCGCATGGCTCGGGTTAGCCAGCGGTCAGCGCCTGGCTCGAGCGGACGCGGGGCGGCGGAACGGGCCAGGCTTGCCAATCTACAGGATGAAAGGGACCAGCCGGCGCGTGTGCCGGGCGTAGGCTTCATATTGCGGATAGGTGGCCCGGAGGATTCGCTCCTCGAAACGCGTCCGCAGCAGCTGAGCGGCAAGGAAGACCGCGAACACCGCCGCATGCAGGCTGAACAGGGTCGGCAGCACCAGGCCGAATCCGGCGGCGATCTCTCCGAGGTAGATGGGATGGCGGACCAGGCGGTAGGGGCCGCTGGTCACCAGTCCACGCGCCTCGGGCACGATGCTGAACCGATTCCCAAGATACGTCAGCGAGTACAGGGCCCAGATCATGCCGCAGGCGAGGCACATATCGCTGCCGGCGAGCACCCAGACGTCGCTGCTGCGCCCCTGGCCCGGAATGAGAAACAGCCCGTAGAGGACGAAGCTCCCCACCATGGCCGCCACCACCGCCACTGGGTTGTGGTCCTGGGCGATCGCTCGGCTGCGCACGGCGTAGATCACGACCACGAAGGTGAAGAAGAGCACCGTCAGGACGCGGTTGAGCAGGTACATGGCCTGGGTCCGGTCCAGTTGGCTCTGGAAGGCGTGCTGGATGCCGGCGGCGGCCAGCTCCGCCTGGACGGCGACCAGGAAGCTGAAGACACCCAGTGGCAGGGCACGTCCGAGAACAAAGGATGCCCGGTTGCTCATCTGCTACACATTCAGCGTGAATTCGTCGATTTTCCTGCTATCATGGGGCCGCCAAACGGGGTTCCAGCGAGGGAGCGGGGCCGTTTCCGTAGTCCTATATGAGTGCGATCCAGGCCACGGATGAGATCTTCGATCCATTCGTGTTGATTCATCAGTCGGTCACGGCCCGCCTGCAGACCGTCGAGGCGGAGTTGGAGACGGCCGAGAGCAAATCGCGGGAGCTGGAGGCCTCCCTGGACCAGGTCCGGGATCAGGCCGGGGAATCGCGTGTGGTTGAAAAGCACCTGCTCAACAACCTGAAGCAGTTCTCGCCGTCCGAGGTGCAAGAGACGTTCGCGAACATCCGGGAGACGCAGCTCATCGTGGAACGGGTGCAGCTGCAGTACGAGGCCCTCGCTGCCCGCCGCGCCGAGTTGAAGGACCAGGGGCAGTTCCTGCGGTCCGCCAGCCAGATCCTGGCCGACCTGCAGCGGATGTATGGTGACAACGGAAGTCACCCGCCTCCGGCCGACGGTGACAAGCAATTCCGCGACGCCTCCCGCCAGGTGTTCCAGATCATCGAAGAGGAGCGCATGCGCATCGCTCGCGACATGCACGATGGGCCGGCCCAGTCGATGGCCAACCTGGTGCTCCAGGCGGAGATCCTGGAGCGGCTGCTCGACCGAAATCCCAAGCAGCTGTTGACCGAGCTGGGGGAATTCAAGAACAGCGTACGCAACGCGCTGGAGGAGATCCGCCAGCTGATCTTCGACTTGCGGCCCATGACGCTCGACGATCTCGGCCTGGTCCCGACGCTGCGGAAGTTCATCAAAGAGTACGGCGATCGCTATGGCCTGGCCACCCGGTTCAACGTCGTCGGCCAAGAGCGCCGGCTGCCGGGAAACACCGAGGGCGTCCTCTTCCGCATCATCCAGGAGGCCCTGACCAATGTGCACAAGCATGCCCGGGCAAAGATGGCGGAGGTCACCATGAACCTGCAGCCCTCCCGGGTCTCGGTCGTCATCAAAGACGATGGCCAGGGATTTGACGTCGCCCGAACGGAGGCCAACCTCCACAAGAACAAGAACCTGGGACTGCTCTCCATGCGCGAACGCGCAGAGCTGGAGAAAGGCACCCTCGAGATCAGGAGTCAGCCTGGCCGGGGCACCGAAGTAAAAGTCGAGGTCCCTCTCGCAAAACGCTAGCTGCTAAGGGCAGTTAGCTCACAAACTAACGCGCCATGGCGGCGTCCAGCGGCTCGCGGCGCACTCGCGCTTAAGTACGTGCGCTCGTGTGCTCGCGCGAGCCGCATTCGCCGCCCTATTAGCGCGGCTCGGCCTGCGGCCTCGCTGTAACCGCTATCGCAAGGTTGGCAACTCTTGTTACGGAGTCGTCAAAAGTTCTTCGCCGTTCTTCTGCCGGGCGTGCGTTGATTTGAACGCGGCCCAGTGTGAAACTGGGTCCTGTTCGACTACTCGATAAGGAGGTGAAATAGCATGTTGACCAACCTTTATCTGCGCCTCCGTGAGCTGCTCAACCGTGAGGAAGGGCAGGGCATGGTAGAGTACGCCCTCATTCTCGTCTTGATCGCGGTGGTCGTGATCGTAGTCCTGATCATCCTCGGCAACCAGGTCAAGAACGTGTTCTGCAACATCTCGGGCGGCCTCGGCCAGTAACCAGCCAACGCTCTTGGGAGCAACAAGAGAGAGCCTGCGCAAGCGGGCTCTCTTTTGTTTTGAGCCGGGCGGCGGCAGGCCTGCGCCGGGTGCAAGCCGCTCGCTGACGTTACCCGGTCACGAATCGCCAAGTTGCGCAAGGAAGAGCGCTCAGCGATAGATACATGACGCGAAGGAGCGTCACGCCGTGGAGCGCTGGCGCCGACTATCAGGAGGTGAGTCGATTGGCGACGGAGGTTAAGCCGAAGAGCAACCGCATCCTCTTGATCTTCGGTGTTTTTCTTGCCATCGTGGCATTCGGAGGGGCCTTGCTCGTCGGGCGGACCTCAGGCGGCACGACTTCGATTGGAGGGGGGACAAAGAACGTGCCGGCCGTGGTGGCCACCAAGGACATCCCGGCGTCGACGCAAATCACGGCCGACATGGTGACGATCCAGGAGTTCTCGCAGGACCAGGCGCCACCCTACGCGTTCCGGGCCAAGGACCTGGTCGTCGGCAAGTTTGCCGCGATCCCGATCCACACCGGCGCGGCGATCATCGACTACGACGTCGTGACCGACGCGGGTAGCGTCCAACCGGCCAAGCAGGCGTTCCTGCCGATCCCGGCTGGGATGGTTGCGATGCAGATCCCGACCGGCGAGCTGATCGGCGCGGGCGGCTACATCCAGCCGGACGACCGGATCGACATCATTGTGACCGCGACCACGGCCAATGCGAAGCCCATGACCAAGACCACCTTCACCAACCTGCATATCATCCGGGTCGGGCCGGCCGGCGGCGCGAACACCCGAGGCATCTCGTCGAGCCTGACCGTCATCGTGACACTCAAGCAGGCCGAGGACCTCAAGTACTTGCTCGACAATACCAACTACAAGTACGTCCTCAAGTCGGTCAAGGATTACGATGTGCCGGATCCCGCCACGGCGCCGACGACCGCGGACAACTTCGCGAGCAGCTACGGGCTCAAGTAGACCGCCTTACACGAAAAAACGTTGACAGGCTCCCCGCGAAATCGGAAGATTTCGCGGGGTGCCTTATTTAGCGAGATGACCAGATGAGCGAGCAAATCAAAGTCCTGATCGTGGACGACATCCCGAGCACCCTGGACAACCTCCAGAAGCTGCTCTCCTTTGAGCCTGACATCCAGGTGGTTGGCACGGCCGTCAACGGCAAGGAAGGGGTCGAGCAAGCCAAGAAGCTGACACCGGACATCGTCCTGATGGACGTCAACATGCCGATCATGGACGGGATCCAGGCGACCGAGACCCTGGCCCAGGAGGTCTCCGGCTCACCCGTCATCATCATGTCGGTCCAGGGCGAGCGCGACTACCTACGGCGGGCGATGCAATCGGGGGCCCGTGAGTTCCTGATCAAGCCCTTCAGCGGGGATGAGCTGATCGCCAGCCTCCGGCGCGTCTACCAGCTGGAGCAGAAGAAGGAGTCGTTCCTGGCGAAGACCACCGGGGCTGTGGAAAAGGCGCCCGCCGCTCCGGCGGACGGCGAGACCCCTCGCCGGGGGGAACGCGGGCAAGTCATCTTCTTCTACTCGGGCAAGGGTGGCGTCGGGAAGTCGTTGATCGCGGCCAACCTGGCCGTCTCCATGGCGAACGAGACCAAGGGCAAGGTGGCGCTTGTCGATCTCGACCTGCAGTTCGGCGACATCGGCGTGCTCCTCAACCTCGACCACTCGCAGGGGATCACCGATCTGATCGAGAACATCGACCACATGGATCCGGAGTTCATCCGGGAAATCATGGTGGACGGCCCGTTCGGGATCAAGGTCCTGCTCGCGCCGATCAGCCCGGAACTGGCCGACCTGGTCACGGTCGACCACGTCAGGCGCATCTTCGGAGAGCTGCGCAAGATGTTCGACTACATCATTGTCGACAGCAGCGCCCACCTCGGCGAGATCAATCTCGAGGTGCTCGACCATGCCGACCGCGTGGTGGTCGTCACCTCGCTGAGCATCCCGGCGATCAAGAACACCAAGCTGGCGCTGAAGATCTTCGACTCGCTCTCGATCTCCCCGGACCGCGTGGTCCTGCTGCTCAACAAGTCGGACGCCCACTCCGAATTCAATAAGGAGAGCGTGGAAGCCAACCTCCGCTTCCCGATCGCCGGCCAGATTCCCAACGATCCCAAGCTGGTCATCAACTCGATCAATCGGGGCAATCCGTTCGTCACCACCCACCCCGAGTCCGAGATCAGCCAGCGGATTCGGGAACTGGTGGCCAAGCTGCTCCCGGCCGGGCCGGCGGCCGAGCCGGAGCCCGCCGAGAAGAAACCCCGCAAGGGTCTGTTCGCCCGCCGTTAGGAAGGGTGAGATGAACTCCGGTGCCCGCGCCTACCCTCGCTGGCCACTTTGCGTGACCCACTCGCGGCCATTTGTGGTCGGATGGGGAGGCGTGAGCTGATGTCGCTGCTGGATCGCGTCCAGAAGCAGCAGGCTCCCGACCCGCTGGCGGCCCCGGAGGGTTCCTTCGTTCCGCAGGCCGGAAGTGCCCCGACTCGCCAGAACGTGGCCGTGGCCCGCCCCCGAACGCCCTTCGAGCAGCAGGCCGAGCGCATCAAGAACCGCCTCCAGGCACGGCTGATCGAGGACATCGACGAGGGCGAGGACGAAGACCGCGCGCAGCGGGCGGAACGCATCACCGAGGCCCTGAACGCGGTGGTGACCGAGATGGGCCTTTCGCTGACCAAGCCCGAGAAGGCGCGCTTGCTCGACTCGGTGCTGAACGACTTCCTCGGGCTCGGCCCGATCGAAGCGCTGATCAGCGACCCGACGATTACCGAGATCATGGTCAACGGGCCCGACCAGATTTTCGTCGAGCACAAGGGCAAGCTGACGCTCTCCACGGTCCAGTTCGAGAGCGAGGACCAGCTGCGGCGGGTCATCGACCGGATCGTCTCGACGATCGGGCGGCGCATCGACGAGGGTTCGCCGATGGTCGATGCCCGCCTCAAGGACGGCTCGCGTGTCAACGTCATCATCCCGCCGCTCTCGCTCAACGGACCGATCCTGACCATCCGAAAGTTCTCGAAGGACCCCTACAAGGTCAGCGACCTGATCAAGTTCGGCACCATCACCGAGCCGATGGCGGGATTCGTCAAGGCCTGCGTCCGGTCACGGCTCAACATGCTGGTTTCCGGCGGTACCGGCTCCGGTAAGACCACCACGCTCAACGTGCTCTCCAGCTTCATCCCGGAGGAGGAGCGAGTCGTCACGGTCGAAGACGCCGCCGAGCTCCAGCTGAACCAGGAGCACGTTGTAACACTTGAGTCACGGCCGGCGACGGTCGAGGGCCGCGGCCGGATCGCCATCCGCGACCTGGTGGTCAACGCGCTCCGTATGCGCCCAGATCGGATCGTGGTCGGCGAGTGCCGTGGCGGCGAGGCGCTCGACATGCTCCAGGCGATGAATACGGGTCATGACGGATCGTTGACGACTATCCACGCGAACTCGCCACGTGACAGTTTGAACCGCCTGGAAACGTTGGTGTTGATGGCGGGCGCAGAATTGCCGTCCCGGGCGATCCGGGAGCAGATCTCATCCGCCATAAACGTCATCGTGCAGCAGAGCCGCTTGCGGGACGGGTCGCGGAAGATCATCGCCGTCAGCGAAGTGCTCGGACTGCACGGCGACCAGATAAAGGTGCAGGACATTTTCGTGTTCAAGCAAACAGGCGTCAGCGAAGACGGCAAGGTGCAGGGCTACTTCACGGCCACCGGCATCATTCCCAAGTATTTCGACCACTTGCAGTCGTCGGGCGAGGGCGTGTCCAAGGAACTCTTCACGCCGGTGCCGGATCCTGCCGGACAAGGAGGCAACTAGGTGTCGATCACACTCGTCTTCGGTGCCATGGCGGCGATCGGCGTGCTGATCGTGGTGATGGCGCTGATGTCCAATCGGCAGCCGTCGAACGAGACCGACCTGCACATGGACTCCTACAACCCCGAGGCGAGCCCGGCGAAGAAAAAGGGCGGCCTGTTCGAAGGCTTCGCCGAGGGCCTCAACAAGAGCATGACCCGGAACAAGGGCGGGCGCTCTTCGCGGCTTACCGAGGAACTGGCCAAGGCCGACCTCAAGCTCCGCGTCTCGGAGTACGTGATGCTGATCATCGGTCTGATCGTTCTCCTCTGCGCCGTCCTCTTCCTGCGCTTCCATAACCCGATCCTGGCCCTCGTCGGGGTTCCCGCCGGCTATTTCCTGCCCGGGTTCTTCCTGAAGTTCCGCCAGCGGCGCCGGCTCAAGGCCTTTAACAACCAGCTGGGCGACACCATCGTCCTGCTGTCGAACGCGCTCAAGGCGGGCTACTCGTTCGCCCAGGCCATGGCCACCATAGCCAAGAGCTCCTCACCTCCGATGGCCGATGAGTTCAGCCGGGCGGTCCGCGAAATGAACCTGGGCGTCTCGGTCGACGACGCGTTGGCGCACATGGTCAAGCGGATTGAGTCGGAAGACTTCGACTTGATGGTCACCGCGGTACAGATCCACCGGGTCGTGGGTGGCAACCTGGCCGAGATCCTGGACACGATCGCCTTCACCATCCGCGAGCGCATCCGGATCCAGGGTGAGATCCGCACCCTGACCGCGCAGGCGCGCGCCTCCGGTTACATCATCACCGGCCTGCCCTTCGCGCTGGCCCTGATCCTGACCTTCATCTCCCCGACCTACATCACCCCCCTCTTCCACGAATGGCTTGGCTACGTCCTGATCGGGATGGGCCTGGTCTCGATCGCGATCGGCTACGGCATCATCTCGAAAATCACGAACATCCAGGTGTAGCGAATGAGCATATTTACTATCGTCTTCGCCTTCCTGGCCTTCAGCGGCATCATCATCGCCATGCAGGCCGTGACCGCCAAGCCCCGACAGGACCTGATCGCGGAACGGCTCTCACAGTACCGCGACCACAACCTGACGCTCGACGAAATCGAGCTCTCGCTGCCGTTCAGCGAGCGCTTCATCAAGCCGGCGCTCGAGCGGCTGGGCAGCTTGCTCACCTCCCGCATGGCGAAGAACCGCCAGATCGTGCTCCAGAACAAGATCAACGTCGCCGGCCGGCCCTACGGGCTGAGCGTTAACGGCTTCGAAGTCGTCAAGGTGATCACCGGCATCCTCGTTGCCCTGGTCGCCCTCGGACTGGTCGGTGTGCTTGGTGTCACCAGCCTGCCGCTCAAGGGCGTCGCCCTGGGCGTCGGCTTCGTGCTCGGCCGCTTCCTTCCCGACATCTGGCTCAACAACAAGATCAAGGGGCGCCAAAAAGAGTTGCGTCTCGCGCTCCCGAACGCGCTCGACCTGCTGACCATCTCGGTCGAGGCGGGCCTTGGTTTCGATGCCGCCATCGGCCGCCTGACAGAGAAGTTCAAAAACGCCCTCTCCGACGAATTCGCCCAGGTGCTGAACGAGATCCGGCTTGGCCGGCCCCGCCTGGAGGCGCTCGACGAGATGGGCCGCCGCTCGGGCGTCGAGGAGCTGCACACCTTCATCCAGGCCTTGATCCAGTCCGAACAACTCGGCGTCGGGATTGCGAAGGTGCTCCGCATCCAGTCGGAAGAGATGCGGCGTCGTCGCCGCCAGCGCGCGGAGGAGCAAGCGGCCCAGGCGCCCTTGAAGATGCTCTTCCCGATGATCGGCTGCATCTTCCCGACCCTGTTCATCGTGCTGATGGGCCCAGCCGTCATCATCATCATCCATACGTTCCAACATCACTAAGCAGAACAGCGAGCCCGCGGGGCGAGCCGCGCTTTCGCGCGCACGGCGCCGGCGCCGCATGCGGCTCGTGCGAGCACACGAGCGCACGTTCTTACGCGCGAGTGCGCCGCGAGCCGCTGGACGGCGCACCGGCGCGATAAGTCTCTGTGTAACTGCGTTTGTCGGGTAGAAGCTATATAATACGGAGAAAGAGTTTTGCGACTAACTAAACAGGACGGCACGGTCGTCGCGGAGCCTCTCGAGGTCGCCAGCAATTTCATTGCGGCGGGCGTCGGGCTGATGGGGCGGGCGGGGCTGCCCGAGAATGGGGGACTGCTGATTCACGGCTGCAATGGGATCCACATGATGTTCATGCGCTTCCCGATCGACGCCGTCTTCGTCGACAGGAAGGGCGTGGTGCTCAAGACCTACGAGCGCCTGCGGCCCTGGATCGGATTGGTCCCCCTGGTCTGGGGCGCGGACAAGTGCGCCGAGCTACCGGTCGGCACCATCCGCCGCTACGCCATCAAGGCCGGCGACCAGTTGCTCGCCGCGGCCTAAGGTGAGCCTCCTCGACCTGATCTTCCCCCCGCGCTGCGGCGGGTGCGGCCGTCATGGCCAGAACTGGTGTGCGCGGTGCGCCGCCGCAACCCAGCCCGTACCCGTCACCACGCTGAACGGCATCCCGCTGGTTGCCGCCGGTCGCCTCAGCGGCCCCCTCCAGCGGGCCATTCACACCTATAAATACCGTCCGCGGCCGGGGTTAGCGGGCGTCCTCGCCGACCCGCTGGGCCGGGCCGTCGTCGCGGCGGGGCTGGCCGTCCCGGCGCTGACCTTCGTGCCGCTCCATCCCGGCCGCCAACGCCAGCGAGGTTTCAACCAGGCCGAGCGGCTGGCCGTCCGCCTTGGTGTCTGCCTCCGCCTGCCGGTCGTGGGCGGGCTCTCCCGCCTTCGGCCGACGCCCGCCCAGGTGGGGCTGGGCCAGGCGGAGCGCCGGGTCAACATGGCGGGCGCCTTCCAGTGGACGGCCGCCCAGCCGCCGCCGCAGGGCCTCGGGCTGGTCGACGACGTCTGCACCACCGGAGCCACCCTGGAAGCGGCCGCCCAGATCGTGATCGAAGCGGGCGGCTCGATCGGGGCCTTCCTGGTGCTGGCCGTCGCGCAAACTTTGCCGGCGCCTGCCGTTACATGGCCGGGACAGGTCTGCCTGTCCCTGAATTTCTGATTTGGGGGATTGTGGCTCAAGATGGTCAACGCGTCCGAGGTTTCGCAGGACGAGCTCGCTCGGTATTACGAAGCATTGGGGCCGATCCGGGACCTGATCCTGGACGACAGCTTGACCGAAGTCATGGTCAACGGCCATGAAAACATCTACGTCGAGCGCAACGGGAAGCTCCTGCTCACCGACCGCAAGTTCGACGACGAGAACCACCTGCTCCGAGTGATCGACTTCATCGTCTCCGCCGTCGGTCGGCGCATCGACTTCCGTACCCCGATGGTGGATGCCCGGCTGCTCGACGGCTCGCGCGTCAACGCCGTGATCTCGCCGATCGCGCTCGACGGGCCGATGCTGACCATCCGGAAGTTCTCCCGCGATCCCTACCAGGCGGAGGACCTCGTCAACTTCGGCACGATCACGAATGAGGCGGTCGGCTTCCTCAAGGCCTGTGTCATGGCGCGCGCGAACATCCTGATCTCGGGTGGGACGGGTACCGGCAAGACCACGCTCCTCAACGTGTGTTCCTCATTCATCCCACCCGACGAGCGCATCGTCACCATCGAAGACGCCGCCGAGCTGCAACTCCACCAGGAGCACGTCTGCCGAATGGAGACCCGGCCGCCGGATCTGAACGGCGAGAACAAGGTCGCGATCCACGACCTCGTCATCAACGCCCTCCGGATGCGCCCAGACCGGATCGTGGTCGGCGAGTGCCGTGCCGGAGAGGCGCTGGACATGCTGCAGGCGATGAACACCGGTCACGATGGGTCGCTGACGACGCTGCACGCCAACACCACCCGCGACGCCCTTTCCCGCCTCGAGACGATGGTGCTGATGGCGGGCATCGATCTGCCCACCAAGGCGATCCGGCAGCAGGTCGCCTCGGCCATCGACCTGGTCGTGCAGCTCTCCCGGATGCGCGACGGGCAACGCAAGGTGGTCAGCATCACCGAGATCACGGGCATGGAAGGCGACACGATCACGATGCAGGAAATCTTCATCTACGAGTCGCATGGGGCGGACAAGGATGGCATGATGACCGGCGTTTTCCGCCCGACCGGTATTCGCCCGCACATCATGGACAGGCTGTTCGCGGCCGGAGTGCCGATCCCGCCGGAGCTGGCGCGCGTCTTCCCGGACCGCCGAGCCAACGAGCGCCCAGGCAAATAACACGCGGCCAGGGGCCGCAGCTTTAGCCGCGCGCGACTGGGTATACTCCTGTGCACAAAGATCTCGCAGGAGGCGGCAATGGAGATCTTGATTCAGGCCAAGAAGAACGCGGCCGATCCCCGGATAAAGGCCTATGCGCAGGCCAAGCTCGAGAAACTGACGCGCCATTTCGACCACATCCTCGAAGTGCGCATGGAGCTCGGCACGGAGAAGAACAAGAGCCTCGAGAACATGAAGGTCGCCGAGCTCACCGTGCACGTGACCGGCCGGACGGGGAACATCCTGAAAGCGGTCCAGGCCGCCGAGCATATGAACGAGGCGGTGGACCTGGTGATCGACAAGATGGACCGGCAGATCCGCCAGCACAAGGAGAAGCTCAAGGACCATCGCCGCTCCAGGCCCGCCGCCCCCCAGTCCCCAGCGGCGGGGTCGGCCGCGGTGCGGCAGAACGGGGTCGCCAAGATCAAGCGCTTCAAGATGAAGCCCATCTCCGAGGAGCAGGCACGCCAGCAGATGCAGGAGCTTGGCCACGCCTTCTTCCTCTTCTTGAACGAGGACAGCCAGGAGCTCAACCTGCTCTACCGGCGGAACGACGGCACGCTGGGACTGGTCGAAGCCGACCTGAGCTGACGTCGAGCCCCCGTTTGGGCGGCCCGACGGCGGGTATGCTTACTGGTTGCGGCATAGCGTGTAACCCATGAGCGTTATCACCAAGGTCTTAGGCGATCCGAACGCGCGCGAGGTCAAGCGGCACCTCGAGCGGGTCGCCGATATCAGCGAGCTCGAGCCGCTCCTCCAGGCCCTCTCCGACGATGAGCTGAAGGCGAAGACGCCGGAGTTCCGCCAGCGGCTGGAGCAGGGCGAGGCGCTCGACGACGTCCTGGTCGAGGCCTTTGCCGTCGTCCGGGAGGCCTCTCGCCGAACCATCGGGCTGCGGCCGTTCGACGTCCAGATGGTCGGCGGGATCGTCCTGCACCAGGGGAAGATCGCCGAGATGAAAACGGGTGAGGGCAAGACGCTCGTCGCGGTGCTGCCTTTGTACCTGAACGCCCTGGAGAGCAAGGGCGCCCATCTGATTACGGTCAACGACTACCTCGCCCGGCGTGACGCCGGATGGAACGCGCCCATCTACCACGCGCTCGGGATGAGCGTCGCCGTCATCGGCCACGAGATGTCGCTGCTGTACGACCCCAACTTCCTGGATGAGACCCACCCCGATCCGCGGCTGCAGCATCTGCGCCCGGTCACCCGGGCGGAGGCCTACCAGGCCGACATCACCTACGGCACCAACAGCGAGTTCGGGTTCGACTACTTGCGCGACAACATGGCGGTCGATCTCACGCAGTGCGTGCAGCGCGGCTTGAATTTCGCGATCGTCGACGAGGTCGACAGCATCCTCATTGACGAGGCGCGCACCCCGCTGATCATCTCCGGCCAGGCGCAGGAGTCGACCGAGAAGTATTACCAGTATGCCCGGCTGATCCCGCGGCTTTCGACCGAGGATTACACGGTCGACGAGAAGACGAAGTCGGCCGCCTTGACCGAGGAAGGGATCGCCAAGATCGAGCGCTGGACCGGCATCAAGAACGTTTACGAGTTGGAGCACGTCGACGAGGCGCACCAGATCAACCAGGCACTCAAGGCCTACACCCTCTACAAGAGCGACCGTGACTACCTGGTCAAGGATGGCGAGGTGATCATCGTCGACGAGTTCACTGGCCGCCAGCAACCGGGCCGGCGCTGGGCCGACGGTCTGCACCAGGCGGTCGAGGCGAAGGAAGGGGTCAAGGTCCAGCAGGAGACGCAGACGCTGGCCACCATCACCTACCAGAACTACTTCCGGCTCTACACGAAGCTCGCCGGCATGACCGGCACGGCGGTCACCGAGGCCGAGGAGTTCGACAAGATCTACAAACTGCAGGTGGTCGTCATCCCGACCCACAAGGCGATGATCCGTGATGACCGCCCCGATCTCATCTACAAGACCGAAGACGCCAAATTCAAAGCGGTCGCCGACGAGATCCAGGAGACGGCCAGTACGGGTCGCCCAGTCCTGGTCGGTACGGTGTCGGTCGAGAAGTCCGAGCGATTGGCGCGGCTGCTCGAAAAGCGGGGTGTGCCGCACGAAGTGCTCAACGCCAAGCAGCACGAACGCGAGGCGCTCATCGTCGCCAACGCGGGCCAGCCCGGCGCGGTGACGATCGCCACCAACATGGCCGGCCGCGGCACCGATATCGTGCTCGGCCACGGGGTGGCGGTCGGCGGCGGCCTGCACATCGTCGGTACCGAGCGGCACGAGAGCCGCCGCATCGACAACCAGCTCCGCGGCCGCGCCGGCCGGCAGGGTGACCCCGGTTCCTCCCGCTTCTTTTTGGCGCTGGACGATGACCTGATGCGCATCTTCGGTGGCGAGCGCATCAAGGGGATGATGAACATGCTCCGTGTTGCCGACGACGAGCCGATCGAATCGCGCATGGTGTCGCGACAGATCGAGGGAGCACAAACCAAGGTCGAGGGCCATAACTTCGACGCCCGCCGCTACCTCGTCGAGTACGACGACGTCATGAACAAGCAGCGCGAGATCATCTACGGCGAACGCCGCAAGGTGCTGGAGGGCGTCGACCTACGCGACCTGGTGCTCACCTGGGTGCGCAAAGTGGTCGAGGACGCGGTCAACGAGCGCTGCGAGTCCCGGCACCCCGACAACTGGGACCTCGAAGGGCTGGTCGGCCAGCTGGGCCTGGTCTTTCCGCTGCCCCCATTGAGCGAGATGCCGGCCGACGAGTTCGGAGAGACGAAGGAGGCCGTCATCGAGCGGCTCATGCAGTACGCCCAGACGGCTTTCGAGGCCAAGGAAGCGGAAATGACGCCGCCGATGATGCGGAAGGTCGAGCAGTTCGTCGTGCTCAAGACCATCGACTCCAAGTGGATCAGCTACCTGACGATGATGGAGCACTTCAAGGAGGGCATCGGGTTGCGCGCCTTCGGGCAGAAGGATCCGCTGGTGGAGTACAAGAACGAAGCCTTCCAGGCGTTCCAGGAACTGCTCAACGACATCCAGTTCGACATCGCCTCCACCATCTTTCGAGTGCAGCTCGTCAAGGAGCCGCCGGCGCCGCCGCCGCCACCGCCCTCGGTCATGGGCCGGACTCGCGCGGTGGAGCCGGTCTCCGGAGGCGGCAACGGAGGGGCAAATCCGGCGCAGACGCCGGCGGGCAAGATCGGCCGTAACGACCCCTGCTATTGCGGCAGCGGCAAGAAATACAAGAAGTGCCATGGGCGGTAGGCCGGCGTCCGATTAGAACGGCACGCTTCGGGTAGGATGTCCGGCGATGGCCAAGAAGAAGAGCGCGTCCAGCAAGGGCGCCCGCGCCAAAGCAGGGGCCGCCGCGAACCCGGCGCAAACCGAGGACGTGGCAGGGCCGCCCAAGGCACCGAAGGCGGCCCCGGCGAGCTTGGGTCCGGCAGCCCGAATCCCCTTCCGCCGCCCGCCGTCGCTGAACTTCGCCGGCGTGGGCCGCAACGACATCTGCCCCTGCGGCAGCGGCAAGCGCTTCAAGAACTGTCACGGACACTAGCCATGGACGAAATCCTCGAGCATGCCAACGAGCTCCTGAAGAAGATCGTTCAGCTTCAGGAGCATCTTTGACCTTCCCGTCAAAGATCCGCGTCTCGCGGCGCTCCAGCAACAACTAAACGACCCCAACCTGTGGCAGGACCCACCCCGCGCCCAGCGGCTGACGCAGGAAGCCAAGGGCCTGCGTGACGAGGTCTCTGTCTGGCGGAAGCTCGAAGCTCGCGCCCGGGACGTGATCGGCCTCGCCGAGATGGCGATGGCGGAGCAGGATGGACACATCGAGGGCACCCTGCGGCAGGATCTCGAAGCGCTCGATGCGGATGTCACCCGCCAGGAGGTCGACCTGCTCTTCGCCAACCCCTATGCCGAGCACCCGGCCCTGGTCAGCATCCATGCCGGCGCCGGTGGCACCGACTCGCAGGACTGGACCCAGATGCTGCTACGAATGTACCTCCGCTGGGCGGAACGCAACAAGATGCAGGCCGAGATCCTCGACGAGTCACCCGGAGAAGAGGCCGGCTACAAGAGCGTGACGGTCCGCATCTCCGGAAAACGCGCTTTTGGCTGGCTCCGCGCCGAGCGCGGTGTCCATCGACTGGTCCGGCTTTCGCCGTTCGACCAGGCGCACCGGCGGCACACGTCGTTCGCGCTGGTCGAGGTGATCCCCGAGATCGAAGACGACACCGACATCGAGATCCGGTCCGAGGACTTGAAGGTCGACGTCTACCGATCGAGCGGCGCCGGCGGCCAGCACGTCAACAAGACGTCGTCGGCCGTCCGCATGACGCACCTGCCGACCGGCATCATCGTCACCTGCCAGAACGAGCGGTCCCAGATCAAGAACCGCGACATGGCGCTCAAGGTGCTGCGCTCGCGCCTGGCAGCGCTGCGTGAGCAGCAGCGGTCAGAGCAGCGCCAGGAGTTGAAGGGCGCCCACCAGTCGAACGAGTGGGGCAGCCAGATCCGGAGCTACGTCCTGCACCCTTACACCCTGGTCAAGGATCATCGCACCGGCGTGGAGACCGGCAACGTGCAGGCCGTCCTCGACGGCGACCTGGACAACTTCATGGACGCCTTCCTGCGCCTCGACGCCGGCCGGGAAGGCAAGGCCGCGTAAGGGCCAGATCAGGCGGCCAGCGCCGCTTCGCCGGCCACCGCATCGAGCCGGCGCTCGTTGCGCAGCGCGACCCAGAGGCTGCCGAAGACGAGGAGGCTTCCGATGAAGTACGCCTCGCCGAAGAGTCGGGTCAGGCCGAGCGGGAGCAGCTCGAGGACGCCGGGCAACTGCGGCAGCGGATGGTAGATCAGGACGTAGTGCAGGGCGGGTCCGACCGAGAAGCACAGCCAGGCTGCCATCAGGACGCGGCCCGCGCGCCGCGACATCGCGCCGCTGAAGGCCTGCCGGATCAAGAGGGCGATCGGGAGGATGAGGACGACCAGGTGGAAGCTCCAGGTCACGCTACTGATCAGCGGTAGGGCGCTGACCGCCAGCGCGAACTCTAGCGGGGATCGGGAGGGTCGCGAGCTGGCCCGCAGGACCAGGAACAAGAGGAGCAGTGCCAGCGGCCAGTCCAGCGCCCGCCCGCACCAGCCGGCGCTCCCACCCGCATCGGCGGTCGATGGCTGACAGATCCGAGCGGTGAAGCCGGCGAGCGACTGGTTTTCGCGGTAGCCGGTGCCGGCCGCCAGGTGCGGCAGCATGTCGTGGAAGTAATAGATGTTATGGCCGAGGCTGGTGACCGCCAGCCCGAGGGCGAGGCCACCAAGGCCGGTGAGGCAGAGGGCGCCGAGCAGCTTCCAGTGCCGGCGCCAGGCGAGGTAGGGGAGGAGGGCGATCGGAAAGAGCTTGAAGACGGCGGCGGCGCCCACGAACACCCCACTGAAGATGTCCTGCCGGCGCTGCCAGCCGGCCCAGGCGCCGGTCAACAACAGCAGCAGGAGCGTGTTCATCGTTCCGGTCAGGACGCTGCTCGCCAGCGGAAAGAAGGTGGTCATCACCGCCGCCAGGCAGAGGAGCTCGCCGCGACGGGGGCGCCCGATCATGGCGTACACGATCAGCAGGCTGGCCACAACCGCGGTCTGGATCAGCAGCAGCCAAATGCGCACCGCCAGGTCATTCGAGACCCAGGTCAGCGGGATCAGGGTGACGGCGAACGCCGGCGGGTAGAGATAGCCGCTGCTCAGCGACCAGTCCCAGGGCACGTGGTTGCGGACGAAGTTGGCATAGGGGTCGCCGCCGCTGGCAAGCTGATGCGCGGCAAACAGGTAGTCCTGGAAGTCGTCGGCGCGGGGCGCGTGTGCGCCGAACACTGGGAGCAGGTAGAGCCAGGCATAGAGGGCCAGCAGGAGCGTGATCAAGGCGCTGACCATCACCTGCCGAGGGTGGGGCCAGCCCAGCATTCGCCGCACGGCCATATAACCGGCGAAACGGGCCAGTCACGCCGGGCGTTACACGGCCGTTACCGCACGACGGACCGCCTCAAACGCTCGCATAGCACTAAAGCGCCGCTCGCGTGGGCCGGCGGGCCCGGAGATCGAGCAGCGGACGGACCTGGCCCACCTCGAGGCGCTTGTGGTTGCGCAGCGTCGGGTGGGCGAATCGGTCGAGGGCCTCCAGTTCGTCAGGCTCGAGCCAGCGCAGCTCGGTCAGGGCAGCCATGACGGCGACCGAGATCCAGGTCCCATCCCCGCTCTCCAGCTTGATGGCAAGCCCGACGCCCGATCGCCGGTCGGCGGTGCAATGGGCCCCGGCCGCGCCGCCCTTGGCCAGCAACCGGCCTTTCGTGACCTCCATCAAGGCGGTATCGAACCGGTCGGTCCCCCCGACCAGGTATGGATGGGTCGTCATCGCCTCGACGGCGGCCCTGGCCGCATCGTCGCCCGAGGTCGCGAGCTGGGCGAAGCTCCGGGCCATGGCGGACAGTGGCACCGCCGCGTTGGGCGCGCTGCAGCCATCGATCCCGTAGCGCACCTCGTCATCTCGGCAGCCGCTGAACTCCTCGACCACCTGGCGAATGCGCTGCTGCACCGGATGCGAGGACGCAAGGTAACTGTCCAGCGGCGCCTCCAGAGCTCGCGCCGCCGCCAGCATCCCGCTGTGCTTGCCGGAGCAGTTGTTGAAGACCGCGATCGGCTCGGCCAGCTCGCGGCGGACAAGGCTCGCGGCCGGCTCGTAGTAGGGCCAGTGCGCGCCGCATTGCAGGTCGGACTCGGCGACCTGGGCCCGGGCTAAGAGCTCTCGAACCACCGCGATATGGCGGGGCTCTCCATTGTGGGAGGCGCACATGATGGCCACCTGCTCGCTGCTGAGCCCAAAGCGATCGACGACACCGGTTCGGAGGCCGGCGATCGCCTGGAACGGCTTGAGACAAGAGCGGAAATAGGTCAGGTGACGCGGGTCCCCGTGGGCGGCCACGATCCAGCCGCGTGCGTCGGCGGCAGCCAGGTGGCCGCGTTGGATTCCCTCCTCGACCCCGCCGCGCTCGACGCTCAGCAGCGGGGCGGCCGAGGTGGGCATTCGCTTGAGTATAAAGAGGGAGTCCGAGCGTCTTTGGACCCAGAGTGAACTGAGGCAGCAATGCGCGACGGGATGCCCTATACTTCCGAAGTCATTCGGCCCGAAAGGGCCCCGCCGTCGTGGCCCCGGCTTTCGTAATGGATTTGTTTTCGTGCCAGCAACAACCACGACCCAGCCGACACGCACGACGCTGCCAGCGACGGCGAGCGTGGCCACGGTAATCCCGGACGTCCCGCAGATCAGCCTGCAGGGCGTGCAGAAGACCTACCCCAACGGCACCGTGGCGCTGCGCGACGTGACGCTCGAGATTCCCAAGCAGGACTTTGTCTTCCTGGTCGGTCCGAGCGGCGCCGGCAAGTCGACGCTGGTCCGGCTCCTGATCCGCGAGGAGAAGGTTACCGGCGGCCGCATTCACGTCGAAGGCCAAGACCTCAGCCGCCTCAAGCGCCGCCACCTGCCCTACCTGCGCCGCAAGATCGGCATGGTCTTCCAGGATTTCAAGCTCTTGCCCAACCTGACCGTTTTCCAGAACGTCGCCTTCGCGCTGCGCGTGACCGAAGGCGCCCTGCGGCACCTCAAGCCCAAGGTCGAGGAGGTGCTCAGCATCGTCGGCCTGGAGGGCAAAGAAAACAAGTTCCCCGACCAGCTATCGGGCGGCGAGCAGCAGCGGGTGGCGATCGCGCGGGCGCTCGTCCATGACCCGCGGATCTTCCTCGCCGATGAACCGACCGGGAACCTCGACCCGGCGACCTCCTGGGAGATCATCCAGCTGCTGCTGCAGATCAATGCCCGGGGAACGACCGTCATGATGGCGACCCACAACCGCGAGATCGTCGACGTGATGCGACGGCGGGTGGTCGCGATCGAAGGCGGGCAGATCGTCAGAGACGAGGATGCAGGAGGGTACCATGCACCGGCTCTGGAATCGCATTGATTTCGCGTTCAGCAGTGCCTGGCAGAACTTCTGGCGCAATGCCGCGGTCAGCGTCGCCAGCGTGCTCATCGTCTGGGTCGTCCTGCTGGCGCTCGGCAGCTTGCTGCTCGTGCTGCACTCGCTCGATCAGATCGTCGCCCTGGAGAAGACCAAGGCGAGCGCGATCTCCGTTTACCTGGCCGACACGACACCGCTCAGCAGCGCGATGAATTTCAAGCTGCATCTGGAGAGTGACCCGCGGGTGACCAGCGTCGCCTACGTTTCCAAGGACCAGGCGATGGCAAGGTTCCGCCAGCTGCCGGCATTGGACCCGAGCGTGATCGACACCCTGGGCACCAACCCGCTGCCTGCCAGCCTCGACGTGACCGTCAAGGACATCCGCGATCTCGGCGCGATCGACCAGGAGGTGCGCAATTCGCCGCTGGTCGACAAGTCGCCGGCCACCAACTACGAGCCCAACGTGATCGACAAGATCATCCTTCTGGCCCGGGTTGCCGGCATCGCCGGGCTGGTGCTGATCGTCGGCCTCACCGGGCTGTCGGTCTTCATCATCATGCTCACCATCCGGACCGCGATCTACCTCCGACGGAAGGAGATCGAGGTCATGAAGCTGGTGGGAGCTACCGACTGGTTCGTGCGCTGGCCCTTCATCGTCGAGGGCCTGTTCGTGGGCGTTGCCGGGGCGGTGGTGGCGGTGCTGATCGTCGGCTTCGGTTACCGGCCGGCGGTGGTGAACCTGCAAAGCGTGTTGATCTTCGTGCCGCTCGCGTTTGACCCCTATTACCTGCGGCTCGTGCTGGCGGCGATGATGGCCTTTGGCCTGCTCCTGGGAAGCGTTGGGAGCTATCTGGGCGTGAGGCGGTTCCTCAAACAGTGAGGGGAGCCCGCCTCCACACGGCGCTGGCGATCGCGGTGCTGACCGCGGCGTTGCTGACCACGGTCTCGGACAGCGTCTCCAACAAACAGCAGCAGCTGCAGGGCCTCAACGGCCAGATCGTGGCGACCAAGACGCAGATCGGCCAGCTGCTCAGCCAGGAACGGGCGCTGCAGGCTGAGATCGCCGCACTGGATGCACAGCTGCAGGCCGTCCAGGCCCAAATCGACCAGGAAACCGCCAAGCTGGTGCTGCTCGGACAGCAGGTGGAGCTGGCAAAGGAGCAACTGGCGCTCAAGCAGGCCGAGCTGGCTCAGCACATCGCCGATTTCGGCCGCCGGATGCGAATCATGTACAAGAGCGGCCAGGTCAGCGGGCTGGAGCTGGTCTTCTCCGCCGCAAACTTCACCGACCTGATGAACCGGATCGTCTTCTTCAATGACATCGTTCGGGAAGACCGACGGCAGGTCGCCGAACTGCAGAAGGAACGGGTGGCGATCGAGGCGATGAAGGCCGACCTCGAGGCCAAGCAGGCCCAGCAGGCGCAGGTCGTCAAGCAAATCCAGGACCAGAAGGCGCAGCTGCAGGCGGTGCGCGACCAGCGGGCGGCGCGGAAGCAGCAGATCGCCGCGATCGAGGCGCAGTTCCAGCGCATGCTGGCCGACATGGAAGCGCAACGGGCGACACTGCAGGCGCAGATCGCCTCCCTGATTCACGAAAGTTTCCGCGCGCGGTCCTCAGGCAAGTGGAAGTGGCCGATCGACGGGGTCATCACCCAGGGCTTCGGCTGCACCAGCTACCCGTTCGAGCCCTACGATCCCAGCTGCTCAAGCCATCATTTCCATAGCGGCATCGACATCGCCAACGATTACGGCACGCCGGTACACGCCGCCGACGGCGGGATCGTCCACGACTTCACCATGGGGTGCACCTGGGGAGGCGGGCTGTGCGGCTACGGCCATTACGTGGTGATCGTGCACGCGGGTGGCTTTACCACGCTTTACGGACACCTCTCCGGCTACGCCGTCGCCGACGGCGTGCAGGTCGACAAGGACACGGTCATCGGTTACGAGGGCTCAACCGGCAACTCGAGCGGGCCGCATGTGCATTTCGAGATCGACCTGGCCGGAACGCCCGTCGATCCGCTCGCCTACCTGCCCGCTTCATGATCGAAGCCGGGCAGACGCCTTCCGAGCCCCGCGTTCCAACGCCGGGAGATAATCCTCTGATGTCCCGCTTCAAGAACGTCGCGATCCTGCTCGCGGTGGCGATCGGGGGCTTTTATGGGGGCAGCCTCGCGGAGTTCCAGTGGGGCGGCTACGCCCCAGACTGGGCGAAGACGCTCCTCTTTTATACGCCGCCGAAGTCCAACCTCGACGACGGCGCCCTGAACGAGGTCTTCGCCGCCATTGCGCAGCACTACGTGAAGCCGAATCCCGACGGGGTCAAGCTCACCGAGGGCGCCGCCTCCGGCATGGTCGGGGCGCTCGGGGACCAGTTCTCTCGTTACATGACCCCGCAGGAGTACCAGGCGAACCAGAGTTTCCTTGCGGGGCAGTTTGCCGGCGTGGGCGCTTCGGTGCAGCAGAAGGGGAACCAGATCGTGGTGGCGAGTATCCTGCCGGGCACACCCGCCGAGAAGGCGGGGCTCAAGGCGGGGGACGTCATCACCGCGGTCGACGGACAAAGTACCAAGGGATGGACCGCGGACGACGCCGTCAATCACATCCGGGGCAAGGCCGGCACCCAGGTCCGCGTCCAGGTGAGCCGCAACGGCCAGACGCTGAGCTTCGACCTCACGCGGGAGGAGATCAACGTGCCGAGCGTGGCCACCCACATCTTCGACAACCGCGTCCTCTACATCCGCATCTTCGAGTTTGGCACGCGGACGGGGACCGAGTTCGACCAGGCACTCACGAACAACCTCAAGGGGTCGGTCAGCATGGTCTTGCTCGACCTACGGGATAACCCGGGTGGATACGTCGATCAGGCCAACGATGTCATCAGCGAGTTCGTCAGCAGCGGGACGACCACCATCCTGGTCGAACGCGGCGGCAAGCAGGACGTGCGGAAAGTGACCGGCAGTGGAAAGGCCTTTACGAATCGACTCGTCGTGCTGGTGAACGAGAACTCGGCGAGCGCGTCCGAGATCACCGCCGGCGCCATCAAGGACCATAACCGCGGCAAACTGGTCGGAGTCAAGACCTTCGGCAAGGGCTCGGTCCAGCAGGACTTTCTGCTGCGCGACGGCGACCTGCACCTGACGATCGCCGAGTGGCTGACGCCCAACCGCCACTCGATCGAGAAGACGGGGATCACGCCGGACACGACGGTGACGTTGCCGAGCGCCTCGGATGAGTACGCGGTCCAGCAGGCGCCGAACGACTTCGCCAGGGACCTGCAATTGACCGCGGCGCTGGCAATGTTGGAGGCTTAGGCGGCCCGACTGGGGGTCGCTACAATCGTTTTGTATGCCCGATGAGGCGTTTGACGTAGCCGTCATCGGCGGCGGCTCCGCCGGATATGTCGGCGCCATCCGTGGAGCCCAACTGGGGCTCAAGGTCGCAGTCATCGAGAAGGAGAAGGTCGGCGGCACCTGCCTGCACCGCGGCTGCATCCCGACCAAGTCGTTTCTGCATTCATCCGAGCTGGCGCACCAGATCCGCACCGGCGGCGCGCTCGGCCTGAAAACCGACGGCCTCCAGGTCGACTGGCCGGCGGTGCTGAAACGCAAGCAAGCGGTGGTCGACCAGCTCTGGCGGGGAGTCGAGTTCTTGCTGAAGAAAAACAAGGTGACGGTGCTCAAGGGCGAGGGCGTCATCGAGTCCGAGCACAAGGTCATCGTCAAGGAGAGCGGGGAGGCCGTGAACGCGCGCAACCTCGTGGTGGCCACCGGCTCCCGTCCTAAGTCGCTGGCGGGGTTGACGATGGATGGCGACCGCGTGATCAACAGCGACCACGCGGTCAACCTCGAGCAAATGCCGAAATCGATCGTCATCGTCGGGGCCGGCGCGGTCGGGACGGAGTTTGCCTGCGTCTACAACGGCTACGGCGCCGACGTGACGCTGGTCGAGTTCCTCCCCACCTTGCTCCCGCTCGAGGATGCCGACGTCGGTCAGCAACTGGCGAAGATCCTCGCCAAGCGCGGCATCAAGGTACTGACCGGCGCCCAGGTCCAGCCGGTCAGCCTCAAGCAGGCCAACGGCAAGATGACGGTCGCGGTCAAGAGCGGCGAACAAACGCAGACAATCGATGGCGAGCGGCTGCTGGTCGCGGTCGGTCGCGAAGGCATCACCGATGGTTTTGGCCTGGAGAAGCTGGATATCCAGCTCGAGAAGGGCTACATCAAGACCGACGAACACTACCGCACCGGGCATCCGAACGTCTACGCCGCCGGCGACGTGATCGGCAACTTCCTGCTGGCGCACGTGGCGTATTACGAAGGCGAGCACATCATGGAGCACATCGCCGGCAAGAATCCCAAGCCGCTCGACTACAACCGGGTGCCGCGGGCCACCTACAGCTACCCCCAGGTCGCGAGTCTCGGATTGTCGGAAAAGCAGGCGCGCGATCAGGGGCTCAAGGTCAAAATCGGCAAGTTCCCGCTGGCCGGGAATGCCAAGTCGGTCATCCTCGGGGAGACGGAGGGCTTCGTCAAGATCATCAGCGATGAGGAGTCGGGCGACCTGCTGGGGGTCTTCATCCTCGGCCCCAATGCCACCGAGCTGATCGCCGAGACGGCGCTGGCCAAGCTGCTCGAGTCGACGCCCTGGGAGATCGGGGCGAGCATCGCTCCGCATCCGACCGTCTCCGAATCCGTCAAGGAGGCCGCGCTGGCCGTCGACGGCGTCGCGATCCACATTTAGCCCGATGGCCCTGAAGACGACGGAGGTCGAAGCCAAAGGCGGCCGTAGCCGCCACCGGTCGCTGGGCTTGAGCGACGAGCAGGCACTTCGGATCTACGAGGTGATGCGCTTGGCCCGCGCCGTCGATGAGCGCATGTGGTTGATCAACCGCCAGGGCCGGGCGCCGTTCGTCATCTCCTGCCAGGGACAGGAAGGGGCCCAGGTCGGGACGGCCGCGGCTTTGCGTCCCGGCTACGACTGGGTCGCGCCCTATTACCGCGACGCCGGCGTCATCCTCTGGTTCGGGATGACCGCCAGGGACCAGATGCTGTCCTTCTTTGCCCGGCGCGAGGATCCGAACAGCGCCGGCCGGCAGATGCCCGGACACTTCGGCAGCCGCCGGCTCCACATCGTGACCGGCGGCAGCCCGGTGGCGACCCAGCTGCTGCACGCCGCCGGCGTGGCGCTCGCCTCCAAGCAACGGAAGGAGGACGCGGTCACCGCCGTCTACTTCGGCGAGGGGAGCGCCAGCCAGGGCGACACCCACGAGGCGATGAACTTCGCCGGCATCCACAAGCTGGCGGTGGTCTTTGTCTGCGAGAACAATGGCTACGCCATCTCGGTGCCGCAGTCTCACCAGATGGCCATCCAGAACGTGGCCGACCGCGCCGCGGGCTACGGCTTCCCGGGGGTCGTGGTCGATGGCAACGACGTCCTGGCCTGCTACGAGGTGACCCGGCAGGCGGTCGAGCGGGCCCGCCGGGGCGACGGGCCGACCCTGATCGAGGTCAAGACCTATCGATTCACGGCGCACTCCAGCGACGACGATGACAAGCGCTACCGGAAAGCGGAAGAGGTCGCGAGCTGGCGGCAGAAGGATCCGATCCACCGCTACGCCACCTACTTGCGCGACGCCGGGACCCTGACGGATCCGGTCGAGGAGGAGATCACCGAGCGGGTCACCCGGCAGGTCGACGAGGCAACCGAGTACGCCGAGCAGGCGCCGGACCCGACGCCGGACGACCTGACCACCTTCGTCTACAAAGAGGAGCCGCAGGCCTGATGGCGGTCAAGACCGTCCTCGAGGCGATTCGGGAGGGCATGGACGAGGAGATGGCGCGTGACCCGAGCGTCTTTTTGATCGGAGAGGACGTCGGCAATCGGGGCGGCGTCTTCTTGGCCACGGACGGCCTCTACAAGAAATACGGCGAGCTTCGGGTGATCGACTCGCCGCTGGCCGAGTCCTGCATCGTCGGCGTTGCGATTGGCGCGGCGGTCAACGGCATGCGGCCGATCGCCGAAATCCAGTTCGCCGATTTCATCGCGCCGGCGATGAACCAGATCATCGAAGAGGCGGCGCGCTTCTGTTACCGGACGGCCGGGGACTTCAACCTCCCGATGGTGATCCGGGCCCCCTGGGGCGGAGGCGTCCACGGCGCGCTCTACCACTCGCAGAGCATCGAAGCGACCTTCGCCCACATCCCCGGGCTCAAGGTCGTCGCCCCGGGAACACCGGCCGACGCGAAGGGCTTGCTGAAGGCAGCCATCCGGGATCCCGATCCAGTCCTCTACCTCGAACACAAGCGGACCTACCGACTGGTCAAGGGCGAAGTCCCTGATGGCGACAGGGTAGTGCCGATCGGCAAGGCGGACGTCAAGCGCGAGGGCAAGGACCTCAGCCTGATCGCCTATGGGCTGATGCTGACCTATTGCCTCGAGGTGGCAGAGAAGCTCGCCGCCGAGGGCGTCTCGGCCGAGGTGCTCGACCTGCGCACCATCAAGCCGATCGACCAGGCCGCGATCGTGGCCACCGCGAGGAAAACCGGGAAAGTCCTCGTCGTCCATGAGGACAACCGCTTTGCCGGGATCGCCGCCGAGGTGATGGCGATCATCATGGAGAACGCCTTTGACTCGCTCGACGCCCCGGTGATGCGCTTCACCGGTCCGGACGTGCCCGCCATGCCTTTCAATCACATCCTGGAAGAGGCCTTTATGCCGAGCGTCGAGAAGATCCTCGTAAAGGCCAAGGAGCTGGCGGCCTCCTAGGCCGGCCGACGTCAAATGGTCTCGGTCAAAATGCCGCAGCTCGGTGAATCCATCACTGAGGGGACCATCGCCAAGTGGTTGAAGCAGCCGGGTGACCAGGTGAAGAAATACGAGGGCCTGGTCGAGATCATCACCGACAAGGTCAACGCCGAGGTGCCGGCGCCCCTCGCCGGCGTGCTCAAGGAAATCAAGGTCAAAGAGGGCACCACGGTCACGGTCGGCACCGAGATCGCGGTGATCGAGGAATCGATGACTGCAACGGCCGCCCCCACCCTGCCCTCCCCGCAAGGGGCAGGGGAATTGCAGGACAAAGGCCGCACCCCTCCCTCCCCCGAGGGGGGAGGAGGATTGCGGGGCGAGCCCCAAGCCGAGGAGCGGACGAGCGAAGGGCGGACCCGCCTCTCACCCGCCGTCCGCGCCCTGATCGAAGAACACCGGATCACGGACGCGGAGCTCGCTCGCATCGAAGGCTCGGGGATCGGCGGTCGCATCAGCAAGAAAGACGTCGAGGACTATGTCGCCAAGCGGGCACAGCCGGCGGCCGCCAACGGTGAGCAGCGGCAGAAGAGCGCGACCATCGCCGCCGCGACGCCGACGCCGGGGACCACCATCCCGCTGACCCCGATGCGACGGGCGATCGCCAACAACATGCTGAAGAGCAAGCAGACGATCCCTCACGCCTGGACGGTGGCCGAGGTGGACATGACGAAGGTCGTCCGCTTCCGGCAAACGGTGAAGGAGAGCTTCAAGCAGCGCGAGGGAATCGATCTCACCTTTGTCCCGATCATCGTGAAGGCCGTGGTCGAGGGACTGAAGGCGGTGCCGATCCTGAATGCCAGCTGGAGCGACGCCGGCGTCGTTCTGCACAAGGACATCAATATCGGGGTCGCGGTCTCGGTCGACGATGGGCTGATCGTGCCCGTCATCCACGAGGCGGACCGGATGTCGATCGCCGGGCTCGCCAGGACGATCGACGATCTGGCCAAGCGGGCGCGAGCGGGAAAACTCGGCATCCCCGACGTGCAGGGGGCGACCTTCACGGTGAACAACCCAGGGACCTTTGGCACGATCCTGTCCTACTCGATCATCGCGCCGCCGCAGGCCGGCATCCTGGCGATGGATGCGATCGTCAAGCGGCCGGTCGTCATCGAGGGTGATGCCATCGCCGTCCGATCGATGATGAACCTGTGCTTGAGCTTCGACCACCGGGTCCTCGATGGGGTGTCGGCCGCCCGGTTCCTGCAGGGCGTGCGCCGTTGGCTGGAGGGGTTATCCGAGCAGGTCCCGCTGTACTGAAGGACCGGAATCCGGCCGACCTCTGGGATACTTAGGCAGATGGCTGACGTCGCGCCGATCAAGTTCTACGGACGCTCCAAGCGCAATGCCGTGGTGCCGATCGATACCCGGCGGCCGGACTGGCTGCGGGTGCGCTTGCCGGGCGGCTCGAACTACTCGGAGTTAAAGGGGATCATGCGCGGCCTCGAGCTCCACACCGTCTGCGAGGAGGCGCGCTGCCCCAATATCGGTGAGTGCTGGGAAGCGCGTACCGCCACCTTCATGATCCTGGGTGATACCTGCACCCGCGCCTGCGGCTTCTGCGCCGTGAAAACCGGCCGGCCCAACGTGCTCGACCTCGGCGAGCCGGTGCGGGTGGCGGACGCCGTCGAGCGAATGGGCCTCAAGCACGCTGTCATCACCTCGGTCAACCGGGACGAGCTCGAGGACGGCGGGGCCGCCATCTTCGCAGGCACCATCCGGCAGATCCGCCAGCGGGTTCCGGCTTGCGGCATCGAGGTGCTGATCCCCGACTTCATGGGCGACGACGCCGCGCTGGCGACGGTGATGCGGGCCCGCCCCGATATTCTCAACCACAACATCGAGACGGTCCCCGGCCTCTATCCGCATGTGCGGCCGAAGGGCCGTTACCCGCGCTCGCTGGAGCTGTTGCAGCGCGCCAAGCGGATGGACGCGAGCGTCTTCACCAAGTCGGGGATCATGCTGGGCCTCGGCGAGGAGATGGATGAGGTGATCCAGGTCTTCCGCGACCTGCGGGCGCACGACGTCGAGATCCTGACCGTTGGGCAGTACCTGCGGCCGACCGCGAACCATCTGCCGATCGCGCGCTATGTGACCCCGGATGAGTTCGCCGCCCTGAAGGTCGATGCGCTCAAGCTTGGCTTCCGCCACGTGGAGTCCGGCCCGCTGGTGCGCAGCTCTTACCACGCGGCCGGTCAGGTCCCGGCCCGGGCCGCCGCAGGCTGATCGTGGACGTTCGACGGCTCGGACGGATTCCCTACGAGGAAGCCTGGGCCCTCCAGAACCGGCTGGCCGAAGCGCGCCGAGCCGGGCTCAAGCCCGACACGCTGATCCTGCTCGAGCACCCGCATACGTACACGATCGGACGGAGTGGGACCCGGGAACATGTTTATCTGACCGAGGACGAGCTGGCGGCGCGGGGCATCACCTGCCTGGAGGTCGACCGCGGTGGCGATGTCACCTACCACGGCCCGGGTCAGCTGGTCGGCTATCCGATCCTCGGGCTCGGTCCGCCTCCGGACGTGGGCTGGTACCTCCGAAGCCTCGAGGCGTGCCTGATCGACGTGCTGGACGATTTTGGGATCAAGGGCGGCCGGCTGGACGGCTACACCGGCGTCTGGGTCGCCGGCCGCAAGATCGCGGCGATCGGGGTCAAGGTGTCGCAGGGTGTGACGACGCATGGCTTCGCGCTCAACGTGGCCACCGACCTGAGCCTCTTCACCCACATCCTGCCTTGCGGTATTCCGGATAAAGGCGTCACCTCGATGGCGGTCGAGCTGGGCCGGGCGCCGGCGATGATCGACGTCGAAGATGCGGTGGTCGCCCGTTTTTCGGAGCGCTTCGCGCTGCGGGGGACGCTCTCCGCCCACGTTGCATAATTAGGCGCCGCGGGCGGTTAGCTCAGCTGGTAGAGCGTCTGCCTTACACGCAGAATGTCGGGAGTTCGAGCCTCTCACCGCCCATACTCGCGGGGTTTCTTCACGGTGGCAGGCTTTCGGCATCAATAGGCAGGCCGCCCTTGTCACGGAAGCGCCATTATGCAACACTTGGTGTGAAATCCTCGGGCGATGCCGCCGCATAAGCGTGCCGAACATCGGTGCAAAACCGGGGTGGAGGGGCCGTGGCACGAACCGTCGTTGTAGGTAACGAGACATTCAAGCGTCGGAACATTGTTGGGGTTTGGCTGGGGCTTCCGCTGATAACGTTTGGCATCTACCACTTTGTCTGGTACTACAAGATCAACGATGAGGCTCGACGATTTTTGCGGGACGACAGCATCAGACCGGGCATATCGCTCTTGGCGATTACGTTGGGCGGATTCCTGATCGTTCCACCGTTTGTCTCGGTCTACCAAACCTGCGTCCGCATCCAACGCATGCAAGAGCGTGCAGCACTCACCTCGCGAATTGAGCCCATACTCGGCCTTCTGCTGACCTTTGTCTTCGGGCTCCATACGCTTTATATGCAGTCGCATCTCAATCAGATCTGGGATACGTACTTGCGCACGGCGACCGCCCAACCAGGTGCGCCACCGCCTGCCCCGTCTGCCAGTCTGCCACCGCCAGCTGCCGGTTAGCTAGCGGTCCTGTCTCCCAGTACGAGAAGAGACAGAATCGCTGAGCAGTTAGGAGCGGGTCAGCCTGAACCCTTCACGCTGCATTCGCGGTCTTGACACGCACCGAGGACGGTGTATCGTCCGCCCTAAGGCGGGCGGCCTCTTAGGGCTCGCGAGAGGGAATCGTCCATAGCGGTCGTTAGGGGGAGGAGGGGCAGCTTGGAGGCCGACCGCCGCCTACGGTCTGCACCTTTCCGGGCGCGGCTGAGTGCGCTAGGATGAATTCAATCGAGCTCGCGGTAGGGGAAGGTGGAAGTTACGGGCTACCCCTCGCGGTTGGCGCTCTCGGGTCATTGCCCCCATGGACCGTGATTGTGTCTCGCGGCTGACCGGCACGTATTTATCCATCGATGACCAGGAGAAATGATTCATGGCACAGGAAATGAGGACGGCGGCCGCAGCTCAAGTCGTAGCCGATCCCGGGCCACTCGGACTTGCCGCGTTTGCCCTGACGACCTTCGTCCTGAGCGCCCACAACGCGAACCTCTTCGGATTTGGCGATCATGCCAACACGATCGTCATCGGGCTTGCGATCTTCTACGGCGGCCTGGCACAGTTCATGGCCGGGATGCAGGCCTTCAGAAACAAGAATACGTTCTCCGCAACGGCGTTCTCAACCTACGGCGGCTTTTGGTTGGCCCTCGGAACCTATCTCGCGCTAGGGGCTTTTGGCAAACTCAAAGCGGAAGACGTCCAGGTGTCGCTCGGATGGTTCCTGCTCGCCTTCTTTATCTTCAATACCTACATGATGGTCGCCGCCACCCGGATTAACACGGCCGTCTTTGGCGTCTTCCTGACGCTCGAGGTGACCGAGCTCTTGCTGGCGCTCGGGTTTTTCAACGGGAACACGCAGCTGATCCAGGCGGGAGGCTACATGGGGATCATTACCGCCGGTGTCGCCTGGTACACCTCGGGCGCCGATGTGGTCAACAGCATGGCCGGTCGTGTGGTTGCCTGGGTAGGGCAGCCCGTATGGAAGGAAACGAGAAGGCGGTAGTCCTGCTGGAACTCATTGAAGGAGGCTGCATGACGCAATGACGATCCAAACTGGCACAACCGCGCAGGACGTGGAGGTCTCCGAGTCGGAGATCGCCGTCCATTGGCGGGAAGAGGAGTTCTTCTACCCTCCCGCGAAATTCATTGGCCAGGCCAATGCGAGTGACCCGAGCATCTTCGAACGATTCAGGGAGGAGAACTTCCCCGAATGCTTCAAGGAGTATGCGGATCTGCTGACCTGGGATAAGTACTGGCACACCACGCTCGACACCAGCAACGCACCTTTTTGGAAGTGGTTCGTCGGCGGCCGGTTGAACGCATCCTACAACTGCGTCGATCGCCACCTGGCAAAGTACCGGAACAAGGCCGCTTTCATTTGGGTCCCGGAGCCGGAGGACCAGGTTACTCAGGCGATCACTTACCAGGAGCTTTATAAGCGCGTCAACGAGTTCGCGGCGCTGCTTCGCGACTTCTGTGGCCTCAAGCAGGGTGATCGCATTACGTTCCATCTCCCGATGGTCCCCGACCTTCCGGTCTCCATGCTCGCCTGCGCGCGTCTCGGCGTCATCCACTCGGAGGTGTTCGGTGGCTTCAGTGGCGCGGCCTGCGGTGGTCGAATCGCCGATTCAGGCAGCCGCGTCCTCGTCACGATGGACGGCTATTACCGGAATGGTGAGCTCCTGGATCACAAAGTCAAGGCCGAAGAGGCCCTTGCCGCCGCTAAGAAGCAGGGGGCCGAGGTCGACAAGGTGCTGGTCTGGCGGCGGCACGCCGGGAAGTACTCATCCAAGACTGAGATGGTGAAGGGCCGGGACTTCTTCGTGGATGAGGTGCTTGCTGACTATCGCGGAAAAATCGTCGAGCCGGTGTCGATGCCGGCGGAGGCGCCCCTGTTCCTGATGTATACGAGCGGTACCACGGCCCAGCCGAAGGGCGCCCAGCACAGCACCGGCGGCTATCTGTCATATGTCGCCGGGACCTCCAAGTACTATCAGGACATCCATCCGGAGGACACCTACTGGTGCTTCGCCGACATCGGGTGGATTACCGGGCACTCCTACATCGTCTACGGTCCGCTGGCGCTGGCGGCCACCAGCGTCATGTACGAAGGCGTCCCCACCTACCCGGATCCTGGCCGTCCCTGGCGGATCGCCGAGCGGTTGGGGGTCAACATCTTCCATACCGCCCCGACGACCATCCGTATGTTGCGCAAGCTCGGCCCGGACGAGCCCAAGAAGTACAACTACCACTTCAAGCACATGACGACGGTGGGAGAGCCGATCGAGCCCGAAGTGTGGCGCTGGTACTACAACAGCGTCGGCAAGCGGGAAGCCGCCATCGTCGATACCTGGTGGCAGACCGAGAACGGTGGCTTCCTGGGCAGCACGCTGCCCGCCCTGCAGCCGATGAAGCCTGGGAGCTGCGGTCCGGGTGTGCTTGGCATCTACCCGGTCATTCTCGACGAGCAGGGGAACGCTGTGCCCAAGGGTAGCGGAAAGGCAGGCAATATCTGCATCCGCAATCCCTGGCCGGGCATCTTCCAGACGATCTGGGGCGCGCCCGAGCGGTTCGTACAGATCTATTACCAGAAGTACAACAAGCACAAGAACAGCAAGGACTGGCACGATTGGCCCTATTTCGCCGGCGACGGGGCGTTGCAGGCGGAAGACGGCTACTTCCGGATCCTCGGGCGTGTCGATGACGTAATCAACGTGGCGGGGCACCGGCTTGGCACCAAGGAGCTGGAATCGGCAACCCTCACCGTTGAGGAGATCGCCGAGGCCGCCGCGGTGCCGGTAATTGACGAGGTGCGGGGCCGGGCGGTCGAGATCTATATTGCGCTGAAGCCGGGGCACAAGGCTAGCAAGCAGATCGAAGAGAAAGTCTCCGGTGCGATCGAGACCCTGATCGGCAAGGTCGCTCGGCCGAAGAGCGTGTGGATCGTCCCTGATATGCCCAAGACCCGGTCGGGGAAAATCATGCGCCGGGTCATTGCCGGAATCTCCAACTTCACGAGCCCTGGCGACATCACGACTCTCGCGAATCCGGAAGTTGTGGAGACGATCCGGCAGCACGTCCAGTCCGAGAAGGTCAGGCGCGGCGAGCTCCCGCGCGAACTGAGCCCCCAGGAGCTGGAGGAGATCAAGAAGTTCGGACAGGCCGAGTAAACGACGTGACAACGGATCGAGCGACCTGATCGGGTCCGATGCCGACAACCCCCGGCGCGATGCCGGGGGTTTCTTTATGTCCGGGCCTGCTGCAGGATCCGGTAGAGGGCGCTGAAATCGAGGTGCGAGTCGCGCAGCTCGTTAAGCCGGTCGCGTAGTGCGTAGACATCGGACTGCAGTCGGTTGATCTCCTCGGTGTGGTCCTCGCTCGTCTCTTCCTGCCGGGCGATCAACTCGCGACGCCTGTGGGTCTTTTCGCTAATCGTCTGTTCCACGATCTCCCATTGGTCGGAAAGGTCGCGCAGCTGGCGATCGAGCGTCGCCAGCTCGCTGGTCAGTTCCTCGCGGGAGTCGCCGTCGCCGCTGGTGGCCATCATTTCGGCTTCGTGGCCCTCGGCCGCGCGTAGGGATCGTTGTCCATAAAGCGCATTTAACCGGCCCTTCCTTGCGGCGATTGTAACTCCCCCGGGCGGGGGTCGGGCTAGAATACCGACTCGTGCCGAGGTAGCTCAGTCGGTAGAGCACATGACTGAAAATCATGGTGTCGCCGGTTCGATTCCGGCCCTCGGCACTCCAAGCCGAATATGGATGGAGGGTTTGATTGGCCGGCGACGGTTTGAGGTAAGAGTTAGGCGTGAGCACTGAGATCAAGAAGACCGATGCGGAGTGGCGAGCGGAGTTGACCCCGGAACAGTACGAGGTGCTGCGCGCCAAGGGGACGGAGCGGCCGTTTACCGGCAAGTACGTCCACACCAAGGCCGACGGCGCCTACTGTTGCGCCGCCTGCGGCGCCGAGCTGTTCAGCTCCAAGACGAAATTCGATTCAGGCACCGGCTGGCCGAGCTTCTACGAGCCGGCCAACCTGGAGGCGGTCGAGCTGCATGCCGACAACGGCTTGTTCATGCGCCGGACAGAGGTCCTCTGCAAGCGCTGCGGGTCACATCTCGGCCACGTTTTCAACGACGGGCCGGCCCCGACGGGCGAGCGCTACTGCATCAACTCGCTGGCGCTGGATCTGAAAACCGAAGAGTAGCCCCCACCCTGCCCTCCCCCGGCGGGGAGGGACTTGAGATTGGGTCAGGCGGCCTTGACGGCGGCGACCAGCTTGGTCAGCGAGTCCTTGGCATCGCCGAACAGCATGATGGTCTTTGGGTCGTAGAGCAGCTCGTTGTCGATGCCGGCGAAACCGGGCCGCATGCTCCGCTTCATGAAGACGATGTTCTTCGCCTGGTCGGCGTTGAGAATCGGCATGCCGTAGATCGGGCTGCCGGGCGAGTTATGGGCCGCCGGGTTCACGACGTCATTGGCCCCTACGACCAGGGCCACGTCCGCGGACTTGAACTCGTCGTTGATCTGGTCCATCTCCTTGAGCTGCTCGTAGGGAACGTTCGCCTCCGCCAGTAGCACGTTCATGTGCCCGGGCATCCGACCCGCGACCGGGTGGATCGCGTACTCGACCTCGACGCCGCGCTTCTCCAGCTCGTCGGCGAGCTCCCGGACGGCATGTTGACCCTGGGCAACCGCCAGTCCGTAGCCGGGGACGATGATGACCTTCCGCGAGTAGGCGAGTAGCGTGGCGATGTCCTCCGGCGATCCGGAACGGACCGGCCTGCCTTCAACGCCGGCCACGCCGGCCGGGCCCGCCGCCGCCCCGCCGAAGGCGCCAAACAGGACATTGCCCAGCGAGCGACCCATTGCATCACTCATCAGCTTGGTCAGCAGCGTGCCCGAGGCGCCGACAAGTGTGCCTGCCACGATCAAGGCAAAGTTTCCGAGCACGAAGCCGCTGGCCGCGACCGCCAGGCCGGTGAACGCATTCAACATGGAGATCACGACCGGCATGTCCGCTCCGCCGATCGGCAGGACGAACGCCACCCCCAGCACCAGTCCGAGGATGAGCAGCGGCACAAAGATGATCGGCATCGAGGCGACCGTGATCAGGTAGACCGACAGCGCGACGATCGCCAGCGCGAGCACGCCGTTGACGACCTGCTGGCCGGGATAGGTGATGGGGGTTCCGGTCAACAATGCCTGCAACTTCGCAAAGGCGACCAGGCTGCCGGCGAAGGATACGGAGCCGATCACGATGCTGAAGACGCTGGGAAACGCGATCGCGAATGGCGGGTGCGATCCCTGCAAGAGCAGTTCCGAGACCGCGACCACCGCGGCGGCCCCACCGCCGACGCCGTTGAAGAGCGCCACCATCTGCGGAATGGCGGTCATCTTGACCGTGCGAGCGGCGACGGCCCCAATCGGCACGCCGATCAGGAGGCCAACAATCGTGATCGCGATGCCAGCGCCGGTGAAATGCAATAGAGGGATGGTCGCCAGCAACGCGATCGCCATGCCGACCGCCGCAATCTGGTTGCCGCGGCGGGCGCTGCGCGGCGAGCTCAGCTGGATGAGGCCGATGATGAACAGCACGGCGGCAACGAGGTAGGCGAGCGCGACCGCGACGGTCATCCGGGAGTCTTCTCTTTCTGCGGAGGCGGCGGAGTCTTCTCCTTCTCGGGAGGCGTTTGGCGACCCTTGAACATCTCGAGCATCCGGTCCGTCACGACGAACCCGCCGACCACGTTGATCGTCGCCAGGATGACGGCGACCAGGCCCAGGGCGATCTGGAGCGGGTCGTGCGCGCTGGCGGCGATCAGGATGGCGCCGACCAGGATGATGCCGTGGATGGCGTTCGTGCCCGACATCAGCGGCGTATGGAGAATCGTCGGCACCTTCGAAATGACCTCGAATCCGACGAAGATGGCGAGCACAAAGATGGTGAACTCGTTCAGCAGGCTGTTGTCGTTCACTTACTCGCGGCCTCGACCAGTTCCTTGGCGCGCGGATTCACGATCGCGCCGTCATGGGTGACGCAGGCGCCCTTGACGATCTCGTCGTTGAAATCCAGCTTGAGCGCTCCATCCTTGACCAGCAGCAGGAGCAGGGTCGACACGTTCTTGCTGTACAGCTGGCTGGCATGGATCGGCATGGTGCTCGGCAGGTTTTTCGTCCCGTCGATGGTGACGCCGCCGACCTCGATGATCTCGCCGGGCTTGGTCAGCTCGCAGTTACCGCCGGTCTCGGCGGCGAGATCGACGATCACCGAGCCGGCACGCATCCGGCGAACCATGTCCGCGGTGACGAGGATGGGCGCCTTGCGGCCGGGGATGGCGGCGGTCGTGATGACCACGTCGGACGCGGCGACCCGGTCACCGATCAACTCCCGTTGCCGCCGAAGGAAGTCCTCCGATTGCTCGCGCGCATAGCCGCCTGCCCCCTCCTGCGCCTCGAGTGGCAGCTCCAGAAAGGTGGCACCCAGGCTGTGGACTTCGTCCTTGACGGCGGGCCGCACGTCATAGGCTTCGACGACCGCGCCGAGGCGGCGGGCGGTGGCGATCGCCTGCAGCCCTGCCACGCCAGCCCCCATCACGAGCACACGGGCGGGGGCCACGGTGCCGGCGGCGGTCATCAGCAAGGGAAAGAACTTCGGGAGGTGATTGGCGGCGAGGAGGACCGACTTGTAGCCGGCGATGCCCGCCTGCGAGGAGAGCGCGTCCATGCTCTGCGCCCGGCTGATGCGGGGCACCAGGTCAAGGCTGAAGGCGCTTACTTTCTGTTTCGCCAGCGCGGCGATCACGTCGGCATTGGTGGCGGGTTGCAGAAAGCTGATCAGCACCGCTCCCTCGCGCAGTCGGCCGACTTCCTCAGGAGTCGGTGGCTGGACTTTGAGGACCGCGTCGCTCGCGAAGGCCGTCGCCGTGTCGGCCACGTTGGCGCCGGCGTCGATGTAGGCCGCATCGCTGAAGAACGCCGCCACCCCAGCGCCGGCCTCGACCGCGATCTGAAGATTGGCCTTCACCAGGCCGCGGGCCGCTTCCGGAACGAGGGCAACGCGGCGCTCGCCGGCAAGGGTTTCCTTCGGAACGCCAACCTTCATAATGCCCGCGGGATTATACGCGCGGGAAATCCCGCGACCCTAGCAACGTGGTTCAGGTTTGCGGCCCATCCAGGAGGGCACGGGCGGCCGGCACCTGGCGGGCGAACTCGGCGATGTCGAAGTACACTCGCTCACCCGTGAACAGCCCGTCGCGAACCGGGAAGAAGATGACGACCCGATAGCGCAGCTCGCGGCCGCTGGGCTCGACCCCGAAGAGCGGCCCATCCATCCGGCCGAAGATCTCGGACTCCTCGACGATGCAGTCCTCGGCGTCGATCCGGTTCAGCAGCGTCAGCTTGACATCCGGGATCCCGCGCCAGAGGCCGCGGTAGAACTCACGGACCTCATCCTTGCCGCGCCAGTGCTGCCCGAGGGGAACCACTTCGTAGTCACAGTCCTCGTGCAACGTGGCGATCAGCCGTTCCAACTCGCGCCGGTTCTCGGCGCGCGCATGTTCGATCCAGAGCTTGTAATTGGCCTGCGCCAGCAGGCTGTGCGCTCGGGTTTCAAAGGGGCTGCTCTGCAGTTCGGTCTGCGCCACATTCAGAAGGATAGCAACGGGCCGGGAGTAGGATGAAATGCGTTTTGGCAGCGCACCGCGTGACCATGATCCCGGGTGATGGGGTCGGTCCGGAAGTCAGCGAAGCCACCCGCCGGGTGCTGGAGGCGACCGGCGTCGAGTTCGACTGGGACGTCCAGAACGCCGGCCTCGCCGTCATGGAGAAGTACGGCACCCCCATGCCGGATCATGTCCTGGAGTCGATCCGCCGCAACAAGGTGGCGATCAAGGGGCCCTTGACGACGCCGATCGGGAAGGGGATCCGGTCGGTCAACGTCGCCCTGCGCAAGGAACTCGACCTGTACGCGCTGGTGCGGCCCTGCAAGAGCTACCCGGGGGTGCGCTCGCGCTACGACAACATCGACCTGGTCATCGTGCGGGAGAACACCGAGGACATCTACGCCGGCATCGAGTTTCAGGAAGGAAAGCCCGAGACCACCAGGATGATCGAGCAGATCTCGACCGCGACCGGTAAGGCGATCCGACCGGACTCGGGGTTGAGTATCAAACCGATCTCGATCACCGCCAGCAAGCGGATCGTCAACTATGCCTTCAACTACGCGCGCACCCACGGGCGACGGAAAGTGACGGCGGTGCACAAGGCGAATATCATGAAGTTCACCGATGGCCTGTTCCTGCAGGTGGCGCAGGAGGTGGCCAAAGAGCACCCGGACATCCAGTTCAACGACCGGATCGTCGACAACATGTCGATGCAGCTGGTCCAGAACCCGCGCGAGTACGACGTCATCGTCATGCCGAACCTCTACGGGGACATCCTTTCCGACCTGGCCGCCGGGCTCGTCGGCGGGCTGGGGCTGGCACCCGGCGCCAACCTGGGGGATGAGATCGCGCTCTTCGAGGCAACCCACGGCAGCGCGCCGAAATACGCCGGCATGAACAAGATCAACCCGATGGCGATGATGCTGTCGGGGGTGATGATGCTGCATCACCTCGGTGAGACCTACGCCGCCAACATGCTGGAAGGCGCCATCGCCGAGACCATCCGCGAGGGCCGGGACGTGACCTACGACATGAAGGCCGATCGTAACGATCCGAGCGCCGTCGGTACCAGCCAGGTGGCCGACGCCATCGTGGCCCGGCTGGAGAAGGCGCGCACGCCGACGACGATATAGACACCCCCACCAGCCCCCACCCTGCCCTCCCCCGGAGGGGGAGGGAAAAATGGCCCGAAGGGGGAGGGAGTTAAACGGAATGAATTCGGCCGAGCGCGGGTAGACTTAAGAACAGCATGGCCAGCTACCGCGAGATGCTCAAAGACGTTAAGTCACGGATCCGTGAAGTCGATGTCCGGCAGCTGGACACCTCGCGCAACGGGGGCGACCGGCCGGTAGTAATCGACGTCCGAGAGCAGGACGAGGTCGAGCAGGGTATCATCCCCGGCGCGATCCACATCCCGCGGGGCTACCTGGAATCCCGGGTGGAGCAGTATGTTGCCGACTACGACACCCCGATCGTGGCGTACTGTGCTGGGGGCAACCGCTCGGCGTTTGCGGCCGAAACCCTGCAGCAGATGGGCTTCAAGAATGTGACCTCCTTGAAGGGCGGCTTCGGAGCCTGGAAGGATGCCGGTTTCAAGTTCGTCGTGCCGCGCGAGCTTACCCCCGCGCAACAGAAGCGATATAGCCGCCACGTGTTGATTCCCGAGGTGGGGAAGGAGGGGCAGCTCAAGCTCCTTGACTCCAAGGTGCTGATCATCGGCGCCGGCGGGCTGGGGTCGCCCTCCGCCTATTACCTGGCGGCGGCCGGCGTCGGCACCATCGGCATCGTCGACTCGGACGTCGTGGATGAAAGCAATTTGCAGCGACAGATCCTGCACAACAGCAAGCGGATTGGACAACCGAAGGTCGATTCCGCCAGGCAGACGCTCGAAGACCTCAACCCGGATGTCAAGGTCGTGCCGTACCAGACCCGGCTGACACGCGACAACATCATCGAGATCTTCAAGGACTACGACCTGATCGTCGACGGCAGCGACAATTTCCCCACCCGCTACCTCGTGAACGATGCCAGCGTGTTGCTGAAAAAGACGGTCGTACACGGCAGCATCTTCCGATTCGATGGGCAGGTGAGCGTCTTCAAGCCGTTCGAGGGGCCGTGCTACCGCTGTGTCTTCCCCGAGCCGCCGCCGCCCGAATTGGCGCCGAGCTGTGACGAGGCCGGCACCCTTGGGATCCTGCCCGGCATCGTGGGACTGTTCGAAGCCAACGAGGCGGTCAAGCTGCTGCTCGGCATCGGCCAGCCGCTGATCGGGCGGCTGCTGATGGTCGATGCACTGACCGACGAATTCCGGACCCTGCGGCTGAAGCGCGACCCGAACTGCCCGGTCTGCGGAGACAGCGCGCATTTTAAGGATTTCGTCGACTACGAAGTCTCGACCGCGATCCCGACCCCCGCCTGATGCCGTCCCCGAACGGACTGGCCCGCGTCCTGGTCGTGATGGCGCATCCCGATGATGCCGAGTTCGGTGCGGCCGGCACAGTGGCTCGCTGGGCGAAGGAGGGTCGCCAGGTAACCTACCTGATCCTGACCGACGGCAACCGCGGCAGCAGCGACCCGGCGATGACCGCCGAGCGCCTCGCCCAGATCCGTCATGCCGAGCAGCGGGCCGCCGCGATGAAGCTCGGCGTCAAGGATGTCTTCTTCCTCGGCTACGACGACGGCTCCTTGCAGCCCACGCTCGACCTGCGCCGGCAGATAACGCGCTGGATCCGACGCACGAAGCCGGACGTCGTTGTTGCTCCGGACCCGACGCGACGCTGGACCGGACAGCGCTACATCAATCACCCTGACCACCGCGCCGCCGGCGACGCCACGCTCGACGCGATCATTCCAGGCTCCGACACGAGGCTGGTCTTTCCTGAGCTGCTGGACGAAGGGCTGGAACCGCACCAGGTCAAAGAGATCTACCTGACGGGCTCAAACGAGCCCGACATCTGGGTCGATATCAGCGAGACCATCGACCTCAAGATCGAGGCCCTGCGCGAGCACAAAAGCCAGGTCGGCGACTGGGCCGAGCTTGACCAGACGATCCGCGAGCGCGCCGCGGAGATGGCCAGAGGCCAAGAGTTCCCGGTGGCTGAAGGCTTCAAGTACTTCAAGCTGCGCGACTGATTTAGCTTCGCTTCCTGCCGTTCATATCCCCCGTTTTGGAGAGGGCAGAGGTCGCGAGAATTCCCTCCCCCGGTGGGGGAGGGCAGGGTGGGGGCCTTGCATGGCGAACATATGTTCGGTAAGATGCGTGGACATGTCGATCGAGTTTGTGCTGGATCGGCTCCTTGCCCAGGATGACTTCCGCCGGCACCTGACGCTCGACCACACCGTCGGGGCTCGCCAGGCCCGCTATGCGGGCTTTCCCGGTTCGCTGGACAGGCGGTTGGGGCAGGCGCTGGCCGCCCGCGGCATCAGCCGGCTCTATACCCACCAGGCGGAAGCCACCGCCCTGGCGCTCGCCGGCAAGGACCTCGTGGTCGTGACCCCGACGGCGTCGGGAAAGACCGCCTGCTACAACCTGCCGGTCCTGCAGGCGATGCTCCAGGACCCAGAGGCGCGGGCCCTCTACCTGTTTCCGACCAAGGCGCTGGCCCAGGATCAGCTCGCCGAGCTGCACGGCCTCGTCGGCGAGCTCAAGGTCGACCTCAAGACCTATACCTACGATGGCGATACGCCAGTCAGCGCCCGACAGGCGATTCGGCAGGCGGGCCATATCGTCGTCACCAACCCGGACATGCTGCACACCGGCGTGCTGCCGCACCACACCCGCTGGGTCAAGCTCTTCGCCAACCTGCGCTACGTCGTGATCGACGAGCTGCACGCATACCGCGGCGTCTTCGGCAGCCATCTGGCGAACGTGCTCCGCCGGCTCTGGCGCGTCTGTGCCTTCTATGACAGCCACCCAGTCGTCATCTGCTGCTCCGCGACGATCGCGAATCCCAAGGAGCTGGCCGAACGGCTGACCGGCCGCCCGATGACCCTGGTGGACGACAACGGTGCCCCCAGTGGGCCAAAGCGGCTGCTCTTCTACAACCCGCCCGTCGTGAACCGTGAGCTTGGCATCCGGCGCTCGTCGACCCTGGAAAGCCAGCGGATCGCCGAGGTCTTCCTGCGGGGCGGGGTGCAGACGATCGTGTTCGGCCGGACCCGGCTGCAGGTCGAGATCCTGCTCAGCTACCTGCAGCAATCGTTGGCGAATCGCCTCGGCAAGTCAGGAACGATTCGTGGCTATCGCGGTGGTTACCTGCCACTGCAGCGACGCGAGATCGAGCATGGGCTGCGCGATGGGTCCGTGCGGGGCGTGGTCAGCACCAACGCGTTGGAGCTGGGCATCGACATCGGCCACCTCGACGCCGCGGTTCTGTGCGGCTATCCCGGGACGATCGCCAGCGCCTGGCAGCAGATCGGCCGTGCCGGCCGCCGGCGGGGCGCCGCGGCCGCGGTCTATGTGGCCTCGAGCAGCCCCCTCGACCAGTATCTCGTGAACCATCCTGAGTACTTCCTTGGCCGCGACCCCGAGCAAGGGCTGATCGATCCCGACAACCTGCTGATTCTCAGCGCCCATTTGCAGGCGGCGACCTTCGAGCTGCCGCTCGCCAATGGCGAAGCGTTTGGGCAGGCACCGGTCGCCGAGCTGTTGCGCATTCTCGAAGAAGATGGGGCGGTCCATCAGGCCGGGGAGGCCTGGCACTGGAGCGCCGACGCGTTTCCCGCCGAAGGGGTCAGCTTACGCAGCGCCAACGCCGACAACGTCGTCATCGTCGACGTCACCAGGGGCGCCAGCGTCGTCGGCGAGATGGACCAGTTTTCGGCGCCCGTCTTCCTCCACGAAGAGGCGATCTACCTGCACGAAGGCTCGCAATACCATGTCGACCGGCTCGACTGGGAAGAGAAGAAGGCCTATGTCCGGCCGGTCAAAGTCGACTACTACACCGACGCCAACCTCGCGGTCAGCATCAAGGTCCTCGAGACCCTTGCGAGCCGGCCGGCGGAGCAACTGGTAGTGCACCACGGCGAGGTGCGGGTCACGGCGCTGCCCACCATCTTCAAGAAAATCCGCTTCCATACCCACGAGAACGTCGGGTCGGGACCGATCAGCCTGCCAGAGCAACAGCTCCACACCACCGCCTTCTGGCTGGAGATCCCGGCCGAGGTCGCGCGCCAGTTTCCGCGCCCGGCGATGCAGGGCGGGCTGCAGGGCGCCGCCAACGTCATCAGCCAGGTTGCCTGCCTCTTCCTGATGTGCGATGCGCGAGACCTGGGGGCGTACGCGGAGACGCGGGCGCCGCACACCGGCACCCCGGCGGTCTTCGTCTACGAGCGGTACCCCGGCGGCGTCGGCATGAGCGCGCGGCTCTTCGAGACCGCCGGGGCCGTGATGGTCGCGGCCCACGACCTGGTCGTTAGCTGCGGATGTGAGAGCGGCTGTCCGTCCTGCGTCGGCCCGGCGCTGGAGGTAGGGGAGGAGGGAAAGGCGGTAGCGCTGCGTCTGCTGGAACTGGCCTCCCTGGTCGCCGCGCCCGCTCGGTGACCGCCGACCTGGTTGCGCTGCGCGAGCGCATCGCCGCCATCACCGCGCGCCCCCGGGGTGGTGCAACGTTGCCTTCCGCACCTGGGCGAGGGCAAGGACAAGGCTTTCCCTCCCCCTCTGGGGGAGGGCAGGGTGGGGGCGCTGGACGCCTGCCGCCCAACTGCGCCGAAGAGGCAACGCCGTTCGGCCCGGTCGCCGTCCGCCGCGAAAGGTTCCCCGACGACGGTAACCAGGAGGTTGGCGCGCTCGCGACCTGTCTCGGGTTCGCGCCGGAGGAGCTGCGACGCCCGCTCTTCTTGGACACGGAAACCACCGGGCTATCGGGAGGCACCGGCACGGTCGCCTTTCTCATCGGCCTTGCCTGGCGGGAGGCGGAAGGGCTGTCGCTGGCGCAGTACTTTCTCTGCGACTTCAACCAGGAGAACGCGCTGCTCTGGGCGGTGGGGCAGTGTCTCCGCGAGGCCGGAGTGCTCGTGAGCTACAACGGTCGCAGCTTTGACTGGCCGCTGTTGCAGACCCGGCTGGTGTTGCGCCGGGCTGAGTGGCCCTCGCCGCCGCATCTCGACCTGCTCACCCTGGCGCGGCGCATCTTCCGGCCGCGCCTGCCGGACTGTGCGCTGCAGACCATCGAGCAGAGTGTGCTCGACCTGCACCGCGCCGACGACCTTCCCGGCGCCCTGATCCCGAGCCGCTACTTCGCCTGGCTGCGACAGGGCGATCCGCGGAGCCTGGATCCCGTGTTCATTCACAACCGGCAGGATGTGCTCTCGATGGCGCTATTGCTGGCCCGCTTCGAGGCGCTGCTCCGAGGCCCGGACGAGATGCATCCACTCGATCGCTTCGGCCGCGCTCGGTTGCTGGAGGCGCGCGGCTTTCAGGTCGAGGCGATCCGCGAATATGGGCAGCTCTGGCGGGACCATGCTGGAGGCGGAGGGCTGCTGGCGACCCGGGGGGCGCTGGGCCTGCGACTGGCCCGCTTGCTGCGACGGCAGGGGCGCTGGGAGGAAGCGCGCTCGGTGCTGGAAGAGTGCTGGCAGACGCAGACCTATCCGTACCCGGCGGCGATCGAACTGGCCAAGCTGCTCGAGCACCAGGCGCGCGACCTCGCGGCGGCCCGGCGGATCGTCAGCGACGCGTTACGACTGCTGGCCGTGGCCGTGGTGTCGAACGCCCAATGGCAAGCGGATCTCGAGTGCCGGCAGCAACGGCTGGAGCGACGGTTGAGTCGCGACGACGGCCGCGCCTTTGCTCTTACTGGCTGAAAGTGTTTGGTCCGTTGGGCGGCAGGTAGGGGAGGGGGTTGGTCGGCTGGCCACCGTAGCGGTACTCGAAGTGGACGTGCGGCCCGGTCGAGTTGCCGGTTGACCCTTCGTAGCCGATCAGCTGCCCCTGGTGGACGCCGTCGCCGGCCTTCACCTGGAAGCCGAGCAGATGACCATAGAGCGAGAAGAAGTTGTTGTGGTGGGCGACGATGATGTAGTTTCCGTAGCCGACCAGCTGGCCGTTGATCAGGCTCGAGTCGGCCGCCACCACCACGCCGTCCTCGGCGGCGAGGATCGGTGTGCCCTGGTTGTAGGCGATGTCGACGCCGCTGTGGAAGTGGGGATAGCCAAAGGCCGGCGGCTCGAACGCCTGGCTGCAGGGACCGAAGAGCAGCGTGATGCTGCCCTGCTGCAGCGGCCAGATCAGGGGGTACTTGGTCGAATGGTTGGCCCCGGCACTGGGCAGCGTGAAGAGGTTGTGCTGCATCCAGAACTGCGCCTGCTGCCAGGCGGCCTGTTCGGCCTCGGCGATCAGTTGATCCTGCCGGGCGATCTCCATGTCCGCGATGCGCTGGGCGAGGGCGGCCGACTGGCTGTCGATGGCGGTGAGCTCCCACTTCACCTGCGAGATGCTCTGCTTCAGCCGGTTCTCAAGGTCCAGTTCGTGCGCCTGCTGCTGGACCAGCGCCGCCTTCTGGTCGATGAGATCGGCGCGCTGCTTGTCAGCCTCTTTCTTCTTGGCCTTGACCAGGTCTTGCTGGTTGTGCAGCTGCCGGTCTACCTGGTGGATGTGGCCGATCAGCTTGTTGGCGAGGAAGGTCAGGTGCTCGATGGCCACTGCCCGGTTGAGGAAGCCCTGGAAGTCGGGGGCGGCGAGCAGTTGCGCCAGCGGATCGGCGTCGCTCTTGTAGGCGCTGCGGACGAACCTCGCATATTCGCTCTTCGTCTTCTGTAGCTCCAACTGCTCAGCAGCGATCTGAGCGTCGAGCACCGCGATCTGGCGTTCCAGCTCGGCGATCCGTCGTTCCGCGGCGGTGATCTTATCGATCGTCTGGTTGATGGTGTCGCGGGTCTCCTGCAGCTGCTGCTGGAGAGCGATCTCCTGCGCCTCGGCCTTCTGCAGGTTGTCCTTGAGCGTGCCCTTCAGCTTGTTGATGACCTGCAGGCGGGCCTGCGCATCCGTGATCGCATCGGCCGCGGCTGGCATGGCGCTCGCAAGCAAAAGGCTGGCTCCCACGCCGGCCGCCACGAGCAGGCGGACAGCGGTCCCCCTCAGACCCATCCTGCCAGTCATAGCGCCGGAGCGTTGCGGCCTTCCCCGCGCCCGGGTGACGGAGCCGCGACGTGCTGGTAACGGCGAATTGGCCGCGGCACCCACGCCGGCCGTTCGGTTGATCAGTGATGGTTATAATTCGGAGTCGCAACGCGGGAGTAGCTCAGTTGGTAGAGCGCAACGTTGCCAACGTTGAGGTCGCGAGTTCGAGACTCGTCTCCCGCTCCATCGTGCAATAGCTCCTCGAAGTAAGCGACCCAGGCGCTGCGTGGCCGAATCGCGGTGATCCGGCCATCCGTCACCTGGATCTCGCTCACGATCGACGCCGCCAGTCGCGCCCGTTGTTCCGGGTTGGCGTCGCGCCATGCCGCCAGGAGGTCCGTGAGCCGTCGGGAAACCTGGCGCATCGTCTGTGGCTCGTGTGGACGGCCCTTGAGCCTGGCCAGGTCGTCGCGAATCGCCTGGGTCTCTACCTGCCATTCGAGCTCGGTCATCTGGCCGGCTCGGAACACGAGGGCGGTCCGACGCAGCCGCTCCTCAAGGGCCTTGGCCCTGCGCCGGTCGTCCATCTCACTGGCGGGCACTCGCCACTGGCGCAGGCCGCGCTCGACCAGTTCCCTGGTGGCTCGCTCCAGGCGGTTGTCTGGATGGCAGCTCGCGAGCCATGCCGCGAAGGCGTCCTCGAGGTCCGCCGCCCACACCGGTCGCTGCTGACACGAGTGGTAGCGCGCCTGGTCGCTGCAGACGTACCAGCGGCGCTCACGGTCACGCCATATGGTCCGGCGGCCTCGCATGGTAGCCCCGCAGCCGCATCGAAGCACACCCACCAGCGGATGCGGGGAGTGGCGATACCGGGGTCGCGGGCCTGTGCCTGGGATAAAGCGTTGCCGCTGCCGGATCGCCTGCGCCCGCGTCCAGACTTCGGCCGCCACGATCGCCGGCTGTTCGCCGGCACGGAGCGAGTCGTCCGGAAGTCGAATCAGGCCTGCGTACGCCGGCCTGGCCAGGATTTCCTTGAGCACGTCGCCGGACCACAATGCCGCTGGCGGCGCGCCGTTGCCTCCCCGGGTGGATACCGGCTTGATGCCTCGACGGTTCAGCTCGACAGCCACTGACCGGTACGATTGGCCGCCAGCTGCGTAGAGGTCGAAGGCCAGCCGTATCCGCTCGGCGATCGGCTCGACGATGACGATCTCGCCCGACTCGTCCCGTCTCAGGCCCGCCGGCAGGGTTCCCAACAGCTTGCCCTGGCTCTTCTTGTAGGCGAGGGCGTGCGTCACTCGCTGGGACGTCTGTCGACGTTCGAGTTGCGCGGTCCCGGCAAGAATCCCGAGGATGAACTCGCCCAGCGGGCTCGTCGTGTCGTAGAGCGGATCGGTCGCACTGACGAAGCCAACGCCAGCCGCCTGCAGTTGTTCGAGCGTGGCGTAGAGGTCGGGCACGGAGCGGGACAGCCGGCTGATCGAGTAGCAGGCAACCACGGCGACGTCGCCACGCTGGGCTCGCTCGAGCATCCTCGTGAAGGCGGGCCGCTTCGTGTTCTTGCCGGAGTAGTCCAGGTCCTGGAACACCTCAATCGAGAGCCCTTGTAGCGCTGGAAGGGCGCGGCACTTCTCGAGCTGGGTCTGCGGCGACACTTTGCGGCCCTCGTCCGCGGGCTCGTACTTTGAGACCCGGACGTAGACGAGCGCGACCTTCTGGGTGTCGTCACGCACTGAAGCCAAAGCAAGCGCGCGACTCATTTCAAGACGGCATCATCACGCGTGGCCGCGAAGACGTCAACCCTTTTCGTCGCCTTCAACCGTTTGATGGTTCCTAGCACCTCGTCCCGAGCGGGAGACTTCGTTACCCGCTCGATGTCAATCGAAGAATGCGAGAGCCTGTGACGACGAGAAAGCTCAATCTCCGCGAGCACCTGAAGCGTCGTCATCACCTCCGTCGAAAGCTGGGACAGGATGACCGCGACATCGAGCGTCCTGCGCCTCCTGGGCGCCGCGCCAGCCCTTCTGGCACCGACGGGGCCGGAGTCTGACCCCTGCTCCCTCAGAGCACCTCCCCGCCGCCCGGACGGCGTTCCCACCAGCCGGGCTTGCCGATGCAGTCGTTGATCGTCCTTCCTGACTTCTCGTAGGGCGGCAGCTCCGTGAGCCGCCGCCGCGGCAGCGTGGCGGCCTCCGTGCGAAGTGGCGGCGGCCACGCATCCTCCGCCTCCGTCTTCTCGGCCGCGCACCAGAGTCGACCGAGCGGGCCCGCGGCCTCCAGGCGCTCGACGGTGGAGGTCCAGAATCGGCATGAGTCTCCTGGAAATTCGTTCTGGATGATCGGGCGGAGGGTCTCTTCTCGAGACGGCCGGGAGAGGACGAAAAGCACGTGATACCGCTCCGCATCGCGAGTGTCCTTGAAGTAGCGGACCAACGTCCGCACCTTGTGGCGAAGGCGACTCATCGAAGCCGTGCCCCGGTCCCACTCCAGGTCGAAGCGGATGATCCCGCCGCCAGCGAGGTACCAGCCGGCCCCGTCTGGCGTTGCCACGGGTCGTCGCTGTTCCCTGGCGAAGAGCCGGCGATCAGCGCGACAGGTTTCCTCGCCAACCCAGCGGAGCAGCCCCTCCCGCAAGCCGAGCCGGCTGGCGAGCACCAGGTCGATGAAGAAGCCGTTGGCCTCGAGGTCGTGGACCACGTGCCAGCAGTGGTCGCGAGCATCCTTGGCCCGGTGGACGTAGGGCCACGGCGACTCGCCGTGGAGGTCGGCGAGCAGATGGGCGCCCCGCGGCGTGATGAGAACGAGGGACGGGCGGCGGGTCACGCCTGGGGATTCGAACATCTTCCATCGGTAGACAAGACCGTGGTGCCTGAGGTACTGAAGCCGCAACTGCGCGGATCGAATGCTGGGGAAGAAGAGGTGACGGATCTGGAGCGTGGTGAGGTAGCGGTAGTCGTAAAGGGACTGGAGGATACAGCGATCTCGTTGCGTAAGCGAACGAAGAAGTTGAGTGGTTTGGTCCTGGGTGAGAGGAGTGGTGGTCTGCTTGGGAATGGAACGAAGAATGAAAGGACGAGTAGGAATAGGAGTCCGTCCTGGTACCAGCGCCGAACCCTGGTGAACTCGCCGCTGAATTCGGCGTGACTTCGTTCCACCCTTCGCTCCCTGAAGCGAAGGCCTGGGAAGCGAAGGGGCAGAAGCGCAGGCCGAAGCGAAGTCCTCACCTTCATCGATTGAGCCCAGGTCGTCATCGAGCACAGGCTGTTGTTGAAGACTCGGCTCGCTTTCGCCGAGTTTCCGCAGCACGGCCGCTCGCAAGTCCTGGTCGCCGTCTGGGTCGACGGAGCGACCTTCTGGCCAGGCACCGTCGGAGGTGTCCTCGTCCAATTTCATCTAACCCTCAAAAAGCCGGCCTTCCATGGGTTTTCGGCGCTCCTACTTCTTAAAGGGCCGGTTCTGTGGCAGTTTTCGGACTCCTACCCTTTAAAAGGCCGGTTTCAGAGCACGATTTTTGGACGTGTGCATGCCTCTATCCCTTAAAGGGCCGGTTCTCGGCCGCGTTTTGGGACATCCACCTCAGAAAACGTGATCTTCGGTCTCAAAGGTCCCTTGCCAATAAAGAGTGAGTTTTCGGCCCGTTTGTGGACAGCCATGCGTCATGTGGACCCGCGATGCTCGTCGGCGCCGTCGCCTCGATCCTCCTCCCGCGCCGGCAGCTAGTTAGCGCCGCCAACCTCGAGCGCGTCCTCGACCTCGCGGTCACGTACTGCCTTGGTCGACTGCTGTCCTACCATCAAGCCAACCGGCTGACTGGCTATGGGGCGAATGCCACTTACGCCTATAACGGGGATGGGCTGCGCATGAGCAAAACTGTGAGTGGCTCCACCAGTCAATTTCTTTGGGACGTCGCCTCAGCCTTGCCCCTCCTGCTGAAAGATGGCTCAACCGGCTACGTTTATGCTCCGGGGGGACTTCCCTTGGAACAAGTCACCGGATCGAGTGTGTTATGGCTACACCACGACCAACTGGGCAGTACCAGGCTTGTCACGAATGGTTCGGGGTCGAGCCAGGCTACCTATACGTTCGATGCTTATGGGAACTTGACCGCGAGCACAGGCACCATTACCAATCCAATCCGGTTCGCCGGTGAGTATTGGGATGCCGAATCCGGCATGTACCACCTACGGGCTCGCTACTGCGATTCCGCTTCCGCGCAGTTTCTAACCCGGGATCCACTGCTGGGCGTTACTTGTTAGAAGAGAAAGTGGCATGGTTAGGCAGCGCCCCAGTCAGGGCACTCTTTCGAGTTGACCTCAATGCTCTTGCGAACCTCAACTTCAAGGGGCTTGGGGGAGACGAGGAAGCTAATCAAATTGTGGCCCAGTGGATCAAGCGGGCGGTCCAAAATTGGGAACTGGTGGTTGGATGGGCAATGCTTTCGGTGGCCGCGCATGTGTCGATGATCATCATCTTGGGTGTGGTGCTGGGGAAGCAAGGAGCCCCGATATTCGCCCTATTGATAGCTGAGGTGGTGCCAGGAGTGTCCGTGGGGTTGTACATGATCAAGTTCGGGATCTCGACCTCGCTCTTACTTCGCTACGCGAAGGCCGTCGGAGCTGCGGAGCGACAGGGAGTGCCTGCTCCCGCCTGGACCAAGAGGAGAGGCATTTTCATGGGTCTAACTACGCCTGGCGACTGGGACCTACTTGTTCCGATCGCTGTGGCAATTGTGATCGGGCTGATAACTTCTTTCGGCAGCTGACCTTGCAGTTTCTAAGAGCTCTGACCGGACCCCAACCTCGGATTCATCCTGTGGGTTGGAGGGGAGATGGCAACTGGCCGAGGACCCTAAGAACTGAATGGGTTCGCCCAACAGTCGCCCTATCAACCGCGTTTGCCGGACTCGGCCAGTAGGCCGCGGGTTAGATTGCCCGCAGGAGTCTTACTCCACGGAGAGTTCGAGACTCGTCTCCCGCTGATTTCTTCTTGAGTTCTGGTGGCTACCACCCGTTCGAAGAACGGTTTCCATCTGAGCGACTCCCGATCCTGGGCCCAGTGGCGAGCCCAGTCCTCAGCTCACCGCTTTCTTCACGAGCGCGCCGATCTTTGCCTCGTCGGCGGCGGTCAACTTCGTCAGAGCGAAGGCGGTCGGCCACATCGTGCCTTCGTCGAGGTGCGCCTCGTCGTTGAAGCCTAACGTCGCGTACCTCGTCTTGAACTTCTGCGCGGGTTGGAAGAAGCAGACGATCTTGCCGTCCTTCGCGTAGGCGGGCATGCCGTACCAGAGTCTCGGCGAGAGGGCTGGCGCGCTGGCTTTGATTACAGAATGGAGCCGCTTGCCCATGGCGCGATCCGGTTCCGGCATCTCGGCGATCTTCGCGAGCAGGGCGCTTTCCCCCTCGGCCTTGTCCGTGGCCGCCTTCATCTCTTTGACGCGCTCCTTCATCGCGGCTCGTTCCTCGTCCGTGAATCCCTCGTACCTCTTTTTGGCGGTGGTGCTCTTGGCGGACTTCTGCGTGTCCTTCTTTGTAGGTTTCCTCTCAGCCATGGTTGCCTATTTTAGTGGCCCAGCCTCTGGACTGCCAGTTAGTGGCTGCAGGCACGGCTCCGGGGCCTCAACCGATTCAAGGCCGGACAGAAGTGTCAGTTGGCGTCCGTTCTGACCGCCGACTTAGGCGACATCCGCGAGCCGGTAGCTAAAACCAATCGGCCTAAGCTCGGCGGAAAATGCGCGGTAAACCCTCGTCTCCCGCTAGCATCACAATCTAATTAGTGTGTGTGTGACAACACGCGTGCGCCTCGCGGAGTGCGCTATCTCGCGTGGCCTCACCTCGCAAACAGAGCTGTCGTGCCTTGCGGTTGTCGACCCTGCTGGCGACCCACGAACGTATGCAAGCGGTAGTCCGCAGCGCACAGGTCATCGATAACGGCAAGATTGCCCCGGCTGACGACATCGTCAAAGAACTTCCGAGCCACCGCCTTGTTCTCGTCGATTGACATTCCCATCGCCTCCTGCGTCCCGGCGTGGGCCAAGCCCCCTCGCCCATGCGTTCCCGACGCCACGGTCAGACCGGAGTGCCTGCGGCCCGAACGGCCCCGAATCCCCAGGCCAATCCAACCGTGAAGATCGTGGCGGCGACGAGAATCAACCAGCCAACTAGCGACCGGCCTCCGCTGAGCAAGTAGAGGGCGGCCCCGATGACCGACAGTCCGTTGAAAACTAGGGCCGCGATGACCTGGAGCCTGATGGCGGACCACACCGAGGACCGAAGTTGCAGAACCCCGGCGACGGCGTAACCGAGCGTGGCAGCCGCGGCGCCTCGCAGGATGAAGAGGTCATCGGTCTTGAAACCCGCGGCCGACGCCAGCGGCCTGGCGAGCAGCAACGGGACGACTCCGAAAAAAGCGGCAGCGGCTGTCGCCATCAGAATGACAGCTCGAAAGTTGGATGAGATCCGGCGGTTTTCGGCCAGGGGAATCCCCTGGTTCCGGCGCAGCCAGTAGGCTGCGACCACCGTGAAGGCGGCAGCAGCCACGAGAACGAAATAGACCAACGGTTGGCGGTCACCATCCGCCAGGCTCAACAGGCTTGCCACCACAGCCGCAAGGTTGAAGGTGAACGCGGCCACGATTGGTATGCGCACCTGCTGCCAGGGGACGCGCTCCCAATACGCAGCCAGCGCGACGACTCCATATCCAAGCGTGGCAGCACCAACCAGCCGGTAGAAGAACGGCTGATGCCCGGTGTAGCCGGTAAACGCTGCGAAGCGTTCAGGAGCGAGGAAGGTGCTCAGACCAAAAAGTCCAGCGACCGCCGCCTGGACAAGGAGCAGCGCACGGAAAGACCCAAGTCGCCCCTGGTCAATTTGCACGCTCATGATCATCGGTGCTTGGTCAGCCACGTCGACGCTCCCGCTCTTCCCTGCGGGTACGGCGACTGGGGGTAGGGTACTCCAAACCCTTGGGTGGTATGGCAGCGGGCTCAGCCAGCGCGCGCTGCGCGACTGTTGCTCCGAAGGAGCTAGCGGCCCAGCCAGATGAAGAACACGGGGCTGGCGATGAATCCGGTCAAACCAGCACCAATCAGCACCAATGGGTTGGTCGGCGAGTACAGTGTCAACCGGGCCAGGTAAACAATGATCACCAGCGTGCCGGAGAGCTGGCCAAAACGGCCCAGCCCGCTGGAGAACCGGCCGCTCCGCGCCATCAGCCAGCCGAATAACAGCACTCCCAGCCCGGTCAGGCCGAATGTGAGGAGTCCTCGTGGGTCGACCTGACTGGCCAGGTTGCTCGCTGGGCTTTTGCCCAGGTGGATGACGTTGGCAATTTCGTAGCCGGCATGCATGATCGCGCCCAGGAAGCCAAGTGCGGAGAACAGCAGCGCCAGCAGGGCGACGGGTGGCTCGACCTCGCGGAGGTACTCGTAGAGAGCAAGCAGCACCGGCATGGCCAATAACGCGCCCAGCAAGAGGATGACCCAGCTGATGCCGAGCCCGAGGTCAGGATTGGCCCGGCTCAGGAGCACGAACGCCACGGAGTAGAGGAAGCCGCCAAGACCCGTTGCGACGGCGCAATAGCCGCTGAACCGCTGGAACGCGGGTGTCATGCCGTGAAGATCGTATTCCAACCGGCAATGAGGGCCACCATCAGCTGGGCCGAGCGCATACTGGCCGACGATGGAAGCTCCCGATCCCGCCGCGACTAGCGGGCTGTCCGAGGCGATAACCGAGCTGCTCCCTGCCCTCGAGCACTTCACCAGGTTCGACGGCGAGGACCTGGCTGGACGGCGTTCCATCTGGCAAGCCAAGCTCGATGAGCCGCTTCCTGTTCAAGGCAGCGGTCCACAGGCCGTCCTCGACACCCTGCGCTCTCTCATCGTCCCCTACGGCCTGCGCCTGGGGGCCCCCGGGTTCGCTGGATGGGTCAACACCATGCCGACAACCATCACCACGGCCGCGCACTTCGCGGGCATGGTCAGCGCACCCATGCGCGCTTTTGTCACGCCCACCAACTTCCTCGAAGACCTTGCGCTCCGATGGCTCCGAGAGCTACTGAATATACCGGCGACCCATCAGGGCATCTTTACCAGTGGTGGGTCGGTCGCCAACCTCGTAGGTCTTGGCGCGGCGCGTCAGTATGCGTCTGAGCGCCGAGGAGGAGACGCCTCTCGCGAAGGGCTCCGGGCGCTGCACGAACCGCGTGTCTACGCAGGGGAGAACGCCCACCACTCTGTGCATCGAGCGCTCGGCGTCCTGGGGCTCGGACGGGAATCACTACACATCGTCCCGTCGACCCGCGACGGCGTGTTGGACGTGCAGGCGCTTTCGGAAGCCATCCGGCGAGACCAGCACGCTGGCGTGACCCCGGTCGCGATCGTGGCGGCTGCCGGCGATGTCAACACCGGCGCGGTCGACCCGATCGAGTCGATCGCGGAGGTTGCGCACGCGCACGACATCTGGTTTCATGTCGACGGCGCGTACGGCGCCTTCGGCATCCTCGACAACCGGGTACGGCCGCTATTCGGTGAGTTCCGTGGGGTCGACTCGGTGGCGGTCGATCCGCACAAGTGGATGGCAACCCCGGTGGGCTGCGGCGCCGCGTTCGTTCGTGACCGGGAGCTGCTCGGTCGCTCCTTCACCATGGAGCCGGCTGAGTATCTCGAGGCGCAACCCCCCTCATCGGGAGACCTCGACTCGCCGTTCGAAGAGCTCGGGTATGAGTTCCATCACTTCGGGGTTGAGATGGCTGCACCATCGCGTGGGCTGGCGGTCTGGGCCTTGCTCAAGGAGGTTGGGACAACGGGACTGGCCGCCCGAGTCAGCCGGCACCTGGACTGCGCGCGCCGGGTAGCGCATCGGGTGCGACAGGCCGAGGAGCTGGAGCTGCTTGCCGAACCCGTGCTCTCCATCTGCTGTTTTCGGTTCCATCCATCCGCCATCGCCGAGGAGGCTCGGCTGGATGCCCTGAATGCTGAGATCGTCCGCCGCGTTCGCGCGCGGGGCCGGTCCATCCCATCGACTACTCGCATCGGCGGCCGGTTCGCCATCCGGCCTTGCTTCATCAATCCCCGGTCGACGCTCGCGGATGCCGACGCCCTGGTGGAGGAAGTGCTGACCGTGGCGCGGTTGTTGAGTGTGGAGGCGGGCACTTAGGCCAAATCGCTGTATCTTCAGACCCGTCATCGATACCGACCTGGTCCGCGACGTTCGCCTCCATGTGATCCGCACGGCCATGAACACCACAGCCGTGCCTTCCGCCCCCGAGACGGCCGCGTCACTCCGGATTAGTGACGAGCAGGCAGTCGAGGCTTATCGGCAGCTGGGCGAGGGACATGTCTATGTGCTCGAGCCGACAGACCCGACCAGGTTCCGAATGGCGAACCCCTTCTCCACCGTGCCGACCGCCTACAAGGTTGAAGTTTCGGGGAAAAGCTATTACGGAAACTGCGTCTGGGACGGACTCGGCATCGTTTCGCTGATGGGCGGCACCGGCCAGCTGAAGACCCACTGTCCAGATTGTGGGGAGACACTGACCCTTGTGGTCTCCGACCGCGCACTGGTCCATGAAGAGGGAGTCGTGCACTTCAGCATCCCGGCCGCGCACTGGTGGGACGACATTATCTATACGTGAAGCAGGATGCTCCTCTTCCGGTCGGGAGAGCACGTCGAGCGGAGCGGAAAACCGGCTGGGGCCTTCATGACGGCCGGCCAGGCCTGGCGCCTCGCTGATATCTGGTACCGCGATCGGGCCGATCCCAACTGGCAACGGCGGACCGTTGAGGAGGCCGAAGACGTCTTTGCAAACCTCGGGCTCGTTGGAGACTTCTGGAAGCTCCGGCGGCCGCCTACGATGCCTGCCGCTACGGGAATGGATCCGAAACGGTGAGGATGCGGATCCCCGACCACCTGTGGTCTTGCGTCAGGGATGGCGGCGGCGGCGACCCGACCATGTACTCAGCCTGTCCACGGTAACGCGCGGGCCGGCCAGGGCTGACGCCATTCAGAAGGCTGAGTCTGGGACAACGGTTTAACGAGTCTTTACAAACTGTTGACCTTGGGCGGGCCGTGCACTACGCTATCGGCGACTGGGCCTGAGAGGGCACTGCAACATCGAGGAGGGAAGCCTTGTTTAGACATAGATTTGCGACGTTTGCTGCTGCCTTGCCGATCGTGGTCGGTGCAATGAGCATGAATCCGGCTCCGTTGGCGGCGTACGCCGCCGGGCAAACGGTGGGGCAGGCGACATACTTCGGGACGACGGCGCCCGCCGCGGCATCGTCGGGCGGCGGATTCGTCGACACCATCAAGGACGCCACCGCGCCGCGTGACGTCAGGACCCCGTCGAGCGTCAAGTCGGCACTGGCCCTGCCCTCTCCGAATGGCACGGCTCTTTCCAGGTCGGCGGGCGGGGCAAGTACCTTTGCCGGTCTGACCCACGCGGACCAGCGGTTGGCCGGGACGGGCCCCTACGTCAACACGCAGTTCAGTCTGGAACCCCCCGACCAGGGGCTCTGCGTCGGCAACGGCGTCGTGCTGGAGACGATCAATGACGCGTTTGCCGTCTACAGCAAGTCCGGGGCGCAGCTGACCCCCACGACGGCCCTGAACCAGTTCTTCAAGCGGTCGCCCGCGATCAACCGCGTCACCGGGGCCCGGGGTGACTTCCTGAGCGATCCGAAGTGCTACTTCGATCCGGTCGGCGGGCGCTGGATCCAGTCGATTATCGAGGTGGATGGGCCTGGACGCCTCAATGGCAAGGACCGCACCCATGTGCTGCTCGCGGTGAGTACGACTGGGAACCCGGCCGGCGCCTGGAACCTCTTCTCGATCGATACCAGCAATGACGGCACGCATGGCACTCCGGCGCACGCCGGCTGCCCCTGCCTGCCCGATCAGCCGCTGCTCGGGGCGAATCGAGACGGCATCTACATCACGACGAATGAGTTTCAGCTGATTCCCGGTAACTTTCCATTCAACGGCACCCAGATCTATGCCTTGAGCCGACGCGGTCTCGAGGCGGCGCACAGTGGGTCCAACCCTTCCTTCGTACAGATCAACGTGGGTCCGGTCTCGACCGGTGACCGTAACCTCCCGTTCTGGGGATCGATTCAGCCCTCGACCTCACCGCAGCCGCAAAGCGGCACCGAGTGGCTGATGAGCGCCTCACCTGAGGACATCTTCCAGAACAACGCCCTCGTCGACAATCGGATCGCGGTCTGGTCGCTGTCCGGGACCGACACCCTCGACCGAGAGGACCCGTCACTGCAGCTCAGCCACAAGGTGCTGACCGGCGAGTCGTACGGCAGCGATGTCAACGGCGGGTTTGGGGCCACCCAGAAGTCGGGTCCGACCCCGCTGCGCGATGCGCTCGGCGACAAGGACAAGCTGAGCCAGCTCAACGCCAACGATTCGCGGATGAACCAGGTCGTCCTGGCCAACGGCAAACTCTACGGCGCCGTCAACACCGCGGTCACCGGTCATGGGCAGCCGCCGCGGGTTGGTATCGCCTACTTCGTGGTCGCAGTTGGAGCAGGCGAAAACAATCAGAACGGCCAGGCGCGCGGCGACGAGGGTGGAGTGAGCGCGCAGATCGCCAGGCAGGGCTATGTGGCCGTCAATGGCGAGAACGTGCTGTTCCCGTCGATCGGCGTCAACGAAAACGGCCAGGGCGCCATGGTCTTCAGCCTGAGCGGACCTGAGTTCTTCCCGAGCGCAGCCTACGTCCGATTCAACGAAGACGGGGTCCACGGGCCGATCCACGTCGCCGCCTTGGGCGTGCTTCCCGATGACGGATTCAGCGGGTATGGAGGTAACGGGATCGGCCGCTGGGGTGATTACTCCGCAGCGGTCGCCGACCGTGACGGATCGATCTGGATGGCAACGGAGTGGATTCCAGGTACTCCACGCACCGTCAATGCCAACTGGGGAACCGCCGTCAGCCACCTGTCGAGCGGAGGCGACTGACGCTCGTTTGACCAAAACAAAGGCCGGGCCCCGGGGCCCGGCCTTTTCTTTCTCAGGCCGTCAGATGCGCCGGTGCGTCAGGGTGCGGTGCAGGCGACGCGCAGGTGCGTACCGGGCATGCAGGCTGGGCCCGGAGCCAGCGTGTTACTCGTCGAGGCCTGGACGGGGGAGCTCGAGCCAGGCGGCTGAGGCGACGTCGTGCCGTTGCTGACCGCGTGACCGATGACCGTGGACGGCTGCGTTTTGGACGGCGCCAGCTGGATCGTGAATGCGGGTGCCTCGGCCGGCCGGATCTGGACCCGCTGAGCTGCGGAGTGGACTGGCCCCATTGGGGTGGAACTGCTCGACGAGGCGGCGGCGCAGCCGGCCAGAACCAGGACGGCGACAGCCAGAACACCGTACGTTCTCATCGCTCGAATATAGCGCGCAGCGTGGTCAGAACTCACGGTCACGCCACATCGGGATGCAAGGGCAGGCGCCTCATGAATCTGTTCTCCGTTCCACCCTGACGCTGAGGTGGCCCGGATTGTCGGCTGCGAGTGGCGGCAAGAGATGGGACAACAGCTGCTCTGCGCTGAGCCGGTGGACAGTACCGGTTGGACCGGTTTGTGTCCAGCCGTTGTTCTGTTTGAGGTAGCTCCATGTCAGGCCGCGTTTGGTTGTGATGTAGATCACGCAGTCAGTGTTCTTCATGGGTTTTTGGAATCCACGCAGGTTAGATTAATCCGCCCAAGGCGCAGGCCGAACGTGGCCAGCTGCGCGCGCTGCTCCGGTGTGGCGTCTGTAGTAGAGTCCCAGCCGATGGCCAACGCCGACGTGATCCCCGTTTCTGATCACCTCAAGAGGATCCCACCGACCGTGCGCCCGATCGTGCAGGCGGCGCGCCGAACGGTGAAGGCCCTCGCCCCGACGGCGAATGAGATCACCTATCGGAGCCAGCCCCCGCGCTCGAGTCGAGCGATGTGGAAGCTCATCCGCTATGCCGTCGACGGCGCGAACGTGGTGGCGATCGGCACGTTCCCGAGGCATTCGACCCTGTTCTTCTTCCGCGGCCGTGAGCTCGACGACGGGAGCGGACTGCTCGAGGGCGCCGGGAAGGAGATGCGCTTCATTACGCTGCGCGCGCCAGCCGACGCGGAGCGGCCGGCCGTCAAACGGATGGTGCGGAAGGCGTTCAGGCTCGGCAGCAGGTTGCTCTGACCTGAGGAGGTTGTGATGCGCAAGATCGTCGCAGGCCTGCTTATCTCGCTCGACGGCGTGGTGGAGTCGCCCAGTGAGTGGGGCTTCTCCCGCTACTTCAATGACGAAATGAGGGATGGGATCGCTGCCGGGATCGCGCAGGCTGACGCCGTGCTGCTGGGCCGGCGCACGTACCTGGAGTTCGCCGCCTTGTGGCCGAAGCAGGGCAGCGACGTGCTGATGGCCGACTTCCTGAACAACTCACCCAAGTACGTCGTGTCGAAGACCCTGGACAGGCTCGAGTGGGCCAACTCCAGCCTGGTCACCGGCGCCCTCGCGGCGGAGCTCGGAAAGCTCAAACAGCACTCCGGCAAGAACATCCTGATCCCTGGCAGCCCCACGCTGGTGCGGTCACTGCTGCGCGACGGGCTGCTCGATGAGCTCAGTCTCAATATTTGCCCCGTGGTAGTCGGCTCGGGCATGCGCCTCTTCGACGAGATCACCGATCAGCTACATCTCAAACTCGTAGACTCGAGGACCCTTAACACCGGCGTCGTGGGCGTGACCTACCAGCCGGCGAGCGCGTAGCCTGCCCTCGGGTCAAGGAGAGAAAAATGTCGACCGAAATTCCGCCGGGTGGAGGCGAACCTGGCGCCAGCGCCAAGTTGCAGATCCTGGCCACAGAGCACTGGAGCCTGCTCGCAACCCGCTCGTTGACCTACAGCGAAGCCCTCAGCCGGGTGACCATATTCTTGGCCATCCTGTCTGGCGCGTTGATCGCGCTTGCGCTGGTCGCGCAGGCTGATCGCTTCGGCCCGACGTTCATCTCGATAGCCATTCCTATGCTCGCGGTTGTCATGTTCACCGGCATCGCCACCATCGCCCGATTGATGGCGCTCAATCGCGATGACTACCGGTGGGTGATCGGAATGAACAGGCTCCGACACGCGTACCTCGAGCTCCACCCAGAGCTCGCGCGTCACTTCGTCGCCAGCCCGTATGACGATTTGCCTGGCGCACTCCAGACACTCGGCATCGACGATGTAACTGCGGGTCGGAGGCTGGGAACGGTGTTTCACGTGCCTCAAACCTTGCCGGGCATGCTAACCGTGATCGTCGCTGCCGTTGGCGGCGCGATCGGGGCTCTGGCCGCGCTCGCCTTCGCCGTTCCACCGCCGGCCATCGGACTGGCAGCGGCAGCCGCTTTCGTCGTCGCCGTGGTGTTGATGGGAATTTGGGGCCGGAGGTCAATCAAGCGCTTTGGCCCGAGTCTCGAGCCCCGTTTCCCATCGCCACCGGGCTAATTCCCCTAGGCCGGCTCAGCTGCGTGCGGTGCCTGCGGTGCCTGCCGTGCCCGCGGTCTCGACCGCCGGCGCTTCGACGAGTTCGCCTTCGATATTGATCTGGATCTCGTTACTCACGATGAATTTGCCGTCCAGCATCATGTCGAATTGCATGCCGAAGTCCTTCCGGTTGATCTTGCCCTCGGCCGCGTAGCCGATCCGATGACCCATGTTCGGATCATTGAATTCCCCGTACTTGACGACCTTGAGGGTGACCGGTCGGGTGTTGCCTTTGATGGTGAGATCGCCCGTCATCGTGCCCCGCTCGGGGCCAGCGGGCTCGATCTTCGTGCTCTTGAAGGTGATGGTCGGAAACTTGTCGGCTTCCAGAAAGTTGGACGAGCGCAGATCTTTGTCACGCTGCTCGTTGTGGGTGCGGATGCTCGCTGTGGTGATCGTGACCTCGACGGTCGAACGCTCAGGCTGTTCGGGGTAAAGATCACCCGTTGCGGTCAGCTCGGCAAAGTGACCGCGCACGGTCATCATGCCAAGGTGTTTGGCGGAGAACTCGACCTGCGTGTGATATGGGTCGAACTTCCAGGTGCCCATCGGCGTACCCTCCTTAGAATCGTTTCGTCTGACAACCGGTTTGGTACTCCACTTATTGTTACATCAACCAATCAGTTAGGGCGCCGCTAAACTGGCTTTCGTGAGCGACACCTTCGTCCCCGGTCTCAACTATCCATCGCCGGCGCACGAGCTCTGGGCGCTGGTCGTCGAGTCGCTAGGTGGCTGGGAGAGACGCTTGAGTGAGGCTGCCGCTGCGGCGGGCTTGTCACCAGTATCGGCCTGGGCCCTGGTGCAACTGGACCCGGACCATCCCATCTCGCAGAAGGAACTGGCGGCGCGTATTCACTGCCAGCCGTCTACCGTTGTCGACCCCACCGACCGCCTCGAAGCCGGTCGGCTCGTGATCCGTCAGCCCAACCGCTCGGACCGCCGTGTCAACGTGCTGATCGTTACCGCGAAGGGCAATCAGGTCAGGCAAAAGTTGATTGAGCGCCTTTTTGAACCGCCGGAGGATTTCCGCCGACTGCCGGCAAGAGAGCAGACGCGGTTTCGCAACGTGATGCTGGCGACGGTGACGGGCACTCGCCCAGGCGCTCCGCCACACCCGCCTGACACTAAGTTGCGGCCGGAGTTGACGTCGGGCGGCAGCCCGGCGGTAGCCCGAGTCAGCCGGAAGATCAAAAGCAGCCAAGATCTGGCCGAGGCTTAATCGGCCCTTCCTTGACAACCGATCCGAGAGATGGTTAAAACGGGGGGACACATCAGCCCGACTTTGAGGGAGGGGAACATGGACTACGCTTGGCTTCGGCGACGCGAATTCCTGGCCGCTGGCGGCCAATTCGAGGGGGAAGGCCGATGAGCTGGAAAAACGGCATCCGCGGCCTGAGCATCCTGGCCGGGGCGCTCGTCTTGCTCACAGCTTGCGGCCAGAGCACCTCGACCTCGACCACGAGCGCGGCCAACGCCACGTCCGCCGCCGATATGGGTGGGCTGTCCGCCCTCATCGCCGCGGCCAAGAAGGAAGGCAAGCTCAATATCATCGCGGTACCGCCCGACTGGGCCAACTACGGCGAGATCATCACCGGCTTCACCGCCAAGTACGGGATCCCGATCGATTCCGCGAATCCGAACGGCACCAGCCAGGATGAGGTCAACGCGGTCCAGCAGCTGGCCGGGACTACGCGCGCGCCCGATGTGCTGGACATCGGGAAGGCCGTCACGCTGGCCAACTTGAACCTCTACGCGCCCTACAAAGTGCTGACCTGGAGCGACATCCCCGCCAGCCAAAAGGAGGCGACCGGCCTCTGGGTCCAGGATTACGGTGGCTACATGTCGATCGGCTACGACTCGGCCAAGGTACCGGCGATCACGGGGTTTCAGGACCTGCTCGGATCCGGCTTTAAAGGCAGGATCGCGCTCAATGGTGACCCGACGAAAGCGAATGCGGCGCTGAACGGCGTGATGATGACGTCGATTGCCAACGGCGGCTCGGCCGATGACATCAGCAAGGGCGTGGATTTCTTCCACCAGCTGAAGCTGAAGGCCAACTTCACGCCGGTGTCGGCGACCACGGCGACCGTGAAGAACGGGTCGACGCCGGTCGTCTTCGACTGGGACTACCTGTCGGCCGCTCATGGCAAGGATGTGCCGACCTGGAAGGTCTTTACCCCGAACAATGCCATCCTCGGTGACTACTACAACCAGGCGATCAATAAGGCTGCTCCCCACCCGGCCGCCGCACGGCTCTGGATGGAATACCTCTACTCCGATGTCGGGCAAAACGCGTGGCTGAGAGGCCTCGCGCGGCCAGTCCGGATGGCCGCCATGCAGAAGGCCGGAACACTCGACACCGCCGCGGCCGCCAAGCTGGCGCCCGTGACCGGCACCCCGACCTTCCTCACCGATGCCCAGGCCACCAAGGCGAAGGATTACCTCGCCTCGCACTGGGCCCAGGCTATCGGTTGACCGTCGCCGCCAAACCGCTAGTCGAAACGGCGGGCCGCCCCCTCAGGGGCGGCCGCCGTTTCTCGCTTGATTGGCTCGGCGCCGTGCCATTCCTGGCATATGTCGGCATCTTTCTCCTCTTGCCGACGGCGATTGCGGTCGGCGGCTCATTCGTGGGTCCTCACGGACTCACCCTGTCGAACCTGACGGCGATGAACAAGTCGTATATCGTCGCCGCTTTCGTCCACAGTGTGGTGCTGTCGGCGGCAAGCGCCGTCCTCGGCGCAGCCCTGGGCGCCGTCCTGGCCTATGCGATAGCGACCGGAAACCCGAATGGCGTGCTGCGCCGCCTGGTGACGTCCGCCTGCGGGGTGCTGGCCCAGTTCGGTGGCGTCACCCTGGCGTTTGCCTTCCTCGCCACCATCGGCTTAGCCGGCTTCGTCACCCTCTGGTTGCAGCAACGTGGGATCAACATCTATGCCAACGGTATCTGGCTGTACGAGCTGAGCGGACTTGTGCTCGTTTATACCTATTTCCAGATCCCTCTGATGGTGCTTGTCTTCCTGCCTGCGCTCGATGGGATCCGGCCGCAGTGGCGCGAAGCGACCGAAAGCCTTGGCGGCGGGACCTGGCATTACTGGCGTTACGTCGCCGGACCGTTGCTGGCGCCGGCCTTCTTCGGCGGCATGCTGCTGCTCTTCGCCAACGCCTTCTCGGCCTACGCGACCGCGGCGGCACTGATCAGCCAGGGCAGCATCATCGCCTCGCTGCTGATCGCTAACACGCTCACCAGCGAAGTCGGGCTCGCTCAGCCGGGTCTCGCCTCAGCGCTGGCGCTCGTCATGGTCGTGATCGTCGCCGTGGTGATGGTCCTCTATACCCAGTTACAGGGGAGAACCTCCAAATGGCTGCAGTGAGTGCACTCAGAGTGGGCCCCGCGGAATGAGCCGAGATCGACGGCTCAAGCTCCAGGTCTTCCGGGTGGTCGTTTTCCTCGTCTTCGGGGCCTTCTTCCTGGTTCCCATCGGCGCGATGTTCGAGTTTTCGACCCGCGGCAGCACTGACAACGCGCCGCGCACGCTGGCCGCCTGGCAGACCATCTTCCAAACCCCGGACCTGGTCGCTGCGATCCTGGCGTCCCTGGCCCTGGCGGTGATCACCTCAGTGGGGATGCTGCTCCTGCTAGTGCCGACGATGATCTGGGTCCGTTTGCGCCTGCCCCGCCTGAATCGCGTCGTCGAGTTCCTGTGTTTGCTGCCGCTGACCATTCCGGCGATTGTGCTCGTTGCAGGCCTGGCACCCGAGTATCGTTGGCTGTCAATCAACGTCAGTGAGTCGATCTTCACCCTGGCATTCGTCTACCTGGTCCTGGTGCTGCCCTACACCTATCGAACGCTACACACCGGCCTCGCGGCCATCGATGTCAAGACGCTCTCCGAGGCGGCACGGAGCCTGGGGGCAGGATGGCCCGTGGTCATGGGGCGGATCATCGTGCCCAACATGTGGAGCGCACTCCTCAACGCCTGCTTGCTGTCAGTGGCGGTCGTTCTTGGTGAGTTCACGATTGCCAACCTGCTCAACTACGAGAACCTCCAGGTGGCGATTTACTTGGTTGGCAAGGCGAATGGCGGCGTCTCGATCGCGGTCGCGGTCGCCTCGCTGATGTTTGCCTTTATCCTGCTCGTCATTCTGTCGTTCTTCGGCCGGCCCCGGTCTCGCGTGGCACGCCAGCCGGACGAGCTCGCCGGTTTCGGCCGGCAGCTTGGAGGAGGCCTCAGGTGACGACCGCGGTCGCCGCTGCCGGCGTGGGGACCGCCACGCGAGCCGGCGTCGAGGTTCGGTTAGAGAACCTGAAGCGCCGCTACGCGGGGGTGACGGCGCTCGATGGCGTGAATTTGACCATGGCTCCCGGCGAGCTGGTCGCTCTGCTGGGCCCATCCGGCTGCGGCAAGACCACGGCGCTGCGGCTGGTCGCGGGACTGGAGCAAGCCGATAGTGGACGGGTGGTCGTCGGCGGTGAGGACGTCACCGGCCAGCCGACGAATAAGCGCGACGTGGGCATGGTGTTCCAGGCCTATTCGCTCTTCCCGCACATGACGGCCTGGCAGAACGTGGCCTTCGGGCTTCAGATGCGCAAGGTGGACGCCGCCCGCCGGCGCACGCGCGCCGGCGAGATGCTCGAGCTGGTCGGGTTGTCCGGCTACGCCGATCGCTTCGCCCACCAGCTGTCGGGTGGGCAGCAGCAGCGGGTGGCACTGGCCCGGGCCCTCGCCATTCAGCCCAAGGTCTTGCTCCTGGATGAACCGCTCTCCGCGCTCGATGCCAAGGTGCGGGCCCGTTTGCGCGACGAGATCCGTCGGGTGCAGCTCGAGGTCGGGATCACAACGCTCTTCGTGACCCACGACCAGGAGGAGGCGCTCGCGATTGCGGACCGCGTAGGTGTCATGCACTCCGGCCGGATCGAGCAGCTGGGACCGCCGACCACGATCTACTCGCGACCGGCGACGCCCTTCGTCGCCGAGTTCGTCGGCCTCACCAATCGTCTTGCCGGGGTCGTGGGGGGCGGGGAGGTCGAAGTGAGGGGCGCGAGACTTCCCCTGGTCCAGCCGGACGCCGCCGAGGGGCCGGCGATTGCGCTGGTGCGCCCCGAAGCGGTGACCTTCGCGAGCGGCGGCGAGACGGCTGCCGGTCCCCTGGTGGGAACCGTCATTGCGGTGGCGTTTCTCGGCGCCACCAGCCGGGTGACCGTCGACCTAGGTGACGTGACCATCCTGGCCCAGCTGCCGACCTCGGAAGCCTCGGCTCACCCGGCCGGGACGCGCGTCCGCCTCACGCTGCGTCCGGACCCGGTGCTGATCGCGCACGACGAGAAGGCCGGCCCCGCCTAGGCGTCAGGGTCGTCGATCAGGTTTTTGGCGTGACGAAGGTGCGAAGGTCGTTCGCCGAGGCAGTGCGAACGGTGGTCAGGGATCTGCGGCGGGGCGAGGTCGTCAGCTACGGGGAGGTGGCGCGCCGAGCCGGCTATCCTCGGGCCGCTCGCGCCGTGGGCAACGTCCTGGCGGTGAGCATGGGCCTGCCCTGGTGGCGGGTTGTCCGGGCAAGCGGAGAGCTCGTCGGCGGCAGCCGGCAGGAGCAGGCGCGCCGCCTGCGCCGGGAAGGGGTTGCGATCCGCGGCGGCCGAGTGCAGCGAATGGCGGTGGGGTAGCCGGTTCGTCATCGCGAAGCGCGGGTCGGCGCGGACTCAGGCGGTCCGGCTCTTTTCGTATCGACCGAGCGGAGGTCATCCGCGATCAGCGATTCGATCACTTCCCGCACGCCGGCACCGGCGCGACCTCGCGTCACATAGTCGGCGCGCTCCTTGACCGCATCAAGCGCGTTTGCCACCGCGATCCCGCATCCGCACATCGCCAGGAACGCCTGGTCGTTCTCGGCGTCGCCAATGCCGACAACGTTGGCCGGGGAGAGCTCCAATTCCGCGAGGGCAGTGGTCAGCCCGGTCGCCTTGTCGACTGAGGCCGGCAGCACCATCACCGAGCCCTTGTTGAGAATGACCTGCAGGTCGAGACCCAGCTCGCGAATGACCTCGATCACCGCCGTCTCGTTGGGCTGCTCCGTGGCCACGACGACCTGCCCGACCGAGAGCGGCCGCACGTCGCGCCGTTGAAGCTCCTCCATGAAGCGTGACGGAGGCGGCTTGGCCAGGACTCGAGTTTTCCGGCTCTCGGGTCGGTAGAGGGTGGCACCGTTCTCGGCGACGACTGAGTCGAAGAGCGTGACCTCGGGAAAGATGTGGACCAGATCGCCGAGCTGCCGGCCGGTGACGAGGATGAGCTTTCGGCCGGTGGCGGCGAGCCGCTGCAGGGCTTCCACGGTGTCGTGATCGACACGGCCCTGTGAGGCTAGCGTGCCATCGTAGTCCGAGGCGAGCGCGAGATAGCGCATCGATTTTTTCATTCTCGCTTTGGCTCCGAGCTGGCCGCGAGGATGATGCGAATCGGGCGATCGTGACGCAGGTAACCCCAGGCCCACGAACCCAGCGCGCTGATCCGATTGCGGAAGCCGATCAGGTAGTAAATGTGCACGAACAGCCAGGTCAGCCATCCCACGAAACCGGTGAACTCAAGTCCGCCTGGCAGATGGGTCACCCCCGCGTTGCGACCGACGGTCGCCATCGTGCCCTTGTCGACGTAGTGGAACGGTTTGCGCTCGCCCTGAACACTGCCAACCTCGTCGACGATGGTGCGTGCGACGTAGCGCCCCGCCTGCATCGCCGGCGGCGAGAGCATGGGCAGCTCGCGATCGCCAGCGAGCGGGGAGGCGACGTCCCCGATGCCATATGCGCCCGGTGCTCCAGGAATTCGCAGCCACTCGTCCACCTGGATGCGCGCATTCCGAAAATGAGGGAGGGGCGATTCGCCGATCGGGTCGTTGGGCCGGACACCCGCCGACCAGATGATGGTGCCGCAGGCGATCGTCGTGCCGTCCGAGAGCGTCACCGAGTGGTCGTCCGCGCTTTTGACCAGGGCGCCGGTCCGGACCTCGATACCGCGTCGCGCGAGGACCCGCTGCGCGTAACGGCCGAGGCGAACCGAAAAGGCATTCAGCAGCCGGTCCGTTCCCTCCACCAGGATGACCCGAATCTCGGCGCGCGAGATCTGGTGGTAGTCCTTGCCGGCGACGATCTCCATCAACTCACTGAGCGCTCCTGACGACTCGACCCCGGTCGGCCCACCGCCAACCACGACAAAGGTCAGCAGGGCGCGGCGCGCCTCCATGTCGGTTTCGGCATCCGCGCGCTCCAGGCAGGTCAGCACGTGGTTTCGCAGCCGGGTCGCGTCCTCCAGTGCCTTGAGGCTCAGCGAGACTTCAGCCAGGCGCTGATTGCCGAAATAGTTGTCGGTGCTGCCAGTCGATAGGACGAGATAGTCATAGGCCAGCTGGCTCCCGCCGGCAAGAAGCACGACTTTTCGGGCCAGGTCGACGCCGGCCACGGTCGCCTGGCGGAAGCGGACATTCGACGAATGGCGAAAGACGGTCCGGAGCGGATAGGCGATATCGCTTGGATTCAGCAGGCCGGTGGCGACCTGGTAGAGCAGCGGGGTGAACAGATGGTAGTTGTGCTGGTCGAGCAGGATGACGTCGACCGCCTCGCCATCCAGCTTCCGGGCGCAGGCGAGGCCGCCGAACCCGGCGCCCACGATCACCACGCGTGGTCGCCCCGAGCGGTCAGCCATCGGTGACGACGCGAAGCCGCGCGTGCGCCTGCCGCAAGGCGTTCTCGACGGCATCCGGCGAATCGCCGTGGGCGAACATGAAGCCGAGGTAGCGGTCACCCTCCGGCAGCGGTACCAACTGCTCGCCGGTCGGGATCGTGATCACCAGCCCGTCGATGCCGCTCACCTGTTTCGCCTCCGCCTGTCCCTCAATGGCTTGCAGGCGTCCGCCGGTGGGGATCGGCAGCATCATCACGCCGGCGGCGCGCCCTTCCCGGTCGTGAGCCGGCATCTGCAGGCCGGCCGCGTGGCGCAGGATCAACTCCTCGAGCGAGATGCCCGAACCGAACCGAAGCGAACGCGAGCAGAGACCACCGATCGAACGCGCGGCGAGCTCCAGCATCCAGATGCCGGCATCGTTGAGCCGAAGCTCGGCATGGATCGGGCCGTCCGTCAATCCAAGCGCTCGCGCGGCCCGCGCCGTCGTCTGCCTGATTTCAGTCTGCCGCTCGGGGGAGAGGCGCGAGGGCGTCACGTAGATCGTCTCCTCGAAGAAGGGCCCGTTGAGCGGGTCCGGCTTGTCGAAGATGGCAAGCACCTCGAGTTCGCTACCTCGAAGCAGCGCTTCGACCGCCACCTCCTCACCCGCGATGAAGTCTTCGATCAGGACCGCCGGCCGCGTCCCGTCGTGCCGGCAGGCCGCCACGATCGCCCTGACGCGCGCCAGGACGGAAGGAAAGCGGTCGGCATGCTCGGCCTTGACCACGCCCTGGCTGCCCGAGAGATCGAGCGGCTTGACCACGCAGGGAAAGCGCACGGCTTGGGCGACCGCCGTCGGATCCTCGTCGGCGTCGACGATCCTGAAGCCGGGAGTCAGCAGGCCTGCCGCTTGAAACCGCTGACGCATGTGCGCTTTGTCGCGGGTCGCTTGCACCGCTTCGACCGGGTTCTGGGCGATGCCGAGCGCACGAGCGCCGGAAGCAGCCAGCAGCGTTCCCGTGTCGTCGACGGCGAGCACGGCGCTCAACGGGTGGTTCTGGGCGAATGCCACGATCCGACGGGTCGAGCCCTCCAGATCATGAAAGTCGAGCCGAAGCTGGCGGCCTTCCATCAGCCCCGCCAGCGCGGGGCGGTGCTCGGAGCCGACCACCACCTCGACATCCAGGCGGGCCGCCGCCTCCATGAAGTCGTGCGTGCGGTAGGTGCGGCTTGGGATGAGGAGAAGGACGCGCGCCATCGCGCTTACTAGTTGACCACGAATACAATGACGGCGATGCTGCCTGTGATCACCGTGACGCCCGCCGCGAAGGCAAAGATCGAGGCGGTCCGGTCGAAGAGCGGTCACCCTGATGCATGCCTTCGAATCGCGATTGCCGGTCGTCGCGGTGGGCAGTTCGCCTATGAACTCGACCTCGTGGCGCCAGCGGATGCTCCAGCCGGCGACCTCGTGGTCGAGACACCCGACCTTCGGCTGCTTGTCGACCCGGGCAGTGCAGCGAAACTGGACGGCGCGGTGATCGACCTGGATCCGACCGCGATGGGTGGTGCGCTGCATATCGACAATCCGAATGAGGGGTGGCGCGATCCGGTTGCGGCCAGGGTCCAGGAGGTCCTCGACCGGCAGATCAATCCCTCCGTCGCGTCGCACGGTGGCTTCGTCGACCTGCTCGAGGTGCGCGACGGCGCCGCCTATGTGCAGCTCGGCGGAGGCTGCCAGGGATGTGCCCAGGTCGACGTCACGCTACGGCAGGGCATCGAAGTCGCGATCAAGGCGGCCGTACCCCAGATCACCCAGGTGATCGACATCACCGACCACGCCGCAGGCCTGAACCCCTACTTCCAGCCGGCGAAGAAGGCGTCCTGAGCTAGAACGCCGCGATCCGGCGCAGCCGCATCCGCGGCCCGAACCGCGGCGCCTGGATGCCGCCGAGCGTCAGCAGGCGAATGACGCGAGCCCGATGCCCGCGGTACGGCTCCAGCAACTCCAGCATGCGGGCGTCGCTGCCGCGGGCTTCGCCGCCGAGCGCCCAGGTGACCTGGTGTGGCAGGTGATAGTCGCCGAGCGAGACCACATCGCGATCCCCGTAGGCCACCGCCGAAACCTCCGCCGCCGACCATGGCCCGATGCCGGGCAGGGTCATGAGCAGGCGCCGCGCCTCGGCCGGTTCCACCGCCGTGGTGGCCTCGAGTCGCCGCGCCCGCGCCGCCGCGCACTGGATCACGGCGAAGCGCCGGCGCTCGATGCCGAACCGGTGCACCGCCCAGTACGGAGTCGCGAGGAGGCGCTGCGGTGAGGGCGGCAGCAGCAGGCCGGCATCCCCCGGCGCCGGCTCACCGAGCGCCCGCACCAGCCGGCGATACGAGGCCCAGGCTTCGACACCCGGCACTTTCTGTTCGAGGATGGTCGGCAGCATCGCTTCAAAGACCAGGCCGGTCCGCCCGAGACGAAGCCCGGGGTGGTGCCGGTGAAGATCCGCCAGCAGCCGGTTCTGGGGGATAAAGGCTTCCGGCTGGTCGTCGAACCCGAGTAACGATGGGACCTGGCCAACGATCCAGGCGGCACCCGCGCCCCAGGCATCGCTGACCAGGCGGCCCCCGGATCGCCGGAGCTGCAGCGTGGCTGGGCCGTCCGGGGTGCGGGCCGCCCGCCACACCCCGTCCCACTCGAAGCGGATGGTGGGATCTCCGGAACCCCGCTGCAGCACTCCGAGCGTCAGATCAAGATCGAGCGGGAAGGCCAGGGGCAGTGTGGCGCTGGCGTCGGGCAGCACAGGGCAACCTTACCGTCTCCCGCGCCACGGTCGTCAGGGGGTCGGATCGCATGAGCTTGAGTACGGGAGCCGGAACGTGCTGCGTATTATCAACGGGCCCCAATTTGCGGGCCGCCACCTGACGTGCTGAAGCTGGGCTCGACCGAGAAGGCGATGGGCACAGCGGTCCGGTGCCCCGCCTGTCGCTACGCCAACCTGGGCATCGATATCTGGTGCGAGCGGTGCGGCGCGCCGTTGGAGGCATCGCCCGCCGAGATCAAGGCCGCCGCGGCTGCGCCGTCGGAGCCGCCGGAGTCGCCGGAGCCGCCAAGCGCGCCAGCGACGCCTGCCCTCTATTGCCCGAACTGCGGGGCGGCCTATGCGGCCCGCGACCAATACTGCCCGCGCTGCGGCAGCGCCCTGGTCGGGGGGTCAACGAGGCGTCATCCGTCAACACGGTCGCCGCGGGTGCGCAAGACGCCGGCCTTCACCCTGCCACGGCTGACCATGCCGGCGATCTCATTGCCTCATATGCGCAAGCCCACGTTCGCCGTGCCGGAGCTGAGGCTGCCCCGGGTCTCACGCCTCGTGTGGGTGGTCATGGCCGTGCTGGCGCTTCTGCTGATCGCGCCGCTGGTGTATGTGCTGCTGCCTTCCATCCGGCCGGTCGCCGCCCGACCGTCCAGCGGGAGCCAGCTAATGGCGACGAATGGCGGGGCGCCGAGCTTGAATTCGGCCGAAGCCGTCGCGATCGCGGGCGTGAAGGCAAAGACCGGCTTGCCGTACGCGGCCGGCAAGTGTGCGAGCAATGCGCCCTGCCTGACCGTCGCCGGCCAGACGCTTGGCCAGAACGCCGCCGCGGTGCTCTTCTCCACCGCCAGCTCCGGTGGGCGTCAATGTGTCGGCTATGTCTACCGCAGCGGCGGCAGTTGGCATTTCCTGGGTGCGGTGTGCGGCCTACCTGGCCAGTTAAGCCCGATGGTCGGCCACGTCGCCACCGTTCATGTGCCGGGCAACTGCGCCAACGTGCGCGCCGGTGCGAGCCTGCGCGCCGTCGTCATCGCCTGCCTCAAGGACGGCACGACGGTGCAGGTCGACGGGGGCCCAACTTATGCCGATGGGCGTCTCTGGTGGCACGAAAAGCATGGATGGATCGCGCAGGATTTCCTGGGCTAGTCATGCTCGCGCGGCGCCTGCGAGCGCAAGCGCTTGACCATCTCCAGCAGCATCTTGTAGGTGATGGCCGCGTTATCCATCAGCAAGGGCTTGACTTCCCAGGAGGTCAGCGTCAGGCAAACCGTTTCGGACTCCGCCTTGACGTCTGCCGTTCTGGGACCACCGTCGAGCACCGCGATCTCGCCAAAGAACTGACCCGGGCCCATCGACGCGACCTTTTGGCCATCGCGGACGACTGATACATTCCCTGCCTTGATGATGTAGAGGCCGTGCCCGCCGGCGCCGGACTTGACGATGGTGGCGCCGGGCTCATAGTGCTGCTCGTTGACGAGCTTCCCGAGGATCTCCAGCTCCTTGCGATCGAGGCCGGCGAAGAGGGAGACCCGTCGCAGCGACTCGGTGGGATCAGTCTTGACAGCCATCGATTCCTCCTCGTTCTGAGAGCGCGACCCTACGATACCTCACCCAGCGCTCAGCCGGCCGACCGCGCCGCCTCGGAAACCGGTCCTATCGGCCTCTGACCGCGGCCAATCGAAACGGGAAGGCAACGGGCCCCGAGCTCAGCTGGCCAGGTGCATGGCCTGGAAGTGGTTGCGAATCTTCCAGATGCCGTCGACGTAGGTCCGGCTGCTCGGATAGATGCCGTGGCGGAGGACCCCGCTGAGCCCCTGGTAGTAGGCGCCGAGCGCGAGCTTCGGGTCGTGCAACTGGTCGAGGTAGGAGCGAAGCAAGGCGGCGCCCAGCTCCGCGTTGTCCACCGGGTTGGTCAGGTCCGCCGGACGGTGCAGTAGCGCCGGGCCCGCCCAGGCTGCCGTATAGGGTTCGATCTGCATCAGGCCGATAGCGCCGGTGCGGGAACGGGCGGTCTGTTTCCAGCCGCTCTCCCAGTAGGAGACGGCCAGCACGAAGTTCGGGTTCAGCCCGTGGTGCCGCGCGGCTCTGACCAGGACGTCCCGGGTCTGGGCCGGGGTGAGCGGGGCCGGGGCATGGGCGGCTCCATGGACGGGACGAGCCGCCGGCGTCCGCTTATGGGCGGCGTAGGCAGGTTGGGCGGCGAACGCGACGGTCAGACTGGCCGCGGCCGCGATGGCGACCGCTAGGCGTGGGAGTTTCGGCATGAGACCGAAACGTCACGAGCCGGGCCGGCTTGCTGGTTCGGGCGCAAATTGTTGTTAAGGGCCACCGGTCCCTTGACTTTGGATGAGCCCGAGCATGAAATAGGGGGAGCCCGGATTGGGGGACCGAATTTTGCTCGGGCAAAGGAAGGCGCAAGCATGCCGGCGTTGACCAAGGAGGAGCAGATCCGTGCCGATACGGCACGACTGCACCAGATGGGCTATGCCCAGCAGTTGTTCCGCGACATGGGTGGCTTCAGCAACTTCGCGATCTCGTTCACCATCATTTCTGTCCTTACCGGTGGTCTCACGCTCTACAGCTACGGCCTGATCCATGGTGGGCCGCAGCAGATGGGCATCGGGTGGCTGCTGGTCGGCGTGATGGTCCTGGTCGTCGCCGCCGCCATGGCCCAGCTGGCCTCGGCCCTGCCAACGGCAGGCGCACTCTACTACCAGGCCGCCAAGCTTGGGAACAAGCACTGGGGCTGGATCACCGGCTGGTTCAACCTGATTGGGCAGGTCACGATCACAACCGGCATCGTCTACGGCAACGCCCTCTTCGCCGCGGCGCTGCTGAATGCGCTCTGGAATTACCCGTCCGACGTGACCACCACGGCCGGCAAAGTGGGCGTCATCAGCATCTTCGCCATCCTGCTGGCGGTCCAGGCGACCATCAATCACGTCGGCGTACGGCTGGCTGCGCGCGCTGCCGACATCAGCGTCTGGTGGCATATCGGCGTGATCGCCGTGCTCCTGGTGGCTGTGGGCATTCTCCATCCACTGCACCCGATCAGCTACGCCTTCACGCAGTCGTATAACAACTCGGGCTTCGGCTCTCCGATCTACGCCTTCCTGGTTGGCCTGCTGCTGGCACAGTGGACCTTTACCGGGTACGACGCCTCGGCCCACGTGACCGAGGAAACGGTCAATCCGGCGCGGCGGGCGCCCTGGGGGATTATGAATTCGGTGTTCTGGTCGCTGATCTTCGGCTACCTGATGCTGCTCGCCCTCACGCTTGCCATTCCGGACCTGGCCAAGACCGCGGCCAGCAGCAACCCGGTGCTCGATATCGTCAAAAAGGCACTCGGCACAAACGGCGGGCTGTTGCTGTTCTTTGGCTTCGTGATGGCGCAAGCGTTTTGCGGGCTAAGCTCCATCACGTCTAACTCACGCATGCTGTTCGCCTTCAGCCGGGACGGCGCCCTACCCGGGTCGAAGTGGCTGCACGTGGTAAGCAAGAAATTCCGGACGCCGGCGCGGGCCATCTGGGTAGCGGCCATTGTCGCGTTCATCCCAGCCCTGGCTCAATTCCCGGTGCCAGCGATCTACTCGATCGTGGTATCGATCTCGGTCATTGGCCTGTACGTCTCCTACGTGATTCCAGTGTTGCTGGCGCTGATCTATCCCAATCGATGGAAGCCAGGGCCCTGGAACCTCGGCCGCTACTGGCCGATCGTCGCCTGGGTCGCCATCATTTGGGTGGCGTTCATCAGCATCGTGTTGATGCTGCCGGAGTACAGCGCAAGCTTTACCGGCTGGGGACTGGCCGACCTGACGGCCTATCTGACCAACGCCGGCTTATGGGCCGGGCCGGCCGTGGCGATCTTCATCATCGTTGGCGGCCTCTACTACCTTCTCTGGGGGAAGAACCACTACAACGGGCCCATCATCATGGGCTCCGAGGACGATATGCGCCGAATGGAGCAAGACGTCGAGAAAGGGTCGATCTACCACGAGCCGACGGTTACCGAGCCCGCGCCAACACTGACCCCGCAACGCGTCTGACCGCTTACCGAAAGAACAGAGGAGCGAGCCGTCGCGGCTCGCTCTTCGGCGATTGATGGAGGGGAGATGGGACGACTCGAGGGAAAAGTCGCGCTGATCACCGGCGCGGGGAGTGGCATGGGTCGCGTGGCGACCCATGCCTTCGTCCGCGAGGGCGCCCGCGTGGTCGCGGCCGACGTAAACAGCCAGGCGGTCAACCAGACGGTGGCGGAGCTCGATGGCAAGGCAGCCGCGGTGACGGGCGACGTCACCAAAGAAGCCGACGTTGAGCGATTCGTCCAGACGGCGGTCGACCGTTTCGGCAAGCTTGACGTGCTCTATAACAACGCCGGCATCTTCGACGAGAAGGATGAGTCCGTCCTCACGACCACCGACGCCATCTGGGACCGGACCATGGCGATCAATGTCAAGGGCCTCGCCTTCTGCTGCAAGTACGGCATCCCGGAGTTGATCAAGGCGGGCGGTGGTTCCGTGATCAACATCGCCTCCTTCGTCGCGCTGGTCGGCTGCACGGTTCCCCAAGACGCCTACACGGCCAGCAAGGGGGCCGTGATCGCGCTCACCAAGTCGCTGGCGGTGCAGTTCGGGCCCAGGGGCGTTCGCTCCAATGCGATCTGTCCAGGACCGATCGAGACCCCGCTGATGCGGGACCTGCTCAAAGATGAGAACAAGAAACGGGTCCGGCTGAACCGGATCCCGATGGGACGGTTCGGGCACGCGGAGGACGTCGTCTCGCTGGCGATCTACCTGGCCACGGATGAATCGGGCTGGACCAACGGCGCCGCCCTCGTCGTCGACGGCGGCATTACGTCAAACTACTTCTGATGGTCACCGTGGACAGCCCGGCCCAACTGCTGATCGGCGGGCGATGGCGCAGCGGACAGGAGGAGACGACCTTCGACGTCGTCGAGCCTGCCACCTCTGAGGTGATGGCGCGGGCCGCCATCGCCTCCCCGGCCGATGTCGACGCCGCGGTCACGGCCGCGCGGGCTGCGTTCGAGGGCGGGAGCTGGAGCAACGCGCCCGCGAGCGCCCGGGCGAAGGTCCTCTACAGGATCGCGGAGTTGATCCGGTCCGAGGTTGACCAGCTGGCGAGGCTGGAGGCGCGCAACGCCGGCAAGCCGATCCGCGACGCCCGCGATGAGGTGCTGGGGGCCGCGCAGTGTTTCGAGTATTACGCCGGCGCCGCCACCCGGATCTTCGGGGAGACGATTCCGGTTACGGCGCCGGGGCTCGACTTCACGTTGCGCGAGCCGGTCGGGGTGGTGGCGCTGATCGTGCCCTGGAACTTTCCACTGACCATCGCCGCCTGGAAGGTCGCCCCCGCGCTCGCCGCCGGCAATGCGGCGATCCTGAAGCCGGCGAGTTATACGCCGCTGACCGCGCTGGCGTTGGGGCGTCTCGCGCTCGAGGCAGGGCTGCCGGAGGGCGTGCTCAACGTCATCACCGGGCCGGGTGCGACGACGGGCAACGCGCTCGCCGGCCATCCGGGCGTCGACAAGATCGCCTTCACCGGGGAGACCCTGACGGGGGTCAGCATCCTCCAGCAGGCCGCGCCGAACATCACGCGCGTGTCGCTCGAGCTTGGTGGGAAATCACCCAACATCATCTTTCACGATGCCGACCTGGAGAAAGCCGTCCCGGCCGCGGTCAACAGCGTCTTCGGCAACGCCGGCCAGGATTGCTGCGCCCGCAGCCGCGCCTTCGTCCATCGCTCGATTGCGGAAGAGTTCGACCAGCGGGTGGCTGCCGGCAGCCGGCAGCTGAAGGTCGGGGATCCGCTCGATGCGGCGACCGAGATTGGCCCGCTGATCTCGATGAAGCAGCGGGAGCGCGTGCAGAGCTACGTCGAGGTGGGTCAGCGCGAGGGGGCGCGGCTGCTGGCGGGTGGCTCGGTGCCCGGCGGCGAGCTGGCGCGCGGCAGCTACCTGGAGCCGACGGTGTTCGACCGCGCCGACAACCGGATGCGGATCGCGCAGGAAGAGATTTTTGGCCCGGTGTTGACGATCATCCCGTTCTCGGACGAGGAGGAGGTGCTGCGGCTGGTGAACGACACGCCGTATGGACTCTCCGGCTCGATCTGGACCCGGGACATCGGCCGCGCGCTGCGGGTTGCGCGCGGCGTTCGAACCGGCGTCCTCAGCATCAACACCAGTCGCAGTGTGCACCAGGAAGCGCCGTTCGGCGGCTATAAGCGCAGCGGGATCGGGCGCGAGCTTGGCATGCACGCCCTCCAGCTCTACACCGAAGTCAAGAACGTCTTCGTCAGTCTCGAATAACCGGGAGGGTTGAAAATGGCGCGCACAGCGACACCGGCGCGAGAACGATCGACGACAACGCGAGCCGACCGTACCAACGGGCAGTCACGCCGCCAGGAGAAGACCGCCAAAATCACGCTCGAGGAACTCGTCCGCCAGACCAAGGCCGGCGACGTCGACACCGTGATCATCGCCATCGCCGACCTGCAGGGACGGCTGATGGGCAAGCGGCTCACCGGCCCGTACTTCCTCGATCACGTCGACGAGGGCCTGCACGCCTGCGACTACCTGCTGGCAATGGATATCGACAACGAGCCGTTGCCAGGCTTCAAGTTCACCAACTGGGGCACCGGCTACGGTGACATGCACGGCCGTCCCGACCTCTCGACAATCCGGCGCCTGCCCTGGCTAGAAAAGACCGCGCTCATTCTCTGCGACGTCGAGACGATGGACGAAAGGCCGGTGCCGATCGCCCCCCGCCAGGTGTTGCGCCGGCAGGTCGACCGCGCCCGCAAGCTGGGCTTCAACCCCAAGACCGGCTCTGAGCTGGAGTTCTACCTCTTCAAAGACAGCTACGAGCAGGCCGCTGACAAGGATTACAGCAACCTGCAACCCTACGGCCGGTACATCGAGGACTATCACATCCTGCAGGGCACCAAGGCCGAGTGGTTCAACCGTCAGATCCGCAACGGGATGGAAGGGGCCGGCGTGCCGGTGGAGAACAGCAAGGGTGAGTGGGGCTTCGGCCAGCAGGAAATCAACCTGCGCTTTGCCGAATCACTCGAGATGGCCGACCGCCACGTCGTCTACAAGAACGGGGTCAAGGAGATCGCCGCCCTCAACCAGGTGGCGGTGACGTTCATGGCGAAGTGGTCGATGGCGCAGGCCGGCAGCTCGTTCCATCTGCATTCATCGCTGTGGGACGTCAAGAGCGATAAGGCGCTCTTTCATTCCGCCAACGGCGGACCGCATGGGATGTCGCCGCTCTTCCAGCACTACCTCGCCGGGCTGATCGCGCTCGCCCGCGACTTCTCACTTTTCTACGCGCCCTTCGTCAACTCCTACAAGCGTTACCAGGCGACCTCGTTCGCCCCCACGTCGATCGTCTGGAGCTGGGACAACCGGACCTGCGGCTTCCGGATCATCGGGCACGGCTCGGGGCTCCGGGTCGAGTGCCGGATTCCCGGTGCCGACGCCAACCCCTACCTGGCCTTTGCGGCCACCATCGCCGCCGGCTTGCACGGTATCCAGAACAAGCTCGAGCTGCCACCCGAGTTTCGCGGCGACGCCTACACGATGAAGGACCTGCCTCGCGTGCCGGGCAACCTGACCGAGGCGATCAACGCACTGGAGAAAAGCCAGGTGGCGCGCCAGGCCTTCGGCGACGAGGTCGTCGAGCACTATCTGCACTCGGCGCGGCTGGAGCGGCGGAGCTTCGATAGCGCCGTGACCGATTGGGAGCTGAGAAGGAACTTCGAGCGCATCTGACCTCCCACTCCGCTAGGCTAGATCGCGATGGCGAAGCAATCGGCGGTCGACTCACCGCCGGTCAACGTCTATGAGGCGAACGACCAACTGACGGTCGCGATCCCGATGCCGGGCGCGCACCATGACACGGTTGCCGTCAGCCTCGACGGGCGCCGGCTGACGGTCGACGCGGAGGCTCGCTACCCACAGGAGCAACAGCATTACCTGCGGCACGAATGGTCGGTTGGAACCTTTCATCGGGAGATCGACTTGCCGAGGCCGGTCCGCGCCAGCGGCGCCAAGGCGATGCTGACCCACGGCATCCTGACGATCTCGCTGCCGGTGGGTGACGAACCAGGCGGTGGCGGGACCGGGATCCCGGTCAGCGAGCCGCCGAGCCACCAGGGCCTGCCGCACTGACCGAGCGCGCCGCGGCGGCGCGGTGGACGATCCTCGAGCTGGTCCACCCGGTTCCCTCTCTGTTGACGACCCTGGCAGCGGTAGGCTTCGCCTGGATCTTCGGCATCGGCCCGGGGGACATCAGGTTCTGGTGGATCGCCGCCATCATGCTGCTGGTCCAGTTCTCGATCAGTGCGCTGAATGAGTGGGCCGATCGAGACCTCGACCGGCGGGCGGGCCGCCGTCGACCGATCCCCCTCGGCCTGCTGTCACCCGGCGTCGCGCTCAACGTCGCGGTCGTCGGCGCGGTGGGCGCCTTCGTGGTCAGCGCGCTTTCCAATTTGGGTCCAGTCGCGTTGCTGCTCGTCGGGGTTGGGATCGCCAGCGGTTGGGCCTACGATCTCTGGCTCAAGCCAACCCCGCTGAGCTTCCTTCCGTTCGCGATCGCCTTTCCCTTGATGCCGTTCTGGATCGGCCTCGTCGCCGGTCGTCCGGCGAGCGCGCTGGGGGTCCTCTTCCTCGGAGGCAGTCCGCTCGCGACCGCGATCCACCTGGCCGACGCCATTCCCGATCGTGATCGAGACCGAGGGGCCGGGCTCAAGACGCTCGCGGTGGCCCTCGGTCGGCCGGGGGCCGAAATGGTGGCCGTGGGTCTGCTGCTGATCGGGACGCTGGTCTCGATCGCCGTCGTCGTCCAACATGGCCGCACGCCGATCGCGGGGTTTTCGCTGGTTGCGGCCGCGGCGAGTTACCTCGTCGTCAGCCTGGGGATGCGCCGATCTGCCGATCGATGGGCGCCCCTGCTCGGCAAATGGGCGCTGATCGCGGTGGCCGCCACCGCCGCGGTGCCACTGGTAGTTTTGGCCAGTGGCCGGTAGCCGCAAGCGCATCGACGAAACGGCGGTCGGCCGCCACTACGGCGACTGGTTCACCCGCGGCCTGCGCGGCATCGGCATGCGCTACGTCTTTTCCCGCCGCGGGTTGTGGGTGATCAATACCCCCTATCGGCGTATCCTCGGGGCCGCGAAAATCGGACCCCAGGACCGCGTCCTCGATCTCGGCTGCGGCATCGGCAACATCCTGATCGCGCTGTCCGAGCAGACGGCTTTCGTTCAACCGGCTGTCGGCGTCGATGTCTCGCTGGCGCTGATCGAGCTCGGTCAACGTGAAGTCCACAACGCGGGAATGGACGGTCGCATCAAGCTGCAAGTCGCGCCGGCCACCAGCCTGCCCTTCGACGACGCCAGCTTCGACCTGGTGCTCACGTCCCATGTGATCAAGCACCTCGATGACGACGCACTCTCGCGGAGCTTTCGTGAAGTCGCGCGGGTGCTCGGTCCTGGGGGCCGGTTCTTGGTCTGGGAATTCAAGAAGAGCCCGCTGTCCGCGCCGATCTTCGTCAGCGCCAGGGTGACTGGACTGCCACCAGCCTTCGTGCTACGCAGCGAGGCGACCCTGCGCGCGGCGCTGACCGAGGCCGGCTTCCAGCGCATCGCCCGCGTGCGCACCGGGGTGTTCCTCATTCCGCCGGTGCCGCGTCTCGCGCTCCTGGCCGACCGATAGTCCCCCTAGTATTAGATCGATGGTTCAGACGATGACGGCAACCATGCAAGCCGTCGCCGTAACCCCGATGAAAGCCGGCAGCGCGCGCAAGGTGGAGCTCCCGAGGCCGCAGGCATCGGACGGCATGGCGCTGATGCGGGTGCTCGAAGTCGGCATCGACGGCACCGACACGGAAATCAACGACGGTCTGTACGGCGCAGCGCCGCCGGGATCGGATTTCCTTGTCATCGGACACGAGGCGCTGAGCGTCGTCGAGGCGGTGGGGAAGGGAGTGGAGGGGTTTGCGCCGGGCGACCTGGTGGTTTCCACCGTGCGGCGCCCGGACGACTGCCCCAACTGCCGCGCGGGTGAGAGCGACATGTGCCTTGTCGGCAACTACACCGAGCGAGGGATCAAGGGCGCCCACGGCTACATGAGTGAGTACTACAGCGAGGCGCCGACCTTCATGGTCGGGATCCCGCCGACGCTGCGGCCCTTCGCCGTTCTCCTCGAACCGCTCAGCATCGTGGAGAAAGCCACCTTCCAGGCCTGGAAGATCCAGGAGCGGATGCTCTGGGACCCGAAGCGAGCCGTCGTGTTGGGGGCCGGACCAATCGGCATCCTTGCCACCATCCTGCTGCGCCTTCGGGGCCTCGAGGTGCATGTCTACGCTAAGACCCACATCGACAGCGTGCAGGCCAACGTGATCAGGGCGTTGGGTGCCGCCTACGTGAGCGTGGATGACCACCCGGTGACGGGCATCAAGCGCGAGCTCGGTCAGATCGACTTCGTGCTCGAAGCGACCGGTAACAGCACGGTGGCGTTTCGGGCGATGGCGCAGGTCGGCACCAACGGCGTCCTCTGCCTCACCGGGGTGTCGGCGGGTAATCGAAGGATCGCGATTCCGGCCGACGTTATCAACCTGGAGATGGTCCTCGGCAACCGGGTCACGTTTGGATCGGTCAATGCCAACCGCCGGTATTTCGAAAGCGGCGTTCAGCACTTCCTGCAGGCGGAACAGCGATGGCCCGGCATCTTCGAGCGGCTGCTCACCCGCCGGGTACCCTTCGCCGATTTCAAGTCCGCGCTCGACCGCCGGCCGGAAGACATCAAGACCCTGCTGACTATCGCCGCCGGGTAAGAGGCCCCGTGGTGCTGCGAATCGATCCTGAGACCTGTCACGACCTCGACACCGCCCTGAGCCGCGAGTGGCTGGTCACCAACGGCCTCGGCGGCTTTGCCTCAGGGACGGTGGCCGGCGTCAACACCCGGCGCTATCACGGGTTGCTGGTCGCCTCCCTGAACCCGCCGGTCCAGCGGATGGTCCTGCTGGCCGCGCTTGAAGAATGGCTGCTCATCCCTGGGGGCGACCCGCAGCCGCTCTCGGCGCAGGAGTACTGGGATGGCACGGTCTATCCCCAGGGCTTTCAACAGCTGGAGGGAGTGGAGCTCGATGGCATGCTCCCGGTGTTCCGCTGGAGTCTCGCCGGCCGCACCATCGAGAAGCGCATCTGGATGGAGCATCGCATCTTGCGCACGGTCGTGACCTATCGGTTGGTGAGCGGCCCCGCGCTCAGCCTCCAGCTGCGACCGCTCTTTGCCCATCGCGATTACCACCAGCAGCGCCACGGCCGGGGCGAATTCGACGTGGCCGAGAGCCTGAGCGGATGGATCATCGACGCCGGGGGCGTCCGCAGCCACTTCGAGGTTTGGAACTCGCCGGTCGTGCGGAGCCGGCCGGATTGGTACTGGCGCGTGCTCCATCGGGCGGAACGCGAGCGAGGGTTCGATGACGAGGAAGACCTGTTCACGCCAGGGATCGTTGAGGTCGCCCTCGACGCGGGCGCCGAGGTCGCCGTTGTCAGCGGCACCGAGCCGACGCCGCCGGGCTGGGACCCCGGGCCGTCGTTGCGAGGAGCGCAGCAGCGTCAAGTCGCCCTCCTGGGTCCGTCGACGGACGACCTGCTGGCCAGCCAGCTGGCCGTCGCGGCGGAGCAGTTCCGGGTTACCCGGCGCACGGTCGGTGATGCACTTGTCGGTCAGCAGCGAACCGTGATTGCCGGCTACCACTGGTTCACCGACTGGGGTCGTGACACGATGATCAGCCTGCCGGGGCTGGCGTTGCGACCGGGCACGCTGTGGGAGGCCCGTGCCGTGCTCGACACCTACATCAGGTATCTCGATCAAGGCCTGATTCCCAACCGCTTCCCTGACGGTGGCCAGGCACCGGAGTACGACACGATCGACGCAACCCTCTGGCTGTTTCAAGCGCTCGCCGCGTATCTCCACGCCAGCCGCGATTGGCGATTCGTCGCCGACCGGTTGGACGCGCTGGAAGTCGTCATCGACTGGCACATTCGCGGGACGCGACACAACATCCGGATGGATCCCAACGACGGGCTCCTCGCGGGCGGTGAGGCCGGCTACGCGCTCACCTGGATGGATGCCAGAGTGCAAGACTGGGTGGTCACGCCCCGCCGTGGCAAGCCGGTCGAAATCAACGCGCTCTGGTACAACGCGCTGCGGCTGATCGCCGACTGGTGCGAGCGGGCGATGCGTCCGGCTGGACGCTATCGGGAGCTGGCCACCCAGGTGCATGAATCGGCGCAGGAACGGTTTTGGTACCAGGACGGTGGATACTGCTACGACGTCGTCGACGCGCCCGAGGGCGACGATCCCAGTCTTCGACCAAACCAGGTCATCGCCCTGGGGCTGGTGTACCCGCTGGTCGAGGGCGAGCATGCCCGCCGCACCCTGGATGTGGTCACGACGAAACTTCTGACGCCCTACGGCCTGCGCACGCTGAGTCCCGATGACCCTCGATACCAGTCCCTATACCGGGGTGATCAGCGCGCTCGCGACTTCGCCTATCACATGGGACTGGTGTGGCCATGGCTGCTAGGACCGTATCTTGATGCGCATCTACGCCTCTACGGTGACCGTCAGGCGGCGCGCCAGTTGGTCGAACCGTTCACGGCGCATCTGCGTGACGCCGGGCTCGGAACCATCAGCGAGATCTTCGAGGCTGAACCGCCCTACCGGCCGGTGGGCTGCATCGCCCAGGCCTGGAGCGTCGGCGAAATCCTCCGCCACGCCCACGCCCTATCCTGAGACCGGGTGAAGCTGATCGACGTAAGCGTCCCGATTCGGGATGCGATGACGGTGTACCGTGGCAATCCGCCGGTGCGCATTCGGCCGGCCATGACGTTGCGAAAGGATGGCGTCAACCTCAGCGAACTCTGCCTTGGCTCGCACACCGGGACTCACGTCGACGCCCCCAGTCACTTCATCAAGGGCGGGAAGGGAATCGACCGGCTGGACCTCCAACGTTTCATCGGAGCAGCATGGGTCGCCGACCTCCAGCGGGTGCGGAGCGGTATCAGCGCCGCTGATTTGCGCCAGGCGCGAATCCCACGCGGCAGCCGTCGGATTCTGCTGCGCACCAGCAATTCGCGGTTATGGCATCCCGCTCGTCCCTTTAAGACCGACTTCGTTTACCTGGCCGCCGATGGCGCCGACTGGATGGTCGAGCGCGGCGTCGAGCTGGTGGGCATCGATTACCTGTCGATCGAAGGCTATGGTGTCCGCGACGCGCCCACGCACACGCGGTTGCTTGGGGCAGGGATCCCGATCGTCGAAGGTCTGGACCTCTTCAAGGTCCGCCCCGGACGTTGGCAGATGGCGGCCTTCCCGCTTCGCATCGAAAACGGTGACGCCGGCCTGACCCGGGCCATCCTCTGGACCAGCTGAGCCCAGGGTTCGAATCCTAACGACCCAGGCTTTCCCGCCGTTCTGAGCGTCGATCGCGGATCCACCTGGATCTGCCCAAGGAAGCCACCAATCTCCGAGTTAAGTGTATAATCCAGCCTTGAATTAGGTACTTTGCGTGCAATGAACAGCTTTGTTGACCTGGATCGAACCCTCTCGGCTCAGCCCGCGCGGTTGGGTGTCTTGCTGCACCGCGCGGACGTCGGGCGCGGTCGAGAGGAGCTGTACCGCAACCAGCTGACGGAGTTGCTGGACTCATTGGCCGAGGAGACGAAGGTGGCCTCTATTACCGCCTCATCAGCCATCGAGGGTGTGACCGTAGAGCCTGGTCGAGGTCAGAAGCTCGCCCTCAGTGCGGAGCCCCCTCGCTTTCGCAACCGGAACGAGCGCGAGTTCGCCGGCTACCGGGACGCCATCGACGAGATCATGCGAACCCGAGGTGCCGAGGCTCTGTCGGTACCTTTCATCCTTCACCTCCATCGCCAACTCTTTCGCCATGTCGACGGTAATGGCGGCCACTTGAAGGCCGATCAGAATTTCATCGTCAGTTACGAGGGAGGCGCACGAACTATCCTCTTCGAACCGCCACCTCCGGAGCAGACAGAGTTCATGCTCACGGAACTCGTCCATCGGTACGAGGAAGCGCGCGAGAAGCAGGCAGCCCATCCCCTCGTGCTGTTGGCGGCCTTCATCCTTGACTTTCTCGCCATCCATCCGTTCGCCGATGGCAATGGGAGGGTGGCTCGTATCCTGACCACCCACCTCCTTCTCAGAGAGGGTTACGGCGTGCCCCAGTACGTGAGTGTCGAACAACGAATCTTCGAAACGAAGAACTCCTATTACGCCGCCCTTCGCGCTTCCCAACGGGGCTGGCTCGAGGCGGGACATTCTCCGTGGCCATGGATCGAGTACTTAGCCACGGTGCTGTCGGAGGCCTACGACGCCTTCGAAAAGAGAGTCGCGGCGGCGCGCTCTGGCAAGGACCTCACCAAACAGGAGCGCGTTCGTCAGTATGTTCTCAAGCACGCCCCGCAAAGGTTCACCATCGAGGATGTGCGGCGGGCAGTGCTAGGGGTGAGTACGGAAACGATCCGGCTCGTCTTGGCCCGCCTGCGCAAGGAAGGGATCGTCAAACCAGTCGGCTTTGGGCGGTCGGCTGCCTGGGAGCGCGTGCCGACTGCGCAAACAGCGGCGGCGACTTAGGCCGGCGCATGGAGAAGGAGCAGACGGGTCAGCGACGCGGCAAGGGGCCTACTCAAGAGACCTCTAAGAGTTGCCAAGCCTGACCAATTGACCCAGCCATCGCCTGGACCAGCTGTAAGGTGATCTCGTCCAGGAAGCGCCAGCGGTGAATCAGGCAGTGACGCGGGCCGCGACGTGGACCCTTGGGTTCACCTATGCAGTGGTCTGGGCGATTGCCGGATGGCTATGGACGGGGCCGCTGAATGACCTCGACTATTTCTCTTTGCCGGCTGTGCGGATCGCGCTGAGCGGCCACCCGTTGCTGGTCTACACGGTGCGTTTCCAGGGGATCATTGCGAATGACAACGGACCGCTCGGCTTGGTGCCCCTCACGGCCGTGGACGCGCTTGCTGCCCGGCTTGGCTGGCTGGACGATGAGCGCCTGCGGCGCATGCTCATCCTGGCTGCGTTTTCGGGATTTACCCTGCTGATGGCGCGGGAAGCGGTTGCCGCGATCGATCGATTGCGGGGGGCGAGCCTCGAGGGACTATCGCGGGTACTGGCTTACGGCGTCTTTGCCGCCTCTCCGACGCTATGGATCGGTGTGCTCGGTTATGGACACATCGAACAGCCGATGACGCTCTGGCTGGTCCTTCTCGGTGTGCGAAGCCTCGCCAGCGGCCGGCCGAAGGTGGCGGGTATCAGCCTCGGGCTGGCCATGCTGACGCGGAGCCTCGCCGCGCTCTCCCTGATTCCATTGGGATTCTTGCTGCTGGCCAGGGGCCGATGGCGGCCGGTGGCGTGGGTGGCTGGGAGCGCCGCGCTCACGGTCGCGCTCGGACTGTTGCCCTTCGTGCTTGCCGATCCAAAGGACACGCTCTACTCACTCCTTACGCATCGTGGCAGCCTCCCGGTGGGTGGCGGATCTATCTGGCAGCTCGTCGTTGGGACGCCGTACCAATGGGTCCCTCAGCGCGCGGACATCCTCTTCGTGCTCGGGTTGGCCGCGCTGGCGAGTCTTGTCGTGATTCGCGCCCGGCAAGACCTGGAGCCCTCATCGCGGGATGTGTATGGACTCCTGGCGTTGGCGGCCCTGACGCTGCCCCTGTTGGCGAAGAGCGTCTGGCCCTACTATTTTCTCGACGCCTATGTATTCGGGGCTGTCTGGTGGCTCGGACAGGCCGATCCGTTGGCCCTGGGGCGCCGCGTCATCGGGGCCACAATCGCGCTCATCGCCATTCTGGGGACGCTGCTGACGGAGTATGAGCTGGGGGCGACCGGTGGGCGAATACGCCTTGTCGAAGGTGTCGCCATGGGCGTGGTTCTGGCTGTCCTAACGGCCGCCCTGGCAGGCCGGCTCCGGCGGCGAGGCCCGCCTCAGCCACTGGCCGCGAACTCTTCTTAGGGGTCTTGGGTGATCTGGGCGATTCGGCGCTGTTTGATCCGACCGGCGTCGGCCTTAAACGGTCCCTCGCCGCGGGCATAGAGCTGGATGATCGGGACCATCGCTGCCGGGAATTCGCCCAGCGCCGCGCGGTAATCCAGGTTCAGATCAGCCAGCCCCACCTGAAACTGCGCCGCAAGCCGCTCGCTCCACGCCGCATCGTTCGGCACGACCCCGTTGACTTCCAGCGCAATGCACGGCCGCGGGGTCGCCGATGAATCGGTGACCACCGACAGGCAGAAGGAGTGCAGGTGGCTGGCAAGCGGCCCGTCCTTATAGATGATGGTCTCGATGTCCTCGGGGTAGATGTTCGCGCCCATCACGCTGATCGTGGCATCGCGCCGCCCGTAGATCCAGACAAACGGAAGGCGAACCGGATGGACCCAGGGCAGGGGGCCTCGCGGCCCGGCGGCGGCTGGATCGTGGCCGAAGCTCGCCGGATCCAGCCCAAAGGACCGCAGCGTCGCCATCATCCGCCCGTAGTCAAGGATACCTCCCTCGTCGTGGACGTCGTACCGGATCCGCGGCGCCAGCACGTCCAGCCGGCTGATGGTGCAGATCACCTCGCGTTGCGAGTTGACTTCCAGGTAATGGATGAGGGGGTTGTACTGAAACACCATCGGCAGGCGCGAGTCGTCGCCAAACAGTGCACGGCGCAAGTCGGGCCGGGCCCGTGCGAGGCGACGTAACGCAACACTGGCGGGCGACTCGCCGGCCATGCCGATCTCGATATCGGTGGCGCCGTATCCAGAGTAGACCGACTCGAAGCGCTGCAGGAGATGGTCGCGCAGTTCTTCGGTCATCCCCTCGCCCCCGACCATCGCCTGCATGCGATACGCGTTCCACGGCATGCCGTCCGCATCGCCCTCGTCCAACAGATGCTTCACGAAAGGCGGATATCCAAGGATCAGGTATCGATAGCCTGGTCCGAGGAATCGCAGGGTCGACAGGATCTTGCCAATGTCCGGTCCGGTCGACTTGACGATCCCGTTGTGGTTGAGGGCGAGCGTCATGTTGAAGCCGGTCGCCCATGCGCCCATCGAAAAGGCGTTGATCGTGACCAACGGATCGGAGCCAAAGCAATACCGTGCGAAGAAGCTGATGTTGCGGTGGGCGATATGGCGCTCGGCCTCGGAGCGGATCCAGTTGTAGGGCACGCCGGTCGACCCGCTCGATTCGTCGATCGTCGTGCCGACGAACGGGATCCGGCCGTCGAGACAGCGCTCGGCCAGCGGGTACGGGTCGATGTAGCTGCGCTTGTCGGTTTCGGGGAGCTTTTCCAGGATCCCCGCCGGCACCAGCCGATCCACGGCAACACCCTGCGCCGACAGGTAAGCGCGGTAGGCGGGCACCCGGCGGACGGCACGCCAGGCAGCCCGCTCGGCCCGCAAGCGGCCGGTCATCGCCAGCGGCCCGGGCGGGGCATTGTCGAAGAGGGCTTTCAACCAGCCGTACCGCAACCCAATCGTCTTGAAGGTGACGTCGAGCGGGAAGAGCCAGGCGTTCCGGCCGATCCCGAGCCCGCTCGCGAGCGCCCTAAAAGCCACCGAATAAAAACCCCATCGGGCCCGGTGATCGCAACAGGCTCCTCCCCAGAGGTCGCGACATGCTTCACAAGGTAAACGACCCCAGACGCCAACGGGTAACGGGCATCGTGGAGTCGAGAAGCTGCTGGGTATCCTGCAGCCTGCGCCTCAGCTCGTCCTGCAGCCTACGTAGCCAACCTGCTGGGGGTGATGGTCGGCGGCGTGCTGGAGTACGCGGCGCTGATCACGGGCTACCGGGCGTTGCTGGTCCTTGTGGGTGCCCCTTATGCCGCCGCGTTCGGCTTACAGCGATTCGGGCTTAGAGGACCGTCTCGTCGGTCGCGATCTGGTCGAGGATCTCCTGCCGGAGCAGGGCCTCGTCGCGCTCGCGCACGCTCTTGAGATTGCGGAAGGGGCGATCGAGTCCCATCCGCCCGTGAATCACAAAGGCGCCGCCCTGGGCGAAGGCCATCAGGTTGACCTCGTAATTGCGGCCCTTTCCTCTCCAGGCCAGCGTCCAGCGGGGCGGACGACCTTCGTAGCTCACCCGACCACGGCCACTGAGCTTCTCGCGGTTGAGCGCGGCGAACTGCTCCTGGACCAGGGCGTCGAGTTGGATCAGCAGCATCAAGAGGCGCTCGCGGTAGTTCTCAACTCGCCCCTGGAGGTTGAAATCCGCCTCGGTGACCGGCACTCTGGCTCATGATATCTTCTCCCCAGATTATCCACAGGTTGTGGGAAACGTTGGCCTTGACACCCATATGTTGGGGTCCCAGAATGGGAGGGCCCCGGATGGAAACCGCGATCGATGTCCAACTGCTGACCCATACACCCGATCCGGTCCGGGTCATGTACGTCGCCTTCCGCACCTGCTACTCGAAGTTCACGCCGCAGCAAATCTGGGCTGACATCGAGTCCGGAAAGATCTCCGAGGAGAAGATGAAGACGTTCATCTTCGAGAAGCTGAAGAGCGGGCACTCGTCGCCGCGCACCCAGGTCTATTTCACCTTCGCCGTCAGCGGACTGTCGCGGGCCGCCAGCCACCAGCTGGTGCGGCACAACAACGGCATCACCTTCGACCAGCAGTCGCAGCGCTACTACGCTTTCAAGGAAGCGGACTTTCCGTTCGTCGTCCCGGAAACCTGGGAGCAGGCCGGCCTGCGCGACGCATACCTCGCCTTCATGCACCGCGTGGGCGAGCTCTATGACCAGGCGCTCAAGGCGGGCGTTCCAGCCGAGGACGCCCGCTTTCTCCTCCCCAACGCCGCGTCGACGAACCTGACCTTCACGGTGAACTTCGAGGAGTTCCTCCACATCGCCGACCTGCGCCTCTGCTGGCGGGCGCAGTGGGAGATCCGCCACATGTGGGCCAAAGCACGGAACGCGCTGAAGGCGCGTTTTCCGGAACTGGCGAAGCCGGTGCAACCCAAGTGCGGTGACCAGCGTATGGGCTACTGCGACGAGCCGCTCGCCGAGTACCTGAAGTGCCCCCTTGGCGCTCGCCGGATTCGGTTGCACAAAGACGAAATCGTCGCGGCGGCGAAGGCAGGACGGACGATAGAGTCGGCCCCCCTGACCGAAGACCACATTGCACTGCTGAGCCCGAGTCCGCAATCGGAGCCAGTTCCGGTCGCGTAGCCGCCGAAACCGATCCGCCCTGGATCCCGTTAAGCCTTCGATCGCTAACGAGCCAGATCGCAATGAGTTCTCTCTTCCGATACCGTCTAGGGATCTCCGCGCTAACGCGGGTGAGCCTGCTCGGCGTTGGACTGACGTTAGGCGGGATTTGCTGGGATGCGTACCTTCATGCGATCGATCCGAGCCGCGTCCTGCACGAGGGAGTGGTTGCCCTGGGAAACCCCGGCCACCTCCTGATCGGGATCGGCATCGGCGTGACCACCCTCGCTCAGGCCGCGTTGGCCTGCGCCCGGCTATCGCGCCCCTGGCAGCGCGGCGCCTTTGCCGTGGGCACCCTGTGCGCCCTTCTGTTCGTTGCCCTGGTGCTGGCGTGGTCCGCACGAAATTCGAGCCCGGCAACCGCGCTCTCTGGCCACCAGCACGACCTATCGCGGACAACGACGCCGGAAGAAGCGCGCGCCGCCAGCGCCCTGCTTGCCGATACGACGGCCGGTGCCGCCAGGTACCGAGATCCGGCCGCCGCCGTCGCGGACGGCTACTCCCCCTCGACGCCCACGAGCTGGCTGATCAGCGAATGGACCAACCCGAGTTATGAGAAAGCCGGCCGCGTACTCGACCCGCGCCATCCGGATCGGCTCATGTACATCAACGGGCCCGGCGGCCCTGTCCTCGCGGGCGTCATGTTCGTGATGCCGTCGGTGGCCCTGAACGGTCCGAACATCGGAGGCCCTTTGACCCCCTGGCACCGCCACGACGATCTCTGCTTCTTGCCTAATGGCACGCTCGTGGGAACGAATGGGTATGGCTTTGGATGCCCGTCGGGCTCCCGGACTCAGCCGACCGCGGCGATGCTGCATGTTTGGGTCGTTGCTAACCCCGCGGGGCCGTTCGCCGAGGACCTGTCGCCAGGTGCGATTGTGAAGGTGCTCAGTGGTGGGTAAGGTCCGCGCGCAGCTGCTCACCCTGGTGGCGATTCCTCTGCTGACCAGTTGCGGCGGTGGACACGTCGCCACATCGAATGCGCCGAGCGCCACACCATCACGCACCGCCACGGTCGCGACGAACTCGGCAGCGCCCACAACGGCCGCATCAACGTCGCCTACTTCGCCGAGCCAGACGACGGTATGCCGCCTGCCTCTGGTGCCGTCGACGGGTACCGCGGGATTCATCGGCTACCCGAGCGGAGATTACGCCGCCGATCCGGCGTCAGCGATCAAGACGAAAGCCAACGGCCTGGCTTATGACCGCGTCTTCGCTCGATGGCTGCCCGTGCCCTGGGCCCTGGTCTCATCCGACGGCCGGCACTATGCCTATGGCGACTATCCAGACTTTTCGACGTACCCGCTTCCCGATAGCGTGCTGCACGTCGTCGACGTCGCCACCGCAAGCGACCGCATCGTCGCCCGAGGCCAATACGTTGCCTCCGACTACGAGCCGGAGGGCGTATACCTTACCCAGCTGGTCGGTGGTCATGACGGCCCCGGGCCGCAGATCGGATCGTTGCTCAGCGTTAGCACTGGATCGATCCATCAGCTGGCCGGCGGCGCCCAGTACGGCTACGTCATCGGCGGTGGGCGGGGTTGGCGCTCGCAGTTCAACACGGCAGACAGCACGACGCACGAAGGGATGGGGTTTTGGACCAATCAGCTCTTCGCGGTCAAGCTCACTGATGGCAGCGCAATTAGCTGGTTCTACCGACCGGGCGTGGATTCGGTTGATGTCATTGGGTTCGACCGCCACCTCAATCCGGTGATTGACGTGGCGACCGGAAACTCGGCCGTGATCCTGGATCTCACCGCGCCCAACCTTGTCACCCAGCTGTACTCGGGTCCGATCGGCACGTTTCAAGCCGCCCTCGGTGACGCCGTCGGAATCTGGCTGAGTGGGCAAACGTCTGGAACCTATTTGTGGACGCCGGGCGGACCACTCAAGAAAATTTCGGCCACGGGCGGCGTCCCCGCCGGAGGTTGCCACTGACGAGGCTGGCCACGATCGCGGCTGGCTCCCAGTGAGATCGACGTCGACAAAGCCGACCACCCGCTCTCCTGACCCGACGAAACGTGCACCTGCTCGATTAGGATTCTGTCCGTGCGGACGGCGCCCACTTCCACGCTGGCGCGCCGGTGGATCCCAGAGCGATCGCTGGTCAGTGATACCGGCCTTGTGATCGCGTTCAGCCTTTTCACCGGCCTGATGGCTCACATCGCGATTCCGTTGCCGTTCACGCCGGTGCCCATCACGGGCCAGACCTTCGCGGTCCTGCTCTGCGGCGCGTTGCTGGGTACCCGGCTCGGTACCGCCTCGATGCTCGCCTACATCGTGGAAGGTTTGATCGGTCTTCCCGTGTTCGCCGCCGCGCCGGGCGCGGCGAGCTACGGATACCTGGCAGGTTTCGTGGCCGCGGCGTTCGTCGTGGGCTGGTTCGCTGACATGGGCTGGACCAAAGACCTGCCGCGTACGGTCGTCGCCATGAGCGCCGGCGAAGTCGCGATTTACTTTTTTGGGCTGCTCTGGCTGGCCCACTTCGTTCCGCCGTCGAAGGTGCTGGACTTCGGGCTCTTCCCCTTCTTGATCGGGGACGCGATCAAGCTGGCGGCGGCGGCCACCGTCGTGCCGGCTGGATGGCGCCTCAGTCGCGCGCGATGATCGCCTATTGCTCGAGCTGCGGCTCGAAGACGGAAACGAGGCTGGTCGCAACGCAGCGCTTGAGTGCCTGCCCCCAATGCGACCGGATCTTCTTCCGCAATCCCAAAGTCGTCGTCACCGCGTTGATTGAAGACGCCGGCCGCGTGCTGCTGGTGCTGCGCGACATCGAGCCGGGTCGCGGGCTGTGGGGGTTGCCCGGCGGCTACGTCGATTGGGATGAGCACCCGGAAGCCGCTCTGGTCCGTGAGTGCATGGAAGAGGCGCATATCGTTGTGGAACCGCTGGAGCTACTCGCGGTGCAACATATCGTGATGGAGGACCAGGGCATCGTCATCCTTCCGTACCGCGCCCGGCTGATCAGGGGTGACCCCGCGGCGGGTGATGAGGTGCAGGAGGTCGGGTGGTTCAGTCCCAATAGCCTGCCGCCGCTGGCCTTCGGCACGCATCGCAAGGTGCTGCAGGGCTGGGCGCAGGAAGTCAGCGCGCGCGGCGTCGCGTAGGACGTCGGCCATCGCCCGCAAGAGCATCGTGACGAAGACGGGGGATGGGGGAGAGACCGGCCTGCTCTACGGCGGACGGGTGTCAAAAACCGACCCGCGGACCGAGGCCTATGGGACCGTCGACGAAGCCATCTCCGTCCTTGGGGCGGCCCGCGCCCTGATCAAGGACCCCGGGCGCCATGCCATCATTCTGCGGGTCCAGAGCGAACTGTTCACGGTTGGCGCCGAGCTGGCGACCGATCCGGCGGAGTACGAGACCCTGGTGAAGCACTTCATGATCGTGACGGCCGATTTCACCGGTCGCCTGGAGGCGGAGATCGCCGACCTGGAGAAGCGCGTGCCGTTGCCTGACGCGTTTGTGATTCCCGGTGGTACCCAGCCAGCGGCCGCGCTTGACGTTGCCCGTACTGTGGTCCGGCGGGCCGAGCGCCGCATCGTCAGCCTCCAGCTTCGTGGCTACCCGGTCAAGGCTGAGCTGCTTCGCTACGTGAACCGGCTCTCGGATTTGCTCTTCATGCTGGCGCGCGCCGAGGAGGGGACGGCCGTTAGACCGCTGACTGGACGACGAGCGGCCCGCAGTCCTGCAAAGCCAGCCGGCACTCGTCCCGCACCCAGGCGTCGGCTTCGCGCCTGAGCGTTGCGTCTAGGGCAAGGCGCGCGGCCGTCCCGCCGAGACGGCCCAGTGCCCATGCCGCGTGCCCACGGACCAGGGGTTCCGGGTCGTCGAGGGCGCCGGCCAACGCCGGAACCGAACCGCGATCCGCAGTGTTGCCGAGCGCAACGCAGGCGTTGCGAAGCAGCCCCGAGCGTCGTGTCCGCCATAACGCGCTATCCCGAAAGCGACGGCGGAAGGCCGTCTCGTCCAGTGTCAACAATTCCTCGAGCCGGGGCCGGGGGTCGATGGTCGGCCCGAACGCGGCCAGCGCGATCGGGTCGGGCACGGCCGGCGCGCCGGTGTTGACCGGGCAGATCTCCTGGCAGAGGTCGCAGCCGAAGATCCAGTCGCCGATCATCGGCCGGATGTCGAGCGGGATGACGCCGCGGTGTTCGATCGTCCAGAACGAAATGCAGCGGCGGTTGTCCAGGACGCCGGGTGCGACCAGCGCCCCAGTGGGACAGATTCGCAGGCAGGCATCGCAGCCGCCGCAGCTCTTTTTCAGCGGCGCATCCGGCTCGAGCTGCGCGGAGGTGACGATCTCCGCCAGCAAGACGTTGGAACCGATGCCAGGAACCAACAGGTTGGTGTTCTTGCCAAGCCAGCCGATGCCGGCCCGCGCGGCCGCCGCACGGTCGAGCATCCAGCCGTGATCGACGTAGGTCTTCGCCACATGGCCCTGCTCGCGCAGCATCGCGAGCAAGGGTTGCATCCGCTCGACCAGGACCTCGTGGTAGTCGCTGCCAAGCGCGTAGGCGGCGATCCGTCCCCGCGGGCCGTCGTCAGACCCCCCACCCCGACCATCCCCCACAAGGGGGGAGGGAGATTCGGAGGAAGAACTGGGCCGGGGATGCGGGTAGGCTAGCGCGATGACACTGCGCGCCTCAGGAAGCGCTTGCCGTGGGTAGGCGCTGGCACGAACCCGCGCCTCGCTCCACCAGGAGAGGCCGTCCATGAGGCCTTGCCCGGTACGGTCGGCGGCGGCCGCCTCGGCCTCCTTGAACGGCTCTGCGCTCGTGATGCCGACGGCACAGAACCCGAGGGATTTGGCCCGGCTCTTCAGGGCATCCGTGAGGCTCATTTGAGCAATGACATATTTGGCTCACCCGACAGTTTGACAGGCAGCTGTCGCAAAGCAGTTGCAGCATGGCAGAAGCATGGCTGCGCACGCCGAGCTCAGGCGGACCTACCGGTATCGGATTTACCCCACCGTTCGTCTGCGGCTCGCCCTTGAAGCCCAGCTTGGCTTTGCGTGCCAGATTTACAACGCAGCGCTGGAGCAGCGGCGCGACCTCTGGCGGGGCCGGCGCCGTTCGCTCACGCTCTACGACCAGTTTCGGGAGCTGACGGCTGTTCGCGCGTCCGGAATGGGCCCGGCCAACATGAACTGCTCGGCGATGCGAGACCCACTTCGCCGACTGGATCGAGCCTTTGCCGCCTTCTTCCGCCGGGTCAGAGCGGCGGTCAAGCCCGGCTATCCGCGCTTTCGCTCCGTCCGCCGTTATGACAGCCTGACCTGGCTTTCAGGCTGGGGCATTCACGACCGCCGCCTGGCCTTGCAGGGCATTGGCCTGGTCAAGGTGAAGTGGCATCGGCCGCTCCCCGCATCGGCGGTGGTCCGCACGGTCACTGTGCGACGGGTGGCGGGACGATGGTACGCGTGCTTTTCGCTCAAGGTGTCCCGATCGGCACAAGTTGTCGCCGGCGTAAGGCCAGCGGTAGGGCTCGATCTCGGTATCCAACACTTTGCCACCCTCTCCACCGGGGAGCACCTGCCCGGCCCGCGCCCCTACCATGCGGCGCTGCGGCAACTGCGGGTCGCCCAACGGCGGCTGTGCCGTCGGAAGAAGGGCTCGCATCGGCGACAAAAGGCGCGACTCCTTCTTGCCCGTCAGCATGAGCGGATTCGCAACCTCCGGCATGACCATGCCCATAAAGTGACCCGAGGTCTAGTGGCCGACTTCGGCTTGATCGCGGTCGAGGACCTGAACGTCGGCGGACTGGCCCGTGGACCCTTGTCCAAGGCCGTGACTGATCAAGGCTGGGCGGCGTTCTTGACGATCCTCGAGTACAAAGCGGCAGAAGCTGGTACTCGGCTGATCAGGGTGCCGCCCCGGGGTACCTCCCAGACCTGCTCGGGCTGCGGCGTTATGGTTCCGAAGCTGCTTTCGGAGCGAACTCATCGGTGCCCCGAATGTGGGCTCGTCATGGACCGCGATGCGAACGCTGCGCGGAACATTCTCCGGCTCGGCTTGAGCCGTCAGGCGTCAACGTGGCGTGCGTTGTCTGAGAAGGCGTCCTTGGTGCCTCAAGTACGTCATTGCCCCTAGCTTAGGTCCCCATTTCGGGAGTAGCATTAGCGGTAATGCAGGGCAGTGCAGTCTGGAGGGAGCTTCAACTCCTGTTGAGCCTGAACCTGCCTGACACCGCCTACTACCTCTGGGAGGGCACCGCCACCTGCTGCCATTGCGACGAGCAGCGGCTGGTGATCGGCGCGCCCACCGAGCAATCCGCCCGGCAGCTCGTCCAGGCGTATCTGCCGGTGGTCCGGCGCACGCTCAAGGCGATCCCGGACGCGCCCAAGCGCGTCTCCGTCGTCGTGACCAGCGGTCCGCTGGCGCACGCCTGATTGCCCGGCAGGGAAGAACGGCGACGCCTGCGGGCGGAGATCTTCGGCGATGTCCAGGGGGTTGGCTTCCGGTATTTTGCCGAGTCGCACGCCCGGCGGCTCGGCCTTGAGGGGTACGTTCGGAACCGCTACGATGGCGCCGTGGAGGTGGAGGCGGAGGGCAGCGCGCCCTCGCTCGAACGGTTCCTTGACCTGCTTCGCCAGGGTCCGAGGATGGCCCGGATCCAGGACGTTCGAGTCAGCTGGCTGCCTTTCAAAGGGGACCTCGGTCCGTTCGGCGTGAGAGGATAACGGCATGAAATTCGCCCGCCGCATGAATGAGATCGGGACCGAGACGGCCTTCGAGGTGCTCGCCAAGGCGCGCAAGCTGGAGGCCCAGGGACGCAATATGGTGCACCTTGAGATCGGGGAGCCTGATTTCCCAACACCGCCCAACATCGTCGAAGCGGCCGAGCGTGCGCTGAGGGACGGCTTCACCCATTACACGCCCGCCGGTGGACTGATGCCGGCGCGCCAGGCCGTCGCCGACTGGGTCCGGCGTTGGTACGAGGTTGAGGTCAAGCCGGAGCAGGTCGTCATGGTTCCCGGCTCGAAGAACGTGCTGCTGTTCACAATGCTGGCGCTGATCGACGTGGGTGATGAGGTCATCGTGCCGGACCCCGGTTACCCGATCTACGCCTCGGTTGCCACGCTTGCCGGCGGCACGCCGGTTGGCATCCCGCTTCGGGAGCGCAACGACTTCCGGCTCGACATCGAGGAACTGAAGCACAAGATCACGCCCCGAACGAAGCTCCTCGTGATCAACTCGCCACACAACCCCACCGGGGGCGTGCTCTCGACCCGGGACCTCGAGCAGATCGCCGAGCTGGCCATGCGGCACGACTTTTACGTGCTCAGCGACGAGGTCTATGGCCAGATCACCTACGACGGCCACCACGCCTCGATCATGACCGTACCGGGCATGCTGGAGCGGACGATCTACTCCGACGGGCTCAGCAAAGCCTATGCGATGTGCGGCTGGCGGCTCGGCTTCGCGGTCTCGCCGCTGCCGCTGGCACAAAAGATGGAGACCTTGATGATCAACAGCAGCTCCTGCGCCGCCGCCTTCACCCAGATGGCGGCGATCGAGGCGCTCTCGCCGCGATCCGATGCCGCCGTCCAGGCGATGGTGGGCGAATTCAAGCGCCGCCGGGATGTCGTGGTCGATCGGCTGAACGCCCTACCGGGAGTCACCTGCCACAAGCCGCTGGGCGCCTTTTATGTGTTTCCCAACATTACGAAGACCGGCCGGGACGAACGGGAGCTGGCCGATCGGATGCTCAACGAGGGCGGCGTCGCCCTGCTCGCCGGTACCTCGTTCGGCGAAGAAGGCAAGGGGTATCTTCGGCTGTCCTATGCCAACTCGATCGATCAGATCGAGGAGGGCGTCAAGCGGATGAAAGGAGTCCTGGAAAAGACCGCAGCTCGCGCCTAGGCCGATGGCCACCCGAGCCGCCCTCATCCTGGAACGCATTCTGGAGTCGAGGCGCGCGGCGATCGCGGAGCTCAAGGCGAACGGAAGCGCCGCCGGATTGCCGCGAGCGGTCGCCGCGGCGCCTGCGCCCGCGGATTTTCGTGGCGCGCTCACCGCGGCCCACGTGGCGCTGATCGCCGAGTGCAAGGAGCGGTCGCCCTCGGGCGGTTGGCTGCAGCGACCCTACGATCCGGTCAGCCTGGCGCGGCGCTACGAGGCCAACGGCGCCGCGGCGCTCTCGGTCCTTACCGAGCCGGAATTCTTCGGTGGGAGTCTGGACCATCTGCAAGCGGTTCGCGCGGCGGTGGCCGTTCCCGTCCTCTGTAAGGACTTCATCGTCGATCCGGTGCAGGTGATGGCGGCGCGCGCGGCGGGCGCCGACGCCCTGCTCCTGATCGTGGCGGTCATGGAGGACGCTGACTTGCGCGAGCTGCTGGCGCTGACCCGTAGCCTGGGGATGCAAGCCCTGGTCGAAGTTCACGACGAGGCCGAAGTCGCACGGGCGCTGCAGGCCGATGCCGCGATCATCGGCATCAACAATCGAGATTTGACGACGATGCGGACGGCCAAGGATACGACGGCACGGCTGCGTCCCTTGATCCCGGCCGGGCGCGTCGTCGTCAGCGAGAGCGGCATCGAAAGCCGAGCCGACATCGACGAGCTCGAGCGCCTGGGCGTCAGCGCCGCGCTGGTCGGCGAGTCGCTGCTGAGCGCTCCCGACCTCGAGGCGAAAGTGCGGGAGCTGAGCGGCCGGTGACGAAGATCAAGGTCTGTGGCAACACGAGGGCGGATGATGTCGAGCTCGCGATCGAGCTCGGCGTCGACCTGCTCGGCTTCATCTTTACGCGCAGCAAGCGGCAGGTCCGGGTCGACGACGTGAAAGCCATGATTGCCGACGTTCCCGAGACCATCGAGCGGGTCGGCGTCTTCATCGACGAGCCGCCGGAGCAGATCGCCGAGGTGGCGCACACCTGTGGCCTGACCGCGATCCAGGTCTACCGGCCGCTGACCGAACGGGACCGGGCGCTGGACTTGCTGCTGCTTCCGGCCGTTCGGGTGCGGGAGGGCGACGACCTGGCCGAGATCCAGTTCGAAAACGGTGACCATCCGCTGCTCGACACCTGGGCGCCGGACATCATTGGCGGCACCGGGCGAGCATGGGCGTGGTCGCAGGCACGAGTGGTGGCCCGCCAGTATCCGGTGGTCGTTTCCGGGGGCTTGACAGCGGACAACGTCGGTGGCGCCGTGCGCGAGCTCCATCCCTGGGCGGTCGATGTCTGCAGCGGTGTCGAGGCCGAACCCGGCCGCAAGGATCACGCGAAACTGCGTGCATTCGTTGAGGCGGTGCGCCGGGTGGATGGGTCGTGAGTCAGACTACGCCGGATCAACATGGCCGCTTCGGCCGGTATGGTGGGCAGTACATCCCGGAAACCCTGATGGCGGCCGTCGAGGAGTTGGCGGCGGCGTTCGATGCCGCGCACAAGGACGTCGCCTTTGCGCGCGAGCTTGAGTACCTCTCGCGGACCTTCAGCGGCCGGCCGACACCGATCTATCGTGCCGATCGCCTGACCGAACAGGCCGGTGGTGCCGAGATCTGGCTGAAACGTGAGGACCTGTGCCACACCGGCGCGCACAAGATCAACAATGCGTTGGGCCAGGTGCTGCTGGCCCGCCGGATGGGAAAGCGCCGCATCATCGCCGAGACGGGCGCGGGCCAGCATGGCGTCGCGGTCGCCACTATCTGCGCGAAATTCGGGCTCCAGTGTGAGGTCTACATGGGAGTCGATGACATGGCGCGTCAGGCCATCAATGTGTACAAGATGCAGTTGCTCGGCGCCACCGTCGCGCCGGTCGAGAGTGGCAGCAAGACGCTGAAAGACGCGACGAATGAGGCCATCCGCGACTGGGTGGCCAACGTGCGCACCACCCATTACGTGATCGGATCCGCGGTCGGCCCGCATCCGTACCCGTTGATGGTGCGCGAGTTCCAGTCGGTGATCGGGCGTGAGGCGCGGGCTCAGATGCTCGTCGAGACCGGACGGTTGCCCACGGCGGTAGTCGCCTGCGTGGGCGGCGGGAGCAACGCCATTGGGATCTTCGCGCCGTTCTACGACGATCCCGTGCGGCTGGTCGGCGTCGAGGCGGCCGGCCGGGGGCTGGCCAGCGGGGCGCATGCGGCATCGATTGTCAGCGGCCGTCCGGGGGTGCTGCACGGCTCGTTCAGTTACCTGCTGCAGGACGAGGACGGCCAGGTCCTGCCGACCCATTCCATATCGGCTGGCTTGGATTACCCGGGGGTCGGTCCCGAACACGCCTTCCTGCACGACGAGCACCGCGCCGAGTACGTCAGCATCACCGACGAGCAGGCCCTCGCGGCGTTCCATCAAACATCGCGGCTGGAGGGTATCATCCCCGCGCTCGAGAGCTCCCACGCGATTGCCTATGCGATGCCGTTGGCGGCTGAGCTCGCTGTGGAGGATCTCGTGCTGGTGAATCTGTCCGGTCGGGGCGATAAAGACCTCGACATCGTTCGGGGTGCTACCGGCGCGTGAGCCGGATCGCCGCGACCTTCCGCCGGCTCCGTGCCGAGCAGCGCCTGGGGCTGATCGCCTACCTGACGGTCGGCTACCCGCGTGTTGATGTCACGCCATCGCTCGTCGAGGCGGCGGCCGGGGCGGGCGCCGACGCCATCGAGCTCGGCATTCCGTTTTCCGACCCGCTCGCTGACGGCCGCACCATCCAGGCCGCTTCTGAGCTGGCGTTGAAGGGGGGCATGACGGTAGCTCGGGCGCTGGAGACCGCGAAGGCGGCGCGGATCAAGACGGACGTGCCGCTGCTCTTCATGACCTACCTGAATCCGATCCTGGCCTTCGGTCTGCAACGTTTTTGCCGTGCGGCGTCCGAAGCGGACATCGACGGTCTGATCGTGCCGGATTTGCCGCCGGCCGAGTCCGGCGACCTGCGCCGTGGCGCCGACGCCTGCGGGATCGACCTGGTGTTCTTCGTCGCCCCGACCAGCACCGAGTCCGGCATCGAGGCCGCCTGCCGGGCCGCGACCGGGTTCATCTATTGCATCGCCGTAACCGGCGTGACCGGGGCGCGCGCGCAGCTCGATGCGGCGGTGCTGCCGTTGATCGAAAGCGTTCGCCGGCACACCCAGCTGCCGATTGTGGTCGGCTTCGGCATCTCGAGGCCCGAGCACCTGGTGGCGCTGCAAGGGAAAGCGGACGGCGTGATCGTGGCCAGCGCCCTGCTGGACGCCATTGCCCGGGCGCCGGACGACCCGGCGACCCAGGTCAGCCGCTTCCTGCTCGAATTGCGCCGAGAACCCGCCCGGTAGCGCCCGTCGCAAGCCCCTCCCCGGGCCCGCGTCACACCGTAGGGAGATGGCTCAGGCTGAAGACGCTCCCTCGCTCGAGGGGGATGCTGAAGAACGCCGGTTGATCGATCGGAGCGCGACGGGAGACCAGGAAGCCTTCCGCCAGCTCGTGCTCCGCCATCACCGGATGGTGATCAACGTCGCCTTCCGGGCGCTGGGCGAGCTGGCCCTCTCCGAGGATGTGGCCCAGGACGTCTTCATCAAGGTGTACAAGGCCCTACCCGGCTATCGCCACGACAAGCCGTTCACCCACTGGCTGCACCGGGTCGCGGCCAACGCGGTGACGGATGCGCTGCGCCACCGGCGACCAGTCGTGTCGCTCGACGGAATGGTCGAGCCGCCCGCTGCCCGTGGCTCCGACCCCCAGGACGTCGCCGCGCGGCACGACCTGCAGCGGGCGGTTCGTCACGCGATCGCGAGCCTGCCGCCACACTATCGCGACACCATCGCGCTGCAGGCGTTCGGCGAGCTCAGCTACGACGAGATCGCCAAGGCGCTCGACATTCCCCTGGGCACCGTGATGTCGCGCCTGAACGGTGCCAAGAAGCTCCTCCGCGAGCGCCTTGGGAACCTGGCCCACCCGGAGGAGGAGGCGAATACGGCATGAATTCAGTCCGTTTGATCAGGCAGAGGGTGGAGTCCGAATGTTGAGTCATGCGACGACCCGCGACTGGCTGATTCCGTATGCCGACGGGATGCTCGCCTCGGACGAGCGTCGCCGGATCGACGGGCACATCGCCGGTTGCGCCGCCTGCGCCACAGAGCTGCGCGAAGTCCGTGAGCTGAACCTGTTGCTGGTCACCCTCCCGCCGGCGCCGCCAGTGGCCTTCGCGCCCTTCTGGCTGCAGCTCCAGGCGGTGCTCCCCCAGCGCCGCGTCTTGCGGATTCCGACCTTCACCGGCTATCGCCGGTTCGGCATCGCGTTCGCCGTCGCGGCGATCGCCCTGCTGGCTGCGGCCGGTTCCGCCTTCGCGGCACCGTCGGCACTGCCCGACAACCCGCTCTATCCCATCAAGCAACTGGAAGAGGGCATCCGGCTGACGCTCACGCCTTTAAATGATCGGCTCACGCTCCAACTGCAGCTCGCCAATGAACGGTTGCGCGAGGCTCAGGCGATGGCCGCCGACCACAAGCCGCTGCTGGCCGAGAGCAGCCTCCGCACCTTCCGGGTAACCCTCGGTGACGCGGCGGCGGCGCTCAAGAATCCGCCCGACCCGCGGGCCGCCACGCATGCCCTGAAGACGATGCGCGTCGAGCTCGATGCCGTCGAGCGGGCGAACGCGATCCGCGGCGACAACGACCCTGACGTGAACCAACTGGTGATCGAGGCCACCGATGAGCTCGACCGGATCGAGCAACCGGGTGCCGCAACGGTGCCACCGATCGTCATCGGTGTGCAGGCCACTCCACAACCGACGCCCCAGCCGACACCGCGGCCGACGCCCCGGCCAACGCCCCGGCCGGAGCCCTCGGACAAGGGGCACCACGACTAAATCTCAGGCGACCACTATCCGGACGCCTCGATAGACTCTTGCCGTGGGCGCGCGCGAGGACGTCCTGGTTGTTCCCAGGCATCTCCTGTTTGCCGGCAGCGAGTGGACGGGCTTCCGCGATACCGGGCTGGATGACCTACTGGAACGGGTCCGAGCGAACTATCGCTTCCGGCCACGGCGTGAGGTGGAAGAAGATCCGGACGAACCGCAGATCATCCCCTACGTGGTCTTTCGACACGACAATCGCTACTTCCTGACCCACCGGCTGCGCCGCTCCAGCGAACGGCGGCTGCGGCACCTCTATTCCCTCGGCGTCGGCGGGCACATCAACCCCGAGGATGTCGCCGGCGCGGCCGACCCGGTCGATGCAGGTCTTCGGCGCGAGTGGGAGGAGGAGGTGGTCTACGCCGGCCACTTCTCGACCCGGCTCCTGGGCGCGATCAATGACCAGACGACGCCGGTCGGACGAGTCCACGTCGGCCTCATCTTCCTGGTCGAGGGCGACCGGCCCGAGATCTCGATCCGAGAAGTCGACAAGCTGGCGGGCGCGCTGTTCCCACTCGACGCGATGCGCAGCTATTACCTGGACATGGAGTCCTGGTCGCAGCTGATCTTCGATTACCTGACGAGGGTGCCGGTCGCCTAGGTCGTCAGGTCTTTGGCCAGCTCCTCAAAGTTGCGGACGTAGCGCAGCACGTCGTCCTCGGAATGCTGCACCGAGAGCGTCCAGTTCTCCTCGGCGCCGGGCGCCATCAGCACGCCCCGGTTGCATTGATAGAGCCATGAGAGGTAGGCGTATTTCTTGTCGATCGTGAGGTAGTCGCGGTAATCGCGAACGCGCTCCTTGCGGTAGGTGATGCAGCCACGCGCCGCCAACGCGACCGGATGGAAGGGCAGCTGGTAGTCGGAGATAACGTTTCGCAAGCCGCCCTCCAGCGACTCTGCCAGGGCGTCGAAGTGGGCGTAGGCGGACGGCGTCAGGATCGAGGACAGTGTGGCCTTGGATGCGGCGATCGTGAGCGGGTTCCCGTTGAAGGTGCCCTGTTGGGTCACTTTGTTCTCAGCGATGGTTGCCATCACGTCAGCCCTGCCGCCCACCGCCCCGCAGGGCAGCCCGCCACCGATCGCCTTCGCGAGCGCCACCAGGTCGGGCGTGACCCCGAAGCGTTCGGTGGCGCCGCCGGCGGCGATCGTGATACCGGTCTTAACCTCGTCGAAGATCAGCAGCGCGCCGTGCCGGTGCGCCAGCTCGAGGACGCTGGCCAGGTAGCCATCGTCGGGCAGCACGATGCCGATGTTCATCATCACCGGCTCCACAATGATGGCGGCGACCTCGTTGCGGTGGCGTTCCAGGGTGCGCTGCAGCACGTCGAGGTTGTTGAAGGGCACCACCGTGGTCAGCTCGACCAATGCCCTCGGGATACCGCCGGTGTAGGGAACGGAGGCGGGTTGATCGGCCGGGCCCATCAGATCGGGTGGGGGCTCCACCGATACGAACAGCGCGTCGTCATGGCCGTGGTAGGAGGACTCCATCTTGATGATGCGATCGCGACCGGTAAAACCGCGGGCGACACGGACCGCGTCCGTCGTGGACTCGGTGCCGCTATTCGTGAAGCGCCACTGTGGTTGCTTGAAGCGGCGCGAGAGTTCCTCCGCTACCACGGCATCATCGGCCACCGGCTGCGCGAAATGCGTGCCCTTCGCTGCCTGGGCGGCAATGGCCTTGACGAGTAGCGGATGCGCGTGCCCGACCAGCATGACGCCGAAGCCGTTATGGAAATCGACGTACTCATTGCCGTCGACGTCCCAGACCCGACTACCCTCGCCGTGATCGATAAAGACCGGCTGAGGCGCGGCGTCCTGGAGCGATGATGGGACCCCACGGGGGATGAAACGCTTCGCCTGCTTCCAGAGCTGATCGGATCGCTGGCGCTTCGATCGGAACTGTTCCTCCTCCTTGGCGATGAGTTCGACGACGCGGCCGGGGGCGATCGGCTCGGCAACAGTACTCACGGCGTCCCTCCTCGAGATTTCTTCACGGCCAGGGCCGAGATCGCCTCTAGTATGCAGCGGTTGGCATTCTGGGCCGTGATCTCCGCATGATCGTACGGCGGCGAGACCTCGACCACGTCCATGGCGACCAATTTCGTCCGGAGCGCGATTTTTCGGACCGCGCGCAGCAGGTTGGCCGGCTGCATCCCACCGGGCTCGGGCGTGCCCGTCCCCGGCGCGAACCCGGGGTCGAGCACGTCGATATCGACGGAGAGATAGATCAGCTCAGGGCCATCAAGCGCCTCTGAGATCGCCTGCTCGATCACCGTCTCGACGCCACGATCGAGCAACTCACCCATCAGGTGCCAGTGCATGCCTTGTGCGCGCATCCACTCGAACGTTTCGCGCTCGGGCCAGTAGCCGCGCAGCCCGATCTGGACAAAGTTTCGGCCGGGGATCGCTCCCGATTCGATCAGCCGTCGCATCGGGGTGGCATGGGAGGCCAGGTTGCCCCAGCTGTCGCGACCGGTGTCGGCATGCGCGTCGAAATGGACCAGGCCGAGCTTGCCGCGACCGTAGGCATCGGCGACCGCCGTGGCCGACGGGTAGGTGATCGAGTGATCGCCGCCGATCACGATCGGCACGATCTTTCGTGACGCCACCTCGCTGACGCGCGTGCGGATGGCCTCGTGCGCTTGCTCGGTGAGACCGGGATAGCAGACCGCGTCGCCATAGTCGATGACCTTTAGCACCTCGAAGGGCGCCACCTCGAGATCGAGGTGCCAGCTCGGGGGCTGGGGGCTCGCGACCCGTACTGCTCGAGGCCCGAACCGCGCGCCCGGCCGGTATGTCACCGAGTCGTCCCATGGCGCACCGACAATGGCGACGTCCGGGCCAGACTCGTCGAGCTCATATGGCTCGGTCAGCATCCTGACTTTCATGAAGGTGGCTGGGCCGAGATACTGCGGCCCGTCGACCTGGGCGTCGAGATTAGGCGTGTTTGGCATTCGCCTACAATTCTGGCAGCGTCTTCATTTCCGGTTTAGAAGACGAGATGGGGAGGAGAAGCATGAAGCGCTTTCCAATGGTTCTGGTCACCACCGCCATGACGCTCGCCGCCTGCGGCGGGACGTCGACGACTCCGGCGGCCTCGAGTTCAGGCGGGCCTAGCAAGGTGGCGAGCATCGCGGCGGAGGTCCCATCGTCGGTGCCGACGCCGATTCAGATCGCGACCGATGCGACGTATGCACCCAACGAGTCGATCAATCCGGACACCGGCGCCATCGAGGGTTGGGACATCGACTTCGGAAAAGCGATCTGCAGGGTGATGGGCGTCGCCTGTACCTTCAACAACCTCATCTTCGCCGACATCATCCCCCAGCTCAAGGCGAGCAGCCCACGCTACCTGTTCAGCATCTCTAGCTACACGCCGACCCAGGACCGCGAGAACGGCGGCATCGACTTCATCAGCTACTACAAGGCTGGCGAGGCCTGGATCGTGAAGACGGGCGGGCCGACGATCACCACAGCCGCCGACATGTGCGGACACACAGTGGCGGTGGAGAGCACAACCACGGAGGAAAGCGACGCCTGGGGCTTCATGGGCAAGCAGGTCGGCGGCACAGCCATCGCCGGCGACAAGGACAACTGCCCCGCCGGGAAGGACATCACGGTGACCAGCTTCGACAAGCAGACGGACGCCAATTCGGCCCTGCTCTCCGGCCGGGCCGAGATCATGTGGGTCGACCAGCCGGTCGCCGACTACCAGGTCAAGCAGAGCGCTGGCAAGTTCAAGCTCGGTGGGCAGCCCTGCAGCGTCTCGCCCTACGGCATTGCCCTCGTCAAAGGCAGCCCGCTGGAAAAGGCCATCACGGACGCCGTGAAGTACCTGATGGATAACGGCTACTACACCACTATCCTCAACAATTGGGGCGTAACCGACGGTGCGATCAAGAGCTCGGATGTCAAGCTCAACGACAACAGCTCGATCGGTTCCAGCTGCGTGCCGTCGTACTGAGGTAACCGAGCCGGTGTGGCTGATCCGCTAAGACGGCGCCCGGCGGCGATCAAGGCGGTCCCGGTCCGGCACCCCGGGCGCTGGGTGGCGGCGGTTGTCGTTGTGGCAATCGTGGCCGAGATTGTGTACACATTTGCAACCGCCCCCAACCTGAAGTGGAACGTGGTAGGCCGATTCCTCTTTCAACGGCTGATCCAGCAGGGCATCGTCGTCACCCTGGAGCTGACGGTCCTTGCCATGTTGATCGGCATCGCGTTGGGCGTCATCATCGCCGTGATGCGCTTATCACCGAATCCGGTGGTGGCATCGGCGAGCTGGTTCTACATCTGGTTCTTTCGGGGCACGCCGGTACTGGTTCAGATTTTCTTGTGGTTCAACCTTGCAACCGTGCTTCCGTATATCGGGCTGGGCATCCCATTCACCGCGATCCACTGGCAGGCCAGCACCAATTCGCTGATCCCTGCGTTCATAGCCGCGACGCTCGGCCTTGGCTTGAACGAGGCGGCCTACATGGCCGAGATCGTCCGCGCCGGCATCATTTCGGTCGAGCACGGCCAGACCGAGGCAGCCCAGGCCCTGGGCATGACGCGCTTGCTGGTTATGCGACGAATCGTCCTGCCACAGGCGATGCGGGTGATCATCCCGCCCACCGGAAACGAAACCATCTCGATGCTCAAGACCACGTCGCTGGCCTTTGTCGCGTCGGTGCCCGAGCTCTTTACCCGATCTCAACAGATTGCCAGCGCCAATTTCTACGTCATCGAGCTGGCGATCGTGGCCAGCATCTGGTACCTGTTGATGACGTCGATCCTGACGGTCGGGCAGTTTTACCTCGAGCGATATTTCGCTCGAGGCTCGCAGCGGGCGCTGCCGCCGACGCCTCTCCAGCGGTTCCGGCGGTTACTCTTCTCGTTCCATGCTCCGCCGCCGATGCCAGTGGACGTGCCGCTGTCTCTCCCGAGCGAGCATCGTTGAGATGAGCGGCACACCCATGGTCAAGGCTGAGGAGGTGCATAAGAGCTTCGGCCGCCTGGAGGTGCTTCGCGGCATCGACCTCGAGGTCGACCCCGGGGAGGTGATGTGCATGATCGGACCCTCCGGCTCGGGCAAGAGCACCTTCCTTCGATGCATCAACCATCTGGAGAAGATCGATTGTGGGCGGCTATCGGTCGACGGCGAACTGGTCGGTTACCGGGAGCGGGGCGACAAGCTTTACGAGCTGCCCGACCCCGAGGTCTGCAAGAAGCGCTCCGAGATCGGCATGGTCTTCCAGCGCTTCAATCTCTTCCCCCACATGACCGCGCTGCAGAACGTGATCGAGGCGCCCATCCGCGTCAAGAAGGAGAACCAGGGCGCGGCCGTGGCTCGCGCCCGTAGCCTGCTCGAGCGCGTCGGTCTGGCGGACAAGATCGACGCCTATCCAAACCAGCTCTCCGGCGGCCAGCAGCAGCGCGTGGCGATCGCCCGGGCGCTCGCGATGCAGCCGAAGCTGATGCTCTTCGACGAGCCCACCTCAGCGCTGGATCCCGAGCTGGTCGGCGATGTGCTCGACGTCATGCGTGGCCTCGCCAATGACGGGATGACGATGGTCGTGGTCACGCACGAGATGGGCTTTGCCCGCGAGGTCGGTGACACCCTCGTGTTTATGGACGGCGGCGTGATCGTCGAGACCGGCAAGCCACGCGATGTGCTCGCGAACCCACAGCACGAGCGCACCCGCGCGTTTCTCTCCAAGGTGCTATAGGCCTACCGGCGGCGCTTCAGGTCTTTGATGATCTCGCGGGAGGCGTTGCGCCCGTTGATCCCGGTGATGCCGCCGCCGGGATGGGTGCCCGAGCCGCACATGTATAGATCCTTGATTGGCGTGCGGTAATCCGCGTAGCCCGCGACCGGGCGCCAGGAGAAGAGCTGATCCAGCGTCAGGTCGCCATGCATGATGTTGCCGCCGACTAGGCCGTACTCCTGCTCCATGTCGTAGGGACCAAGCACCTGCCGGTGCTCGATCGCATTCGGCAGGTTGGGAGCGAAGCGCGCGTAGCCCTCGATCACGCGATCGGCATAGGCTTCGAGCTCTGACCGGTGCGGCGCCGCCGACCAACTCGCCGGCACGTACTGGGTGAAGCAACTCATCAGGTGCTTCCCCGCCGGCGCCAGTGAGTCGTCCAACATGGTCGGTAGAACGCCGTCCGAGTAGGGGCGGGCGGATGGCCGGCCGTACTTCGCGTCGTCGAACGCCTGCTCCAGGTACTCCATGGAATCGCAGAGCTGGATGAAGGATCGGGCTGCGGTCGCGGAATCCGCGTCCGACAACCCGGCGAAGCGAGGCGGCTCGGCGAGCGCGAGGTTCACCTTGACCGTGCCCGATCGCGTCTTGTAACGGTCGATGGCCCGGACGAAGGCCGCGGGCAACTCTTTTGACTCCACGAGGCCGCAGAAGGTGATCTTGGGATGGGCGTTGGAGATGACCGCGCGCGCCCTCAACTCGGTGCCATCGTTCAGCGCGACGCCGGCCGCCCGGCCGCCCTCCACCAGGATTCGGGCGACTCTGGCGCCCGTTCGGATCTCGGCGCCGTGCTCCCGCGCATCAGCCGCGATGGCCTCGGAGACGGCACCCGTGCCGCCCCTCACGAAGGCCCACTCAGCCATCTGGCCGTTGACCTCGCCGATGTAGTGGTGCAATAGCACGTAGGCGGTGCCGGGCATGTAGGGCCCGCCATAGGTCCCGATCGCGCCCGAGACACAGCGGGCGGCCTTCACCTGGGGCGACTCGAACCACTCCTCGAGCAGTTCGGCAACCGAGAGCGTCATGACTTTGACGAAGTCGGCGGTGCCCTGGACATCGAGCCCCTTCAGCTTCCACGCGAACCGGGCGAGCTCAAGGAGGTCCGTGGGTGACTTGGCGCCGACGGCCGGGGGGGTCATCAAGAGCAAGGGCCGCACCAGCCGCGCGATTTTCGCCAGGTAGGCGCTGAACTCGGGCCAGGTCTCGGCGTCTTTTTTCGAGAATTTACGGATCTCGGCGGCCGCCTGCGCCGGGTCCTTGGTCAGCAGCAGGTGCGAGCCATCCGGGAAGGGCACGTAATAGTCCGCCGCCAGCGGGTAGAGCGTCAGGCCGTGCCGGTGCAGCTCGAGCTCTCGGATGACCTCAGGTGGCATCAAGGACAGCACGTACGAGAGCGTCGACACTGTGTAGCCAGGCCAGGGGTGCTCGCTGACGGCGGCACCGCCGAGGACCTCCCGGCGCTCCAGCACGAGGGATTTCAGTCCGGCGCGGCCCAGGTACGCGGCGGTCGCCAGCCCGTTGTGCCCGCCGCCGACGATGATCGCGTCGTATCCGGCCGGCACAGCCGGGAGTATATCCGGGCCCGAATTGGCCGCATGTCCCTTGACAACGGTTCACAGCAGGTGCAAATTGCCCCTCAGGCTCTGCCAAAGGGCCAAACACGCTAAGGAGGGTAAGCATTGGCCGTCTTAGAGACGTCGCCCGACGTTCTGGCGGAAAAACGCAAGCTCAAAAAGTCGCTCTTCCGCTTCGACATGATCTTCTTCACCGTCTGCGCCATCCTCGCGATCGACACCATCGGTCAGTCGTCGTCCTATGGATCGCAGGCGATCTTCTGGCTCCTCATTTCGGCGGTGACCTTCCTGATCCCATACGGACTTCTTACGGCTGAACTCGGCACGACGTTCCCGGTGGAGGGCGGCCCGTATGAGTGGGTCCGTCTCGCCTTCGGACACATGGCTGGGTCGATCACCGCCGTCCTCTACTGGCTCAGCAACCCGATTTGGCTGGGCGGCACGCTAGCCGCGACCGCCATCGCCGGAATGGACTTGCTCTGGGGCACGAAGATCGGCGGCAACACCGGGCTGTCGATCCTCGTCGGCCTGGCGTTCATCTGGGTCGCTGTGATGATGAACATCCTGTCGCTTCGCTCGATGAAGTGGGTGCCCAACCTTGGCGCGCTTGTCAAGCTTGGCCTCTTCGCCCTATTTGCGGTGCTGGTGCTGATCTCTGGCACCCAACACGGCTTCAAGGGCAGCCTGGGCGGCATGTTCGATGGCCTTGGTGTGGCGTTCGTCGGCGTCATCGGCGTCCTCGTCTTCCAGTGGGTCGGCTTCGAGGTTCAGAGCAACGCCAGCGAAGAGATCGACAACCCGCAGCGGGATATCCCGCGGGCCGTGACACTCGCCGGGATCATCAGCACCCTCGGGTATGCCGTCCCGATTATCGGTGTCATCCTGGTGTTGAGCAGCAAGGACATCGTGAACGTCAGCGGCTTCGTAGCCGGCTACCAGACGGTCGTAAACCAGGCGTTGGGCAGCGGCTCGGCGAATGTCCTGAACGGCATCGTCGGCGCCGCGGTCGTCTTTGCGCTCCTGTCGAGCGGGACGGTCTGGCTGATGGGGTCTGACCGTCTGATGGCGATCGGGGCGCTGGCCGGCTCCGGTCCTCGCTCCCTGGGCTACTTCTCGAAGCGGTTCGGTACGCCCGTTCCGGTGAATGTGACGTCGGGAATCCTGGCTAGCGCGTTCCTGGTCGCGAACTTCCTGATCACCGGTGGGAGCCTGAAGAACTTCTTCACCATCGTGCTCGGCCTGGTGATCTCGACCACGACCTTCTCCTATGTGCTGGTCTTTCCGGCGATCGTCGTGCTGCGCAGAAAGTATCCGAACGCCCACCGGCCTTACCGGATCGGCGGAGGTGTGATCGGTCTCTGGGTCAGCATGCTGTTGTGCGAGTTCTATGTGGTGGCCGCGACCATCTTCTCGCTTTGGCCAAACATGTTCTCTAACAAGGTCACCGCGGCGGTCTCGGTGGGCGGCGTCAACGTCGACCGCGCCACATACGAGTTGACGATCTTCGGCGCGACAGCCGTCATGCTCGTGATCGCGGTTATCTTCTACGCCATGGGTCGTTCCCATGCGGTTCACGACCGCTGGCCCGATGAGGGGACCACCGCCGACCGGCGCGAGCTGGCGGGAGTCACCCGAGCGTAGACTTCGTCGCGTGTCGATCACGCAAGACCGGTCGGTGAGCGCGGGCGAAGATCTCGCCCGCGCTTTCACCTTACCGGCTAGCGCGTACCTCGACGAGGCCATCTTCGAGAAAGAGCGCGACCGGATCTTCGGCCGCACCTGGCAGCTGGTGGCCCGGGCGGACGAGCTCACGCGGGTAGGCGACTTGAAGCCCACCACCATCCTTGACGAGCCGATCCTGATCACCCATGGCCTCGATGGCACGCTGCGCGGCTTCTACAACGTCTGCCGCCACCGCGCCGCACAGGTGGTGCTCTCGAAGGGCAACCGCCGCAGCCTGCAATGCCCCTACCATGGCTGGACCTACGGTCTGGACGGGCGTCTGCAGGTCGCCCGGGAGATGGACGGCACCGAGAACTTCAGCAAGGCTGATTTCGGGCTGGTACCGATTCGGGTGGAGCGCTGGGGCCCGTTCGTGTTCGCCAATCTTGACGATGCTGCACCCCCCTTGACCGAGGTGCTCGGCGGAATTCCCGCGGAAGTCTTGCGCGCCGGCTATGACGTCGACCGGATGCAGCTGGTGGAACGCCGCGATTACGTGATCGACTGCAACTGGAAGGTGTACGTCGACAACTACCTCGAGGGCTACCACCTGCCGATCGCGCACCCGGGTCTGTTCAAAGAGCTCGACTACGACGCCTATCGGGTCGAGACGTTTCGCTATTACTCCAAGCAACACGCGCCGATCCGGGAGCTGAAGCCCGGCGAGGAACCCGGTCGCGACCGGCGCTACGTCCGGCAGCCCGGTACCGAGGAAGACGCCCTGTATTACTGGGTCTTCCCGAACACGATGCTCAACATCTACCAGGACAACATGAGCTCCAACGTGATCCTCCCGCTCGGCGTCGACAAGACGCTGACCGTCTTCGAGTGGTTCTTCGCGCAGCCGGGAACCGGCCCGGGCTGGGAGTCGATGCAGCAGACGATCGCGTTCTCCGACGAGATCCAGCAGGAGGACATCGCGCTCTGCCAGCAGGTCCAGCGCGGGCTCAAGTCACGCTCGTACGATCGGGGCCGCTTCAACGCCAAGCGCGAGAACGGCGTCTATCACTTTCAGCGGCTGGTCTCCGAATTCCTCTCGTAAACTACCCGGCCACCGATGATCGTGGCCCGGACGGCGGTGTTCACGATCTCGCCGGGCGAGACGGCAAACAGGTCTCGATCCAGCACCACGACATCTGCCAGCATGCCCGGCGCCAGCGTTCCCTTGTGCTGGTCCTCGTGGGCGGCCCAGGCGCTGCCCATCGTGTACGCCGACAGCGCCTCGACCAGCGATAGGCGCTCCTGGGGGAGCCAGCCGCTCGGCGGCCGGCCGTCCCGCGTGGTGCGATTGACCGCCGAGTTGATGCCGAGAAACGGATCGAATGAAACGACCGGCCAGTCCGAGCCGAAGGCCAGCCGGCCGCCGGTCCGCCGGATGGACCCCCACGCCCAGCCTCGCGAGGCACGGTCAGGGCCGATCTTCGAAATGTAGAGATCGAGCTGCGCCGGCTCCGGGTCGGCGTGGTAGGGCTGCATGCTGGCGACCACGCCGAGCGAGGCGAATCTCGGGATGTCCGCGCGATCGATGGTCTCGATGTGCTCGATCCGGTGCCGGCGGTCGCGCGTCCGGTTGAGAGCCGCCGCTCGCTCGTAGGCGTCGAGCGCTGTGCGGACGGCCGCGTCCCCGATCGCGTGGATCTGCACCTGCCAGCCGCGACCGTCGGCGATGCGTACTGCCTCAGCCAGCTCGCTGGGTTCCCACTGCGGATAGCCGAATGCCCCGGCCTGGCCGGTCGTCGCGCCCTCGTAGGGGGCCAGCATGGCCGCGGTGCCCGACTCGATGACGCCGTCGGCGAAGGCCTTGACGATCCCGGCGGAGATCCACGGGTCGTTGCGATGGGGGAAGGCGACGGCCTCGTACTCCGCAAGCCGCCGCTCCCAGTCGGCCATCGAGAGGCCCGGCTCCATGCGTTGCCCCAGCCGGACTCGGACCATCGGGCGGCCAGACGAGCGAAGCACCTGGTAAATCTCGAACTGCTCCGGGCCGGCCCCCGCCTCCTGGACGCTGGTGAGCCCCTGCCGGTGGGCAAGGCTGGCCGCTGCTGCGAGGCTCTCGACATCCTGAGTGGGCGTCGGCGCGGGCAGCGCCCCGTCGACCAGCTCCATGGCGGCCTCCTTGAGGATCCCGGTCGCGCGGCGGGCGGCGTCCCGTTGGATCTCGCCTCGTGGCGGGTCGGGGGTGTGGTCGGTGATGCCGAGACGAGCGAGGGCCGGCGTATTCACCCAGGTGGTATGGCCGTCGTAGGCCTCGATGGCGACCGGCCGATCGGGAATCACCGGGTCGAGCAGGGCTCGATGCGGCATCCCGCCCACAAAGACGGCATAGAACCAGCCTCGGCCGAGCAGCCAATCCCGATCGGGATGGGTGCGCGCGAACTCGGCGATCCGCCGCAGGACCCCGTCGACCGTGGTTTCGTTCGAAAGCTCGAGGTTCCGCAGGTTGCGGGCGCCAGCCAGGAAGTGGACATGGGCGTCGTTGACGCCGGGCATCACGAGACCCCCGCCGGCATCGATGACGGTCGTCCTGGGGCCGATCAGCGTCCGGGTCTCATGGTCGTTTCCGACAGCCACGACACGGTCGCCGGCGATCCCCAGCGCCGAAGCTCCATCCCGCCCGCCCCAAATGCGGCCGTTGAGGACTACGATCGAGGCGAGCTCAGCGATGAACGAGATTCTAGGTTTCCAGGTGGAGCCGGACGCCCGCGCTCGCATGTGGCTCGCCAGCCATCGGGCCGATCGCCGGCTGGTTGTGGCCTACGAAGAAACTCGATGCTGCGGCGGTGGCCGTATCTGCGACGTCAGGATCCGCGACGAGAGGCGTGCCGAACGATGGTCGCTGGCGCGGATCGGCTCGGTCGATGGCCGGGACCTTCTTCTCGATACGAGGATCGCCGGCCGGCTGCCTCGGCGGCTGCCGCTCACGGTTCGGGGGCTCGGGCCGCTGCAACACCTCTCCCTCGACCTGGCGGGCGAAGAGTGGGCCTCCTTGCTCTTCGATTAAGTCATTGACGAACTCCCGACCGCCTGCTACGTTTGCCTGAATTCAAGGGAGAGGAGGGAACCCCCCTATGCCCGACGACGGCGTCATGACGCGTCCACCGCGATCGACCGCTGAGCCGACTTCCGGCGGCCAGGAGGCGGCCGATGCCCGCGACCTGGCCGGCTTTGGCTACAAGCAAGAGCTCAAGCGAATCCTCGGCGTCTACTCCAGCTTCGCCGTTGCCTTTTCCTACATCTCGCCCAGCACCGGCATCTTCACGCTCTTCGCTCCGATCGGCCTGGCGATTGCCGGACCGTTCTTCTTCTGGAGCTGGCCGCTCGTCGCCCTGGGCCAGTTCCTGGTTGCCCTGAACTTTGCCGAAATCAGCTCACACTTTCCCGTCGCTGGTTCCGTCTACCAGTGGACCAAGTACCTGTCAAACCGCCATTACTCCTGGTTCACTGGTTGGATCTACCTGTTCGCCGGGGTCCTGACGGTGACGGCGGTCGACGCGACCATCCCCATCGTGCTGATCCCATTGCTGAACAATCTCGGGGTTGGGATCACATCCACCCTCACTAGCGAAATCGTTATCGCGGCGCTGGTGCTGGCCAGCACAACCCTTTTGAATATCTACGGGGTTCGGCTAGTTGCTCTGGTGAATAACACCGGCGTCGTCTTCGAGATCCTGGGCATGGTGGTCTTCGCTCTCGTGTTGCTGATCTTCTATCACCATCAATCGGCGGGCGTGATCTTCGACACCAGCTATCTCGGCAGTGGCGGATTCACTAGCCACGCAGGCGTCTTCCTGGCAGCCATGTTCATGTCCCTCTTCGTCATCTACGGCTTCGACACGGCCAGCACGCTGGCAGAAGAGACCAAGAATCCACGGGTGGAGGCTCCCAAGGCGGTGTTGGGGTCCATCGTCGGCGCCTTTATCATCGGCGGGATCTTCCTCTACTCGACCCTCGTCGCGATCCCCGACATGGCCAAATTCGTGTCGGGTGCGGGTTCTGCCACAATCCTGTCGCCGGCCGACATCTTCAACGCTGTGATGCCGAAGTGGCTGGCCAGCGTTTACCTCCTGATCGTGCTGGCTGCCATCTACGTGTGTTGCCTGGCTATCCAGACCTCAACGATCCGCCTCGCGTTTGGCATGGCGCGTGACGGTAAGCTGCCACTGAGCCGCTTCTACAGGCGGGTCAGCCCGACCTTGCACACGCCGGTTGGCGTCTGTCTTGTCGTCGGCGTTCTGGCGGCTATCCCATTGACCTATGGCGCGAACGCGATCCTGCTCGCGACCGGCGCGACCGGGTTGATCTACCTCTCGTACATGCTGGGTAACATTGCCGTGCTGAGAGCCCGCATGAAGGGATGGCCAACCGAGCGGGCGCCGTTCAAGCTGGGGAGTTGGGGCACGGTCGTGAACGTCCTGGCGATCCTGTGGGGTGCGGCCATGATCGTCAACTTCTTGTGGCCAAGGATAACGAGCAATCCAAACCTCAGTGCTCTGCCGAACTACCCATCGTGGCTTGGAGCAATCGGCGGCGTGTCGATCTTCGAGGCGACGATCGGCCTGATCCTCCTCGTTGGCGTTCTGTACTACCTGGTCGCTCAATTGCCGAAGCGGGAGCCGGCAGCCCAGGCGGCGTAACAACACTGTGTGCGTTGAGGCGGCGGGCCGGCCCGCCGCCCATCCTTACTTATAATGACCTCCACATGGCGGTCAAAATTCGCGTGCCCGGCGCCCTGCGTCAGCTCACGCGCGGTGCGGCCATTGTCGAGGTCAGTGCGGGCGACGTCTCGCAGGCGCTCGACGCGCTGAACGAGAAGTACCCGGGCTTTCGGGAGAGGCTCTACGACGACAAGGGGGAGCTTCGCCAGTTCATCAACATCTATCGGAACGACGAGGACATTCGCTTCGGGTCCGGGCTCAAGACGCCACTGAACGACAGCGACGACCTCTCCATCGTGCCGGCGGTCGCTGGGGGCTGACCTCCATGGCGCGGACGACGGTGCGCCTGACGTTCCGCGGCGACACGCTGAATGACCCCGTCATCTACCGGCTCGGCAAGGACTTCAAGGTAGTGACGAACATCCGGCGCGCCGACGTTGCCAACGACAGTGGATGGGTCGAGGTCGATCTGGATGGGGAGCCGGCCGAGGTCGATCGGGCGCTCGAGTACTGCCGCAGTCGTGGCATTGGGGTCCAGCGGCTGGAGCTTCAGTGAGGGTCGCGGTCGCCATGAGTGGCGGCGTCGACTCGTCGGTCGCCGCCGCGATGATGCGCGACCAGGGCCACGAGGTCTTCGGGCTCACCCTGCAGCTCTGGCCCAAGGAGCTGGCCTCGAGGGATTTCGACAAGCACCACGGCTGCTGCTCGCTCGATGCCGTCGAGGACGCGCGGCGGGTCGCCAACCGGCTCGGCATCCGGTATTACGTGCTGAACTTCGAGGACGATTTCCGGGCGGCCGTGATCGATCCCTTCACGGAGGCCTACCTCGACGGGCGCACACCGAACCCATGTATCCGGTGCAACGAGACGATCAAGTTCGGGCTGCTCCTCAAGAAGGCCCTGGCGCTCGGCGCCGGTCTGCTGGCGACCGGACATTACGCCCGGATCCTTGAGGGGCCTGCGGGCCGAACGCTCCACAAGGCGGTCGACGAGCGCAAGGACCAGTCATATGTTCTCTATCAGCTCGGCCAGGAGGAGCTCGGCGTCCTCGCCTTCCCGATCGGCGACTGGACCAAGGCCCAGGTGCGGGAGAAGGCTTCGGCACTCGGCCTGGTCACCGCGCTGAAGCCTGAGAGCCAGGAGATCTGTTTCGTGGCGGACGGCAGCTACCGGAGCTTGCTGAAGGAACGCTTCCGCGAGCGGGTGCGGCCGGGCGCCATCGTCGACCAGAGCGGTACCGTCGTCGGTGAACACGATGGGATCGCGATGTATACCATCGGCCAGCGCTCGGGCCTACGGCTGCAGGCCGGCGGGCCGGCCTCCCCACCACGGTACGTCAGCGGTATCGATGCCACCACCAATACGGTCCGGGTTGGTGGCCCAGACGAGCTGCTGCGGTCGAGCTGTCGGCTGGAGGACGTGCGCTACGTCGCCGGCCGCGTGCCCCCTGCCGCCTTTCGAGCCAGCGTGAAGGTCCGCTCCCACGCCCCACAGGCCCCGGCTCTGGTGACGCCGCTGGGGGAGCAGGCGCGCATCGACTTCGATGCGCCGCAGCGGGCGCTGGCGCCCGGGCAGGCCGCCGTGTTCTACGACGGCGACCGCGTGATCGGCGGCGGGCCGATTGCCGCGGGCGACGTTTGAGCCTGCTCGACGCCGCTTCCCAACATCCATTGCTGCCGACCTTCGGCTTGATCGGCCTGGTGTACCTGACCTGCCTCGGCGGTGTCCTCGCCGCGCAACTCGCCTCACGAGGCCGCAACGCCTACTGGCTGGCGGTTGCGGGCGCGTTCTTTTTCCTGCTGGGAGCGCTCTGGGGACGCGGCTACCTGTCGGGCGGGGCGACCTTTACGTTCCTGAGCGCCGGGATCGTGCTGGCGGTCTTCGGCATCGCGCTGGATTTGATCTTCGGTTCGCCGGCCAGCCAGGCCGGTGCCGAATAGGATAGGGGCCGTGGCTGCCGACCCGTCGGACAAATATATGATGGCGCCGATCACGCGGCGGCAGGACTACTCGCCGACGCTGTGGTCGGTCTGGATGAAGCCCCCGGAGGCCCTGGCATTCAAGGCGGGCCAGTACGTGGCCTTCGGTGTCGACAACAACGGCAAGGTGCTGGAGCGGGCTTTCTCGATCGCCTCCAGTCCCTACGAGCCCGAACTCGAATTCTTCATCGAAAAAGTCCATGAGGGCGCGCTCTCGCCGCACTTACACCGGCTGCAGGTCGGCGACCGCGTCTTCATGCGTAAGAAGGCGAAAGGGGTCTTCAACGTCGACGTCAAGTCGGGGCACAGCCAGCACTTCCTGATCTCGACGGTTACCGGAATCGCGCCCTACGTCAGCATGGTCCGGACCCTGCTGCGGGACTTGAAGGAGGGAAGGCTCGCCCAACCGTTTCGCCTGGTTGTGTTGCAGGGCGTGTCGCGCTCTGACGAGTTCGGATACGACCGGGAGCTGCAGGAGGTGGCGACGAAGCATTCCTGGCTCACGTACATTCCGACGATCAGCCGGCCCTGGGAGGATCCGGAGTGGCAGGGCGAGCGGGGGAGAGTCGACGACCTGGTCCGCAAGTACGCGGACAACCTGGGCCTTACGCCCGAGGCCACAACCGCATATCTCTGTGGCAATCCGGGCATGATCGTCAACGCCCGCGACATCCTCCGACGGCGCGGATTCGAGCAACCGTCCATTAAAGAAGAGACCTACTGGGCGCCGGGGGAAGGGGAAGTCGAATACTGACCCCAGTGCCGCCAGATAGAATCTGACGCCGTGCTCTTGAAAGGCACGCTGCCGCAGGCGATTACCTCGCCACCCGTGGTCCTATTCATCTACGCCGTGCTGATCCTCATGATTGGCAGTGCACTCGCCAGCGTGTTACTTCGGAACACGATGTATGCGGCGGGCGCGTTCGCCGGAAGCATGGTGCTGGTCGCACTGCTCTACTTGACGATCGCGCCGTTCCTGCTCTTTGCGGTTCAGCTCTTGCTCTTTACGACGGTCAGCGCCCTGCTCTTGATCGGGCTGCTCCGGGGGACCACAGGACTCAAGGCGTCAACCCTGGGACCGCTCAGCCGCGAATGGATCATCGGTGCCGCCGTGGCGGCCGCCCTGATGGCGTTGCTGGTCGTCGTCGTCGCGACGACCTCGTGGCCGGTTCGTTTGATCGGGAATCCGGGACCCGGACTTGGCGAGACGCTGACCAACACCTACGTTGTGGGGCTGGCCGTCCTGGTCGTGATCCTCGCGTCCGCGGCGCTCGGGAGCGGGTTGCTGCTGGCGGCCCCCACCCTGCGGGGAGGGTCAACGACGTCCGGGCGTGACCCTGGGCGACGCGATCCACGGGCCCGTGGGTCGAGCCGATGAGCGCCGGGCTCAACGTCATGCTGGTTGGCTCAGCTGCCCTCTTTGCGGTCGGCGCGTTTGCCCTCGTCGCCAGGCGCAGCGCCATTGTCATGCTGCTCGGCACGCAGTTCATGTTCATGGCCGGCGGCATCGCGTTTGTCGCGTTCGCACGCTTCGGCCTTGGGGCGGTGCACGCGACGGCCGGCGCGGCGGTAGCGCTGTTCGCCGGCGCGATCGCCGTCGCGGAGCTCGCAGTCGGTCTCGCGATGGCGGCGCTGATCTACCGTGAACAGCGCAATTTCTCGGTTGACGCGGACCGCGGGTAGGCCGGCCGGACCCTGATGCTCGACCTGCTCGCCGCGGCGCCCAAGGGGCCGCTGGACACCTGGAGCCCAACGCTGCTGGCGCTGTTCGCGCTGCTGCTGCCGCTGATCGCGGTGCTGGTCATCCTCGCCTTCACCATCGACTCGCGCCGGGTGAGCGCGGCGATCTCGGTCATCTTCACGCTGGCAGCCGCCGTTTGCGCCCTGCTGGTGGTCGCGATCGAGGTCGCGCACCCGCTCCACCTCGAGCGGCCGCAAACGTTCCTCCAGTTCTTCACCGGGCAGTCCGGTAGCGCCAACGAGTTCAACCTGCACTGGGGCGTGCTGGCGGATCCCCTCGCTGCCGTGATGCTGATCACGGTCGCGGTCGTCAGCCTGCTGGTTCAGCTCTATGCGCTCGCCTTCATGCGGCGGGAGGACGGTGTGGTGCGCTTCTTCTGCGTCCTTCTCTTCGCCTCCTTCGCGATGACGGGCGTGGCGCTGTCGATCAACTACTTCGAGATGCTGATCTTCTTCGGGCTGGTAACCCTGTCGACCTACTTGATGATCGGGCACTGGTGGCAGCGGGAAGAGGCGGCCGCGGCAGCCTTGCGCGCCTTCATCATCTCGGCGATCGGCGACCTTGCGCTGCTGGCCGCCGTCGCCTACATCTACTTCCGCTTCAACGAGCTCAACTTTCAGACGCTCGCCGGACAGTACACCCATGGCCAGGTCAGCGCCAACGGACTGTTCATCATGGCGATCCTCGTCTTCATCGCCGCGGCGGCGAAATCGGCTCAGTTCCCGTTCCACGTGTGGCTGCCGGGAAGCGCCCAGGCCCCGGCGCCGGCCGCCGCGCTGATCCACTCGGCTGGGGGCGCCGTCTGCGGCGTCTACCTCATCGCCCGCGCCTACGCGTTGTTCCACGCCAGCCCCCGGGGCCTGGCGCTGCTCGCCATCGCCGGTGGGCTCTCGGCCGTTCTCGGCGTGCTCTGGGCGCTCTTCCAGGACAACCTGAAGCGCGCGATTGCCTACACCACCATGAGCGAGCTCGGCCTGATGATCCTGGCGCTCGGCATCGGCGCCTATGGCGCCGGTATCTTCGAACTCTTCACCCATGCCTGGCCCAAGGCGCTGCTCTTCCTTGGCGCGGGGGTGATCATCCGCGAGCTCCGCACGGAACGCCTGGCGGAGATGGGCGGGTTGTGGCGACGGATGCGCTTCACCGGGTGGTTGATGCTGATCGCGGTCGCCGCCGAGGCGGGCATTCCGCCGTTCAGCACCTTCTGGAGCAAGGACACGATCCTGTCAAAGGCGCTTGCGCTGGGCAGCCCGCTCGCGATCGCGGTGATCACGGCGGTGACGTTCCTCGGCGCGATGGCGCTGGTTCGAATCTTTGCCCTCGTCTTCACCGGCGAGACCGCCCGCCGGCGCCGCTTCGAGCCGGAGCGGATCCGCGACGCGGGCGGCCGCATCGCGCTGGCCATGGCCATCCTGGCGATCCCCAGTGTGGTCGCGGGGATCCGTGGGTTCCGCGGGCGAACCGATCCGATCGCCTTCGTCACGTTCCCTGGCGTGCCCCTGCCCAACTCGCACTTCATGGCGGCCGGGGTGATTGCGGTCGCCGCCACCGTGGGCGCCGTCGTTGCCTGGGTGGTGTATGCGCGACGGGTGCCCGTGCCGGCCGCGTTCCAACCGATTCGCCAGGCGATGGGGGAGGGACTCTTCCTCGACCGGGCCTACCGACTCGGCGGCTCGGCCCTGCTGCTTCCGCTGAGCCGCGCCGCGGGATGGGTCGAGACGCGCGTGGTCGATGCGGCCCTGGATCTGATCTCTGACAGCGTCGCGTTCGCCGGGCAGCCGCGGCGATGGCTGGCCGAGGTGCGGATCCGGCAACTCCTGATCGCGCTGTTCGCCGGCCTGGTCGCGCTGGGCACGCTCGCGATCGTGCTCGCCGGCGGGATCACGGGGAAGGCCGGATGACGCTGCTGCTCAGCGCCATGGTCTGGATCCCGGCGCTCGGCGCCATCGGCTTGCTCTTCTTCCCGGCTCGCACCGACCCGCAGCGCGAGCGCATTCGATCCTTCACGATCGCCGCGACCGCGCTCGTCCTCGCGCTCGGCGTGGCGATGTGGTACGGCTTCCGCGACCAGACCGGCGTTTTTGCCTACGAAGAAACGCGCCGCTGGCTGCCGGGCGTCGGCTCCAGCTACCACCTGGGCGTCGACGGCGTGAGCATGCCGCTCCTGCTGCTCAGCGCCCTCCTCTTCGTCGTCGCCGTGCTTACCTCGCGCCGGCTGCGCGAGCAGCCAAGGGAGTACTTCATCCTCCTGCTCCTGCTGGAGACCGGCGTCAACGGCGTCTTCGCCTCGCTCGACTACCTGCTCTTCTTTCTCTTCTGGCAGCTGCAGGCCGTTCCCATGTTCTTGCTGATCGCCCGCTTCGGCGGCCCGCGCCGGCTGCATGCGGCCTGGAAATTCCTGGCGGTGGACCTGACCGGGGGCGCCCTGCTGCTGCTCGCGATCCTCATCCTGTACTTCAAGGCGCCGGTTCGGACCTTCGACATCTCGACCCTCCACGATCTGACGCTACCGGCTGCGACAGCGACGCTAATCGCCTGGCTGTTCTTCATCGCCTTTGCGGTCAGGCTGCCGGTCTTCCCCTTCCACACCTGGTTCATCGATGCACAGGCCGCGGCGTCGGCGCCGGTCGCCTTGATCCTCGGTGGCGTGCTGGTGAAGCTCGGCGGCTACGGCATCATCCGCGTCAACCTCGGCGAGTTTCCGGAAACCTTCCATCGGATCGTCGGCGCCGTCGTCGTGATCGCGATCGTCACCGTGCTCTGGAGCGCCATTGCGACGATCGCGCAGGACGATCTGCGACGTCTGGTCGGCTATGTCGTGATGAGCCACATGGGTCTCGTGCTGCTTGCTGCGGCGTCCGCCGCGCCAGTGGCCGTCAACGGCGCCGTGCTGCTGATGGTTGCCGACGGGCTGACCGCGGCGCTCCTGATGCTGCTGGCGGCGGCCATCACCGAGCGCACGGGCACCAGCGCCATACGGGACATGGGCGGGATGGCCGGGCGCATGGGGAAAGGGGCGGTGCTCTGGATGTTCGCCGCGCTGGCCGCCCTCGGCTTCCCCGGCCTGGCCGGCTTCGTCGCTCAATTCATGATCGTGGTCGGGGCGTATCCCAGCCATCGCATTGCCACGCTCCTGGCGCTGGTGGGAATCCTTACGGTGGCCGGCGCGATGATGCTCACGGTCCAGCGGATCTTCTTCGGTTCGATGCCGGAACGCCATGGCCGGATCCGCGACCTGGGGACGTTCGAGCTGGCCAGCGGGGTCGGCCTGCTGTCGCTGATCGTCTTGCTCGGCGTGCTGCCGGCCATCCTGATGGACAGCATCAACTTATCCGTGCTCAGCCTCCTGGCTCGCGGCAGTGGCGGATGATGACCGTCGGTAACCTTCTGGCCTTCTCGCCGGAGCTCTGGCTGCTCGCCGGGGCCATGCTTGTGTTCCTCCTGGCGAGGTTGCGGCCCGGCGCCTCGACAACCACGGTGGCGTTGATCAGCCTGGTCCTGGCGTTCCTGGCGCTGGCGACACAGTTCAAGCAGACGATCACCATCCTCGACGGCGCGTTCCTGGTCGACGGGTTCGCAATCTTTACGGACGTGGTGCTGCTGGGCGCCGCCGCCCTCTGCCTGCTTGCGAGCGGTGGCGACATCGTCCCCGGCGAGTCGCGGTCCGCCGCCGAGCCCGGCTTCTTCCTGCTGGCGACGCTGGGCGCGATCCTGGCCGCCTCTGCCGCGGAGATGGTCAGCCTCTTTTTGGCCCTCGAGTTGCTAGCCATCAACCTCTATGTGCTGACGGGGCTGGCCCGTCGTGGAGCCGGCGGCATCGGCGCCGGTCTTGGCTACCTGGCGGTCGGCGCCGCCAGCTCGGCGGTCCTGCTCTATGGACTGGCGTTGATCTTCGGCCTGACCGGCGAAACGCGGCTGGCCGCGGCCGGCCAGGCGGTGGCTGCGCTGCGTGGGAACCAGCCGGCGCTGCTGCTGGCACTCTGCCTTGTCCTGGCGGGGTTGGCGCTGCGGATGGGGCTGCTGCCGGTGCGTTGGTGGACCCGTGGGTTCGAGGCCGGCGTTCCGCCCCGGGTCATCATCTTCATCCTGTCCGTCGGGCTTGTGGCCGCCTTCGCGGTCTTTGGCCGGCTCGCGGCATCGACCTTCGGCGGCAGCCGGATCCCATACGCCGCGGTGATTGCGGGGGTGGCGGCGCTCGCGATGACCGCCGGCAATCTGCTGGCTCTGACCCAAACCAGCGTCCGCCGACTGCTCGTCTACTCCAGCATCGGGCAGGCCGGCTACGCGCTGGCCGCCTTCACCGATCTGAAGCGTCTCGGCCTCGGTGCCTTGCTCGTGTTCCTGACCGCGCTGGCGGTGACCACCATCTGTGCCTTCGCGGCGATCATCGGCTACGCCCGCTCGGTGCACAGCGATGCCACCCGCGACCTCGCCGCCATGTCGCGCTCGACGCCGGGGCTGGCTCTCGCGCTCGGGCTGGCTATCGTCTCGCTGATCGGATTGCCGCCGGTCGCGGGATTCTTCGGAAAGCTGCTCGTCCTGCAGGCCGCGGTCGACGGCGGCTACGCCTGGCTGGCGGTGGTAGGCGCCCTCAACATCATGCTGGCGGCTCTCGGGTATGTCCGGGTCCTGCGGATCGCCTTTGTCGATCCCCCGGTGTTCGAAGTAGTCCCGGTGCGCCTCGAGCCGGGTGTCCGGGTGGCGGTGGCGCTGGCGGCGGCCGGGGTGGTCTTCATGGGCCTCTTTCTGGGCCCCCTCTACACGGCGGCCACCTACGGGAAAGCCGCGCTTCTTCACTGAGCGTCCAGAAGAGCGTCAGTAACCTACCGGCCAATGCCGTCGTTTACTGGTCGCTCCATGGGTGATTCTCCGGTCCGGCGCCGTCGACGAGGAGCTCGGCGCGTTTTCCGGCCGGCCGTGGGATCCCGTCGAGCGTCCGCTGGGGGCCGGCCGGGCCGGCAATGGTTGCGGCGGATTCTGCTGCTCACCTCGGTGGGGTTGCTGATGCTGGTGCTCGGCGCCGGGACCTTGCTGTACAGCTACGCGGGCGAGCTGCCCAGCCTGGACCACCTGAGTGCTCAGAACCTGCCGCAGACCACCCGGATCTACGCCCGCGACGGGGTCACCCTGCTGGAGGAGCGCTACCAGCAGCAGCGAACCGTGGTGCCGCTGAACGAGATCGCCTGGGACCTGCGGCATGCGACGATCGCGATCGAAGACCAGGACTTCTATAACCACGGCGCCGTCAACCCGATACGGATGCTCGCGGCGGGCGTCTACGACCTCCTGCACCAGCAGGCGGCGCAGGGCGGCAGCACGATCACCCAGCAGCTGGTGAAGAACTACCTGCTGGGCGCGAGCGCGAGCAGTCGCAGTCTCGACCGCAAGGCGCGGGAGCTGGTGCTGGCGATCGAATTGGAACGCCAGTACTCCAAGGACCAGATCCTGGAAATGTACCTGAACACCATCTTCTACGGCAACCAGTCGTTCGGTGTCGAGGCCGCCTCGCAGACGTACTTCGGGACCTCGGCGCGGAAGCTCGACCTGGCGGAAGCCAGCTTCCTGGCGGGCCTGCCGCAGCGACCGACCTACCTCGACCCGTTCCTGCCCGACGGGTTCGCCCATGCTCGCGGCCGGCAACGTGACGTCCTCGACGCGATGGTGCGGGACGGATACATCACGGCCGCCGTTGCCAACAAAGCCTATGCGCAGGACCTGCGGCCGGTGCTGACGGCCGCCCATCAGGCCAGCGCCGGGCAGCGGGCCTCGCTCGCGCCCCACTTCGTCGACTACGTCTGGAACGAGCTGGAGCAGACGTATGATCCCGGCTACCTGCTTCGGGGTGGCTTGCGGATCGTGACCACGTTGGATCCCAAGGCGCAGGCACTGGCCCAGCAGGCGGTCCACGATAGCGTGGCGCGCTACGCCTCGAGCTACCGGGTCAACAACGGCGCTATGCTGGTCATGAACCCGCACACCGGCGAAGTGCTGGCGATGGTCGGCAGCGCCGATTATTCCAACGCCGGCATCGGCGGTCAGGTCAACTACACGGTCGCGCCGCGCCAACCCGGATCGTCGTTCAAGCCCTATACCTACGTCACGGCCTTTATGAACGGCTGGACCCCCGCCTCGCCGCTGGATGACAGCAACGGCGCCCATGCCTTCCCCGGCTACCCGGTCCATGATTGGGACGGCAAAGAGCTCGGCACCATCACGCTCCGGCAATCGCTGCAGCAGTCGCGCAACATCTCGTCGGTGCACCTGTTCAAGGACGTCGGGGTTCAGAAAGTCCTGACGACGGCCACCAGCCTTGGCATCTCCACGAAGCTTGACCCCTCGCTGCCGACGACGCTGGGCGCCAGTGAGGTGCGGATGATCGACCACCTCTCGGCCTACAGCGCGTTCGCCAACGGCGGGCACAAGGTTCAGCCGATGGACGTGCTCGAGGTGCGGGACGCGGCCGGCAACCTGCTCGAGTCCAACACGCCACAGCCCGACGCCGGCGAGCGTGTGCTGCCCGCCTCAGCGACCTACCTGTTGACCGACATCCTCAAAGGCGCGGTTCATCCCTCGCTCGGCTTCCCGGTCGCGGCCAAATCCGGCACCACCACCGACTTCAAGGACGCCTGGTACATCGGCTATACGTCCGATCTTGCCGTGGCCTCGTGGATGGGGCGGACGGTGACGCAGCCAACACCGCACAACGAGTCGATGAGCAGCCGCTATGGCGGGCTCTGGGGCGAAATCGGGCCGGCATCGTCGTGGCGTCAATTCGTCAAGGCCTATTACGGCAACAAGAAGCCCGCCGACTGGGCACGTCCAGCCGAGGTATCCAGCATGACGCTCTGCAAGCTCACCGGCCAGCCCGCGCCGATCGACGTCTCGCCTGACCTGGGCGTCCAGGACCTCGTCATCACTCCAGATCCGGCCGCGCCGCTTGCCGGTTGCGGTTCCCCAGCGGCAGGCGGCGGCCCGCCCGCCGGCACGCCGCCCGGTGACGGCACCGGCCTGCCCGGCGTGCTGCCCTCGCTCAGCCCGCTGCCGGGAGCTTCGCTGCCGCCGGTCGTTCCCTAGCGTCGGACCGTACGGTCCTTGACGGGTCGGGAGAAAGCGACTTTACTCAAGTCATGGTCCGCCGGCCCACGGAGAGATCCGGCCCGAAGGACGAGCCTGATCTCCCGCCAAATATCTTCGTCATCGGCCTTCTCCATGAGCTCAGAGAAGGCGGGTATAGTCGCCGTGCCTGGGGTGCCTTCTGGCGCGCGTCCTGGATCCGGTCCATGCAGATCTTCCATCTGAACGATGAGCTGCGGAGGTCGTGGCTGCGCTTCACGGCCGGGGTCGGCATCGCGATCGTGCTCGCCGCGGCCGTCGCTCTCCGCGTTGCCGGAGTCACCGAGGCCACCTGGTTCCTGGTCACCAGCCTGCTCTGGTGGGGCATCCTGAGCTTCGACCTGGCGCTCCACCTCGGGCTCATGGTCAACCTCGAGTCGGGGGAGCTCCAGCAGTCGATCGGATGGCCGAACCGCCTGACCGAGCTGCGAGCGCTGGCGGCGGTCTGGGTGGCCTGGGGCGCGCACTGGGCGAGCGGTGGTGCCTATGTCCCGCTGGTCCTGGTGTTCGGCCTGGCGGCGGTGACCGATCTGCTGGACGGGTGGCTGGCGCGCCGCGGCCACGCGTCGACCCGCTGGGGCCGGCTCTACGACCCGATCGTCGACGGTCTCTTCTTCAGTGTGGCGTCGATCTCGCTGGCGGTCATTGGCATTCTGCCCCAGTGGCTGGCCGCGCTGGTGACCCTCCGCTACGCGTTTCCCATCGTCGGTGGCATCACGTACCTGCTGATTCGGCGGCGCACGCTGCGCGTGCGCCATACGCCCTGGGGTCGCGCCTCGTCCGCAGGAATCGCGTTCACCGTCTTCGCCGCTGCGGCAGCCGCCTCGCTCGGCCTGCCGTTCCACCTCATCGCGCCGTTCTTCTATGCCCTCGTCGGCATCACGGCGCTCGGCGCCTTCGTGACCATCCTGGTCAAGGGCATCGAGCAGGTCTAAGGCCCCACCCTGCCCTCCCCCAGGGGGGAGGATGAGGACCGCCGACGCATAGACTGCAGCTGTGGCCGGATCGATCGTTGTGCTCGTCCTGATCGCCCTGGGGATTGGTCTCCTGCTCTGGTGGGGGTCGCGCTTCCCGCCGACGCGGCCGCGCCCGGGCAGCCGGCACCGGGGGGAGACGCTGATGGACGTGCACAAGCGGCTGCGACAACGCCGGCGATCGCGCTAGGGCCGACGGTCAGGAGGGCCATAGAATGGTCCCGGTGCGACTTCGGCAGCTCGCCGCCATCGGGGTCGTCCTTGCCTGCGCCGCGTGCGCGAGCGCGCCATCGGGTGGGGGAACCGCCAGCGTCAAGGTCGGCGCCGTCTTTCCCTTGAGCGGCCCGCAGGCCCCACTCGCGAAGCAGGAGTATGCCGGCGTCCAGATCGCTCGTGACCTGGTCAACGCCGACGGCGGCGTGGACGGGGCGCCGATCGCGCTGATCACCAGGGATCTGACCTCGGAGTCCGATGCGGCCGCCCGCGTCCAGGAGCTGAAAACGCAGGGCGTCCAGAGCATCGTCGGCGCGTACTCGAGCAGCCTCTCGATGCCGGTGAGTGCCGCCGCCCAGGCGGCCGGCCTGCTGTACTGGGAGGCCGGCGCCGTGGCCGACCAGCTGACCGGTCGTGGCTATCCGCTGGTCTTTCGGGTGGGAGCGGCGGGCTCGAATCTTGGGACCATGACGAGCCATTTCGCGGCCACGGTCCTCGCCCCGCGTCTCAACCGGCCGCCCTGGGGATTGCGAATGGCGATCGTCCACAACCTGGACGGCTATCCATCGTCGGTGGCCGCGGCGGTCAAGCAGCAGGCGGATCGGGAAGGCATCCAGGTGGTGGCGAACGTGGTCTACGACGCCCACGCGCCCGACTGGACCTCGGTACTCGACCAGGTCCGCACCGCGCAGCCGAACATCCTGGTGCTGGCCTCTTACATCGCCGACGGTGTCGACTTCCGGCGTGCCATGCTCGAGAGCGGCCTGCACGTCGACGCCTTCATCGGCTCGACCATGGCGCAATGCGTACCGGACTTCGGCGCGATGCTGGGCGCCGACGCGATTGGGGTCTTCGCCTCCGACCGGCCACCCCACGGTTTCAATCCGAGCGCGCTGAACCAGACGGGCCGCGCGATCTATGACCGTTTTGCGGCGGCCTACCGCCGCGAGTTCGGGAGCGATCCGACCGAGGAAGCGCTCGCGGGATTCGGCGCCGCCTGGGCGCTGTTCCATTACGTGATGCCGCGGTCGCACGACCTGAATGCCACGGCCATGGGGGCGGCGGCCCGAAGCCTCGACCTGCCGGACGGGACGCTGGCCAACGGGGCGGGCATCAAGTTCGCGACCGCCGCGGAGGCGATGGGCCAGAACACGCGCGCCGCCAGCGTCATCTGGCAGTGGCAGGGCTTCCGCCACGAGGTCACCGTCTACCCACCGGTCTTCGCGACGGGCTCGCCTGGCTTCATCCCGCTGCCCCGGTGATCCATGTCCGACTCGCCGCACCGCGGCGGGCCGCGCGGCTCACTGGACTAGTGCTGGGCGCCGCGCTGATCCGGGCACTCCTGCTGCCGGTGGGCGACCTCATCAGCACGCTGGTCTTCGGCGCCTGCCTGCTGGCGATCAGCTGGTCCGAACGGGGACCGTCGGCGCTGGAATCACGATGGGGAAGAGGGCGCGCGCTGGTTGCGGGCCTGATGGTTGGCGCGGTGCTGCTGGCACCGGTCGCGGCTGGATCGCTCAGCGCGCGGGGGCTCGATGGGTTCTGGACATGGGCCGCGCTCGCCGCCCTGATCGCCTCCCTGGAAGAGATCGCGATCCGCGGCGCGCTCTACCGGCGGTGGACGGAGGACGCCGGACCGGTTGCCGCGATCCTGGCGGGCGCGGTCGTCTTCGCCCTGATTCACCTGCCGCGTTACGGACTCGGCGCCATGCCGCTCGACGCCGCTGTCGGCCTCGCGCTCGGCGGCCTGCGCGCGCTGACCGGACGGGTCCTGCCCTGCGCGTTGGCGCATACCGTCGCCGACTGGGGAGCCTGGTTCTGGGTGTGATGCGGGCGCACCACGTCGGATTGGCCGCTATCGCGCTTGGCCTCGTTGCCGCGGCCCTGCTGCACGGCCGTATCGCCGGCCCGCCGGTCTACGACGGCATCGTGGTCCCGCCGGAGCCCTATCGCTGGGAATCGCCGCCGCCCAACCTTCGGGCCGGGAACAAGCCGCCGCTGCCCGGCGAGGCGACGCTCCCGGTGTTGAACAGCCAGGTCGCCGGTGGCGGCGTGCAGACCGGCGACAGCCAGGTCGTGATCTACTTCGGGCCGGGCGCCTTCAAGGCCCCTATCGGAGACCAGACCGCGACGTGCACGCTCCAGCCGGATCCCAACCCGCCACCGGCACCGTCCGGCGTCGAGATCCGCGGCAATGTCTACCGCATCACCTGCCTCGGGCAACCCAGCGGTGGGCCGGTCATGGCCTCGTCTACCTATCACCTGACGATGCGCTTTCCTCCGGGCGCCTTCAAAGAGATCCAATACTACGACGGAAGCTCGTGGCGGGCGCTGCCGACCCTGCGTGCGCCCGGCGGCGACCCGTACGCCAGCGTCAACGCACCCGGCTTCGGCGAGTACGCGGCCTCTGCGCCGATCGGCGCGCCCGGCGACAGCATCTTCGCCGCGCTCGGCCGCTACGTCGAGTTCTGGGGCATCCTGGGGTTCGTCATCGTCTTTGGCGTGATCGCG
>DASYVR010000056.1:0-1746 GCA_035936995.1 Candidatus Dormiibacterota bacterium | reverse complement strand
GTGATCACATCGGAGCCGTCGACGATCGTCACCGAGCCGCGGCCGATCACTTCGAGGACGTCGTTCGCGTCGATGATGGCGGCGGTGTCCTCGTCGAGGCCCAGTCCGATCAGCGACGGCGACTGCGCCACCACGGCGAGCAGCCGGCCGAGCCGAGTCCGCTGCTCGAAGTGCTGATCGACAACGACGTTGACCACCAGCCCCAGGCCGACCGAGACGTTCGCCATCCGATGTTTCGGGGTGGCGCCGGAGCTGCCGAACGCCATCATGTGCGTTGCCACCGCGCTCGCGCCGGCGGATGTTCCGGCCACCACGACCCCGCGGCCGTGGGCATCGAGGATGGCGGCGCCGAGCTTGGTTCCACCGATCACCGACGACAGGCGCAGCTGATTCCCGCCCGTCATGAAGATACCGGTAGCGTCCTTGAGCGCCTCGATCATTCGCGGCTCGTTCGCCTCTTCGCGAGTTTCCGGGCGAAGTCCCGTGACTTTGACCGCGCCGACTCGGGCGAAGATCTGGCGGTAGAGTTCGGTCGCCGCGTCGCCCAGGGAGGAGGCCGTGCTGATGACGGCGATCCGGGCGTGATCGCCGCCGGCAAGCTGGACGAAGCGCGACAGGATGACCCGCTCACCCAGCTTGTCTTCGGCGCCGCCGATGACCATGACCGACCCGACCGGGCCTCCGTCAGTGGTGGGAGCGAGCCGCTGCGGGGCCGACGCGTCCGTCATTCACGACAGTCTACTGGCGGCCGAATTGCCGCGCTTCGACTCTTTTGCGGATTCTTATATGATCGGTGTCACATTTAGGTTCATCGCCAGAGCAATCGCCAGAGTCCGGCGCGGCCGAGTGCCCGGCCCACGATCTTGTTCTTTGCCCGTCGCGCGATCCGTCGCGGATCGCCTGAGGTCAGCGTCGAGACGTCGTTCGCCAGCCGCGCCGCCGCGTACATCTGGGAGACGAGGCCGCGACGCCTCACTCGAAGACCTGGCCGATCAGGCTTTTCGCATCTCGCGCCAGCTCGCCGCGCTCTGCCTCATACGCTTCGATCACCTGGAGGAGCTGTTGCGCCTGGTCTGGCTCCCGCAGTCCGAGCACGAGGCCGACGGAGAGCCAGTAGTCGGCGGTTTCGAGGAGGTTTGAATGGATATCGTCCGGGGTCTCGTCCAGCACCTCGCTCATGGAGCTGATCAGCGCCCGGCCGTAGCGAGCCCATTGTGCATCGACGGAAGCTTTCATGGAAACAGGGTAAACTGGCTACCGCCTCCGCGGGGAGGTGGCAGAGTGGTCGAATGCGAGCGCCTGCTAAGCGCTTGAGCGGGTGTTTCCGCTCCCCGGGTTCGAATCCCGGCCTTCCCGTACCTCCGCGCTGTGTATCGGCGTAGGATTTCGCCAGGGGAAAATCGGCGCGATTTGGTGAGGAGGTAGGGACGATGGCCACATTGGCACCGACCGTCGAAGCCACGTCGATCGACGATTACGATGCGATCGCGGGGGTCATCCAGCTGTACATCGATGGCTCAGCCAAAGGCGACCGCTCGAAGCTCGAACGAGCCTTTCACTCGGATGCCCGGATGTATGGGGCGCTGGCCGGCCACCGGTACGACGTTCCGATCGAGGAGCTGTTCAAGATGGCAGCCGAGGGGCCGATGGACACCGACGGCCATTATCGGGCGCGGATCACATCAGTCGACCAGGTCGGCGATGTCGCCGTTGCGACGCTGCTAGAGGAAGGTTGCTGGGGAACCG
>DASYVR010000055.1:0-1688 GCA_035936995.1 Candidatus Dormiibacterota bacterium | reverse complement strand
TCGGCGACTACCGCGAAGAACGCGCCGGTCAGCATCATGCCTTCCATCGCGATGTTGACCACGCCGCTGCGCTCGGAGATGACGCCGCCGAGGGCGGGCAGCAGAAACAGAACCGAGGCGGCGAGCGTGGCGTGCCAGAGGTCGGCGGTCAGCAGCAGGTGGCCGATGTCGGAGAGGACGGTCATGGAGCCCTGCTCAGCCTGGGAATCCGCACCTTGATGGTGCTCAGGAAGTTGGCCGCGATGCTGAAGAGGATCAGGGCCTGCAGGACCAGGACCAGGTTGCCCGAGATCCCGGCGTCGCTCTGCATCACCGCCCCGCCGGCGTGAAGGGCGCCGAACAAGATTGCCGCCAGGATGATGCCGATACCGCTGCCGAGACCAAGCAGCGTCACCGCGATGGCGTCGAAGCCGGTTGTGTCGCTGAAGTATTTGTCGGTCAGGTTGTGGTCGACTCCGGCGATCTGCACCGCGCCAGAGAGCCCGGAGAATGCGCCGGCGATGAGCATGGTGACGATGATGGTTCGGCGCACGCTCACCCCCGCGTAGCGGGCGGCGCGCTGACTCTGGCCGACCGCTCGGATCTCATAGCCGAGCGGCGTGCGCCAGAGGACAAAAGCGAAAAGGGCCACGGCCGCGAGCGCGATGAACAGGCCCGTGTGCACGCGGAACACGCTTGACGGCAGCCCGAACAAGATGAGGCTGTTGTCCTGAGGCAGGAGCGTCGGCAGTCGGGCGCCGGGTCCGATCGACGCGGAGGCCGAAAAACCGTGAGGCGCCTGGAGCGGGCCGCCGACGATGAGAAACCGCATCAGCCACTGGGCGACGTAGTTGAGCATGATGGTGGTCACGACCTCGTGGGCGCCGACGGTGGCCTTGAGCACGCCGGCGATGCCGGCCCACAACGCACCGGCCAACGCTCCCCCCACGAGCACCATGGGCAGAAGGATTGGCGCCGGCAGGGTGCTGAACTGGGTGCCGATCGCGACACATGCCATGGAGCCCGCGAGGAGCTGGCCTTCCGCGCCGATGTTGAACAGGCCGGCTCGGAAAGGAAGGGCTACGGCGACACCGGTCATCAGCAGCGGGGTGGTGAACACGATGGTGTTGGACAGCTGCAGCGCAGGGTTCTCGCCCCCGCTGCAGATGAGCCCGAATCCGCCGCAGACCAGGCCCTGGTAGGCGGTGAACGGGTCGCCGCCGGTGACCGCGACGAGGATGCCGCCGACGACAAAGGCGAAGATGACTGACCCGATGGGAACAGCCATCCCGCGCGCGATCCGTCCGATGGAAGCGGGTAGAACGGGACGCCGGGCGGGGGCGGCGGGTGGAACTGCCACGATCCTTCCTATTGGATCAGGCGGCGGTGGTTATTTGGGGGCGGGCACTCACCCGCCCCCCCGATTCCTTTTATTACTTCGGGATGTCGGCGGGAGGTGTGAGCGTTCCGGCCTTGATCTTGGCCGCGAAGCTGTCCAGCTCGGTCTTGATGTCCGCGGGCAGCCCGCCGGGGAAGTTGTCGATGGCGTAACCGGCCCCGTCGTTGGCGATGCTGAACGTCAGGGCTCCACCCTGGAAGCTGCCGGTGACGACGTTCTTGATCGCCGTGTAGGTAGAGACGTCTACCTTCTTGAGCGCGCTGGCGATGACCGACGGGTCGGCGTCCTTCTGGTCGGCGTCCACGCCGAT
>DASYVR010000054.1:0-1834 GCA_035936995.1 Candidatus Dormiibacterota bacterium | reverse complement strand
GAGCTGCTGCTCGCCCGCACGGCAGTGCGGGAGATGGTTGACATGAGCCCTGAGCTCCGCCGGCTCCGGCGGATCAAGAACCAAACCGAGCTCGAAAAGCTCGCGCGCGCCGCGTCGATCACGGACGCGGTCGGCGAGGAGGTCATCGACCGCCTTCGCCCTGGACGGACGGAGCTCGAGGTCTCCGTCCTGATCGGCGCGGCCATCGGCGCCCACGGCGGAACTCTTTCGTTTGAAAGCCTGGTCCAGGCCGGACCCAACTCGGCGCTGCCTCACATGCGGCCGACGGGTCGCAAGCTCGGCGCGGGCGATTTCGTCCTCCTCGATTTCGGTGCCGCCTTCGACGGCTATAAAGCGGACACCACGCGCATGGCGGTGGTCGGCGAGCCGGGCGAACGGCATGCGGAGATCCACCGTCTCGTGCTCGCGGCGCACGACGCCGCCATCGCGGCGGTGCGCGCCGGCACCACGGCGGGCGCCGTCGACGCAGCAGCGAGGCACGTGATCGACGCGGCCGGCATGGGCGATCGCTTCTTCCACCGCACCGGCCACGGTCTCGGCCTGGAGGCTCACGAAGATCCGAGCCTCGATCCAGGCTCGGCCACCGTGCTCGAGGCCGGGATGGTCTTCACCATCGAGCCCGGCATCTACTTCCCCGGTTGGGGCGGCGTGCGAATCGAAGACGACGTCGTGGTCGAGCCTTCCGGCTGCAGGTTGCTGACCAAAGCGGATCGCTCGCTGCGCGTGATCAGGGACCGCTGATGCTAGCCCCGGGCATGCGCCGGACTACACAGCGGGCGCAGGTCTATAACGCGATAGTCTCCCTCGGCGGGCACTGCACCGCGGAGGAGATCACTGCCGAGATTCACAAGGACAAGCCAAGTTTTCCGCGCAGCACGGTGTATCGAGCGCTCGAAGCTCTGACGGCATCGGGCTCGGTCTACGCCGCGCACCTCGACGAGGGCGCGACGTACTACGAGCTGGCGAGCGGCGATCACCACCATGCGGTGTGCCAGGTTTGCGGTGGAGTGCTGCACATCCAGGAAGAGCTCGTCAGCGAGCTCGAGGCCCACCTGGAAGAGGGGCACCACTTCAAGCCGTTGCGGACGGAGGTGCTGGTCGTCGGGGTGTGCGACTCCTGCTCCCAGACTCCAGGCCGCAAGGCCGCCCGCCGCCCCACGATCGACCCTGATCATCACCACTTCACCAAGGGATAATCGGCAGCATGGAATCCAAGATCGTCGGCACCGTCATGCCTGTCCTCGAGCTGAGCATGCAGCCCAACGAGAAGGTCTTCGCCGAGTCAGGCCAGCTGTCCTGGATGTCGATGGCCTTGCAGATGCAGACGTCGACGTCAGCCGGCGGGCAGCAGGGCGGATTCATGGGCGCACTCGGCAGGGCCATGGCCGGCGGCACGCTTTTCATGACCGAGTACACGGCGGCTGGCGGGCCGGGATTGCTTGCCTTCGCCGCGAAGCTGCCCGGCCAGATCCTGCCGATGGACATCGCCCCGGGCCAGGGCTACATGGTCCACCGCCACGGCTTCATGTGTGCGGAGCTGGGCGTGCAGTTTTCGATCGGCTTCCAGCAACGTCTTGGCGCCGGGATCTTCGGTGGCACGGGCTTTCGCATGCAACGGCTGCAGGGACAGGGGCGGGCACGGGTCGAGCTCCACGGCGAGGTGGTGACGTATGACCTGCAGGCCGGCAATACGCTGCGCGTCCATCCGGGCCACGTCGGCATGTACCAGGAGACGGTCGGCTTCAACATCACGACGGTGCCCGGCATCCAGAATGCGTTCTTCGGTGGCTCGGGCCTCTTCCTGGCCGCGCTC
>DASYVR010000053.1:0-93104 GCA_035936995.1 Candidatus Dormiibacterota bacterium | reverse complement strand
GACCGAGCCGTGGTTCGTGAAGAACAGCATGTCGGAGTGCGTGGAGGCGATCGCCAGGTGCTCCACGAAGTCGGACTCGACGCGCGCCGCGCCGAGGATGCCCTTGCCGCCGCGGCGTTGCGGCCGGTAGGTGGTGGCCGGAACCCGCTTGACGTAGCCGCGGTGGGTGAGGGTGACGACCACGTCTTCCTTGGGAACCAGGTCTTCTTCGTTGAGCTCGACCGAGCCCTGGAAGTCGAGTGTTGTCCGTCGGGGATCGCCATACTTCTTCTTGAGCTCGCCCAGCTCGTCCTTGATCAACAGCATGATCTTGGCTTCGTGCTGCAGGAGGTCTTCGAGGTAGCCAATCCGCTTGATGACTTCCTCGTACTCCTCCATGACCTTGTTGCGCTCGAGGCGGGTGAGGCGGCCCAACCGCATGTCGACGATCGCCTTCGATTGCCGCTCCGAGAGCTTGAAGCGCTCCTGCAGGCGTTCCTGCGCGGTCTTCTCGTCCTGCGACTCACGGATCGTCTTGATGACCGCATCCAGATTGTCGAGCGCGATCTTGAGGCCTTCGAGAAGGTGGGCACGTTCGCGAGCCCGCTCGAGCTCGTAGCGGGTGCGGCGGGTCAGCACCTCGCGGCGATGGTCGATGTGGTGTTGAAGCAGCGCCTTGAGGTTGAGGACCACCGGGCGGCCTTCCACCAGCGCCAGCGAGATCACCCCGAAGGTCGTCTGCAGGGCGGTGTGCTTATAGAGATTGTTGAGGACGGTTAGCGCCCGGGCATCCTTCTTCAGCTCGATGACGATACGCATGCCCTGACGATCGGACTCATCGTTCAGGTCCGCGATGCCCTCCAGTTTTCGCTCGCCGACCAGCTCCGCGATCCGCGAGACCAGGGTCGCCTTGTTGACCATGTAGGGGATCTCGGTGATGATGATCCGCTCGCGGCCGTTCTTTGCCTCTTCGAAGGTGTGGCGGGCCCGCACGATCAGGCGACCATGGCCGGTGCCGTAGGCGGCGGCGATGCCCTCGCGACCGATGATGATACCGCCGGTCGGGAAGTCGGGACCCCTGACAATCTTCATCAAGTCCTCGGTGCTTGCGTCGGGATGGTCGATCAGATAGATCTCGGCGTCGCATACCTCACCCAGGTTGTGGGGCGGAATGTTGGTCGTCATGCCGACCGCGATACCCGATGAGCCGTTGATCATCAGATTGGGGAGGCGGGCGGGCAGCACGAGCGGCTCCTGCCGCGTCGCGGAGTAGTTGTCACCGAAGTTCACGGTGTCTTTCTCGAGGTCGACCAGCAGTTCGGCAGCGATCGGGGCGAGCCGCGCCTCCGTGTACCGGTAAGCGGCCGCCGAGTCGCCGTCGATCGACCCGAAGTTGCCCTGGCCATCGACCAGCGGGTACCGCAACGAGAAATCCTGCGCCAGTCGCACCAGGCTGTCGTAGACGGATGCATCGCCGTGCGGGTGGTAGTGCTTGAGGACCTCGCCGATGATTGCGGCACACTTCTGGTAGCGGGCGCCGGGCGTCATCCCTTGCTCCTGCATCGCGTAGAGGATGCGGCGGTGCACAGGTTTGAGACCATCGCGAGCATCGGGGAGGGCCCGGCTTACGATGACGCTCATCGCGTAATCCATGTAGCTCGAGCGCATCTCGCTCTCGAGTTGCAGCGGCAAGACGGTACCGATGTTCAGTGGTTCCATTTGCTAACTCCCGGAGAAACCGGAACGCGCCGGTGCGCCGGCCGCGCCGAGTCCGCTAATTCTGATCAAACCGCTTGAGAACGATACACGCGTTCTGGCCGCCGAAGCCGAATGAATTGGACATCGCGACCCGGATCTCGTGGCGGCGAGGCTCATTCGGCACATAGTCGAGGTCGCATTCGGGATCAGGGTGCTCGAGATTGATGGTCGGATGGACGATGCCGTGGTTCATGCTGAGGATGGAGGCGATCGCCTCGACCGCCCCGGCAGCGCCGAGCAGGTGACCGATCATCGATTTCGTGCTCGAGATCGGGATCTGTTTCGCCCGGTCGCCCATCACTCGCTTGATCGCGGCCGTCTCCGACTTGTCATTCAGTTGGGTCGAGGTCCCATGCGCGTTGATGTAGTCGACATCCTGAGGCCCGATATGAGCATCCTCGAGTGCCTTCGACATGGCGCGCGCGGGGCCGTCGCCGTCCTCCTCCGGCATGACGATGTGGAAGGCGTCGTCGGTGACAGCGAAGCCGATGATCTCGGCGTAGATCTCCGCTCCGCGGTCCTGGGCATGTTCGAGCGTTTCCAGCACCAGCATGCCCGCGCCTTCGCCGGGGACGAAGCCGTCACGGTGGGCGTCGAAGGGCCGACTCGCCTTGATTGGGTCGTCTGACTGGGTCGAGAGAACTTTCATCGCGGCGAAGGAGGCGAGCCCGAAGCGGCAGAGGTTCGCCTCGGCGCCACCAGCGAGCATGACGTCGGCATCGCCCCGTTGCAGGACGCGATAGGCGTTGCCCAGCGCCTGCGTCGAGGCGGCGCAGGCAGTGGTGTCGGTGTTGTTGGGGCCCTCGAGCCCGAACTGGATGGCGATCTGACAGGACGCCATGTTGGGGATCACGCGGGGCACGAAGAAGGGTGAAATGCGGTCCGGGCCGCGCTCCCCGCGGAGGGCAAACGCTTCGATCTCTTCCGAAATCTCCTTGAAGCCGCCGATCCCGGTGCCAAGCTCGCAGCCGATGCGCGTCCGGTTCTCCTTGGCCAACTCGAGACCCGATTGGTCGATCGCCATTTTGGCGGCGGCGACGCCGACCTGGCTGAAGCGAGCCATCCGTTTCGCTTCTTTGAAATCCATGTACTTGCGTGGATCGAAGTTTTTCAACTCGGCTACTGTCTTGACCGGCAGGTCGGACACGTCGAAGGAGGTCGCGATTCCGAGGCCAGACCGTCCCTCGATCAAGCTATCCCAGAACTCCGCAAGGGTGTTTCCATTCGGCGCCAGGACTCCCATGCCGGTGACGACCACGCGGTGCTCCGGTCGAGCCCCATTCCCCGCCATGCCGTCATGTTACGAAAGGCGCCGCTGATGGTGCAGATTTTTGCGCCTTGACGGTCGTCGGTGGCACCACCGCCGTAATCGTGGGGACGACCTGACGGTCGACCGCGTCGCGGGCCACGCGGACCGCGTTGTAGATCGCCCGCGCATCCGAGCGGCCGTGGGCGATCACGGCCACGCCGTTGACGCCCAGGAGAAGCGCGCCGCCGAACTCCCGCCAGTCAGCCCGGCGCCGAACGGCCTGCAGCTTGGGTCGTATCAGCAGCCCGCCTAACATCGCCAGCGGGTCGCCCTTCACGGCGTCACGCATGCTCTGGAAAAGGAACTCGGCGACACCCTCCGCCGTCTTGATCAGGACATTGCCGCTGAAGCCGTCAGTGACGACCACGTCCGCCCTTCCTCTGAAAATATCCTTACCCTCGACGTTCCCGACGAAGTTGATGCCCGCCTGGGCCCGCAGTAGGGGCTCGGTCGCCTGGATGAGCTGGTTGCCCTTGCCGGCCTCCTCGCCGTTGCTGAGCAGCGCGACCCGCGGACTGGCGACGCCCATCAGCTTCTCGGCGTAGATGCTGCCCATCACGGCGTATTGCAGCAGGTGCTCCGGCTTGGGATCCGTGTTCGCGCCGACGTCGAGCAGGAAGCAATTTCTCCCATTCGCGGCGGGAATGATGGACCCGATCGCTGGCCGATCGACGCCGGCGATGCGGCGCAGACCAAAGAGTGCCGCCGCCATCACCGCTCCGCTGTTTCCGGCGCTGACGAAGCCGCTGACCCGACCGTCCTCGACCATCTGGATGCCGCGAACGATGGAGGACGCTTTCTTGCTGCGCACCGCCTGCACCGGATGCTCGTCCATAGCGATCACCTCGGGCGCATCCTCGATCTGTGCCCACTTACCGGCTCCCGACGCGGCGAGGGCGGCGTCCACCTTGTCCCTGACGCCGACGAAGACGACCTCGACACCGAGCTCACGGTGGGCCTGGACGCCGCCGGCCACCACCTGCTGGGGGGCGAAATCACCCCCCATCGCATCGAGCGCAATTTTCATGGGAACCCGCCCGGGCAGGGCGGCTAGATGTCCAGGTTGCGCACGGTCTTGGCGTGCGTCTGGATGAAGCGCTTGCGTGGATCCACGTCGTTGCCCATCAGGACGTCGAAGATCTTGTCCGCCTCGACCGCGTCTTCGATCTCGACGCGCAGCAGCATGCGGTTCTGCGGGTTCATGGTGGTATCCCAGAGCTGCTCCGGATTCATCTCGCCCAGACCCTTGTAGCGGGCGACCTCAGGCTTGCCGGTCAGCTGGGCCAGTTTCCGGTTCTTCTGCTCCTCGGTATAGGCATAGCTGACTTCTTTCCCGCGCGTGATTTTGTAGAGCGGCGGCTGCGCGATGTAGAGGTACTTCTCCGTGATCACCTGCACCATGTATCGAAAAAAGAATGTCAACAGTAGGGCTCTGATATGAGAACCATCAACATCAGCGTCGGTCATGATGATCACATGGTGGTATCGCAATTTCTTGATATCGAACTTCTCGCCAACACCGGTCCCCAGGGCCGTGATCAGATTGCGGATCTGCTCCGAGGTGAGGATCTTGTCCTCGCGCGCCTTTTCGACGTTCAAGATCTTGCCGCGCAGCGGAAGGATCGCCTGGAAGCGACGGTCGCGCGCGCCCTTTGCTGAGCCACCCGCCGAATCGCCCTCCACCAGGTAAATCTCACTCAGGCTGGGATCGCGTTCGGAGCAATCGGCCAGCTTCCCCGGCAGCGTCGATGATTCGAGCAGCGACTTGCGCTGCACCAGCTCGCGAGCACGCTTGGCGGCATCCCGCGCGCGGGCAGCCACCAAACACTTTTCGATGATCCGCCGGGCGTCGGGCGGGTTCTCTTCGAGGTACTGGGTGAAGGACTCGGAGAAGACCGTCTCGACCTGGCCGCGGACCTCAGAGTTACCCAGCTTGGTCTTCGTTTGGCCTTCGAATTGCGGCTCGCGCACCTTGACGCTGATCACCGCGGTCAGGCCTTCGCGCACATCGTCGCCAGTGAGGTTCGGGTCCTGGTCACGGATCAGGTTCGCCTTACGCGCGTACTTGTTGAGGACGGAGGTCAACGCCGAGCGGAACCCGGTCAGGTGGCTTCCACCTTCGATCGTGTTGATGTCGTTGGCAAAGGCCAGCACGTTCTCGGTGAAGCCCTGGTTGTACTGCAGCGCAACTTCGACCGTATTCCCTTCGATCTCGCGTTCCACGTGCAGCGGCCGCAGGTTGACCCATCCCTTGTCACGGTTGAGGTACTTCACGAAAGCGCTGATCCCGCCCTCGAAGTAAAAGCTGTAGTCCAGGTCGATCCGTTCATCGCGCAGCAGGATGGTCAGCGCTTTGTTGAGGAAGGCCAGCTCCCGCAGCCGGTGCGACACGATGTCCCAGTGGAAGCCGAGCTCCTCGAACATCTCAGAGTCGGGCCAGAAGCGAATATAGGTCCCGGTGGTGTCGGCCTTGCCGACGACCTTGAGCGGCGTGACCGGCGCGCCCCGCCGGTATTCCTGGAAGTGTTGCTTGCCGTGGCGCATGACGGTGACCTGCAACTTTTCCGAGAGCGCATTGACGACCGACAGTCCGACACCATGGAGTCCACCTGAGACCTTGTAGCCGCCACCGCCGAACTTTCCACCCGCATGGAGCTTCGTCATCACGACCTCGAGGGCCGGCTTCCCTTGCTCCTTCATCATGTCGACGGGGATGCCGCGGCCGTTGTCGGCGACGGACGCCGATCCGTCGTTGTGGAGCGTTACCTCGATCCGGCTGCAGAAGCCCGCGAGCGCCTCGTCGACGGAGTTGTCGACAATCTCAGAAGTGAGCTGGTGGAGGCCCCGGTTATCGGTAGACCCGATGTACATTCCGGGACGCCGTCTGACTGGCTCCAAACCCTCCAGAACCTGGATGGCCTTGGCGTCATAGGCAGGCGTCGTTTTTTCCTTAGGATTCAGCAAATCGCGTATTCAAATTATACCGAATGACGGGCGCAAAGTTGACCTATGTTCGCACCTAAAGTCGCGCGTGGCAGGGGCTCGCTGCCGCCGCTGCCGCGGGCGATGCTTTATGGCCTTGCCGGCTGTTTTGGAGAGTTGTTTTTCACCGGCTGTACAAGTCTTTTGAAGACTGGACGGCTCCATCCGCGCACGAGCCCGTTGATGCTGCCGATCTACGCCTTGATCCAGCCGTTGTTCGAGCCGGTCCATCAGGCGATGCGCGGTCGCGTGCCGCTCTGGGGGCGCGCCCTGATCTACGGCAGCGGATTCCATACGGTCGAGTTCGTTACCGGGCGGCTCTTTCGCCTCGTCCTCGGCCGGGCACCATGAGATTACTCCGCCGCGCGATGGCAGCTCGACGGCTTGATCCGCTTCGACTATTTCCCGCTATGGGCGGCGACCGGCCTCGGCCTGGAGTGGCTGCATGACGTCCTCACCGCACCGCCAGCTCACGACGCCGCGACCGGCGCCTCCGTGCTGACCGGCGGCCGCCAGCGAAGATCCAGCTGACGGGCGGCGCGAACCTCGTCGAGCCGGCCGACCGGGGCGTCGTGCGGCGCGGTTTTCACCACCTCAGGGTCCGTCGCGATCTCCTCGACGACCTGCTCCATCGCGGCAATGAAGGCATCGAGCGTCGCCTTCGATTCCGTCTCGGTCGGCTCAATCATGAGAGCTTCGGGCACGATCAGCGGAAAGTAGATGGTCGGCGGATGAAAGCCAAGATCGATGAGGCGCTTCGCGATGTCTTTGGCCGACACACCCTGCGACTTCGCCTTGGTCGCCGTGAGCACGAATTCGTGCATCGACGGCCCGCTGAAGGCATCGTCGAATGAGCGGCGCAGGTGATGCCGCAGATAGCTGGCGTTGAGGACGGCGTTGTGGGCTACCTCGTCGATGGTGTTGCCGTAGCTACGGATGTAGGCGTAGGCGCGCACCAGCATGCCGAAGTTGCCGTAGAAAGACCGGACCTTCCCGATCGACTGCGGCCGCTCGTACTCGAAGCGGAAGCCTTCATCGGTCCGCTCCACGGTGGGGATCGGCAGAAAGGGAACCAGGTGGGACTTCACGCCGACCGGGCCTGCCCCCGGACCGCCGCCGCCGTGCGGGGTGGAGAAGGTCTTGTGCAGATTGAGGTGGACGACGTCGAAGCCCATGTCGCCCGGCCGCGCGACCCCGACCAGGGCATTGAGGTTGGCCCCGTCGTAATAGAGCTGCACGCCCTGCTCGTGGGAGAGCCGGGCGATCTCCAGGATGTCCTTCTCGAAGAGGCCGACGGTGTTTGGATTCGTGAGCATCACGGCGGCAACTCGGACCGAGATTTTGCTCTTGAAGTCCTCCAGGTCGACCAGGCCATCGGGGCCGGACTTGACGGTCACCGTCTTCAGGTGCGAGAGGGTGGCGCTGGCGGGATTGGTGCCATGGGCACTGTCCGGAACCAGCACCTCATCGCGGGCTTCGCCGCGGCTGCGATGGTACGCCTGAATCATGCGCAGTCCGGTCCACTCGGCGTGCGCGCCGGCCGCCGGCTGCAGGCTCATCCGGTCCATCGCGGTCAGCGCCAGCAGCGTGCGTTCCAGCTCCCACATCAGGCGCAGCGCCCCCTGGGCCCGCGCCGGCGGATGGTAAGGGTGGAGATCCGCAAAGTCATCGAGGCGGGCGAGTGCCTCGTTGACGGCTGGGTTGTACTTCATGGTGCAGGAGCCCAGCGGGTAGAGGCCCTGGTGCAGATTGAAGTTCAGGCGGCCGAGACGGCCGAAATGTCGAGCGACTTCGGGCTCGCTGAGCGACGCGATCGGCAGCGGCGACTGTCGTCGGAGGCCGATCGGCACCAGCTCATCGATCGGCCGTGTCTTGAAGCCCGCCGCCGGGAGTCGGGGGCTCGGCCGATCGTGGCTGCCCAGCTCGAACAGCAGTGGCTCGCTCAAGCCAGCACCTCCTGGTACCGCTCGATCGCGCGCGGATGGTTGAGCTCGGTCGTCGACACCAGCAGCGCATCGGCGAGCTCGGGGAAGAAGCGCCCCAGTGGCAGCCCCGGCAGGACCCCGCGTTCCAGCATGAACGCCTGCGTCTGCTCGGCGGGGTAGGGCGTTCGCAGGACGAACTCCCAGAGGAACGGGCCGTCGAAGGCCAGCCGGTAGCCTTTGCGTTGGACCAGCTGCGCCGACAGGTGATGGGCACGCTGCGCGCTCAGCTCGGCGAGCTGCTTGAGGCCCGCGCCGCCCATGTGCGCGAGGTAGACCGTCGCGGCCAGCGCCATCAGCGCATGGTTGGTCGTGATGTTCGAGGTCGCATGCTCGCGCCGGATGTGCTGCTCCCGCGCCTGGAGCGTCAACACGTAGCCGCGACGGCCCTGCGCGTCGACGGTGGCACCAACCAGCCGGCCAGGCATCCGTCGCATCAGCGGTTCTTTGCAGGCGATGAACCCGACGTAGGGACCACCGAACGACAGGGGGATGCCGAGCGGTTGTCCATCGCCGACCGCCAGGTCGGCGCCATACTCGCCGGGCGCCGCGAGCACCCCGAGCGAGACTGGATCGACGCAGGCGATCAGCAACGCGCCGGCGCGGTGGGCGAGGTCGCTGATCCGCTGCGGCTCCTCGAGGACGCCAAAGAAGTTGGGTTGCTGCAGGATGACCGCCGCCGTCGTGGCGTTGACGGCCTGCTCCAGCTTTGATGGGTCGACGCGTCCATCCGTGCCGGGCGCGACCCGGAGGATCTCGTACTGCTGCGCCTCCGAATAGGTTTGGAGCACCTGCCCGTACTCTGGGTGAAGGGCGCCCGCCACCACAACGTTCTGGCGGTTGACATGCGCGACGGCCATCGCGGTCGCTTCGGCGAGCGCCGTCGCACCGTCATAGAGCGACGCGTTCGAGACATCCAGGCCGGTCAGGAGCGTGATCATGGTTTGAAACTCGTAGGTCGCCTGCAGCGTGCCCTGGCTGGCTTCCGCCTGGTAGGGCGTGTAGGTGGTGTAGAAGTCCGGCCGAGAGATGACCTGGTTGACAATCGCCGGACTGAAGCGACGCGAGGCCCCGGCGCCGAGGAAGCTGTGTGAGGGCGGGATCCGACCGTTCAGGCGGCCCAGCTCGCGAAAGTACTGCACCAACTCCACCTCGGAGAGCGGATCGGGAAGCTCGATGCGATCCAGCCGCAGCGCGTCGGGCAGATGCTTGAACAGGCCGTCGACGCTGTCGAGCTCCAGCGCCTTGAGCATCTCGGCGCGTTCGGCGTCCCCGTTGGGGAGATAGGTCACGAGTGGCCCTGGCCCCGTACGAACTCGTCGTAGCTCTTCTGGTCGAGCAGCTTGGGGTTGTCCTTTACAGCGCGAAGCTTGATCACCCAACCTTTGCCGTAGGGATCCTGATTGACGTACTCGGGGTGATCCTTGAGCTCCTGGTTGACCTCCGAGACCTCGCCGCCGACCGGACTGTAGAGATCGGACGCCGCCTTCACCGATTCGATCACGCCCAGCCGTGCTCCGGTCTCGAGTTGCTGACCAACGGTCGGCAGCTCCAGGTAGATGACGTCGCCGAGCTGTGACTGGGCATATTCGCTAATGCCCACGGTCGCCGTCTCGCCGTCCTTTACGACCCACTCGTGGGTCTCCGCGTATCGCGTCCCGCTGAGATCTGGCATCGCTACTCCCTTTCCTTCATTTCGGATGAGGCCGCTTGTAAAAGGGCAGTGGGACCGTCTCGGCCGGGGCGGCCGTGCCACGCACCTCGACGCTAAGCCGGGTCCCGGGCGCGGCCAGCGCCGGTGGCACGAAGGCCATCGCGATGTTGTAGCCGAGGGTGAAGGAGACGTTACCCGAGCTGATCGTACCCACGCGCCGACCGTCGTGGAGCAGCGCGTACCCGTGCCGCGGAATGCTGCGATCCAACAGCTTCAGCCCGACGAGAACCCGCTCGAGCCCCCGCTCTCGGGCCCGGAGCACCGCGTCGCGGCCGATGAAATCTTTGTCGAAGCTGAGTGTCCAGTCGAGCCCCGCTTCAAGCGGATTGGTGTTCGCATCCATGTCATTACCATAGAGGCGCATCCCCGCCTCGAGGCGCAGCGTGTCACGGGCCCCGAGGCCGGCCGGCCGGATGCCATCGGACTGGCCTTCCTCGAGGAGCGCCCGCCAGAGCCCTGGGGCATCCGCATTGCCGCAAAACAGCTCGAAACCATCTTCGCCCGTGTAGCCGGTACGCGAGATCAGGCAGGCGATGCCCGCGACGCTGCCCTCGATGAAGGCGTAGTACTTCACGCCGCCGAGCTCGGATTTCGTCAGCCGCTGTACCAGGCCAACCGCTCCCGGCCCCTGCGCGCCGATCAGCGCCCATTCCCGCCCGACGTTCAAGACGGAGCCCCCACCCTGCCCTCCCCCGTAGGGGGAGGGAGCATGCGCCTCAATCCAGTCGAAGTCGCCGTCCTGGTTGCCGGCATTCACGACCATCAGGTAGCCGCCGTCCGCCATCGCATAGACGAGGACATCATCGATGATCCCGCCTTGCTCATTGCAAAGCAGCGCGTACTGGATGCGGCCTGGTCGGAGGCGGGCGAGGTCCCGCGTCACAACCCGTTGGGCCAGGCCTTCGTCCTTGACGCGCAGCTCGCCCATGTGGGAGAGGTCGAACAGGCCAACCGCTTCGCGCACCGCCCGGTGCTCCTCGCGGATGCTGCTGTACTGCAGCGGCATCACCCAACCGCCGAAGTTGGTCATCTGGGCGCCGAGTCGGATGTGTTCGTCGTAGAGCGGCGTCCGCTCTGCCGTCACGACCAACCGTTACGCCTGGGCCGCGTAGCTATCCCTCTTGGTCGTCATGGTCGTCAAGGTCGTCGAGATAATCGAGGAGCTCCTGGTCGTGCACGTCACGCGACTCGCCCAGCATGGCGAGGATCACGTTGACGCGCGCCTCCTCCCACTGCAGCAGCTTGGCCAGCTCGGCCGGTGTGGCCGGGCGGCCCAGCCGATCGGAGAGGAGCCGTTTTGCCGATTCCAGCAGACGGCAGGCGATGACGAACGCTTCGTCGTTGCGCTTCGCCTCTTCCGTCTGGTCGAGGACATCGTCCATGGTGATGTTGATGACGTGAACCAGGCGGGCATGGAAGGCCCCATGGGCCAGCTTGTAGTGCTCGACCGCCGAGATCAGGCCCACCGTGCCTTCCTGGAAGAGGTCGCCAACCGGCACCCCGCGGTCCTCGCGGGCAAGGGCGGCCTCCAGCACCAGGTAGAGGTTGTGCTCGATCAGGATGCGGTTGGCCGCATCGCGGTCGGCTCCTTGCGTCGAAAGGAGCCGGCGCTCTTCCTGGCTGGACAAGCGAGGGTAGCGCGCGACCTGCGCCCGATAGTCGTCCTCCTCATCGTCCGCATGTCGCTGCTCGAGGCGTTGGGCCACGTTCCCATTCTACGAACGACGGGTCTTTGAACTGGAGCTATGATCAGGTCGTGAAGAGGGCCGGTCGGCTCTTTCTCGCGGCCGTCATGCTGGCCGCTTTCGTGCCAGCTGTCCCAGCCCGCGCCGCCGAGCCGCACGTCCTGCTGGCAACCCTGAACGGGGTCATCAACCCGATCACCGACAATTACATCTCCAACGCCGTGGACAAGGCGGTTGCCGACGGGTCAAATGCCCTGATCATCCAGATGGATACCCCCGGTGGCCTCGACACGTCGATGCGCGACATCATCAAGAAGATGTTGGGCGCCCGGGTCCCGGTCGTGATCTTCGTCTCGCCGTCGGGCGCCCGGGCCGCATCGGCCGGGATGTACATCACCGAGGCAGCCGACATCGCGGTGATGGCGCCAGGAACGAATATCGGGTCTGCCCACCCGGTCAGCATCGGCGGCTCGAACCCCGCCCCGAACCCCAGCGGGAGTCCGGGTACCGCCGCCACAGCGGCACCTGACATCGAAAGCATCAAGATCGAGAACGATGCCGCGGCTTACGCCCGAGCTCTGGCGACGCTGCACCACCACAACGCCGACTGGGTCGAGAAGGCGGTCCGCCAGAGCATCAACGCTCCCGCCGACGATGCCGTCAAGCTGGGCGTAGTCGACTTCGAAAGCCGCGACCTCGACACCTTGCTCGCTGACCTCGACGGCCGGCAGGTCATCAAGGGCGGTCACACCTACACCCTCCAGACGGCGCATGCCGGGATCGAGCGCTACGACTTGAGCGGCTTCGATCAGCTACTACAGGCCATCGCCGACCCCAACCTGGTCTACCTGCTCTTCCTGCTCGCGATCATCGGGATCGCCTTCTGGGTGACGCACCCGGGTCTGGTCCTGCCGGGCGTGGTGGGCGTGATCGCGGGCCTGCTGGCGGCGCTCTCGCTCTTCAACCTCCCGATCAACATCGCCGGCGTGCTCCTCATCCTGCTCGCCTTCCTCCTCTTCATCATCGACCTGAAAGCGGTGACGCACGGCGTATTGACGACCGGCGGCATCATCGCGATGACACTCGGGGGCTTGCTCCTGATCGACACCGGCTTTCTCTCAGAGGGCATCAACATCGCGCTATTGCTGATTACGGTGCTCGTTATCGCCGGGATCTTCCTTTTCATCCTGCAAAAAGTAATCGTCGCCCGGCGGCGTCCTTATGCGGCCGGCGAGGAGTCGATGGTAGGCAGCATCGGGAGCGTCCGGGAGCCGCTAGACCCGACCGGCATGGTGTTCGTGCAGGGCGCGCTGTGGCGAGCAAGCTCCCGCTCCGGAACGATCCCGGCGGGGACGAAGGTCCGCGTGATCGCGGTTGAGGGCCTCCGACTCGAGGTCGAAGCGCTGAGCCGCGAGGAGCCGACCAATATCCCGGGGCCGCAGGCGGCGTCCTCGTAGCTCAGCGGCCGTAACATGGGACTACTGACTTCGTGAGGAGGGATCCGTGGGCATATTCGCGCTGATCGTCCTTGGCATCATCGTTCTGGTCGTCCTGATCGGCTTGAGTTCGGCGGTGCGGATCATCAACGAGTACGAACGCGGCGTTCTGTTCCGGCTGGGCCGGCTGATGGAGCTCAAGGGTCCCGGGCTGCGCCTGATCATCCCGTTCGGCATCGACCGGCTGGTGAAGATCGACCTGCGCACCGTCACCCTGGAGGTGCCACCACAGGAGGTCATCACCCACGACAACGTGACCATCAAGGTGAACGCCGTCATCTATTTCCTGGTGGTCGACCCCAACCATGCGGTCAACAAAGTCGCCAACTTCATCAACGCAACTTCACAAATCGCGCAGACAACACTACGGAGCGTGCTCGGCCAGTCGTCGCTGGATGAGCTCCTGGCCAACCGAGAGAAGATCAACACGAGGCTTCAGCAGATCATCGATGAGCAAACGGAGCCCTGGGGCATCAAAGTGTCGACGGTCGAGATCAAGGACGTGGAGCTCCCCTCCACGATGCAGCGGGCGATGGCCAAGCAGGCCGAGGCCGAACGAGAGAAGCGAGCCAAGATCATCCATGCGGAGGGCGAGTTCGAGGCGGCCCAGAAGCTGACCGATGCCGCCACCGTCATCGCGACCCAACCCAGTGCGCTTCAACTGCGCTATTTGCAGACCCTGACCGAGATCGGGGTCGAACGGAACACCGTCATCGTCTTCCCGGTGCCGATCGACCTCGTCCAGCAGCTCATCGAGCTGCGCGAGACAAACAAGAGCACGCCGAAGACTCCGGCAAAGAACTGACTCGCGTCACCGTCTTCGGCAGCAGCGCGGTCGATCTGACCACGATTGCGATCCTCACCGTGCTGATCGGTCTCTATGCCGTCGCCAATCTCGGCGAGCGCGATCGCACCGCGCGGGTCGTGGCCCTGGTCGCGGGTGGCATCCTTGGCGGGATCGCCCTCGTCGGCAGCGCGCTCGTTGTCGGTGTTGCGCTGTTTGAATCCTCGAGCGGCGTTCTCCGGCCCGACCAGTTGCGGACCGTCGAGGGGCTCGGGATTCCGCTTGCGGTGGCGGGCCTGCTTGGCCTCGTCTACCTGTGGTCACCGGTGCAGCGGGCCGTGGCCCGCATCATCCCGGTCCGGCCCGGATCGCCAGTCGTCTACCTAACCGTCGTGCTCGGCCTGCTGTTGGTCGCGCAGCAGGTCGGCGCCCAGGTGCAGTCCGGCCAGCCGCTGACGATCGCCGACCTGCTGTCCCAGGACATCCCCTTGCTCATTCTTTCTTTCGTCGGGGTCGGGCTCTTCGTGCGCCGCACCCCACGGGAAGCGATCGAACGGCTCGGGCTCCTGCCGCCGCGTCAGAAGCGATGGTGGCTGGTGGCGATCCTCGGCATCGGCCTCTTCCTGGCCGTTGCGTTTTCGATTGAGGCGCTCGCCAACGCGGTCGCGCCGAGTCAGCAGAAGCAGGTCACCAACGTCACAACCGTCCTCTTCAGTCATTTCAATAACCCGGCGGCGATCGTCTTCCTCGGCGTGCTGGCCGCTGTCGTCGAGGAAACCCTTTTCCGGGGCGCGTTGCTGCCGCGGCTGGGCATCGTCGTCACCGCCATCCTGTTCGCGGCGCTGCACACGCAATACGCGGTCAGCTTCGCGACGCTCGAGGTCTTTACGCTCGGCCTTGGCCTGGGATGGCTGCGTACGCGCGGCGGCACCCTTCCCTGCATGGTGACGCACGCCGGCTATGACATCGCGGTGGGCTTCCTCTCGCTCATGGCGAAATAGCGCTTCCGCGTTTCTCCGACACTTATCCACAAGCGCTCGCCCTTTGACAAACGTGCGTTCGCGACCGCGGACCGTATAATCCGGGCAGCATCCGTCCACGTCCCAGCCAGCAAATTGCCAAGAGTCTACGCAGTCGTCAACCAGAAGGGCGGTGTCGGAAAGACCACCACCGCCATCAACGTGGCGGCCAACCTTCCAGAGCTCGGCTTGAGCGGCCTCATCGTCGACATGGATCCCCAGGGCAACACCACCAGCGGGCTCGGGATCGTACGAAGCGAGCTCAGCCGTAGCATTTATGACGTCATCGTCGACGCCCACGACATCAATGAGGTCATCCGCCCGACCGCGGTGCCCGGCCTCGACATCCTTCCCTCGCACCGATCGCTCGCCGGTGCCGAGATCGAGCTCACCAACCTGCCACGCCGCGAACGGCGTCTCTTATATGCGCTCGAGGCGCTGCGCGTCAGCTACGACTACATCATCATCGACTGCCCGCCGTCGCTGGGCTTGCTCACCGTGAACTGCCTGGTTGCCGCGGAGTACATGCTGATCCCGATCCAATGTGAGTACTACGCGCTCGAAGGCCTTGGCGCGCTCACCCATACGACACAGCTGATCCAGCGCGAGCTCAACCCGCGACTGAAGATCGGCGGCATCGTGCTGACGCTGTTCGATCCACGGACCACGCTCGCGATCCAGGTCGCTGAGCAGGTCCGGGCCCAATATCCGGAAAAGACCTTCCGCACCGTGATCCCGCGTAATGTGCGCCTCAGCGAGGCGCCCAGTCACGGTATGCCGATCACCCAATACGACCCGACGTCGCGCGGTGGCGTCGCCTACCAGGAACTCACGAAGGAGTTGATCGCCAGATGAACAAACGGCGGGGACTGGGGCGGGGCCTCGAGGCCCTGATCCCCTCGGGTGAGTACGTCGAGGAGCTGGGGACCGAAAGCGGTGCTCGGCGACGCTACGCTCTTCAGATCCCGATCGCCGACATCAAGCCGAACCCGGAGCAGCCGCGCCGCATGTTCGATCCCACGGCCCTCCAGGAGCTGGCCGACTCGATCCGGATGCACGGCATCCTGCAGCCGTTGCTGGTCCGCGAGGGCCTCGCCGGTTACGAGCTGATCGCCGGCGAGCGCCGGCTGCGCGCCGCCGAGATTGCCGGCCTCGCCGAGGTGCCGGTTATCGTGCACCCTGGCAGCGGCGGACGTCTCGAGGAGCGTCTCGAGCTGGCGCTCGTCGAGAACCTGCAGCGCACGGATCTCAACGCCATCGAGGAAGCGCGCGCGATTCAGCGGCTGCTTCGCGACTTCGGGCTGACCCAGGAGGCGCTGGGTGAACGGATCGGCAAGAATCGCGTCACGATCGCGCAGAGCGTGCGGCTCTTGGGGTTGCCCGAGCCGGCCGTGAAAGCGATCGAGTCCAATGCGATGACGGCCGGGCACGGGATCGCCCTGCTCGGCCTGGCAACAGCGGCCCAGCAACTGGTCGGTCTCGAGCGAGTCGTCCGCGAGCACTGGAGCGTCCGTCAGACGGAAGACTGGGTGCGAGCACGCGCCACCGAGGCGGGCACCAGGCAGCGGCGGCGGCCGGCCGTGGCCGATCCAGAGTCCCAGGCGCTCGAGGAGGAATTTCGCCGGGCGCTGGGCACGAAAGTCATCCTCACCAGGCTCAAGCACGGCGGACGGTTGACGATCGAGTTCTACAGCAACGAGGAATTCGAGGCGCTCAGGCGCCGCCTGACGCGGTAGCGTTCGACGTGTAACCCTAGTCGCGGATCCAGCGGTCGACTGTGCGATCGTAGTCGTGCAACTCGCCGTCGCTGAAGAATAGGGCGATCTCGGTCTCGGCACGGGCCGGCGAATCGGATCCATGGATCAGGTTCATGCCGAGGTCCAGTGCGAGGTCCCCGCGAATGGTCCCGGGCGCGGCCTTCAGTGGATCGGTCGTGCCGATCAGGCTGCGCACGACGCTGACCGCCTCGCGGCCCTCCCAGATCATGGCGACCACCGGGCCCGAACAAATGAACGCAAGCAACCCGTCGTAGAACGGCTTGCCCTGGTGCTCGGCGTAGTGCCGCGCCGCCACCTCTTTGGAGATTTGCATCATCTTCAAGGCGATCAGTTTGAGGCCGCGACCCTCCAGCCGTCGCACAATTTCACCCACGAGCCCGCGCTGCACGCCATCGGGCTTGACCAGAACCAGCGTCCGCTGTGGTGCCATTGTTTACGGACTCGCGGCGAGGGTCGGCTTGGCGCCAAAGAAGCCCACCTGGCCCAACGGCCAGATCCGGATTTCGGCCTTCCCGAGAATGGAGCCGAGTTCGATTGCACCAAACGCCCGCGAGTCGCTCGAGTGGTTGCGGTTATCCCCCATCACGAAGTACTGGGCGGGCGGCATCAGCTGGTCCTGCCCCGTCGCCGGCCAGTTGTTGTTGTAGGTCCACTTCTCCGGCAGGTAGGGCTCGTGCAGCACCTGTCCGTTGATGTAGACCACCCCATTGGTTATATGAAGGCGCTCGCCGGGCAGCGCGATCACCCGCTTGATGAAGTCGCGGCTCGCTTCATCGGGTGGCTTGAAGACGATGATGTCGCCGCGCTGCGGCGGATGGAGCTTGTAGGAAATCTTTGACGCGACCAACAGATCGTTATCGTGCAGCGTTCCATACATGCTCGAGCCCAACACGTGCACGGTCTGCACCGCGTACTGAATGACGACGTAAAGAACGAGCGCGAGGAACACGATCTCCAGCGTGTCCCTGAGAAAAGACTTCTGGCGCGGGGACTGCGCGGGCGCCGGCGGTTGCGCCATCTGCGGCTGCGCCATCCTTTAGCTGTTCAACTTCATCCGAGGGCGATTCATTCTACCGTCCCGTCCGCCGGGTTCGCCCGGACCGCGTCAGGCGATTTGTTTCAGGAAGGGCGCCTCACTGCGGAAGGGGCCGATCACCGCCAGCTGCAACGCCTGGCCGAAGAGGTCTTTCGCGATGCGTGTCAGGTCGTCGGCGGTGACGGCGTCGATCGCCGCGACCGTCTCGTCGACATCCTCGATCCGCCCGGTCAGCGCCTCCTGGCCGCCATACCAGGTGGCCACCGAGTTGGTGCTTTCCATCTGCAGCAGCAGGCGGCCCTTGTAGAACTCCTTCGCTTTCGTGAGCTCCGCCCGGTTGACCGGCTCCTCGCAGAGCCGGCGGAGCTGGCCGACGATGGCGCCGACGGCACGCGCTGCCTGCCGCGGCTCGGTCCCCGCGTACACACCGAGCACGCCGGTGTCGTACATCTTGTTGACATAGGAGTGGACGTCGTAGGCGAGCCCGAGCTTCTCGCGCACCTCGAGGAACAGGCGCGAGCTCATCCCCTCGCCAAGCACACAGTTGAGGATGTCGATCGCGTGGCGGTCACGGTCCATGTAGGAGGGCGCGCGCACGCCGAGGGTCACGTGCGCCTGCTCGGTCTTCTTCGACTTGAGCAAGACGCGGGGCTTGAGTCCATTCCCCACCGAAGGCAAGAATGATGGCGGCGCCGCACCGTTGCCCCGGGGCTTCAGATAGGGCTCGATCAGCCCGATCGCCTCCTCATGCGTCACCGGGCCCGCGATCGTGACCACGAGGTTGCGCAGCAGATAATGCTCGTCGAGGTAGCGCAGCAGGTCATCACGAGTTAGCGCCCGCACCGACGCCTCGGTCCCGCCAACGTCGCGGCCGAGTGGATGATTCGGCCAGCTGATCTGCTCGAAGAGACTGTGGACGTATTCCTGCGGTGAGTCCTGATACATCCGCAGCTCCTCCAGGACGACCAGCCGCTCTTTCTCCAGCTCCGCCGGGTCGAGCAGTGGCTGGAACAGCATGTCGCCGAGGACGTCGATCGCGAGCTTCGCCTTGTTCTTGGGCACGCGGGCCCAGTACATCGTCAGCTCCTTGTCGGTCCCGGCATTCAACACCCCGCCGACGCCCTCGATCGCCTCGGCGATTTCCTTGGCACCGCCGTAGCGCGCCGAGCCTTTGAAGAACATATGTTCGAGGAAATGGCTGATGCCCGCTTCCCGGTCCGACTCGTAGCGCGAGCCGACCTTGAACATGATCGCCATGGTGGTCGAGGGGCGGTCCGCCAGCTCGGTCGACACCACCCGGGCCCCGGTTGGCAAGGTGGAAAGACGGTAGGGGGACGAAGACAGGGGCACCACCTGAGTATATCGTAGGGGTGCTTGCCGATCTCCGAATTTCAAGAGCGGGTCGGATCGAAGCATGAGCGACATGATGTCAAGTAACCTGTATACATGAAGGCCAATCCTGAATTCGGCGACCGCCTGGAGCGGTTGATCAGCCGCGTCGAGGCCTGGAGTTACGCGGACTCGGACGCGGGGGCGGGCCTGCCCCAGGAGGTCGCCCGCGAACTCAAGCGCCTCGCCTCGGGTGCGCCCTCCCCAGCTCTTAGAGACGGCGTCCGCCACGCCCAGGATGCGCTCGACGATGGCCTATCGGCGGAGGCGGTCGCTGGCGCGCTATACGGGGTTCGTGCCGATTTTCTTAAAGGGCCTCAGGCGTCCCCGCCGCCCTCGCCTTCGCGGTAACCCGGGCGCCGCTCGCCAAAGCGCGGCCGCTCCCCGAATCGGGGCCGGTCGCCGTAACTCGGACGGTCCCCGTAGCCGGTGCCCGGGCGGGTCAGCGGCGGCGACGGGGCTGGCACCGGGCGTTCCGCCGGCCGCCGGCTGGCAGCCACACCGTCGGGTAGGATCGCGACCCGCCGGTTCGGCTCTTCACCCGAACTCTCGGTCCGGATGCCTGGCTCCTTCTCGAGCGTGATATGCACGATCCGCCGCTCGTAGGATTGCATCGGGTCCATCATGACACGGTCCCCGGTCCGCCGGACGCGGTCGGCAAGGCGCAACGCCATCTCCCGCACCGTTTCCTCGCGCCGGTTGCGATAGTGCTCGACGTCGACCACAAGGCGGCGGCGGTCGGCACGGCCTTCGTTGAGGATCAGGTTGACCACGGTTTGGAAGGCCCGGAGCGTCTCGCCACGCCAGCCGATCAGAAGGCCCAGGTTGTCGCCGGCGACATCGATCATCACCGGGTCGTCGGCCTTCTTGATGGTGACCCGGGCGCTGATGTCCATCTTGTAGAGGAGCTCGGCCACCACCTGCCGGGCCTTGATTGCATACGTCTCTCGCAAGGTGACGCGGACCCGGGCCCCCTGCGGGGACTCGTCGAGGACCTCGACGTCGACGTTTTCGCGGGCCTCGTCGAGGTCTTCGAGCGCCTGCTCGACGGCTTCGTCGACGGTCTTGCCGGTGGTCTCGACGCTGCTGCTCGTACTGCTCATGCGGCTTTCCCCCTACCCAGGCGCGGTGGGGAGAGCGATCCCCAGCCAGTAATGAAGTATTGCTGGCCGATGCTGAAGAGATTGCTCACCACCCAGTAGAGCGCGAGGGCGGCGGCGAATTGCAGCGAGATGAAGCCGATGAAGACCGGCATGATCAGCGTCATGTTCTGCGTCATCGCCGCCTGGGTCGGGTCCTGGGCCCCCATCCCGCCGGGCGGCGTCATCATCTTCGTCTGCACGAACGTCGTGAGTCCGGCCAGGAGCGGCAGCAGGACGGCGAGCGCGACGAACTGTCCCGGCTGCAGGGCGGTGTGGTCCAGGGAGATCCCCAGGAACTTGAAATCGTGGATGGGGAGCGTCTTGTGGGCATCCCGGATCACGTAGAAGAGCGCGATCAGGATGGGGGACTGCACCAGCGCCGGCAAACACCCGCTCATCTGCGCCAACGGATTGATATTGTGCTCCTTGTAGAGCGCCATCGTCTCCTGGTTGAGGCGCTGCGGATCCTTCTTGTACTTTTTCCGGACGGCCGCCAGCTGGGGCGCGATCCGCCGCTGCTCCGCCTGGACACGGCGCGAGGTCGTCAGCTGGTACTGGAAGATGGGCGAGATGATCAGCTTGATGAGGATCGTCAGGAACACGATCGCGATCCCGAACGGCCCGATCGATTCCGCCAGCGGATTCCCGCTCAGGAATTCCAGGATCGTTTTGAGGACCGCATGAATCGGGACGCCGATCACCGTCCACCAGAGCAGCCAGATCGGATGCCAAAGGATGCCGATCGAATGGAAAAACTCGGTCATGGCACCGGGTCCCAGCCACCGGCACGGAACGGGTGGCAGCGCGCGATCCGACGGAGCGCCATGCCCCAGCCACGCCACCAACCGTAGCGTTGGATGGCCTCATAGCCGTATTGAGAGCAAGTTGGCGTGTAGCGGCAACCAGAAATGACCCCGAAAATGGGGCCCAGCGTCACCCGGTAGATCCTGATGAAGGCAAGCGACACCGCCGTCACCGCCCCCACCCCTTCGCCCACAACATCTCAATCTCCTGGCGCAGCCGCGCAAATTTCGCGTCGACGGCCCGCGCCCGTGCCACGATTACAACGTCGCGGCCGCCCTCCGTCTGTGTCAACAACGGCCGGACCAGCTCGCGCAGGCGCCGCTTGATTCTATTCCGGGCCACGGCGTTGCCCAGCTTCCGGCTGACAGCCAGGCCGACGCGAGGCCGGCCAACCTCATTATCGCTTACGAACAGGGCGAAGTAGTCCGAGGCGGCCCGCCGGCCGGACCGCAGCGTCCGGTCGAAGTCGGCCGAGCGAAGCAGCCGGGAGCGCCGCTTCACCCGCCCAAGAAGGCGAGGGTTACCGGTAGCGCCGGCTGGCCGTTGGCGTCAGGCGGCGGCGGCCCTTGAGGCGGCGGGCCTTGATCACCTTGACGCCGCCTGTGGTCGACATCCGGGCGCGGAAGCCATGGACCTTGACCCGTTGGCGCTTCTTCGGTTGGTGGGTACGTTTCATTGAGACCTCAACGTTTTTCGGCGCCTAACCATAACATGCGGGCTCCGCCGTTCGTACGTAGTTTCGGATTGCGCGGGCAGAGGCCGTTTGCTATTATTCCGCTGCCCTGGAGAGCTCGGCAAGTTATCATCCACAACTTATGCACACGAGGCTGGGGAGACCTCGATAGACTTCTCCACCTTTGTGGGAAGCTTGTGCATAAGTCCCGTCCTCGCTAAACGCCGTCCATGGGCCTCGTTTCCGTCCGCGCGGCCGCCCGCGCAGTACCGGCTCTGCTCTCCAACGAAACAGTCGCGCGTGTGGAGGAGCGTATGAACGGAGAGCAGATCTGGCAGGCGGCGCAGGAGGAACTTCGGTTCCAGCTCAGTAAGCCGAGCTACGAGACCTGGCTGAAGAATGCGTCGCTCGTCGGCCGCGAGAAGAATGCCTTCAAAATCGGTGTGCCGACCAAGCTTGCCAAGGACTGGCTCGAGGATCGCTACTCCGCCATGATCAAGGAAACGCTATCGGCGATCGTCTCCGGCGATGTCAGCGTTGCCTTCGAAGTGGTGCCGGGCCAGCCCGAGGTCCAGCGCGGAGGCGCCGCCGTGGCGGTCGCCGAAGAGCCGCCTCCGGAGGAGGAGGATCCGGTCCTCCACGAGGCCTCGCAGCTCAATCCGAAATTCCAGTTCCAGCATTTCGTGGTGGGCAACAATTCGCGCTTCGCCCATGCCGCCTGCCGGGCGGTGGCGGAAACACCCGCCAAGGCCTACAATCCGCTGTTCCTTTATGGAGGCGTCGGCTTGGGCAAGACTCATCTGATGCATGCCATCGGCCACGCCGTGCTGGAAAAGCACCACCGCCGGCGGGTCGCCTACGTGACCAGCGAGAAGTTCATGAACGAGATGATCTCCTCGATCCAGGAAGGGCGGATGAATGACTTCCGCACCCGGTACCGGACGGTCGATGTCTTGCTGGTCGACGACATCCAGTTCCTCGCCGGCAAGGATCGGACCCAGGAGGAGTTCTTCCATACCTTCAACTCGCTCCACGAGCTCAATCGGCAAATTGTGATTTCGTCCGACCGGCCACCCAAAGAAATACCTACGCTCGAAGATCGGTTGCGCTCACGGTTCCAGTGGGGGCTGATCGCCGATATTCAGCCGGCCGACTTTGAAACCAGGGTCGCTATCTTGAAGTCAAAGGTGGGGCCCTATGCGCGGCTGGTGCCGGAGGACGTGCTTTCCTTCATCGCTCACAAGATTCAGAGGAACATCCGCGAGCTGGAGGGTGCGCTGATCCGGGTGATCGCGCATGCTTCGCTGAACCGCAGCGCGGTCAACGTCGACATGGCGGCGAAGCTGCTGCAGGACGTCATTCCCTCGGCCGACACGCGAACCCTTTCCATTGATACGATCTCGCGCGCCGTCGCGAACTTCTATCACATCAGCCTTGAGGAGATGAAGGGCAAGCGCCGGGATAAGCACATTGTCTTTCCGCGGCAGGTGGCGATGTTCTTGATCCGCGAGGAGACGGCGTCGTCACTGCCGGCGATCGGCCAGGCCTTCGGGGGGAGAGACCATACCACCGTCCTTCACTCCTACGAGAAGATCAACACCGAGTCGCGCGAGGACCAGAGGCTGCAGTCCGACCTGCGGAAAATCCGCGAGCTCCTTTATTCCCACTAGACCTGTGGAAGACTGACGGTAGGGACGTGGATGCTGTTGGAATGGCCGTTGACTGGGGATACGGGTCTGCGGAACACACAGTTTTTGAAAGCTATAATTGGGCCGAATCGAACGAGAGGAAGGGGGTTTTCCCTGTTGTGCACCGCCCTACGACTTCGTCTGTTCTTTCAATTAGGCCTTCTTATTAACGGGGTCGTGTAGACAAGGAGCATCATGAAGGTCACAGTCACCGCCGGAAACCTCGGTCAGGGGTTGCAGGTTGTATCGCGCGCTGTCTCATCCCGGACCACCTTGCCCATCCTCAACAATGTCCTGCTGCAGACAGCCGACACCGGCTTGCAGCTAACCGCGACCAACCTCGAGATCGGGATTCGTCAGGTCATCCCCGCCGAGGTCCAGGAAGAAGGCGGGATCACCGTACCGGCGCGCCTGCTGACGGACTTCGTTACCTCCCACCCGGACGAGCCGCTCTCCATGACGCTCGACAAGAAGACGCAATCCCTGGCGGTCAAGAGCAATCGGTTCGACGCCAACATCCGGGGCATCGACCCGGCCGATTTCCCCCCGGTCCCCTCTGGCGTCGACGGCCGCAAGGTCAGAGTCGACTCGGCCGAGCTCAAGGATGCGATCGAGCAGACCGTGATCGCGGCCTCAAGCGATGAGGGCCGGCCGGTGCTCACCGGCGTCTATGTCCATTTGAACGGCGGCAAGGCGACCTTCGCCGCCACGGATGGCCATCGGCTGGCGGTCAAAACCCTGGCGGTCGAGGCTGAGCCAGGCGAGGGCGAGACGATCGTCATCCCGGCGCGGGCGCTCAGCGAGCTCAGCCGTATCCTCAAGACAGGTGACGACGGCATTGAAGTTACCGTAGGCTCGCAGAAGAACCAGGTCTTTTTCAAAACCCGGGATGTCGAGCTGATGAGCCGGTTGATCGAAGGCACCTATCCCAATTACCAGCAGGTCATTCCCGCGCAGAGCACGACCACCATCACGGCCAAGACACAAGAACTGCTCTTCACGACCAAGATGGTGTCGCTCTTCTCGAAGGATGCCGCCAATGTCATCAAGTTCAAGGCGGAGGGCGGCAAGTTAACGCTCACGGCTAACACCAGTGAGGTTGGGCAGAACGTCGCCGGCGTGGACGCCAAGATCGACGGCCAGGACCTCCAGGTGGCCTTCAACTCTAAATATCTCCTCGAAGTGCTCGCCATCATCGGGAGCGAAGAGGTGCAGCTTGGCTTCACCGGTCCTCTCAATCCTGGCCTGATCAAGCCGGTGGGAAAGGACAACTACCTCTACATCATCATGCCGGTCAGAGTGGCGATGTAGTCCGTCGCCCATAACGGCGTGTTCCTGGCTGACGTCTCACTCTTCGATTTTCGAAATTACCCCGAGCTCGAGTTGGCGCTGGAGCGTTCGGCCACCGTCTTCTTCGGTGGCAACGCGCAGGGGAAGACCAACCTCCTCGAGGCGGTCGCCCTGTTAGCGCTGACTCGGTCGCCGCGGACGCAACAAGCGACGGAATTGGTGCGCTTCGGCCAACTGGCGGCCCGCGTGACCTGCGGGGTCCAGACCGAGACCGGCCGCGACCAGCTCGAGGTGCGGATCGCCGTCGCTCCCGGGGGAAACGGCGCCGGTGGCAACAGCTCGCGGACATCCCGCCGATTCACGCTCAACGGCATCCAGCGACGATCGACGGACATGATCGGGTCACTTCGGGTTGTCCTCTTCTGGCCCGATGACCTTCAGCTGGTCAAAGGGTCGGGCGAGGGCCGGCGCCGTTTTCTCAATACCCTGCTCTCGCAGATCGATGCCGGGCATGCTCGGGAGTTGACCCGCTACGGCCATCTGCTGGAGCAGCGCAATGCTCTGCTGCGGGCGATTCGCGAAGGCCGCCAGCCCATCGGTGGCCTGGACTACTGGACCACCGCCCTGGCCGAGTCGGGGGCGTCCATCATGGTCGAACGGCAGCGCCGCCTGCTCGACTTACAGCCGATCGCCGCCGCCTTCCATCGGGAGCTGAGCGACGACCGCGAGCGGCTGGAACTGCGCTACCGCCCGGCCGGCGCCCGGATCGGCGAGGCGCCGCAGGAGCTCGTTACCGAGCAGCTCAAAGCGGCCATGCGCGACGCCCGCGACGAGGAGATCGGACGTGGACAGACAGCTGTCGGACCGCAGCGTGACGATGTTGAAGTGTGGCTCGATGACCACGAGGCCAGGCTCTTCGCCAGCCAGGGGCAGCAGCGCAGCGCGGTGCTGAGCCTGAAGCTGGCGGAACTGCACTACCTCGCCGAGGTGACCGGCGAGCAACCGGTCCTCTTACTCGATGACGTGATGTCCGAGCTCGACCCCGCTCGCCGCGAGCGTCTCCTGGCCGCCCTCGAGCCCGGGCCACAGGCGCTGATCACGGCCGCCGACCTGAACGACCTGCCCAAGAGCATCCTGGAACGGGCCGCGGTCTTCCACGTCGAGGAGGGAGCGATTCATGCGTAGCATCGGGGCGGCGCTGCCGCGCGCGCTGAAGTCGCTCGGCATCTCCCGCCGGACGCGCGAGGCGCAGGCGCTTTGGCTGTGGCCGCAGGTGGTCGGGCCCCACCTCGCCCGCGAGACCAGCGCGCTCAAGCTGACCGGCGGCACCCTGTGGGTGACCGCCACCAGCCCGGCGCTGGCGCATCAACTCCATCTTGAGCGGGGCATGCTGATCGACCGGCTGAACGAGGGGATTGGCGTCCCCGCGGTGCGTGAGATCCGCTTCCGCCAGGCGGGGCCTGGAGTTCCCTCTCCCTCTGGGGGAGGCTCAGGGTCGGGGAGGCGGCCCTCCCGTTGATAGCGACCGGCGCTGCCCTGACCGACGGCCAGCGGGCCGCAGTCGACCACATCCGAGGACCGCTGCTGATCGTGGCCGGCGCGGGAACCGGCAAAACACGGGTCCTGGTCGAGCGCTACCGCCGGCTTCGCCAGGAGGGCGTGCCCGCCGAGCGCATCCTCCTCCTGACCTTCACCGAGAAGGCGGCCCGCGAGGTATTGGACCGGGTTGAGCAAGAGGACTATCTCCCGGCGGGGGAACGATTCGTCCTCACCTACCATGCCTTCGCCCAGCGGTTCCTCCAGGAAGAGGGCTGGCTCGGCGGTATCCCAAAGGCATTTCGCCTCGTGTCGGAGGTGCGGAAGTGGGAGCTGATGCGAGACATCCTGCTGGCGCAGCGCCCGCCGCACCTCTTCCATGCCCAGCGGCCCCACGAGCGGATCGGTGAGCTCCTCAAGCTGGTTGAGCGCGCGAAACAGGAGCTCATCTCACCCGCGGAATTCCGGGTCTGGGCCGAGACCAACTCGGCCGTGGACGATCCGGTGGTCGCAGCCCAGCGGGAGGCGGCGCGGGTGTACGAGGCATACCAGGAGCGGCTGCTCGCCGAAGACCTCCTCGACTTCGACGACACCATCTACCACAGCGTGCAGCTGCTCGCTGGGGAACCGTCGGTCGCGGCGCGGCAGGCGCAGCGGTTTGCCCATTTGATGGTCGACGAGTTCCAGGACACGAACTTTGCCCAGAGTCGGCTCCTCGAGCTGCTGGCCGGCGTGGACCGCAACCTTTGTGTCGTCGGCGATGACGACCAGAGCATCTACAAATTCCGGGGCGCTTCGGTAGCCAACCTACGGCGGTTCCGCGCCGTCTTCCCCGACGCTGCCGTCGTTCGTCTGGAAGAGAACTACCGAAGTCGCGGCCCCATCCTCCGAGCCGCCGCCCGCCTCATCGCCGAAGACCCGGACCGGCTCGAGAAGCGGCTCAAGGCAACCCGCGGCGAGGGGACGGCGGTCAGCGTACTGAACGCCAGCAGTGTGACTGAGGAGGCAGACGCGGTCGCCGCCTTCGTCAAGACCGCGATCGACGAGGGGCGTCACCGGCCCAGCACCATCGCCATCCTGCTGCGCGCGAACGCACACCTCCACAATTTCGCCCGGGCGCTGCAGCGCAGCGGCGTTGCCTATCAGGTCAGCGGCGGCCGCGGCTTCTATCAGCAGCCCGAGATCAAGGACTGCCTGGCGTATTTGCGCGCCATCGACGGCCCGGACGACACCGTCTGCCTGATGCGACTGTTGAGCCTGCCACGCTACGCCGTCGACCCGGTGCAGGCCGGCCGCTGGGCGCGGCGGGCGAGGGATGATGGCAGGCGCTTCTTCGACATCCTCCAGGAGGCGGCCGACGACGGCGCCGTTCGTCTGACCACGGACCTGCGACAGTTCGCCGGCCACGCGCTCCGGCTGGGGGTGGACGACCTCTTCTATGAAGTGATGGAACAAACCCGCTACCTCGACTTAGAGCGGTTCCAGGGACCGATCGAGCGGCTGCAAGTTAGTGCCAACGTGCAAAAACTCGCCGAGCTGGTCGCCGCCTATTGCGACGAGCATGCGGACCACCATCTCTCCGCTTATCTCAAGCACCTTGACGCCACCGAAGCGGCGCAGGCGGACGAGGAGATTGCGCCCCTGGATGAGACCGTCAACGCGGTCCACCTGATGACGGTCCACCAGGCGAAAGGGCTCGAGTTCGGCCTGGTCATCGTCCCCCACCTGGTGGAGGGCCGGTTTCCCGCGAGCCGCCGGGGCGAGGGGCTGACCCTGCCGAATGAGCTCTTGAAGGAAGAACTCCCGGCGGCCGAGCTGCATCTCGCCGAAGAGCGCCGCCTCGCCTATGTCGCGGTCACCCGGGCTCGTGAGGAACTCGTCTGCAGTCTCGCCAGCCGCTACGAGGGCGTGAAAGATTGGCGGCCCTCCCGATTCCTGACCCCGATCCGGGGCGAGGAGGCGCGCGAGCTGGCCGCCGTGTCGCTGCTCGTGCTGGCCGCCGTGTCGCTGCTCGTGCCCCCGGTTGGCGGCGTCGTCGAAGTGGCCCGCCAGATCGAGCTGCCGCTCAACGACGCTCCACCAATCGCGGCGCTGTCTTACACCGAGGTGGATACCTACCTGCGCTGTCCGCAGATGTACCAGTACCGTTTCGTCTTCCGGCTACCGACGCGCCCGCGGCCGCAGATGCAGTTCGGACGCATCATGCACGAGGCGCTCAAGGACGCGCTGGGCAGCATCGAACGCGACAACCCGCTGACCTGGGAGATGGTGGACTCGGCGTACGTGTCGGCCTGGGCCAGGGAGCGGTTTTGCGCGCCAGAGCAGGCGCCCTCCTTGCAGGATCTTGGCCGGACCTACCTGCGCCGGGCGTTCGACGCCGGCGATCTGAGCAAGCCGCTGCTGCTCGAGCAGCCCTTCAGCCTGCGGGTCGATGGTCTGCGATTGACCGGCCGCATCGACCGGGTGGACCGCCATCCCGACGGCAGCTATGAAGTCATCGATTACAAAACCGGATCGGCGAAGCGCGCGGCGGAGCTCCAACGGGACCTGCAGCTCGGCGTCTATGCGTTGGCCGCTCGCGAGGTCTTCCGCTTCGACCCGCTCAGCCTCTCCTACTACTACCTCGAGACCAGCGAGCGGGTCACCGTGGACAAGCCGGCGGAAAGCCTCGAGGAAGACCGGCAGGCGATCGTCAAGGTGGCGGAGGGCATCCGTGCCGAGCTGTTCCCGGCGAAGCCGGACCGGATGAAGTGCTCGGGCTGCGACTTCCGGTTGCTCTGCCCCAGCTCCGCCGTCTAGTTGTAGTTCCCACGGACCTTGTTGACAAATGCAGAGCCTCTCTGCACGGTTTTGGGTGTCCAAATCCAAGCCGACAGGAGGCTCCTATGCAGCATGGTAGACCGCGCTTGAACCTGTTCGCCCGTCAGCTGCTTGTCGATCGGGTGCAGGCCGGATGGATGCCGGCGACGGCCGCCGAGGCTTCGGGCGTCTCGCGAGCCACGGCATACAAGTGGCTGCGCCGGTTCCGCCAAGAAGGCAGCGCGGGCTTGCTGGACCGCAGCAGTCGCCCGCATCGGAGTCCCCGCCGGATCAGCGCGATGCAGGAGGCCGCATCGGCTGGCCCCCTTGACCGGGTGCCCACGGTCGACCTGCTACGCGGTCTTGCGCCGGCATGGGCTGCATCGCCTGGATTGGCTGGATCGCCCGACCGGCCTGGTGGTGCGCCGGTATGAATGGGCGCACCCCGGTGACCTCGGCCATCTCGATGTGAAGAAGCTTGGTCGGATCCCGCCGGGAGGTGGCCATCGGGTTCACGGCCGGCTCGGCCTGTCGGGGCGCAATCGCGGCCAGGGCTATGACTACATTCACGCGCTGGTGGACGACCATTCCCGCCTGGCCTACTGCGAAGTCCTGCCCGACGAGCAGGGCACCACCAGCGCGAGCTTCCTGCGCCGGGCGACCGGTTTCTTCGCGGCGCACGGGATCCGGTTGCAGCGGCTGATGACCGACAACGCGTTCGCCTATCGCTTGTCTCGCCCCTTCCAGGCAACCTTGGCGGAGCTGGGGATCCAGCATCGGCTGACCCCTCCACGCCGGCCGCAGCCGAATGGCAAGGTCGAGCGCTTCAACCGCACCCTGCTCGAGGAATGGGCCTACCTCCGCCCCTATGCCAGCAACGCTGAACGCGTGGACTTGCTCGCTGAGTGGCTTCACCGGTACAACTATCACCGTGCCCACACCGCGCTCGGAGGGCTTCCACCCATCGACCGCGTCAACAACCTCTGTGGGAACTACATCTAGTCAAGAAGCCATCCGGGCAATGACGTCAGCGCTGGTAAACGCGGCCGCCGGATTGGCGGCGGCGCGGACACGCTCCACGTCCTCCAGCCGGTCCGCCTCCGGCTTGGCAAACCACGCCGTCACGGCCCCGACCAGATCGCTCGGCTTCGGCACGTAGCGGCCCAGGCCACGGCTCACCACTTCCTTGACATTGCCTTCTTCCTGGCCGGGGAGGTATCCGGTCAACAGCAGTGGGCAGCCACAGGCGAGCCCCTCCGCGATCATGCCCGGCCCCGCGCGCGTCACCAGCAGGTCGGAGGCCAGCAACAATTCCGGCATGTTGTCGACGAAGCCGAAGACGTGAACGCCAGCATGGTTATCCTCACGGATCCGCTCGGCAAGCGCCTGGTTGCGGCCGCAGACGGCGAGAACCTGGACGTCGAGCGGGGACTGGGCGAGCGCCGCCGCATACTTGCGGAGCGGCTCCGTTCCGTCACCGCCGCCCGCCAGCAACACGGTTGGTGCATGCGGCCGCAGGCGCAGCTTCAGCCGCATCGACTTCTTATCGGTGAACGCGCGGATGGCGTCCTGGAATCGCGGATGAATCGGCAGCCCAGCCTTGACGAGGTGATCGGCCGGCACCCCACGGCGGCGGCAGAGCGCATACGCCGCGTCCGAGGGACAGATGATGCAATCGGCCTCGAGGTCGGTCCATGCCTGGTGAAAGTCGATCCAGTCCGTGATCACCGTCACACGCGGCACCCCATGGGGGACGACGTCAGCCGCGACGTGGTTGAGCAGTGGATGAAAGCTCGCCACTAGCGCAGGAGGCGGTTCGAGCGCGGCGCGTAGCTTGCGCCTGAGCCCTCGGCCGATGGCGTGCTGGAACAGGCGGACGGTCGGCCGCAAGTTGGTAACTCGGTACGCGGCCCCCCACAAGAACGGGACCCGCCGGGTGACCGGTCCGTAAAGCGCCGTCAGGCGTCCGGCGATGACGCGCTGATCACCCATCGGGTCGTAGCAGTCCACCGCAAACCGGTTGGGATAACGCCGTCGCAGGGCTTCCGCGACGGCCTCGGTGGCGGCGCGATGGCCCGCGCCGGTGTCGGAGAAGAGAAAGAGGAGGCGCTTAGGGGCGGACACCACCGACCCGAACGCGCCTCAGAGCAGCCGTTCGGCGGCGCTCATTTGCTGGCGCGTTCCAATGGCGACCAGCAGGTCGTCGCTTTCCAGCACCTGGGTCTCGGGCGGGTTGATCCGAAGCTGCCCGCTCCGCTTGCGGATGGCCAGGACGTTGGCGCCGGCCTCCCGGATCCCCGAGTCGGCCAGTGTCCGACCCAGCACCTTGGAGCTGGGCAAAACCAGCAACTCCTCGACGACGAGGTCGATGTTCTCGCCGTGGAGCACGGTGTCGAGGACGTCGACCGCCACCGGTCGAACCGCCAGCGCTGCCATCCGGTGGGCGCCCATGAGGTAAGGGGAGACCACCTGGTTGGCGCCGGCGCGACGAAGCTTCTCGGTCGAGTCCTGGTAGGAGGACCGGGCGACGATCAAGAGCGCCGGATTCAAAGACCGCGCCGTCAGAGTGATGAAGACGTTGCGCTCGTCGGAGTCGACAGCGGTGACCAACCCTTTGGCGCGCAGGATGCCGGCTTTGAGCAAGGACTCGTCCGAGGCGGCGTCGCCCTCCACGTACAGCAGGTCGGACGAGCGCAACCGCTCGAGCGGCTCCGGGTTACTCTCGACGATCACGAAGGGCGTGTCCAGCTGCCGAAACTCCTGGGCGACCCGCGTCCCCATCCGGCCGTACCCGCAGACGATGAAGTGATCGTTGAGGCCGGCGATCCGGCGTTCCATGCCGCGCATCCTAGCGTACCGGCCGAGATGTCCTTCGATCAACGTTTCCGCGAAGATGCCGAGCGTGTAGAGCATGGTGCCAACGCCCAGGACGATGACCGTCATGGTGAAGACCCGCCCGAGGTTGCCGAGCGGGTGAACCTCCTCATAGCCGATGGTGGTCACGGTGATGAGCACCATGAACAAGGAGTCGAGGAAGTTCCAGTGCAGCAGCACCATGTAGCCGATCACCCCGTAACAGAAGACGAGGGTGAGGACAATCAGGGGAAGCTGGAAGCGCTTCAGCGGGTTGACTGGCTTTGGCTGGATCGTAAGTTTGGGTTCAGGCCAGGGTGGCTAAGATTCTGGACAACCGTAGCACAGGGCGCCCTCACCGACAACCCGTCAAGCGGTCGCAGCCGCTTTGCTGCCGGTTCGCGGCCTCCTCGTTCTGATTTGAAGTTGACCGCGCGGTGACCGAACGGCGACGATGGAGTGGCGATCGATCGGATCAAGGAAGGAGGCACGGCGCTGAAACCGCTCGCGATTGTCAGTCTGCATGCCTCGCCGGTCGCCGCCCTGGGGGCGGGCGAGAACGGCGGGATGAACGTCTACGTGCGCGCGGTCTGCGCAGAGCTCGGCCGGCGTGGCATCCCGACCGAGGTCTTCACCCGGCGCTCGAGCCCTGACGGTCCGGACCGAGTCCGACTCGCCGACCGGAGTTGGGTCACCCGGCTGCTTGTCGGGCCCGCCGAAGACATCGAAAAGGGGCGCTTGTTCGATCTGCTCCCGGATTTCACTGAGGCGATCCTCAGTGAGCAACAGCGCCGCCAGACGGGATACAGCCTGGTGCACAGCCATTACTGGTTGTCCGGCTGGGTGGCTGCCCGGCTTCGCGATGAATGGAGCCTGCCTTGGTTCCACACCTTCCACACGCTGGCCCGGGTCAAGAACGAGCGGGCCGCCGAGGGCGCGACGACGGAGCCGGACCACCGCATCGCCGTCGAGCAGGCGATCGTGCGGAATTGTGACCAGCTGATCGCCTCGAGCGCCCAGGAGGCCGATGACCTCGTTCGCCTCTACGGCGCATCGCGCACCCGGCTGAGCGTGGTCGCGCCAGGCGTGGACCTGCAGGTCTTTAACGAACGGCCGACCGGGGCGCTCCGCAAGCGCCTCGGCCTCGGCGACGCCAAGGTCGTCGTCTTCGCTGGACGGCTCGAGCGCCTCAAGGGCGCCGAAACCGTAATCCGGGCGATGGCAATCCTCGCTGCCGATCCGGCCCAGCCGGAACCGCCGATCCTGCTGGTGATCGGTGATGACAGCCACAATGGGGCCAGCGAGAGCGCGACGAGCGGCGGCGAGCGGTCCCGGCTCGAAGCGCTCGCGGCGTCGCTCGGTATCCGCGAGCAGGTCCGATTCATGGGATCGGTCGATCAGCCAGAGCTGGCCGGCTACCTGAGTCTTGCGGCGGTGTGCGTCGTCCCCTCCTATAGCGAATCTTTTGGGTTGGTGGCGCTCGAGGCGGCCGCGTGTGGGACGCCGGTCGTGGCGGCTCGCGTTGGCGGCCTCCCGACCATCGTGAAAGACGGCCTGACCGGCTTCACCCTGACTTCCCACGATCCTGATCAGTACGCGGAGCGCATCGGCCGTCTGCTGGCCGACGACGAGCTGCGCCGGTGCTTCAGCCGTCGCAGCCGGCTGGTCGCCACCCAGTTCACCTGGAAGGAGACGGTCGACCGGTTGGTCGCCGAGTACGCGGCGCCTCGACTGCCAGAGCTCCGGCCAGCCATCGCCGGCTGACCTGTCCTATCCTCGAGTTGGCGAGATACTCGACCTGCTCTTTCGCACCCACGTATCGTCAGGAGCTCTTGACATATCGCGCCACGTCAGGCTATCTTGACGCCATGTTTCGGCGGAGCGCCCGGTGTACCCATCCAAGTTCTGATGCGCGCTTTGCGCTGACCGTGGCCATGAAACATCTTGCCCAACGAAGCGGGGTGCAGCTGTCCGAGCCGGGCCGTCCCCTGCACCTACTCTGCGACCTCAGGGACGAGGCCGATCGGTGGGTCGTTCTCTTCGTGCGCGACGCGATCGAAGGAGGTCACAGTTGGGCTGACGTCGGCGGATGGCTGGGCATCAGTCGCCAGGCGGCGCACGAGCGCTACTCTCCTCTTATCCTTGACATGGCCCGCCGCGCGTCTCAAGACGATCGGCGAGCGTAGTCTCGGACGAGCCGCCGCGTGTCTCACCGTCTCGGAGACAGGACAGGCTAACCTCCCAACCTGCCGCTTCAGGCTTGACATTTCCCCCCGACGTTTGGTTGAATGACCAAACTAATTGGGTGACTGACCAAACCAGACCGGGAGCGAGCTAAGTGTCCGATCAGACCAAGGAACGCATCGTCGATGCCGCCTATCGCACGCTTGTGAAGCGCGGCTACCACGAGACCTCGATGAAGGACATTGCGGCCGAAGCCGGGGTGGCCCCGGGGCTGGCACACTACTACTTCGAGACCAAGGAGGACCTGCTGGTCGCGGCGATCGAACATGGCTGCGAGCCGGTGATGCGCGCCTGGGAACAGGCGGGGATCAGCCTCGGCGGGCCGCTGCCGGAGGACGCCGACCCGATGGCGTTCGCCCGCATGGGCTTCGAGCTGGCCAAGGCGGAGCTCAAAACGTACGGTGGCCTGTTCCTCTTGACGTTCGACATGTTTGGCGTCGGCCTGCATAACCCCAAAATCGCGTCGGCGGTACGCGCCTTCATCGACGAGCGGCGGACCTTCATCGCCCGCATCACCCGGGGCGTCATCGCCGGCATGTCTGAGCCACCGGAGGCGTCGGCCGACGCGATCGCTGGGGCGATCTGGGGAAGCCTGCATGGCATCTACCTCCAGAAGGTGATGAATCCTGAGTTTGACGCCGAGGCTGCCATCGACGCGCTGAGCGAGATGACGATGGCCTTTGCGACCCGACCGCGAATGACATCCGGGGTGGGGCGCTGACCATGTTTGCCTGGTGGGGTCAATTCGTCTACCGGTTCCGCTGGGCGGTGCTCGGTGTGTCCGCCGTCATGCTCGCGGGGTCGATTGTCGCGCTCGTAAACGGCGGCACCCTGAAGAACAGCGGCGGCGAAAATACCGAGTCGGGGCGGGCGCTCGCCCTGATGAACCATCAGCTTCCGCAGAGCGGAGCCGGGTCATCGTTTGTCCTGGTCTTTGGCAGTCAGGCGATGGGGGTCAGCGACCCTGCCTTCAAGCAGGCGGTGCTCAGCGCCCTGCAGCCGCTGAAGACTGACTCGAGGGTGAAGAGCATCGAGACCCCCTTCGATGTCTCGGCTGAGCAAGCCAAAGCGATGACCTCGACCGACGGCCACCATGTCTTCGCCCTCGTCACCTTGAACGACGACTACTCAACCGCCCGCCAGTACTACACACAGCTTCGGGCCAAGGTGCAATCCGACCATCTCCAAGTGCTGGGCACCGGCAACGTCGCCATCGGCTCCGACTTCGACAAGTACCTGCAATCTGACCTGCAGCGCGCCGAACTGGTCTCGCTGGTCATCATCGTGCCCTTGCTGTTGATCGTCTTCGGGACCGTCATCAGCACGCTGCTGCCCCTGGGCGTGGGCGGCCTGGCGGTGGTTGGCGGTCTTGCCGGCGTCGGTGTGCTCGCGCGCTTTACCGATGTCTCGACCTATTCCACCAACATCGTCACCCTGATCGGCCTCGGTGTGGCGATTGACTACTCGCTCTTCATCGTGAACCGCTTCCGCGAAGAACTGTCTGCCGGGGGGACCCCGGAGCAGGCGCTGATCGCCAGCATGCGGACTTCCGGTCGGGCGGTAACCTTCTCCGGGATCACGGTCGCGATCGGCCTGAGCGCCATGCTCTTCTTCCAAGGTTCCTTTTTGGCATCGATGGGTTTCGCCGGCGCCATCGTGGTCGCGATCGCGGTGCTCTACGCGCTGACTTTCCTCGCCTCGCTGCTCGCGATCCTGGGTCGCCGCGTCAACTGGGCCCGCCTGCCGCTGCCGCGCCGGGCCGCGGGCGGCGGCTTCTGGCACGGCCTCGCCATGCGCGTCATGCGACGGCCGCTGCTGGTGCTGCTGCCGGTCGTCGGGCTGCTGCTGCTGATGGCGTCGCCCTTCTTGCAGATCAAGATCGCGAACGGCGATGTCGGGATGCTGCCGCCGAGCGCCGAGACTCGGCGCGGTTACGACCAGTTACAGAAGTTTCCCGGGCAGGGTCAGACCCGCTTCAACGTTGTCGTCAGCTATCCGAGCGGGGGCCCGCTCACCACCCAGCGGGTCGGAGACCTTTACGACCTCGCCCAGCAGATCAAGCAGATCCCGGGGGTCGAAAGCGTCGAGAGCATGGTCAGTTTCGATCCGTCGCTCCAGCGTTCCGACTACCAGGCGCTGCTGACCCAGCCGGCCTCAGCCCAGCCGGCCCGGGTCCAGACGATCGTCCATGGGACAACCGGCTCGCAGATCGCGGTGCTCTCGGTCGTGACCAAGCAGGGTCAGGAAAGCGATGCCTCGCGGGCCATCGTCCACGCGCTGCGCAGCATGGCTCCACCCGCCGGCAGCAGCACGCTGGTCGCCGCCTTCTCGATCGACTTCACCGACTTCATCCTGCAGCGCATTCCCCTGGCGGTCGCCTACGTGATGATCGTCACCTATCTTGTGCTCTTCCTGCTGACCGGATCCCTGGTGCTCCCGCTCAAGGCGGTGATCATGAACGTCCTGTCGATCGGCGCCTCCTTCGGGGCACTGGTCTGGGTCTTCCAGTTGGGCCACCTCAGTTCGTTGTTGAACTTCACGGCTGCCCCGCTCGATCCCTCCGTCCCGGTGCTGCTCTTCTGCATCGTCTTCGGCCTATCCATGGACTATGAGGTGCTCCTGATCAGCCGGATCCAGGAGGAATACCGAAAGACTGGGGACACGACGCAGGCCGTCGCCAACGGGCTGGAGAAGAGCGGCCGGCTGATTACCGGCGCCGCTGCCATCATGGTCGCCGTCTTCCTCGCCTTTGGCCTGGCGGACGTGGTCCTGATCAAGTCGATCGGTCTGGGGCTGGCTCTGGCGGTTGCCATCGACGCGACGCTCGTACGCGCGCTGGTCGTCCCGGCGGTGATGCGGCTGCTGGGACGAGCCAACTGGTGGGCGCCCCGGAGTCTCGCGCGCCTGCATCGGCGAATCACTCCGGGCGAACAGCTAGCGGCTTAGCGCCGCAGGCGGCCACCGACCCGGCTTCACCGGTTCGTCGCCATCGATCCCGATGGGTCGACGCAGCCGGCACGATATATCCGTGTGCTGCCCGCCCGCGCCCATCGCTTCCGGCCCGCCGAGGTGGGCGGCCATATGCCGGAGACTCGCATCCGGATCGGCCGCGGCGGCTGGCTGCTGTTCTTCGCCCACGGGCTGTCCGGCCTCGGCGCCGGACCCTTCATCGCCTTCGGTGCGATCTACCAGCGCGAACTGGGTGCCAGCGCCTTCGAGATCGGTGTGCTGGCTGCCGTCGGCATGCTGGTCGCGACCCTGGTGATGCTGCCCGGTACCCGACTGGCGGAGCGCCGTGACCTGCGCAAGACGATCGTCGCCGGCTGGATGATCGCCATTCCGGCTCCCCTTTGCTACGCCGTCGCGCCGCACTGGACATGGACGGCCGCCGGCATCTTGTTTTTGCAAGCGTCGGTCGTCAACACGCCGGCGATCAGCGTCTATCTGACGCTTGGCGTGCCACGCGACCGGATCGCTGCGGTCATGACCACGGTGTTCTCGGCCTACTCGCTCGGGCTGATCGCGTCCAACCTGCTGACCGGCTGGCTCGCCCAGCGCCTGCCCCTCAGCGCGCTCTTCTGGATGTCCTTTGCCTTCTTCTGCCTGGCGACCGTCTGCATCGCCTTCCTCCCGAACAAGACGCCGCGCCAAGTCACCGCCCCTCGGCTGCGCTACCGGGATCTGATGAAGTTCCCCGCCTACCGCGTGCTGCTCGCGCTCTTCGCCCTCGTCACCGCCATCATCTTCATCCCGTGGACCTTCACCGCGCTCTATGCCCGCGAGGTGGCCCACGTCGACAATTTCTGGATCGGCGGGCTGATGGCCGGCCTCTACCTCGGCTCGGTTCTGATCGGTCTCAGCCTGGGCCGCCTGCGCCGGTCGCTCGGCAGCGTCGCCATCGTCCTTTGTTTCGAGGCGGCCTACCTGGTGTCGGCGATCCTGCTGCTCGCCTCCATGGCGCTGCCGCTTGTCGGTTTCGCCTTTTTCCTACGCGGCGCCTTCTGGTCGTTCCGCCAGGTGATGACCGCGGTCATCGGCGAGGTGCTGCCCGACCACGCCATGGCCAGGGGTTACGGCCTCTTCGCGCTCGTCACCGGCGCGGTCGTGATCGGCGCCTACCCGATCGGTGGCTGGATGTACGGCCATCAGCCCGGGATGCCGTTCTGGACCTCAGCCGTCCTGATGGGATTCGCCATGCTGGTCACGCTCGGGGTGCGCGCCTACTTCCACGCCAACTACCTCAAGCCGCCCCAGGTCGATATCGTCGGGGACGACGCACTCCGCAAGGCGGCCTAGCCGGTGGGCGTCCAGTTCGGCGCCTGGCCGGTGTACGGATAGTCGGCCTCCCACTCAGTCAGCGGCTGCGGCCGGGAGCCGTCGCCGTTCATGACATAGATCTGCGGCAGCTGGTCCACCAGGCCGACGAAGCCAACCCGCCGGTCGTAGGCCGGCGCCGTCGGCGTCGACCCATTGGGCGCATCCTTGCTGCCGGTGACCTTGACCACGCCTCCGGCCTCACTGGCGGAAAAGATGTTGACCCGATAGAGCACCGCCGAGGTGCCGCTGCCGGTGGCCGCAAACAGGGTGCTGTTGTCGTTCAGCCAGGCCGCCCCGGTAATGTCGAGCGTGCCGCCGCGCCGGTAGGCGCTGCTGCCGCTCGCTGATAGGTCATAGACCCAGAGCTCCGGACCGGTTGCGGTCAGCCGTCGAAAGGCCAGCTTGGTCCCGTTCGGCGACCACGCGGGGTGGTCGGCCGGGTCGTCGAGCCCGATCGGCCGGTAGCGCGTGCGCAGGTCCAGGTTCAAGATCCACAGGTGATCGGTCCCCTGCGCGTCAGCCGTGCTGTAGGCGATCGATTTGCCATCAGGGCTGAGCGCGACCGGGCCGATGACGCGACCGTCGGCGAGGTCCGTAAGCGCGACGTCTTCGAGGGTCGTCGGGCGGAACCGGCGCAGGCTCCCGTTGGCCAGGTAGATGATGGTCCCGTCCGACGACCAGTAGACATCCGAGCCGCTGATCCCCGGGCGAATCACCGTGCCGGAGGCGAGGTCGACGATCTGGATCGGCCCACCGACGGCGTTGCGGGGCGCCTCGACCACGACCAATCGTTGTCCGTCCGGCGACCAGTCGAAGGACAGGATGGCGTCAGTGAGTTGGCTCTGGGCACTGAGCCGATAGATCAGCTTCGGCGTCGACCGGCCGAGGAACGCGTCGGCGTGCGGATCGACGATGCCGACGGCGAAGGCGGGCTCGGCCGGCTGGCCGACCAGGTACCCGATCTTGCGGGAGATTGAAAGCGTACCCGTTCGAAAGCGCGACTGCACCCGACCGACGATCGCGTTGTCGTGGACGTCCAGCGGCCCGTTGACCGTGACGGTGTAGCTCTGGTTTGGTTGGAGAACGGCGGTCGGAATGACTTCGAACTGGGAGCCGTCGCCGCCCGGCCGTGATCGGAGCAAGAAGGGGACGTCCGGGCTCAGCTGGACGGCCGCTTGCATCGAGTCGGCGCGCATCGGCCGGCTGAAGGTGAGGACGATGTTGCGATCGGGCGCGACCGAGGAGGCGTTATCGGACGGGTCGACCGCCGTCAGTGTCGGCGGTCCTTCGGTCTTGAAACGCCAAGAATGGTCGAGGGTGTTCTGCTGCCCGCTGGCGTCCGCGTACCCGGAGTGCATCGAGACCGTGTACTCGGTCGAGAGGGCGAAGTTGACGTGGGTGTGGATGAACATCAGGGTGTTGCCGGTCCAGGCAAACCGGCAGTTCCTGGACCCGCGGCAGCCGCTGATGGCCGGCGAGAGATCGAACCGCCGCTCGACGGAGTCGTGGTTCATCGGCCGGTCGAAGCTGACGCTGATCATCTGGTTCGCCGGTACGTCCGTGACCTCACGGCTCGGGGAAATGCTGACGATGCGCGGTGGATTGAGCGCACACGCGTTGAGCAGAGGGACGAACACCACTACCAGGAGAAGGATGCCGCGCCGCATGCCCGAGAAGATTAGCGAGCGCGCCGGCTTCGCCGGCGCGAGCCGTCTACCGCTGCTCTTCGACCAGCTGACGCATCTCGTTCGCCAGGTTGGTGAGGCGGGCCGGATCGACGAACATGATCGAGGTCTGCGAGATCCGGTCAATCGTCCGGTCGAGCCCGTCGGCGTTGTGCTCGGTGGAGGCGAGCATCTCCTTGACCTTCTTCGAGCGGTTCTGGAGGGCGGCGTCCGCCATCTGGTTCAGCTGGCTCATCAGCGCCGGCCAATCGATGTCGGGTTCGGGACTCGCCGGGGCGTCTCCTGGCGGCGCGGGCTGGTAGTTCTGGCCGCGCGGGGCGGCGGGCGCGGCCGCTGCCGTGGCGGCCGCCGGTTGCGACGCCGCCGGCCGGTAGACGGTGGCCTGCACGGACGGCGTCGTCGCCAGCATCTCTTCCAGGCTCACCGACGCCGGCTCTTCGAGGTCGGCCACGGCTTTGACCTCAATCCGGGTCTTGGAATCCGCGCACAGCCGCGTCACGACCTCGGGGTCCTGCACCAGTTGCGGCTGGCCCCGGGTGAAGGCGCCGAGCAGCTGGCCGTCGCGGAGCAGGATAATCCCCATCTCGTCGGGCGCCCGGACCAGCAGGCTTCCGTGGATTTTCTCCTCCTGCAGGTACTGGAGCAGCGCGCGCACGTCGACGAAGCGCGCCAGCAGTCCCTGGAGGATGGTCGGCGCCGTCAGCAACTGGTAAATGGCGGTGACGACCTCAGCCGACAGCTCGATGACGTCCATGCTGCCCTCGCCACGGTCGACGTCGTTTTTGAACAGCGAGAAGGCGGTCCGCCCGGTGGAGACCACCGCGCCGCCATCGTAGAAGCTCTCGATCAAGCTGCCCTGGTAGAAAAGGATCATCCCGCGGGAGGCCTGGCCGGTCAGCCGGAGATAGCCCGTCAGGCGATCGGTACTCAGCGAGCGCAGCAGTTTGGGGAAGTCGACGAACGCCGTCTTGAGCGACTCGTAGACGAGCTTGCCGACCGGCAGCGGGTAGAGCTCGGTGGCGGGCGGTCCCTCGTCCGGCGCGGGCTCCGCTTGCGCGGCCGTCGGCGGTTGGCTCACGGCCGGTCGCTCACCGACCGGGGGTGCCGGCGGCGCTGCCGGAGCCGCCGGGGAAGGCGCGGGCGCGGGACGGGCCGCGGCCACCGGACCGTTGTCCGCTCCGGGCACACCCCGTCGCTTGGCCTCGGCGAGGATGTCGGCGGTCGGGGCGGTGATCGTCTCTTCGGTCGGGAGCTTCGACTTGGGGTCAAAGGTGTAGTCGCCCTGCCGCCAGGCGAGGGGCTCGAAGACCGCCTCCTCACCCTGGCTCCCGTTGCCGTAGGCGTGAAAGAGGTGGCCGAAGAGAAAAAACAGCGAGAAGGCCTCGCCGCCGTTTCGAACCTGAAGGGTCCCTGTGGCGCGCTGGGCTTGCATCGACTGCAAGAGAGATAGCAGGGGGGTCTGGTCTAACGCTCCCTTGTAGTCCACAAGTCTCGGCGCCTGCTCGATGGAACTCACAAAAAGCCTCCCACCGCCCCGAGATTTCTCTCCAATGCTAGCACAGGCCAAATACGATACCGGAACTGTCAGCGACGCGGGGTGGCGGCCCATGCCGGGGAGCCTCCCGCTAAGCTGTCAAGGCATGCCCGAATTGACGACCTGCGAGGATGCGTCCACCTGGGACGCGTTCGTCTCGCAGGCGCGCGACGCCTCGCTGCTACAAGCCTGGGCGTGGGGCAGCCTCAAATCCCGCTACGGCTGGCGGGTTGCGCGCTACTTCTGGGTCGAAGGCGGGACGCCCATCGCGGCTGCCGCCGTGCTTCGGCGGAGCCTACCCGGCGGACTGGCCCTGAACTACGCGCCGCGCGGGCCTATCCTCGATGGCCGTCTCGACCAGTGGCCGGCGTTCTGGCAGGCGCTTCGCGAGCGCCTGGCCCAGGACGGCGGAACGGTCTTGAAAGTCGATCCGGAGTGGACGACCGATGCCGAGCGTGCGGTGCTCCACGAGACCGGCGCGCTGCCGGGCCGGCATCCGATCCAGCACCAGGCCACCATGCTGGTCGATATCAGCGGCGGCGATGAGGCAATGATGCGGCTCAAAGAATCGACCCGGCGCAACATCCGGGCAGGCATCAAGCAGGGCATCACGGTCGAGGCCTCGGAGGCGTCGGCCGCGATGGACAGCTTTTACGAGCTGCTCCAGCAAACCGCCGCCCGCGAGCAGTTCACCATCCGCAGCCGCGCTTACTACCAGGACCTGCTGAGCCTCTTCCGCGAGCGCGGCCAGGTCGCCGTCTACCTGGCTCGGCAGCAGGATCGGTTACTGGCGGGCGCGGTCATGCTGTTCTTCGGCTCCAAGCTGGTCTACCTCTACGGTGGCACGCGAACCGAGGCGAAGGACCTCAAGCCCGGCTACCTGCTGCACTGGCGGGCGATCGAGGACGCCCAGCGGCGCGGGTGCACCACCTACGACATGTGGGGTGTCCCGCTGAACCCCCAGGAGGGCCAGCGCGGCTACGGCTACTACGTCTTCAAGTCGCGCTTCAACGGCCGGATGGTGCGGTTCATCGGCCTTTACGATCTCCCGGTCAATCGCGCGGCCACCCTGACCATCCGCCTGGCGGAGCGATTCGCGCGGGCCGGCCAGCCCGAGTTTGTCTGAGGCCGTCCTCGCTGTCACGTCGGGAGAGCGGCTCGGCGCGGAGAGCTGGGACAAGCTCGTGCTGGCGCAGCCGGAGGGCAACCTGCTCCAGAGCTGGAAGTGGGGCGAGCTGCAGTCGCGCTTCGGGTGGAGCGTCGAACGTCTCGCCTTTCACGAGGGTCGCTCCGGCGTTTGCTCGCTGCAGCGCAGCGCCACGCTCTTCCCGGGCGGGGCGGCATATTACGTGCCACGTGGGCCGGCGGTCGCCGAACGGGAGCGGTTACTGGTCCTCGATGCGCTGGAGCGGCGGGCGGCGGCCGGTGGCGGGCTCGTCCTCCGCGTCGAGCCGAATGCCGGCGTGGGCGATGAGTGGCCCGCCTTCTTCGAAGGGCGCGGCTTCGTCAAGGGCAAAGCCGTCCAGCCGGAAGCGACGCGTCTGCTGCGCATCGATGTCGAGCCGGGGTCGCTGAAGGCCGGCTTCAAGCCCAAGACGCGCTACAACCTGAACCTGGCGGAAAAGAAGGGCGTACGAGTCCGCGTCTCCCACGAGGTCGCCACCTTCGGCCGGCTGGCGGCCGAGACCGGCAAACGGCAGGGCATTCACCTTCCCGGGGTTGCCTACTACCAGGCCGCCCTTGAGCTCTTCGGCCCATCCGACGAGGTGCGGCTCTACCTCGCCGACCACGAGGGCGAGACCATCGGAGGGGTCATGGTCTTCCGTTTTGGGAAGACCGCCTACTACCTGTTCGGCGGCTCCAGCGATCGCAAGCGGGAGCTGATGCCGAATTACCTGCTGCACTGGCAGGCGATGCTCGACTTCCGCGCGATGGGGTGTGACACCTATGACTGGTGGGGGATCCCGGAAGAGCCGGCCCCGGATCACCCTTGGTTCGGGCTCTATCGCTTCAAGACCGGCTTCGGCGGAGAGACCGTCCGCTACGTCGGCCTCTATGAGCACATCCTGCGGCCGGGCCCCCTGAAGCTGGAGCGACGGCTGCAGCAATTGAAGGCGCGAGTACGCGCGCCTATACTTCGGGGACATGGCGAGGGAGCGAACGCTCTCCGAGCAAGCGTTTGAGCAGTTCCCCCAGGCCCTGATCATCGTCGATCGCGAAGCGACCGTGCTCTCGTTGAACCAGGTCGCCGAGCGCCTGACCGGGTGGGCACGTGGGGACGCGCTGGGCCGGCCGGCGGCTGACATCCTCGAGGTGCGCACCGAGACCGGGGTCAACCTCTGCGCGCCGAATGGAGCGCTGCGGCGCGCCCTCCGCCTGGGCACCCGCATCAACACCCACTTCGCCTACCTGTTTCGGCTGCGGACCAGCGACGATCCAGTGCGAGTCTCCTACTCGGTGTCGCCGCTGCGGCTCAAAGGCAAGACGCCGGACGGTGCGGTGATCGCCATCCATGACGTGACGCCCGAGCTGGAGACGATCGAGGCCCGCGACGCCTTGATGCTGGCCGCCTCGCACGAGCTCAAGACACCACTGACTACCCTCAAGGGGTTGAGTGAGCTCCTGCTCGACTTCGACCTGACCGAAGCGCAGCGCCGCGAGCTGCTGCAGGACCTGCACGGCCAGGCCGACCGGATGGAGCGGTTGATCGGAGACATCCTGGCAGTCAGCCGGATCGACTCCGGTCGGATCTCCGTCGATTTCTCGCGTGTGGATGTCGTCGACGTCGTCGAGCATGTCTGCGACGAGGTGCGCGCGATGCTGAAGGGACGGACCCTCAAGTGCCGGATCCCCGAAAACCTGCCGGCGGTCATGGGGGAGGCGCGCAAGCTGCACCAGATCCTGGTGAACCTCCTGACCAATGCCATAAAATATTCGGAGGTCGGTACCCAGATCACCCTCAGCGCGCGCAGCGACCAGTCGGCCGTGAGGTTCGAGGTCTCAGACCAGGGGGTCGGAATCCGCAGGGAACATATGCCCCGCCTCTTCGAAAAGTTTTACCGCGCCGACGACCCGGCGGTTCGGCGCACCTCCGGCACCGGGCTCGGCCTCTATATCGTCCGTAGCCTGGTAACGATGCTGGGCGGCCAGGTCCACGTGCGTAGCCGCCACGGCAAGGGCTCTGTGTTCATCGTCACGCTGCCGCGAGCGGAAGCGACCGCCCGGCCGCGTCCTCGGGTGGCCGCGGTGGCACACTGATGCCGCCCACGAAGAAGATCCTGATCGTCGACGACGAGGCCCTGATCCGTAAGGCGATCCACCTCGCCCTGGAGAAGGAGGGCTACGAGGTGGTGGAGGCGGAAACTGGCGGCGAGGCCATCCGCCGGATCGAGCTGAGCAAACCCGACCTGATCCTGCTGGACATCATGCTGCCCGACGTTTCGGGATTCGATGTCTGCCGCGACATCCGCAAAGCCGGGCTGCGGGTGCCGATCATCATCCTCAGCGCCAAGACTGAAGAGATCGATGTCGTGGTCGGACTGGAAATCGGCGCCGACGATTACATCACCAAGCCCTTCCGCACCCGCGAGCTGCTGGCCCGCATCGCTGCCCACCTGCGCAAGGCGCGCCAGGAGGAGGAGGCCGTGAACCAGGGGCGGCTGGAGTTCAAGGACCTCGTCATCGACCTCAACGAGCGCCGGGTCTTTCATGACTCGAGCGAGGTGATGCTGACCCACACCGAGTTCGACCTGCTCGCCTTTCTGGCTACGAATGCCGGCAAGGTGCTCTCCCGGGAAAAAATTCTGAATCACGTCTGGGGCTACGAGTACCCGATCGAGACCCGGGTCATCGACGTCCACATCCGCAACCTGCGTCGGAAGATCGAGCAGGATCCCTCCCACCCATTCTTCATCCTGGCGGTGCCGGGCATCGGCTACCGTTTCACCAGCGCGGGCAAGCTCGGGTAATTCTCTTCCCACCTCTTGCGGGGGCTCGGGGTGAGGGTGATTCCGCCCTACGCGCGTCTATGAGGCTGCGGCACCGGTGGCCGGCCGCAGCTCGCGGTAGACCGCCAGCAGTCGATCGAGGTTGTCTGAAAGGCTAAAGCGCTCGACGGCGCGCGCCCGGGCTCGCCTGCCGAGCTCGCCACGGAAGTCGGGAAATTCGATCAGCGTGCGCAGCGCCAGCCGTAGCTGCCCATCGAGATCCTTGGTATCGACGACGATGCCTGCGCCACGCAGGGCTTCGCCGTCCGAGCCGACGTCGGTGGCCACCGGCGCGATGCCGCAGGCCATCGCCTCGAGCAACGATAGCGATAGCCCTTCGACCATGGATGGCAGCACGAAGATGTCCATCGCGCGCAGCATCGTGATCCGTTCCGTTTCTTCGAGGACCTGGCCGGTGAAGACGACGCGGGCGTTTCCGTACCTTCGCTCGAGGCGGCGCCTCTCACTGCCACTTCCGACGATGACGAGCTTGACGTCCTCTGCGGCATCGACATCCTGGAAGGCGCGCACCAGCACATCGACGTTCTTCTCGGGATCGACGCGGCCCAGGTAACCGACCAGCGCGCGGGCCTTCAGCGTCTCTTTGAAATCCGATCCTCCCGGCGCGTACTTGTCGACATCGACGCCGTTGGGAATCACGGCGACGTTGTCGGGCGGCACGCCGTAGTGCTCGAGCAGACTCTTCTGCTGCTCGGAAAAGATGATCACCCGGTCGAAGCTGGCCAGCGACTGAGCATAGATCCGGTAGACCGCGGTGCTAATGCCCTGCCAGAGCCCGAAGCGGGAGTCGTAGGGGACATGGAAGGTGGCGACGACCGGCAGGCCGAGCTCGTGGCAGAGCTCCGGGAGTCCGAAGTCGATCAGCGTCGAGAAGCTCAGCGAGACATGGACCAGGTCGACCCGCTCGCGGCGGAGAAGGTCGGTGATGGTGCGCTTCGTCCTTGGCGAGGAGATGATGTAGCGGTGGCTGCCTGTCAGGGATCGCAGCGTCAGCGTGTCGTCGGTCACCGCGGGCAGCGTGCCGTGATGGACGAAGAACACCTTGACGCCGCGCGCCCGAAGCCCGGCGACCGTCTCCCGTGAATAGGTCAACAGGCCGTCGCCGGCGCGGCCGCTCTGGTGGCCCAGCCAGGCAACCCGCAGCGGCTCGTTCATGGGATGTTGAGGTCCTTAAGAAGGTCGAGGAGGAAGGGGCGGTTCTGCAGTTCGGCGTGCGGGATGTGCAGGCCGGGCTCGTCGACGGTGCGTCCGTCGTAGCGAAGGATGTCGATGTCGATTTCGCGCGGGCCCCAGCGCTGGTGGGCCGTACGGCCGAGCTGGTGCTCGATGTGCTTGACCGCCTCCAGGAGGAGTCGGGGCTCGAGCGACGTCTCGACCTCGAGTACCTGGTTCAAGAAGCGCGGCTGGTCTTTTACGCCGACCGGCTCCGTCTCGGCCACCCGCGAGGCGCGCACCAGCGTGATTCCGGCTTCCGGCAAGGCCTCCCGTGCCGCCTCGAGGTAGCCGGCGCGGTTAGCGAGATTGCTGCCCAGGGCCAGCCACACTCGGGTCACGGGTGCAGGATGGCGTCCGCCATCCGTGCCACCCGAACCATCGCCTTGACGTCATGAACTCGGATGATATCGGCGCCGCCGGCGATGCTGAGCGCCACCGCCGCGGCCGTGCCTTCCAGCCGCTCGCCGGCCGGCAGGTCGAGCGTCTTGCCGATGAACGACTTGCGGGAGGGGCCGATCAGCAGGGGAAACCCGAGCCGGCGCAACTCGGGCAGGCGCCGGATGATTTCCAGGTTCTCTTCGCGCGTCTTCCCGAAACCGATACCGGGGTCCAGGAAGATGTGATCCTCCGGGATGCCGGCAACTCGCCCCAACTCGAGGCTCTCGCGCAAGCTTGCGGCAATCTCGCCGATCAGGTCGCGATAGCCGCCGCCGGGCTTGTTGTGCATCAGCACCACCGGCACGCCCGCGCGAAAGACGGCCCCCGCCATCTGCGGGTCTCGCCTGAGTCCCCAGACGTCATTGACCATGGCCGCGCCCGCCGCGATGGCACGCTCCGCGACCTCGGCCTTGTAGGTGTCGATCGAGACCGGCACCGCCACGGCGGCCGCCACCTGCGCCACCACCGGAATCACGCGCGCCAGTTCCTCCGCCGAGCTGAGGCCCGGACCCGCCCAGGTCTCGGGACGGGTGGACTCGCCGCCGATGTCGATCAGGTCGGCGCCATCCTGCTCCATCTCCCTCGCGTGGGCGACCGCCGCCTCGAGATCAGTCACGCCGTCGCCCGAGAAGGAGTCGGGCGTCACGTTCACGATCCCCATCACGTAGGTGCGCGAACCCCAGCGGAATTCGCGGTCGCCGATGCGGGCCGTGCGCATCGTAGCGGCCATCGGTCTGAGCGTAGCATCATGTCGTTTCGGTGACTGCCATCAAATTGAGCCGCCTCCTCGAGGGCGTCGAGGTGCTCGAAGCACCCCCGACCGACCCCGAGGTCACCGGCCTCTGCTACGACTCGCGCCGGCTGAAGGCGGGTGACTGCTTCGTCGCCATCCTGGGGACGCACACCGACGGGCACCGCTTTGTCGAGACCGCTTTACGAGATGGCGCCGTGGCCGCGGTGGTGCAACGCCGGGCCGGCACGGCCTGGCCTCAGGTGGTGGTCCCCGACACCCGCCGGGCGCTGGCGCTGATGTCGAGCGCTTTTTATGGGCATCCCAGCCGCGACATGGTCGTCATCGGGGTGACCGGAACCGATGGCAAGACGACCACCACGACGATGATCCACCAGGTGCTGCTGAGGGCGGGACGGCGTGCCGGCTCGATGAGCACGGTGGACATCCGCTTGGGCGACACCGTCGATCCGAACGACTCGCGCCAGACCACCCTCGAGGCGCTCGAGATCCAGCAGCAGCTGGCGCGCATGCGCGATGGCGGGCTGAAATACGCCGTCATCGAGACCAGCTCGCACGGGCTCGCTCAACAACGCGTGGTCGGCGTGGACTACGACGTCGCTGTCTTCACCAACATCGCCCACGAGCACCTCGATTTCCACAAGACGATCGAGGCCTACCGCGAAGCGAAGGCCCAGCTGATCGATTTGACCGCTGCCAGCGCTCGCAAGGACATCGAAAAGACGGCCGTCCTCAACCAGGACGACCCGAGCTACGCCTACCTGGTCAAGCGGCCGATTGCCCGCCAGATCACCTACGGCATCCAGCTCGACGCCGATTTCAAGGCCAACCGCGTCGAGGCGACACCCGAGGGTTTGCGCGTGGAAGCCTCGACGCCCCTCGGACCTCTGTCATTGCGGTTGAAGTTGAGCGGCCGGTGGAACGCCGCGAATGCGTTGGCCGCCGCTGCCGCCGGCGTCGCTATCCGCCTGACACTCGACGAGATCCGGCTGGGGCTGGAAAGTTACAGCGGAGTCAGCGGTCGTATGGAGCGCGTCGACCTCGGTCAGCCGTTCGCCGTGATCATCGATTACGCGCACACGCCGCAGAGTCTGGAGAAGGTCCTTCGGGAGCTGCGCCCAATCACCCGGGGCAAGCTGATCGCGGTCTTCGGCAGCGCCGGTGACCGCGATCGTGAGAAGCGGCCCTGGATGGGCGAGATCGCGGCTCGGCTCAGCGATTATGCCGTCTTCACCAACGAGGATCCGCGGGAAGAGGACGCGATGACCATCCTCAGCGAGATCGCCGCCGGGGCTGAGGAGGTCGGATGGACGGAGGGCGAACAGTACGCCCGGATCGAGGACCGCCGGCAAGGGATCGCGCATGCTGTCCGCCGTGCCGGTGCGGGCGACACGATCCTGCTCGCCGGCAAGGGGCACGAGCGAAGCATCCTCATCGGTCGTGGCAAGGAGCCGTGGGACGAACGAGCCGCCGCTGAGGCGGCCATCCGCGGGCTCCCCGCTTGAGACGCGTGATTCGCCGATGAGCCGCGCGGTGGAGGAGATCAACCGCCGGATGCTCCGCGCCCGCGACGCGATGGACCGCGCCTACGCTGAGCCGCTCGACCTCTCGACCCTCGCCCGGATCGCCCATGTCTCGGAGGCGCACTTCATCCGAACATTCCGCGCGACGTTTGGCGAGACGCCGCACCGGTACCTGCAGCGTCGCCGGGTCGAGCGCGCCATGTTCCTGCTGCGCGCGACCGACCGCAGCGTGACGGAGATCTGCCTCGACGTCGGCTTCACCAGCCTGGGCACCTTCAGCCGTAGCTTTCACGACATCGTCGGCGAGGCACCGACCGCCTACCGCGAGCACGGGCCGATCGTGGCCGTCCCGACCTGCTTCGCGATGGCCTGGACACGACCGAGCAGTTTTGGAGAAGCCAGCGCGCGAGACATCGTCTAGCGTGGGACACGACATCAATCGCGCTACCACGGAGGTGGATCCAATGTTCAACGCTCTTTTGATCTCATCGATCTACGTTCTCGACCAGGACCAGGCGCTCGCCTTCTATGTCGGCAAGCTCGGTCTCGAGGTCAATACCGACCAGGACCTGGGGTTCATGCGCTGGCTGACCGTTAACGTTCCAGGCGATACCCGCCAGATCCTGCTGGAGAAGCCGGGCGCGCCGGCGCTCGACGTTAAGACCGCCGAGCAGGTCCGCGAGCTGGTTTCCAAGGGCGCCACCGGCGGCCACCTGTTCTTCACGACCATCGACTGCCGGAAGACCTACAACGAGCTTCGGGCGAAGGGCGTTGAGTTCACTGAGGAGCCCACCGAGCGACCGTACGGCATCGACTGTGGCCTGCGGGACCCGTTCGGCAACCACATCCGTTTCTCGCAGCCACTCCCCGTCGCCACTTCAGTGTCAGGCGCCACGAAGGGCAATCGATGAGGTTTCGCGCCAGAATCGAGCTCGGGGGGAAGACCGCTACCGGCATCAGGTGCCGGCAGCGGTCGTCAACAAGCTGGGATCGAGCAAGCGACCAGCGGTCCGCATCGTGAAAGCGGTCGGCACCTCGCGGGACGGGCGAATCTAGCGCTGACTCGCGCCCGCTGGCACCTTTGCCTCGGCGCGAGCCTCCGCTGCGGCGAGCGCCTCGAACAGCTCATAGAGCCTCGGGTTGTCGAATTCCTTACGCAGTCCCAGCGCGTATCCCTTGATCCGCTCCCACGGTCCGCCAACCCAGATCCAGTCGAAGAGAAGCTCTTCGTTGATGAGCCCGTGCTTCCAGAGGGCGCCCATGGTTTCGAAAAATCCACAAATCTGGTCCGCCCACCGGTGCTCCCGGCTTCCTGGGGGATACTTCTCCTTGAAGCGGCCATAGTCGGCCGGGGGCGGCTCCGCGAGGAGCCAGGTGAAGGCGTCCGCCAGTTGCGGCTGCATTCCCATCTTGGCGAGCTCGAGAATGATCTTCGCGTCCTCTTGCGTCGGTTTAGCCACGGCACTACCCTCCCACTGAACGATCGACCCGAAGCCTGATTCGAATCGTATGCGGCTCCAGCTCAATGTCAAGGGAGGGTCCAGCCAATTCAGCGCCGAGCGGCAAGCACCAGCTTGCGGTCAGTAAACGACTTCACTTGCCCGTCTGCAACCACGATCTCGAGGTCGCGCACGGCGGACGCGGGAGCCTCGAGGAATCGGGCACGGACTCGCTGCTGCGTCGCCGCGTCCTCGCCGCCGCGCTCCAGCCACGGCTCGAAGTCGTGGGCCTTGCGTACCACCTCCGTCTTCTCCGTGCGAAAGCGGGCCTGTTCGCAAAACGCGATCCATTCTCGCTGTGTGTAGATCCGGCGGTGGGTCGGGTCGCGCAGCGTTTCGACCTCGTCCTGGTAGGCCGCGCTCTGCGGATCTTCGGGCGCGAGCGAGTCGATGAAGATGAAGATCCCGCCCGGCCTCAGGACGCGTGCTACCTCGCGCATCGCCAGGGCGACGTCATCGAAGTGATGCGCGGCCAGCCGGGTGGTGACGATGTCGAAACTTGCTACGGCAAACGGCAGTCGCTCCGCGCTGGCCCGGACGAACTCCGCGTTACTGAGGCCGGCCTCCTGGAAGAGGCGGCGCGCGGTCGCCAGCATGGCGTCAACCGGATCGGTCACGACGACGCTGGACACGCGGGGCGCGAGCGCCAGTGCCGTGTGGCCGGCGCCGGTGCCGATGTCCAGCACCCGTTCCCTGCCGGTCGGGGCGGCGAACTCGACGACCAGTTCCAGCTCGCGGCCCGACTTGTGCTCGCCCGTCGCGTAGGCCTCGGCGGCCTTCTCCCAGCGCGTCCCGCCACCGCTCACGCGATCAGCTTAAGGCGACGCTATCCAGGATTTGCTTGACCAGTGTCGAGTTGGCATCAGGGCTAAAGAAGGAGAACTGGTAGTTTCGCCCGCTGGTGTGGACATAGACGGCGGTCATGTACGGCCAGCCCTGGTCGGGGCGCGCCCAGGCCGAGCTGACCTTGCAGGTGTCGAGCGCGACTCGCGACACGCGCTCGTTGACGGTGTAGTTCCAGACCTGGATCGTGGCGCTGTGATCGGCCACCGGCGCCAGGTCGGCGCGCAGCTGCGCCGGCAGTTGCACTGCGAGCGTGTCTAACGTGGTCGTCTGCACAACGAGGAAGGGCAGGTCATCGCCGGTCTTACTGACGGTGGTCAGCGACGCATCCGACGAGGCGGCAACCGAGTACCCCTGCGGCAGCATCAGGCTCCAGCCGAAGCCACTCGCCGCATGGAGCGGCGTGGCGGCGACGAAGTCGGACCGCACCCAGCCCGCCTGGCTGCTCGACTTGACGTGATACCAGACGTTGCCAGAGGCATCGGGGGCCCTTCCATCGGCGGTGACCTGCGTGCCTTGCGAAAGCGTCGCCAGCACCGCACTCGATGTGCTCGCTGCAGATCGGAGGTGTACACCGAGCGGATCGTTGACCCAAACGGGAAAGGGCAGCGCCGGCGGGGGTGTCGTCACCGTCGGTGCCGATTTCGGGGTGGGCAGCGACGCGGGACACGACGTCGGTGAGGGGTGCGGATCGATCGTGGCCGAGGGGGATGGTAGAGGCCGGCTCGCCACGGCGTGGGTCTTGTAGAGGGACGTCAGCGGCCCAGCCAGCAGGAAGGCCGCCACGGCGCCGATCGCCATCAGGGGAATTAGGCGGAGAGCCGACCTCATGCTCATGGAACGCCCCTGCCGGGATCGGAGTTACGCCAGTGGCTTGCGGTTGGGGACTCCGGTACGACGCGGAAACCTGGACGGCGTCGGGCCCAGCTTTGGGACGACCAGCAGCTCGCCGCCGCCAGCTCCTGGACGCTCCAGCCTCGGCATCCCGCCGCCGAGGAGGCGCGCCGCAAGCTCGAGCAGAAGTGGATCGAGGGGGCTGACTTGGGCAACGAGGTCTCCACCGGGTCTAACGAAGGGAAGGGCCAGCTCCAGCAGCACCGCCGGCGGCGCGGCGGCCCGCGAGATCGCCCGATCGAATTGCTCCCGAAGCGCGGGCCGCTGGCCCAATTCCTCGGCTCGCCCGGCGGCCACGGCCACGTTTGACAGGCCCAGGGTGGCCGCCACGTACTCGAGGAAGGCGCATTTCCGGGCATTCGCTTCCAGCAGCGTGAACTGCACCCCCGGCATGGCAACCGCCAGCGGAATGGCGGGTAGCCCGCCGCCGCTACCGATGTCGATCACGCGCCCGACCCCGGCCCATACCGCCGCCAGCAACGGGTCGCCCTCCGCGATCTGCGCCAGGGCCTGTTCCAGCGTGCGCGCGCCGGTGAGGTTGACACTCCGGTTCCAGTCGAGCAGCAGCTCGGCGTAGCGTTGGATTTGTGGGCTCACAACCTTACAATATGGTCATGCCGATCTACGAGTTCTCCTGCCTGACTTGCCGCCACACGTTTGACGTCTTTGGCAACTTCGCCAGCCGCGATGAGCGTCAGGTCTGCCCCGAGTGCGAGAGCACCAACACCAGGGCGATGTTCTCCACTTTTGCGGTGGTCGGCCGCGGTGAAGCCGCCGGCGCATCGACCTCAGGTGGCTGCGGTTGCGGCGGCAGCTGCGCCTGCTCTAACTGATAGCGCCGCTGTAGACACAGCCTCTCCGTTTCCCTCATGATTGGGGCCGTGGCGACCGCCGGCACACCCGTCCGCCTTCGGCCGCTGCCGCTCGGCGAACTGCTCGACGAGACCTTCAAGCTTTACCGGCGCCATTTCTCCGTGATCGCCGGCGTGGCGCTGGTCATCATCCTCCCCAACCTGATCCTGAGCTTGATCTCCGGTTCCTATCGTGCCAATCCGTTCTCCTACCTCCAGCAGGTTCTGCAGAATGCGAACGATCCTGCAGCCCTGCAGGCGATCCAGGCCCGGCAGGCGCAGTACACCAGCTCGCCCCTTTATCTGCTGAGCTTTCCGATCGCGATCCTGATGATTCCCTTCACCGTGGGCGCCCTCTATCGGGCGGCCACCTCGCTGGCCGCCGGCAACGTCGAGACGATCGGCTCCGTGCTTGCCGGCACCGCGCGCCGCTACTTCGCCGTGTTCGGTATCGTGATCCTGGCGGCCCTCGTCGCTCTGGGCTCGATCGGCATCCTGACGATCCCGGTCGTGATCTGGGTGCTGATCCGCTGGTCGGTGGCCACGCCCGCCCTCTTTGCCGAAGGCGTTGGCCCGGTCAAAGCCGTCGGGCGGAGCTGGAACCTGGTGCGCGAGAACTGGTGGCGCACGGTCGGCATCGTGATCATCGTCGCCATCATGGTCTCCCTGATCCAGTCGGCGCTGGGCGTGCTCTTCACCGGAATTGCGGCCGTGGTTCCGGGTCTCAGCGATGATCTTCGGGCGGGTCTGGTCACGACCGTGGCGACGCTCGTCGATGCCCTGGTCAGCGCCATCACTCCGATCGCCATCACCATGCTCTACCTCGACCTGCGGGTTCGCAAGGAAGGTCTCGACCTCGACCAGCTTGCCCGACTGGCCGCTCCAGGCACGGCGCCGGCGTAAGCGGTTGCGCCGCGGGGCGTCGGCGCCAATCTTGCTGCCCCTCCTCGGGCTGCTGATCGCGCTGGGCGGCGCGGCGGCAGCGGCCAGCTCCGCCGACGATTACAGCAACGCCGTCCATCGCACGCTCACGCTGGTGCAGTTCGCCGAGCGAGGGGATTTGCCATCGGTTCAACAGGCGATCGATGTCTTCGTTCGCGGCACGGGCAGCAGCCAGCCGGAGATCCTGCGAGACCTTCGGACGAGCCCGCCGGATCTCGGCGACGCGGACCAGCGGCTGCAGGCGCTCTATGCCACGTTGCAAGCGCGGGTGGACACGCCCGACCCCGCACAAGCCCAGCGTCAGCTGCAAGGCATCCTGTCGCAGCCGCGCTACTCCGGCCTCAGCACCGGCCCGTCGTTGCCCCAGCAGATCTTCGACTTCACCGTGGGGCGGGTCGGCGACTTCCTCCGCTCGCTGGGGGTCAGCAAGCTCCATCTCAACATCCCGCTGTGGATCTGGTTGGCGATCGGCATCGCGGCCGTGATCGGGATCATCGCCTGGCCGATCCGCGGCGGTCTGAGCCGGGGCGGGAGGGAGGCCAGAGTACGGACAGATGCCCTGATGGCGGACCGTCGCGTCGACTTTTTTGGTAACGCCGACCGGCTGGCCGCCAGCAACGACTACGCGCAGGCCATCAAGGCGCTCGCCGGCGGCGTCTCCGTCCATCTCCGTGGCGAGCACGCCTGGGAGCACAGCCCGTTTACCGTGCGCGAGCTGTTCCAGCAGTCCGACCGGGCCGAAGCGTTGCGGCCGCTCCTGCTCTCCTTCGAAGAGGCGAGCTATGGCCATCGGACCCCGGACGCGGCCACCTACGAGCGCGCCGCCGAAGCGGCGGCTCCATACCGGCGCACGGCCGCATGAAGCGGCGCGGGTGGATCGCATTGGGCGTGTTAGCGCTGCTGGTCTTCCTGCTGGTGCTGCTGCGAGGCGCCGGTACCCAGGGCCAATCCCCAGACCACGCCTCGACCAGCGACGCCGCCGACGGAACCTCCGCGCTACGGGCCTACGCCGATGCGCTTGGCCACCCGAGTGGATCGGTTGAAGGCGCTTTCAGCCTGTCATCGTCGCCGGGCCTGCTCTTTGTCTTCACGCCCACCAACGGTTTCAGCGCCAATCAAGTCCAGCAGCTGAACAGCTGGATGCAATCCGGGGGCGTGGTCGTCTACGCCGCCGAGGGAGGCGACCCGCAGCTCGACACCCAGTTCGGGTTGCGCCGCTCCGGAACCGACGTATCGGCGAAGGCCCATGCCGCCTCGCCCGTCTTCGGCGGGGTCGCGGCCGTAGCCGGCGCCGATAGCGCCCGCGCCTTCAGGCCGACCGCAGCCCAGGTGCCCCTGCTTCGCAACGACGCCGGTGACGTCCTGGGCGTGCGCGAGGCCGTCGGCCAGGGACAGCTGGTGGCGCTCACCGATGCCCTCATCCTCTGCAACGGGTTTCTCAGCAAATCCGACAACGGTCGCTTCGCCGCTGACCTGATGGCGATGACGCCGGCCGGGGGCCGGGTCTGGTTTGACGAATTCCATCACGGCGCGGCGGCGAGCGCCTCGCCTGAAACGGCGTGGATGACGACGGCCTGGGGCTTCGCCCTCCTCTGGGCGGTGGTGATCATCTTCGCCGGCCTGGCGCTCCGCGGCCGGGCGTTCGGCCCGACGATCCCGTTGCGATCTCGCGATGACCGCTCGACGGCGGAGTACGCGGTGGCGGTGGGAAGCCTCCTGCATCGCACCGGTGCCCGGCGCGTTACGCTGGAGGCCTTGCTCTCCGCCACGCGCCGCGCCGTCGCCCAACGGGTTGGTCTCGGCGGCGACGTTCCCAGTGATCGCCTCAATGCCACGATCTCGCGGCGCGCGCCGGCGGCTGCCGCCGAGCTCGCCCGCGCCGAGCGCGAGCTCGAACCCGCCAGCGTCAGCGAGGCGGAGGTCCTCAAGATGGCTCGCCGCTTGCACGATCTTGCCTATCCGTTGTCCCAGTCCGAGGCCATGAAGGAGTCTGCATGAAGGCCGCCGATTTCTACGCCCGTTTTCGCTCGGAAGCGTCGAAGGCGATCGTCGGGCAGGACGATGCCGTGCGCCTCTGCGCGCTCGCCCTGATCGCGCCGGGCCACGTCTTGCTCGAGGGCGTTCCTGGTGTGGGCAAGACGCTGCTGGCGAAGACCATCGCCCGCCTGCTCTCCTTGCGGTACGGGCGGGTCCAGTTCACGCCCGACCTGATGCCGGCGGACATCGTCGGCACCTCCGTCTACGACCTGCAGTCCCGCTCCTTCCGCGTCCGGCAGGGTCCGGTCTTCACCAACATCTTGCTGGCCGACGAGATCAACCGGGCGCCGGCCAAAGTCCAGGCCGCGCTGCTGGAGGCGATGGAGGAGCATGGGGTCAGCCTCGAGGGGCAGCAGCTGCCGCTGCCCGATCCGTTCATGGTCCTGGCGACCCAAAACCCGATCGAGTACGAGGGCACCTACCCGCTGCCCGAAGCGCAGCAGGACCGCTTCCTGTTCAAGGCGTTCATGAATTATCCGACGCCCGAGCAGGAACTCGAGATGCTTCGGCGCTGGGACGCCGGCATCGAGCTGCGGGACCCGGCGCGAGCCGGGGTCGAGCCGATCTTCGATGCCGCGGCGATCGCGGAATGCCAGGCCGAGGCGCGCAAGGTCACCGTCGATGAGCGTCTACGTCGCTACATCATCGAACTCGCCGTCGCCACCCGTCAGGCAGCCGAGCTGGTCCTGGGGGCGAGCCCACGGGCCGAGGTGCTGCTGCTGCTGGCGGCCAAGGCGGCCGCGGCGTTCGAGGGCCGTGACTACGTGACCCCGGACGACGTCAAAGGGCTGCTCCGCCCGACCTTCCGGCATCGGCTCTTGCTGCGGCCCGAGGCCGAGGTCGGTGGCCAGACCGCCGACAGCCTGCTCGACACCGTGATCGCCCGCGTCACCCCGCCGCGCTAGTGCGCCGGCCTGCCCCGTGACCCTCCTTCCGCAGCGGCGGCTGCTGGCGGCGTTGCTCGCCGGATCCGTGCTCTTCCTTTTGCTGCTGCTGAGCCCGGTGTTCGTGATCGCCCCGCTAATCTATTACGTGGCGATGGCGGGCGCCATCGCGGCCGAGGCCGGCCGACTGCCGAAGAGGTCGGGTTTCATCGCCAGCCGGGTCCTGCCCCAGCCCTTCTCGCTGGGGGAGGTGCAAAGCGTGCAAGTGCTGGTCGCGCACGCCACGGCCGCCGGGCTGCCGGCCGAGGTCGCCGACCATGTGCCCGCCGACCTGCGGCCCGATCGCCGGGTCCTGTCCGGGGTCTTCGACCCTGAAGGCCTGCTGACCGTGGAGTACACGGTCGAACCGCCCCATCGCGGTGCCTACCACTTTGGCCCGGTCGACCTCCGCTGCTGGCGGCCGGGTGGCTGGCTCGTTCGCCAGGTGCGGATCAACGCCGACGAGGCGGCCGCCGTTTATCCCGATGTCCTCGCCATCAAGCGCTACGAGTTGATGCTGCGCCGAGGGATGCGCATCATGGCCGGGCTGCGGCGGGCCCGCCCTCCGGGGGCCACCACCGCCTTTGCCGGGTTGCGCGACTACCTACCGGGCGACGACGTGCGTCGCATCAGCTGGAAGGCGACGTCGCGCCGGGACAGCCCGGTGGTGATGGAGGTCGAGGCGGAGCGCGGCCAGCAGGCGATCATCGCGCTTGACTGCGGCCGGCTGATGACGGCGCCGGCCGGGCTCCTGACCAAGCTCGACCATGCCGTGAACGCCGCCTTGCTGCTGGCCTGGGTCGCGCAGAGCCACGGTGACAAGGTCGGCATGCTGACCTTCAGCGATGGGGTGCGTCGTTTCGTTGCGCCGCAGCGGGGGCCGGCCCAGGTCACCCAGCTCAACAAGGTGCTCTACGACGTCAAGCCGGAGTACACGGAGCCCGACTTTGCGGAGGCCTTCTCGCATCTCGCGCTTCGAGTCAGCCGCCGCTCGCTGGTCGTCGTGCTCACCGACGTGCTCGATCCCGAGGCCTCGCGCGAGCTGGTCGGCCACGCCATCCGCTTGAGTCACCGGCACCTGGTGATGGTGGTCGCCATGTCCGACCCCGAGCTCCTGGCGGCCCGCAACGCGCCCATCGAACGCGTCTCCCGCGCCTACCAGTGGGCGGCCGCCGAAGAGCTCCTCTCCGCCCGGCGGGCCAGCTTCGAACAGCTGCGGCAGGGTGGCGTGCTGGGGCTCGACGTCGAGGCCGGCCGGCTCAGCCCGTCGTTGGTTGAACGGTACCTGGAGTTGAAGGAGCGGGCGCTTCTTTAGTCCGGCGAGGCTGGCGGCCAGTGAACAACAGGTAGGAGTAGAGCAGGGTGCCGGTCGTCAGGCCGACGGCCACCTTGATCGCGGTTGGCGCATCCGACGGGCTCAGGTTGCCCTCGATGATGCCGGCGACGATCAGCAACGGCGCCAAACCGGCGAGGATGATCACCGCTTTGCGCGCCGCGAGCACGAGCGCGTCGCGACGCCGGTAGGCGCCGGGTAGCAGGATGGCCCAGCCCATCATCAGGCCGCAGGCCCCCGCCGCCACAACCACCGAGAGCTCGAGCACGCCGTGGCCGACGATGAAATCGAGCAGGCCGGGCGCGATGCCGTAGGCGTTGGTGAGGCCGAGCAGTCCGCCCAGCTGGATGCCGTTCGTCATCAGCAGGTAGATGGTCGGCAGGCCAAGCAAAGCGCCGAAGCCGAAGGCCAGGATCGAGACATTGATGTTGTTGGTCATGATCACGCCGGACATCAGCGGCCGCTTGTCCGCCGGGATCTGAGTCCAGAGCTGGTGGTTGTGGACCAGCTGCACCAGCTCCGCCGGCACCAGCGCGTAGGCCAGCTGCGGATCGAGCGTGATGGCGATGAAGGCGACCACCGCCGGCCCGAAGAGGAGGAGTGCGGAAGCGATCAGGTAGGGGGCGGCCTCGCGGTAGGTCTGTGGCAGCGTGCGCTTGTAGAAGATGGCGATCCGCTCGCCCAGGTTGCCGCCCTGCCGGTAGACCGCCGCGTGGCCTCGGGCGACCAGCCCGTTCAGGTAGCCGGCCACCGGCTCCGTCGGCCAGTCCCGCTTGGCACGGGCGAAGTCCGCCGTCGCCCGGCGATAGAGCGCGGCCAGCGCCAGCACCTCGGTTGCTCGCAGCCCGCCGACCCGGCTGGTTCCCGCTCGCGTCAGCAGTTTTTCCAGGCGGTCCCACTCCGGCCGGCGGCGGCTGACGAATTCGTCGGCGCGCACGGCCCCATCATGACGGACCCGACCGGTCCCGCCTGGCCTGTCGCAAGACTGCGACGCACCGTCGCAAAACCGGCGGGTAGAGTGGAAGCGTGCAGCCGCCGGACGCCTCCGACGATCTCATCATCTCGACGCCGGAGCGGGTGGCATTCCAGTACGAGATCGCCGGCATTGGCAGCCGCTTCCTGGCGCAAATCGTCGATTCGCTCATCATCACGGCGATCCTGATCGCGATCACCATCCTCGCTGCCTCGCTGGGGGGCATCTTCAGCTCGGGCGAGCTGGCCCTCCTGGTCGAAATCATCCTCGGCTTCATCCTGCTGGCCGGCTATTTCCTGATCAGCGAGGCGGCCTGGAACGGGCAGACGATCGGCAAGCGCGCCGCCCGGCTGCGGGTCGTCGGCGATCATGGTGAGCCGCTGACCGTGGGGCAGGCAGCCATCCGCAACCTGGTTCGCATCGTCGACTTCCTGCCTTTCTTCTACGCCATCGGCATGCTGACGCTGTTCATCAATGGCCGCGGCAAGCGGCTGGGGGATTTCGCCGCCGGCACGCTGGTGGTACGTGACCGGGAGCGCATCAGTCTGTATGACCTATCCGGCACGCCCGCCGGCGCTGCCTCGGCTCCGGCAACGCCTTCCTCGATCTGGGCGGCGCCTTCAGTCACGCCCGTTGCCCCGATGGCCGAGCCGCAAGCCCTGGACTCCGGCCTGCGCCGGCTGGTCGTCGCCTACGCCGCACGTCGGGAGGAGCTTCCCATCGCCCGGCGCGAGGCGCTCGCGCAGAGCGCGGAAGCGGCCTTGCGGCGCGCGCTTCCCCAGGTCGTCGCGACCGCCGGACCGCTGGCGGCCCTCGACCAGCTTGCCGAGCGCGAAGGCGTTTCGCCCCATCGCCCGATGCACCACGGCGCCTCGAGCGCGATGACCTGGGGCGTGACCACGCTGATCTTCTTCTGGATGCCCTTGATCGCGATCCCCACCGGAATCCTCTCGATCGTCTTTGGCGGCAACGCGGTCAAGGCGATCCGCAACGAGCCCAACCGCTACCAGGGCGACGATCGGGCGAAGACCGGTCGGCTGCTGGGCATCATCGGGCTGGCGGTCAGCTCGGTCCTGCTGCTGCTCTTCATTGTCGGCTTCGTCTTTCGGAGCGGCTAAAGATGCTGGCGGCCGGCGATGCCCGTCTCGAGTGGATGCCACCATTCCACCCTGGCCTCGCCCAGCTTCCAACAGAGGAACACGGTCTCGCCCTCGCGCTGGTGAAAGAAATCGATCAAGCCGATGCTCGGATCGCGAAGCACGATTCCCCACTCCTGCAGCTGGCGCAGGTCGCGGTCAAGCGTTTTCGTCAGCTCTGACACGTGGCGCCCCGGCAGGCCGCCGCCGTTCTGCGCGGCCTTTTCCCGCATTGCAGCCACGGTCTTGTCCTGAGCCAGTGTCTCCTGGGTTTTTCGGATGCGCTCCAGCACGGGCTTGAGCTTGGGGACGAGCGCGTTGGCATCAGCGACGCTGTAGAACGTTTCCGGCATGACTACGCCTCAGGCGGCGGAAATGGGGGCCATCGCACGCAGCCGGCCCACCATGGCTGGCAGGCGATCAAGGACCAGGTCGATGTCGGCGTCGGTGTTGCCCTTGCCAACCGATAGTCGCAGGCTGCCCAGCGCCCGTTCCCGCGGATAGCCGAGCGCCAGGATGACATGGCTCGGTTCCAACGAGCCCGAGGTGCACGCCGATCCCGATGACGCCGCGATACCCTCCATGTCGAGCTGGAGCAGCAGCGACTCGCCTTCAACGCCCTGGAACAAAAAGCTGGCGTGATGTGGCAGGCGCTGTTGCGGATGTCCGGTGAGCTCCGCGCGAGGGATCCGGTCGAGGACGCCCTCGATCAGGCGATCGCGGAGGCCGGTGAGATGCGCCATGTTCTTCTGCATGTCGCGCTGGGCGATGCCGACGGCCTTCGCCAGCCCCACGATACCGGCCACGTTTTCCGTGCCGGCCCGGCGGTTGCGCTCGTGCCCGCCGCCCAGCAGCTGCGGCTCCAGTCGCACGCCGGAGCGTACCATCAGGCCGCCCACGCCTTTGGGGCCATGGAGCTTGTGCGCCGACATGGACAGGAGGTCGACACCGAGCTCATCGACGCGGGTGGGGATCTTTCCGGTCGACTGCACGGCGTCGGTGTGGAAGTAGGCGTCGCTGCGCTCGCGAGTCACCCCGACCAGTTCACGGATCGGCTCGATGGTGCCGATCTCATTGTTGGCGTGCATGATGCTGACCAGGATCGTGTCGGGCCGCAGCGCTTCGCGGAGCGCCTGCGGATCGACCAGGCCGAAACGGTCGACGCGCAGCCGCGTGACTTGGAAACCGTCCCGTTCCAGCGCCGCGGCGGAGCGAAGCACCGCATCGTGCTCGATGGTGGAGGTGATGACATGGCGGCCGCGGTCGGCGTTCCGTTCGGCGATCCCGCGGAAGGCGAGGTTGTCGCCCTCGGTGCCGCCGGAGGTGAAGATCACCTCCTTCGCCGCGACGCCATAGAAGGCGGCCACGTCGTCTCGCGCCTGATCGATCGCCTGGCGCGCGCGCTGACCCAGCCCGTAGACGCTGGAGGCGTTGCCGAACTCTTCGGTGAGGTAGGGCATCATCGCCTGCAGGACCTCGGGGTCGAGTGGCGTCGTTGCCGAGTGGTCGAGATACACCATCGGCATCAATTCTATGGCGCGTAACGCGCCGCTAGGAGGTCTGCTGGCGGGACGGACGCCAGCGGGCAAGCTCCTTGATCGGGCCGTTGAAGGCCTTCATGTACTCGTGGACGTCGAGCAGCTCGTCCATGCTGATCGGTCCCTGGCCGGCCGCCGCGGGCAAACCATCTGGATGCTTCGCCTTTTTGAGCAGGAGCACCGCGACGAAGCTGACGCCGCAGTTGGCGCAGGTGACCTCAACGGTGCATTGTCCGTCCGCCTCATTGAGCAGCTTCACCTGGCAATCGGCAAGCGCCTGCATGCAGGCGAGGCAGTTGTAGTACTTGGCGCGCTCCTTGATGAGGGCGATCAGGTTCACTGATTTCCACTATAAACGTCGCTCTGGCCGTGAGCCAAGCCGCCGATCCAGGCGATCACCCGGCGAGCCGGTAAATGCGGATGTAGGGGCCGGGCCGGACCCAGCCTGAATAACCGGCGAGGGGCACATAGTAGGTATCGATCGAGTCGAAGACGCTGTCGGCACAGCCAGTGGTGGGAGCGAAGCTCGCCAGGGGTGGTCCCTGCGCCCGCAGCGTCCGCTCGAGGGGACTATCCACCCCGCAGCCCGTGCCGGGCGTTTCGTAGCCAACAACGACATAGACAATTCCCTCCTTCCGAAAGTTGTCGAGCGAGGTCAGTTGGAGGTCCTGGCGGGTCAGCTCGCGGATGGTGTACTCCGTCTCGAGCCGGCTATCGAGGAAGGACGCGACATAGGGATCGGTCGCGCCGTGGCTGTGCTCGCCGCTGTCGATCATCGCCTGGTCATGGGCTGGGCCTGCCATGTAGGGCACCGCCGCCCGGGTGCCGGCCGGTACGTGCTGCGCCAGCCAGTCGAAGGCGAGCGTGCGGGTGTCCGTCTGCTGGATCAAGAGGTCGTAGCGAACGTCGTGGGCGAGCGGCGCCACCGCGATCAGCACGAACGCCGCGGCGAGCGCCAGCCTCCGGGCTTGCCCTCGCGCGGTCAGATCGACCAGCGTCGCTAGGGCGCGACCGCCGAGCAGGAGCAGGGGCGGAATCATCGGGTCGGCGTAGCGCAGGAATACCGAGCGGCCGGCGCCAATCAACAGGAAGTAGACGAGCAGGAAGGTCAGAATGATCGAGTCGGCCGGTTGTCGCCGCCAGGCGGCGTAGGCGACGCCGATGACGGCCAGCAGCACGAGCGCGGGATCGATGCCGTACCAGAGCGCGAGGCTCAGCTGCACCCAGCCGATCGCCGGAGCGGTCGCCGTTCCCAGGTGCTGAAAGATGTAGCCGATGCCATGCTGCGTCATCCCCGGGTCGAGCACCAGGAAGGGGGAGGTGAGCGCCAGGGCGACGACACCGACGAGGGCGATCAGCGCCAGCCGCGCGAGGAGCAGCGTCCACCGGCTGCGTTCCGCCCGGGCCGCAAGCGTTTGTGCTGCCGCGATCCCGGCGAACACGAGGGCCCCGTTGTACTTCAAGCTGGTCGCAATCCCCAAGGCGACGCCGTTGAGTAGCAGTGGTCGCAGACCGTGGGACTGGATGGTGCGATAGGCGATGTAGAGCGCGGCGGTACAGGCCAGGGTCAGGGGGACGTCGAGCGTGGCGAAGTGGCTGTCACGGACATGGAGGAAGGCGACCGCCAGCGCCGCGGCTCCGAAGAAGCCGGCGAGCCAGCCGTAGGCGCGCCGGCCGAACTCGAACACGAGCAGAACAGTCAGACTGCCGAGCAGCGCATCAAGGATGCGAACGCCGAGATATCCCGACGCCGCGTCCTGGACCAACCCGATCAGACGGAACGGTGCCAGCCATGCCGCCGCTACGTAGAAGTAGAGATGCGGCCAGTCCGCGAAATGCGGGTCGAGGATTCCATGGAAGATGCCCATGGCCCGCCCGACCGTGACGTCTTCGTCCGGTCGATAGAGGGCCGGCAGCCCGAAGTTGATCCCCCAGAGCCGCAGCCCGGCAGCAACGACAAGCAATCCCGCGACCGCGCCGGCGGCCAAGCGGGGTGGGCGGACCGGGCTAGCTGCCGACGAGGTCCGGCCGGGTGGGGCCGTAGAGATCGACCGGCACGGGCGCGAGCTCGTGCTTCTTTGCCTCGAGCTTCTTGACCGCATCGATGGCGGCGGTGGTCGCGTCCCCGACCGCGGTCGTGATCTGCCGCGTCAGCTGGGACCGCACGTCGCCGGCCGCATAGATCCCTGGCAGGCTCGTCTGCATCGTCGAATCCGTGATCAGGAAGCCGAGTGGATCGTGCTCGACGTGCTCCTGGTGGTCGAAGAACTGGACGTTGGGCTGGAAGCCGATGAAGATGAAGACGCCGGTGACCTTCAGCGGCCGGGTCTGGCCGCTGGGCACATCCTTGAGCGTGATCTCCTTCACCTGCCCGTCTTCGCCCTTGATCTCGGTGACGGTGGTGTTGGTGATCAGCTCCACCTGCGGGTTCTTGCGTGCCGCCTCCACCAGGATCGCCTGGGCGCGAAACTGCTCGCGCCGGTGGATGATGTAGACCTTCTTCGCGAAGCGCGTCAAGAATACGCCCTCTTCCAGCGCGGCGTCGCCACCGCCCACCACGGCCACCTCCTCTTGCTTGAAGAAGGCCCCGTCACAGACCGCGCATTGCGACACGCCGTGCCCTTGGAACTCGCCCTCGCCCGGGATGCCAAGCTTTAACGGCTCTCCGCCGGCGGTGAGGATGACGTAATCCGCGAGATATTCGCCGTCCTCGGTCTGGACCACCCTCTTGTCGCCCCGGCGGCGGATGGCGGTCACGCGGCTGGTCTGGAGTTCGACGCCGAACTTGACCGCCTGGTCGGCCATGCGCTGGGCCAGCTCGGGGCCGGTGATGTGGTCGAAGCCCGGATAATCCTCGATCGCCTCGGTGTTGAGCAGCTGGCCACCGGGCGCGCCCCGCTCCAGTAGCAGGGTCTTGACGCGTGCCCGCCCGGCGTACAACGCGGCGGTCAGCCCGGCCGGCCCACCGCCGATGATGACGACGTCGTAACGGCGGTCCTTCTCCATCGTTTGCGAAGCTCCCATGTTATCTAAGCCCTTTACCTTCTCCAGTATTCCCAAATCCGCCCTGCTCTGAACGGCTGTGCCGCTGAGTTCGCGCTACGTAACCTCCGTCGGTATATAACTGCGGAAGCGGATGCGTGAGGATGAGACGACCGGCGCCGTGGTGTTCGCTTCCCCCGGGAAGATCGTGTCGCTGGCTCCCGCCGACGCTCCGCATGGCCAGGATCACCTGACCTGGGCCTACCAGACACATGTCACAGCCATTTACCAGTACATCTACAGCCGAGTCGGTAACCGCCCGGACGCCGAGGACCTCACCGCCCAGGTGTTCATGAAGGCGATCAACGGCATGCGCAGCGATGTCTCGGTCCCCGAGCTGCGCAGCTGGTTGTACCGGGTGGCGCAGACGACACTGGCCGATCACTGGCGCGAGTACTACGCGGAAGGCGCGAGTGAGCTCGAAGACGATATCACCCGACCGCCCGCGCCCCGGGAGAATCCGGAAGCGGTGCAGCGCGTCGATTCGCTGCTGGCCACCCTCCCGGAGAGTTACCGGAGGGTGCTCGAGCTCCGCTTCTTGCGCGGCTATTCGGTGCGCGAGACCGCCCAGGAGCTCAGCCTTAGCGAGACGAACGTCAAGGTGTTGCAGTTCCGGGCGCTCAACCGCGCCGGCCGGGAACGCGGGGGGACGCCGTGAACGACGATCCCGAGCAACTCGACCAGCACGTCGAGGACCTGCTGCAGGACCGCCGGCCCGAGCGGACGCCATTGCCCGACGAAGACGCCCTGCGGGCCCGGCAGACCGCCGCCATGCTCCGCGCCGCCAAACCCGGCGCGGGCCTGCCGTCGAAGGAATTCCTCGAGCGCATGCAGGGGTCGATCGGGGAATGGGTTCAAGAGCAGACCGCCCGGCCGCACCCGGGAGTCCGTCCGAGCCGCCGCTCGCTGCTGCTGACGGGCGCGGCCGGCATTGCCGCCGGTGTGGCGGCAGTCATCGGTCTCGACCGCTTGACCAAGAGCCCGGCGCCGGGAAGCAACCAGGCCCTGGTGTCGAGCGGGACATGGAAACCGGTCAAGGCGCTCGCCGACCTCCCCGAGGGCACGCCCGTTGCCTTCCGGTCTGGCGCCATCGAGGGCTTTCTGGTCCGGCAAGGACAGGACGTCAAGGGCCTGTCCGCGGTCTGCACCCACATGGGGTGCATCCTCAATTACAGCAAGTTCCGCAACCAGTTTGAGTGCCCGTGTCATGGGGCCACCTTCCAAACGAACGGGGAACCAAGCGACCAGTACAACTCGCCCCTCCCCAGGCTGCCCTCATTGAGTGTGCGGATCGAGCGCGGACAGGTCGAGGTCTACACGGTCTAGAGACGCCCCAGAGTCAGTCCCCCTGGGGAGGGCAGGGTGGGCCCCGTAACGGTCCCCCGTAGCCATCAGCAGCGACACTTGTCGGAGGAGGATTCACATCATGGCGACGGTTATCCCCGCGGTCCGGACGGCAGCAATCCTGGCTTTTTCCGCGATTGTGCTCGCGGCATGCGGAGGCCAGACCAGTGGTCCCGCCGCAACCGCATCACTATCGGCCTCACCCTCGGCAACGGCAACCCCAACCCCTACGCCGACCCCAGCACCAACGGCCGCACCGGTCGTTCTGGCGCAGAGTGTGGGCACGATGGGGACGCTCCTGGTTGCAGCATCAAACAGCCACACCGTCTACACCTTCGGCAGTGACACCCCTGGCGTAAGCAACTGCCATGGCGGTTGTAGTGGCACATGGCCGGCGTTGACCATCGCCAGTGGGCAGACGCCAACCGGCGGTCCTGGTGTGACCGGGCAACTGGGGACCATCACGCGCACCGACGGGACACTGCAGGTGACCTACAAGGGCTTGCCGCTCTATTTCTTCCACAACGACACCAAGCCAGGCGACACGAACGGCAACTACACCGGCTGGAGCCTGGTCAAACCGTAACCGGGGTCTTCAAAACGGCGTTGCGACATCATGGCTCGGATCGCGTGGGTCGAAGACGGCGACGCAACCGGTGAGATCGCCGACCTTTACCGTGCGTTGAAGCAAACGTCGGCGAGGGGAAACGTCCCCGACATCCTGCGGACGATGAGCCTACGACCGGACTTTTTGCGTGCCATCGATCAGGCGAGCCGATTGCACTTCACGGACGGGGCGCTCAGCCGGGCCGAGCACGAAATGATCGCGTCCTACGTCTCGGCGCTGAACCGCTGCCACTATTGACTCAGCAGCCATGCCTGGTTCCTGCAGTTGCAGGGTGAGGAGTACGCGCATGCTGCGGCGGCCCTGCGTAACGGGGATCTCAACGCCGCCAACCTGACGCCGAAGCACCGACTGCTCTTGGAATTCGTCGAAACGCTAACCCGGCACGCGTATCGCATCACCGATGAACAGGTCCAGCGGCTGCGCGAGGCCGGGTGGACCGACGCGCAGATCGCCGAAGCCGTCTACGACGGCGCGCTTTTCAACCTCTTCGTGCGCCTTGCCGATGCCTTCGACATCCATCCCGACCCGTCGTTCGATGCGGCCGGCGTTCCCGGCGTACTCAGCCGACCTGAGGGCGACTGACTGTACTCCGTATCGCCGAATGGCCGATGCCTGACGTCGGCGGCTCGGGCTTCTACTGCACGGTGGCGCTGTCCAGCAACTGGGCAACGACTGACGAGCTCGGCTCATCCAGCAGGAAGATGAAGTCGTAGTAATTGGCGGTCGTCGCGATCCTTACCTCGTGGAGGAGTGCCGGACAGCCGCTGCCGGCCAGCCTGATACTGAACACGCGGTCGGTGGCGGGAAGGTCGCCGACAAGCGCCTGCTCGGTGGAACGCGCCGTCCACGTGGATCGACGGGGCAGGCCGGCCGGCACCACTGTCTCCGTCGGCGCCTGGTCCTTGGCGCCACTGTCCAGATACAACAACGCTAGCGGCCCGTCCTTGTAGTGCGCCTCTGCCTTTCCCGATGCCACCGACTGGAACTGATAGCCAACAGGCAGCCAGATCTTTAGCGAGCCAGTCGAGGCCAGGCCAATTGGGTAGTTGGTCGTATAGCGCCCGCTCAACCAACCGTCCCGGCCGTCGCTCAGCCGAATTCGATACCAGGTGCTGCCATCGGGATTGGTCTGTTCGCCCTGAAGGTTCAACTGCGTTCCAGTCGCCAGCGTCGTCAGGCGGGTCGCCGAAGACGAGGGGGCGGTCCGGACGTTGACGCCATCCGAGGCATGGACCCAGGCGCTCCGCGGGATCGTATGGGGTTGTTCGATCCTGCGGACGACGACGTCGGGACACTTGCCACCGGCGGAGGGCGTGACCAGCTTGGTCGCGCCCGGCGACGGGGAGCCGTTAGCCTGGCCGAGGCTCAACGCGTGTGAGCCTGATAGCGACAGGGCGACGTGATGGTCCCAGGGCCGGAACACGGCGAGCCCGACTTCGCTGCCTAACAAAGCGATCGTCAGGCCCCATGCGGCCACCTCGAGCTTTGTCACAATCCTAGCCGCGTCCCGGGTTGTCCGGCGTCGCTGTCACGGTGGCCGCGTTTGACTGCTGGGCGGTTACGTTATCGATCGAGCACATCACGGTGGTCGTCGCGTTGTACGTGACGTCCGGCACGACCTGCGTCTGGCAACTTCCGAGCACCTGTCGAGAGGCCGTGTCCGTCATGGTGAAGGCGATGGTGGATGGCGCCTGCGCATGGAGTTGCCCGCCGAGATTCTTGAGCAGGGCCGAGATAACGCACGGCGAGCCGCATCCTGAGGCGTCGACCGACACGACCGTGTAGATGGGCGGCAGCGTGCTGAGATTCGAGAAATCAATCACATCAGCAGGCGCCGAGATCCTGAAGTCGCTGTTGTAATTGAAGAACCGAAGGTCGGCATCGCGAATGCCGTCAACGACAACCCCGTGTTTCAGGCGCACGCGCAGCACCCGATAGGGCGCCTGCGCGGTGATGAAGACGTCTCCCCGTGCACCCGACAGGCGGACCGCATCGGTTCCATCCACCGACACGTGGTCGGTGCGCTGCGTGACCGCCTGCCCGAGGAACGTCGACCTGAAGGCATTACCATCGGTTAGGTCCGTCAGCTGGGGGACGTGGCCGGCCGAGCCCTTCCACCAACCATTTCCCGCTGCCTTGACAAAGCTGCGAGAGACAAGATCGCTGCCCATGTGCGCAGACAGAAACTGCTGTCCGCGAAAATAGGCGTCGTTGCCAAGGGTGATCGCCTCGAGCTTGACATCGGACGTCGTGACAGTGACGTGCTCGGCGCCCGGCCGGCTCAGCTGCAGGTCGATCGACCACTGGTTGCTTCCTTCGCTGTACGAACCGGTGATCTCGAAGCTGTCGGCCGCGACCAGGGTGCCGGTGGCGCCGCTCTCCAGGCTGCGCGTGGTGGGCAGGTCGAGACCGAACGGAAGATCACAGGCCGAGAGGCCGGCGACGACAACGGCTCCGACCAACCCGGTCCATGCTCGGTACGACGCCTGTGACAAGCAGCGAAATGCTAACAAGGCCCTGAGGGTGTAACGGCTTGAGCATTCCAACCGTTACTCAACGGTGAGCGCCAAGCGCCGGAAGGTTCGCTTGTTCGGCCGGGAATACGCGGTCATCTTCCCCAGCCTTCGCGATCCTCGGATGCACGTCGCTGCGGTGCTGGTGACGCTCCAGGTGCTGGGCCAGACGGTGCTCGGCTTCCGGCTCTCGGTGGCGCAGATCCTCATCTGTCTCGCGACCGGTGCCCTGATCGAGTTCGTCGTCGTCTTCTTCAAGGACAGCGCCATTATGTGGCCGGCGAGCGGATTGCTGACCGGCAACAGCACCGCCTTCATCCTGCGAACTCCCGGCACCCTTCACGGCCAATGGTGGAGCACGCATGGCATCTGGATTTTTGTCGGTGTGGTCGCCATCTCGATGGCATCGAAGTACCTGATCCGCTGGCGTGGGCGGCACATCTTCAACCCCTCGAACCTTGGCCTGGTCATCGCCTTCGTCGCGCTAGGCCCCAAGCTCACGGAGCCCCAGGATCTGTGGTGGATCCCGCCCGGGCCGTGGCTGATTGTGACCTACGCCGTCCTGCTCGTCGGGGGGCTGTTGATCGCGTGGGAACTGCGATTGCTCGGTCTCGAGCTGGCCTTCATGGCTGGGTTTGCGGCATTTACGGCCGTGGCGCTTGCCCTGGTGCCCGACCATTGCATGGTCGCCAGCTGGCACGTGGCCCCAATGTGCGGACGTGAACTCTGGCAGATCCTGGTCACCTCGCCCGAACTCCTGGTGTTCGGTCTCTTCATGGTCCCGGACCCGAGGACGGTTCCCGACGGCGCAGTGGCGCGGGTGGCGTTCGGACTTGTCGTGGCCATCCTGGCGGTTCTGCTGATCGGCCCGACCACACTTGAGTTCTGGACCAAGACCGCGATACTGGCAAGCCTCGTTATCGCCTGTGCACTCCGCTTTGCGCTGGCGCGGTTTCTGTCCCCACTCGAAGCCCGGGACCGGCAGAGGGCTGGGAGGCGTCGCCTGGGCTGGCGCCTGCCGGCTGCACTCGCGATCGCGCTGATATTTGTTGGGACCCTTCCTGTCGCGGCCGATCTTTCCACCCACAGCCCGGAGCCGGCCGCCGGGCTCGCCGATGGGTCGACGCCAACCCTCGCGCTCACCGTCGGTGACGGGCCGGCCATCGCCGGCTGGGTCTCCAGCTCTGCGGGCGCCGCCCTCCCGCCGCCAAGAAATTCGGGACCGGCCTCCGCCTCGGCCCAGGTGTGGATCCTGCCGCCGATTCCGACGGTGACGGTCGCGTCGAACGTGGTCGCCTTTGATCAGTCGACGCCGCGGACCGCTGCGGCGATGGCACATGACGTGGTGTTCGACCTCATCATCGAATCTGAAGCACGTCGTGCCCACGACTTAACGCTGGCAGGGACTGGGGCCACGGGCGACGGACTCAAGGAATTCGTCGACGTCGTGAACCAGGACATTGCCGCCGGAAAGATCATGCAGAAGACCTACAGCTTCGACAAGGTCAGCCTTAACCTCTTCCTACCGAAGTTCAGCAGCCAGGCGTCGCGGCTGGTCGGGGTCAGCTTGCAGGGAACGAGCACCTTCATCACCAGGGATGCGTCCGGCAATGTGCTCTCGCAGACGAGTACGCCGTATTCGAAGAGCTGGGGTCTTGATACCTCCACAAGCGGTAGCCACCAGGTCATCATCAACGACTACACCGACCTGGCCCCCGCCCCCTAGCGGACTTCTGCTGGGCAGGGCCGAAACCAAATTGGCCGGCGGGCCGTTGCATCTCGAGCCGGGGCAGTGCCGGCTGTTCGCTAGACTCGAAACACGAAGATGGACCAGGTTTCCAACACGCCAGTGCTCGACCGGATCACGAGTCCGGCGGATCTTCGCTCGCTCAGCGAGCCGGAGTTGCGTGCCCTGGCGGAGGAGATCCGCCAGTTCCTGGTCGCAACCGTCTCCAAGACGGGCGGCCACCTCGGCCCCAACCTCGGCGTGGTCGAGCTGACCCTGGCGCTCCATCGGGTTTTCGAGAGCCCGAAGGACCGGATCCTCTGGGACACCGGCCATCAAGCCTACGTGCACAAGCTGCTGACGCGGCCCCGCGAGGGGTTTGCGCGGCTCCGGAAGCTGGGCGGCATGAGCGGCTATCCGAACCGTGCGGAGAGCGAGCACGACTTCATCGAGAACAGCCACGCGTCCACCGGGCTCAGCTACGCCTCCGGGATGGCCGAAGCCCTGCGCTGGCAGCCCGATGGCGGCCGCGTCATCGTGGTGGTCGGCGACGGCGCCTTGACCGGCGGCATGGCCTACGAAGCCCTGAACAACATCGGCCATCGGAAAACCCCGGTGATCATCGTGGTCAACGACAACGGCCGGTCTTACGCGCCGACCGTCGGCGGGCTGGCGCAACACCTCGCGCAACAGCTCACCGTCCTCAACCCTACGTACCACCGGACCAAGAACCGCGTCGACCGGATCCTGCGCGCGGTGCCCGCCGGCGATAAGGCGATCGAAGCCGGCCGCCGGATTAAGGAAGGCCTCAAGGAGCTGGTCTCGCCGCGCACCTTCTTCGAGTACCTCGGCATCAAGTACTCCGGGCCGATCAACGGCCACAACATCGAAGACATCGAGCGCACGCTCCGCCAGGTCAGTCGGCTTAACGGCCCTGCGGTCGTGCATGTAATCACCACCAAAGGGCGAGGCTACGGGCCGGCAGAAGAAGACGAGATCGACCACCTCCATGGGGTCAGCGCCTTCGACGTGTTGACGGCTAAGCCATTGAGCCGCAAAGTCACGTATACCGACGTCTTCGGCGAGGCGCTGCTCGCGGAGGCCGAGCGCGAGCCGCGGCTGATCGCGATCACCGCCGCCATGGGCAGCAGTGCCGGGCTGGGCCCCTTCGCCGAACGCTACCCGGACCGGTTCTACGACGTCGGGATCGCGGAGCAGCACGCGGTCACGTTTGCGGCCGGCCTGGCGATGGCCGGGATGCGGCCGGTGGTCGTCATCTACTCGACGTTCATCCAGCGCGCCATCGACCAGGTGATGATGGATGTCTGCCTGCACAAGCTGCCGGTCACCTTCGTCCTCGATCGGGCGGGAATCACCGGCGATGACGGCCCCTCGCACCACGGCATCTTCGACCTGACCTTCCTTCGGACGATGCCGGGACTCACACTGGCCGCGCCCAGCGATCCGCAGGAGCTGCGCGACCTGCTGCATACCGCCATCGCGCGCGAGAGCGTGGGCCCGTTCGCGATCCGCTTCCCCAAGGGCGCAGCCGGCGAAAGCGAGGCGCAACGGGCGCAGATCCTCCCGGTGGGCGAGTGGGAGGTGCGACGGCAGGGGAGCGCCGCGTTGCTGCTGGCGACCGGCAAGCTCGTCGCCGTAGCGATGGAGGCCGCCGCCATGCTCGACAACGAGGGCCTGCCGCTCACGGTCGTCAACTGCCGTTACATCAAGCCGCTCGATCCCCGGCTGGAGAGCTGGGCGCGGCGCCATCCGGCGGTGCTTACTCTCGAAGACAACGTTGCCACAGGTGGCTTCGGGTCGGCGGTGACCGAAGCGCTGGCGCCGCTCGGGATCCCGGTCACCGTGATGGCGGTCCCGGACAGCTTCATCGAGCAAGGCGGGCAGGCGGAGTTGCTCAAACAGCTCGGCCTGGACGCGCCGGGCGTCGCGGCTCGGGTCCGTCGGGTCGTCAGCGACGGCGAATCGATACCGGAGCCGGCGACCCAACCCGGCAGCTAGTCCAGCCGCAATGGCGAAACGGTCACCCCACCCTCTCACCGAGGGTCGCGCCTACCAGCAACAGCTCCTCGCGCTACTGGGTCAAGACGACCCGGCTGCGGTTCAAGAGGCCACGCCGGCGAGCCTGCGGGCCCTCCTGGAAGATGCGGGCTCGGACCTGCGCCAGCGGCCGGCGGCGGTTGAATGGTCGCTGCTCGAGCTGCTCGGTCATCTCGCCGACGCCGAGATGGTGATGTCCGGGCGCTACCGGTGGACGATCAGCCAGGAACAACCGCCGCTGCTCGGCTACGACCAGGATCAATGGGTCGCGCGGTTGCATCACAACGACGACGAGCCAGGCGAGCTGCTGGTGATTTTCTCGGCGTTCCGCGCCGCCAACCTCCGCCTCTGGCGGCGATCATCGGGTGATGACCGTGCGCGCGTGGCGGTGCACGCCGAGCGAGGGCCCGAAAGCTACGAGTTGATGTTCCGGATGCTTGCTGGGCACGATCGCTTCCATCTAAACCAGATGCACGAAACGCTTCGCCAGGTGCGCGCCGCCGCCGCCACGTAACGATCACCGGGCCGGCAAACAGTCGGGCCTCAGCCGACCGGTATCATCGGATTGGCCCCGCGGGCAGGAGGAGGTGAGCCGGGGTGGACGACGCCCTTCGGATTGCGCTCGTCGCGCCGGCCTGGTACCCGTTGCCGCCGAGAGGCTACGGAGGGACTGAGCTGGTGGTCCACCTGCTCCACACGGAGCTTCGCCGCCTGGGACATGACGTCACCGTGTTCGGTGCCGAGGGATCGGCGGCCGGAGTGACGATACTGGCCGACGCCGCCTGGAGCCACGACCTCGGTGGGCAGGCCGAGGCCGCACGCCAGGCTACCTACCTCGCCCGGGTCTACGCCGCCATGGCCGGCCAGCGCTTCGACGTCATCCACGACCACACCGGTTTCGAGGGGCTGCTGCTCGCCCTCCAGAGCCAGGTGGCGCCGGTGGTCGTCCACACGATTCACGGTGAGCTGGTCGAACCGATGTGCACCTTCTACAAAGAGGTGGACACCCGGGCCCGGCTCTGCGCCATCAGCGTCAGCCAGGCCGCCAGCGGACCGTCGCTGAAGCTGGCCGGCATCGTCCATAATGCCGTCGAGCTCCCGACGACGCCGCCCACCGTCGCCCATGAGCGCTACCTGATCGAGGTCGCCCGGATCACAGCTGACAAAGGCCAGCACCTGGCCATTCAGGTGGCGCAGCGAGCCGGCCGCAAGCTGATCCTGGCGGGCAAGGTGGAGCGCTCCGAGGAAGGCATGCGGTACTTCGAGGAGCAGGTTGAGCCCTTCCTCAGCCCGACCATCGAGTATTACCCGAATGTCGCCGGTGCCCAGAAGGCGCGGCTGATCTCGCGAGCCGCGGCCGGCATCTTTCCCCTGCTGTGGTCCGAACCCTTCGGACTGGCGATGGTCGAGTGCATGGTGGCGGGCACCCCGATCGTGGCGCTGCGCACCGGCTCCACGCCGGAACTGATCGAAGAGGGCGTCACCGGCTTTTTGGCCGAGGATGCCGACGACCTGGTGGAGGCGGTCAACCGCCTCGACGAGATCGACCGGGTCCGCTGCGCCGAGGTGGCGCGCGAGCGGTTCAGCCCCCGTCACATGGCGGAGCGGTACCTCGCGGTCTACCGGCGGGGGTCGGTCGAGGTCGAGGGGTTTGCCTCCCCCAATGGTCCGGAGGCCGCGGCCCTCACCCGCCGGCGAGCTGCGCCGACCCCTGAGCCATCCGGTCGATGATTGCCTTGCCCAGGCCGGTGGTGTCGTCCAGCCAGCGTGGCTGGGCGTAGTTCTCGATCAGCAGCGGGCGGTAGTCCACTCTGACCAGGCGGGTGCCGTAGAAGGTGTAGCGGCCGACCACGCCTTCGCGAGTTTCCGTCGACCACATCTGATCGAAGATGAAGTTACCGTGCGCGTAGGTGATCAGGTGGTCCTTGTAGATCTCGACCGGCTGCACCCAGTGCGGGTGGTTGCCGATCACCAGGTCCGCCCCGTCGTCGATCGCCAGGTGACCGATCTCGCGCGGGTTGTCCGGGGCAATCCCCGCGGCGGCGACCGGCAGCAATTCGTACTCCTTGCCCCAGTGGAAAGCGACCACCACGACGTCGGCCAGCGGGCGGACCAGGTCGATCTCGCGCTTCATCTCCGCGCGGTCGATGTGGGTGCCGACGCCGTTGAAACCGAGGAAGGCGAACTTGATGCCGCGGATGTCTCGGATCTCGTTGAGGCCGAGACCGGACATCCCGATGCCGTGCTTGGCCAGCAGGATCTGGGTCTCGTTGGTCCCGGCCGGCCCGAAATTCGTCAGGTGATTGTTGGCCAGGTTGGCGACGTTGACGCCGGCATAGTCGAGGCCGGCGATCGCGCGCGCGTCCCCACAGAACTTGAAGCCGCCGTGAATGATGGGGCAGTTCTTGATCAGTGGCGACTCGAGGTTGATGAAGAGCAGGTCGCCCGTCTTGAGGTCGTCGGCGGTTTGGCGCCAGGGATAGAGCCAGTCGTGGTGGATGACGGTCTGATAGTTCACCTCGCGGGCGGGGATGACGTCTCCGGTGGCGATGATGACGCGCAGCTGCGAGGGGTCGTACATGCTCAGGTCCGGCTTGTTGGTGCCGAAGATGCTGGCCAGGCTGAGTGCTGGCGGGGTGGGAGTTGGTGTTGGCGTCGGCGTCGGTATCGGAGTGGCAGCCGCATGCGCCGCGACTGGCGAGCTCCCGGTGGGGCCGGTGGTCTGCGCCGAGCATGCCGCGACGAGGGGTAGCACGAGCAGCAGGATCAGGGCTCGGCGCTTCAAGCGCGGGTAGGATACACCACTCGTCTGCGACCCGCCAGCCGGAAGCGTTCCCGGGTTGTCGCGTTAGTACCTTGCGCAACAAGGAAGCTTGTGCTACATTGCACTCGTGCCGGCGGACGGACTCGTCAGCCAGATGCGCCGCGGGGCATTGGAGTACTGCGTGATGGCGCTGATTCGGGAAACGCCGAGGTATGCGTTCGATCTGATCGAGGCACTCGGGAAGACCGGGCTCCTGACCACCGAGGGGACGCTCTACCCACTCCTCAGCCGGCTTCGGCGTGACGGCCTGGTCAGGACCGAGTGGCGGGAGTCGAGTGGGGGTCCACCGCGCCGCTACTACGAATTGACGGCCGATGGGCGCCGCGCGTTGACGACCTTCAAGAACGAATGGATCGGTTTTCGGAGCGCCGTCGACGGAATCCTGCAGGAGGGCACCAAATCATGAGCGCCCCGCATGCTGATCAGCTGGTCGAAGGCTACCTCGCCCGGCTAAACGCCGCGGCGGGTGATCTGCCGAAGAGCGCCCGACAGGAGCTCGTCGATGACATGCGCGCCCACATCGCCGAGGCACGCGCTCGGGAGCCGGAAGAGACCGATGCCACGATCCTGAACATCCTCGACCGCCTCGGCGAGCCGGCCGTGGTCGTCGCTGAAGCCCGCGAGCGGCTGGGCATACGACCGTCGCCGCCGTACCGGCCAGGGTTCCTCGAAGTCGCTACCGTGATCCTCGTACCCTTCCTCTGGCCGATCGGCGTGATCCTCCTCTGGATGTCCCCGGCGTGGCACTGGCAGGACAAGTTGATTGGAACGCTGGTTCCACCAGGCGGCTACCTAGGCTTGGGGATCATTCTCGCCGCGGGTGCGGGCATCAGCAACAGGAGTTGCACGACGGCTATCGACCAGGCGGGTCGCGTCGTCCAGAACAGTTGCTCCGGAGGAGGCGAGTTACCGCAGGTCTTCAGCGCGCTGCTCGCGATCCTGATTTTTGGATCTCCACTGTTCAGCGCTGCCTATCTCGCAGTCAGGCTGCGGTGGGGCCGGCGGCTGCAGGTCGCCGTCGGTTAATTGAGCTGCGCCTGAGCGGCGATCACCAGGTTGTCCATGGACGCGATCGTGTTGGAGGCGTCCGGGCGGCTGGTCGCGAGTGCGGTCCGCTCCAACTCGGCCAGGGCGGTCTCTTTGTCGCTGATGTACTGATCGAAGGCCGGGTGCGCGCTGCCATTGGGCAGTGCGGCCTGCTGCCGCAGGTGCTCGAGGGCGACGTGGTCGCGCTGGTAGGCAGCTCGGATCGCAGCGCTGGGATCGATGGTGCCGGTCGCGGTTTCGGCGACCCGGCTGGCAACCGCTTGCAATGCGGCTGGGAGCGTGATTGGCGCCAGCGGCCGGTTCGGTGCCGTTGCGGCGTGCGCGGCGATGCCGCTTGCCAGCGCCAAACCGATGACGATGCCCAGTAGCCGGTTAGTCATCCTGATAGCCATTGCAATCGCCTCGCCCTCAGGCTAGCGCCTTCACGCGTTCGTGACGTTAAGGTATGTGTTACGTCACCAGGTGCCAGTAGGTCGTAGCGCGGCAACAAGCTGCGCGCACAAGCGCTTCACAGGCCAATACGGCGCCGCCCGTAGTTCTCTACGGCGGGTTGCGTAGGGAGAGTCAGCCGATCCGTGGCTCCCAGCGATCGGTGCTGAGCACGATGGTGACCGGGCCATCGTTGACCAGCTGGACCGCCATCTGGGCGCCGAAGGAGCCAGTCTCAACCGGCAGCCCACTGTCGCGTAGCCGGGCGATGAAGCGCTCGAGCAGCGGCCGTCCCTGCTCCGGCCGCGCTGCGTGGAGGAAGCTCGGCCGGTTCTGACCGCGGGCGTCGGCGAAGAGGGTGAACTGGGAGACGACCAGGAACGCCGCCCTGACCTGGACGGCGCTCAGGTTGAATTTGCCGGCCTCGTCGCTAAAGACCCTCAGCTTGAGGATCTTGTCCGCCAGGTAATCCGCGTCACGCTCCTGGTCGGCGTCGGCGACTCCGAGCAGGATGCAGTAGCCGGGACCGATCGACGACTCGCCGCCATCCCATCGGACCGAGGCCTCGCTAACGCGTTGGATCACCGCCCGCATCAGCGCCTCAGGGCGGCGGGTTCCAGCCGGTGCGCTGGGCGTCGGTGCGCTGGGTCAGCCAACTATGGATGTCCTGGAAGACCTGCTCGTGATCCACCTCGTTGAAGATCTCGTGGTACAGGCCCGGATAGAGGCAGAAGGCCCGGTCCGGCGCGGTGGCGCGGGCGAAGAAGCGCTGGCTACCGATGGGGTCGACCACCTGGTCATCGCGGCCGTGCAACAGCAGGAAAGGCAGGCGCAGCTCGGCTGCCCGGGCGATGAACTCCTCGCCGCGCGCGATCGTATCCCCGTACAACCCGGCAGTGATCCGGTCGTGCACCAACGGGTCGCTGCGGTAAGCGCGAGCGTTCGCCGGATCATGGCTGAGGACATCCGGATCGACCTCGTTGGAGAGACTCATACGCGGCGCCACCTTCGGCAGCACGTTGGCGAGGCCGCGTTTCCACGCCGGCACCTTGACCTTTACTTTCAGGAGCGGAGCAGAAAAGACCGCCCTGTCGAGGTGGTCCTGGTGACGCAGGGCGTAGGCGATCGCGAGCAATCCGCCGAAGGAGTGCCCGACCAGCACTACCGGCCCGCCGCTTTCGCTGCGGGCCCGAACCACGACCTGGTCGATGTCCTCGAGCAGGGCGTCAAGGCTGGGCGCGTGGCCCCGCTGCCCGCCGCTCCGGCCGTGGCCGCGATGGTCCATCGCGTAGACGGTGGCACCGAGCGGGGTGAACCATTCCGCGAAGTGCTGGTAGCGACCGCCGTGCTCGCCCAACCCGTGCACGACCACGAACGTCCACTGATGCGGCGTCCCCTCGGCCTCCCAGTGACGCAGATAAAGGTCGAGCCCGTCCGCCGTCTTGAGCGTGGCGGTCGACTCTTTCACGGGTTAAGCCGGCGGAAGCCTCGATAGATGCGCATCGCTTCCGCCTCGGCCTCGAGGAAGGAGGGTGCAAAGTCGCGGATGCCCTTCAGGCTGAATCCCCACATGCCGGGCTTGTCGCGCCGGAAGTACGAGTTGGGGCGGTAGGTCGGCGGATAAAAGGTGATCGGCTCGCCCTCCATCTTCTTGATCACCGGTCGGGCGGCGAGCGCATCCTCGATCGGCATTCCCGACGGCAGCCGCCCCTGCCGGATCTCGAGGTAGCGGAGCTTCGCGATCGGGTTCTCCTCGTCCTGTAACACGGCCCGTGCGTGGAAACGCTGGGAGACGTCGTTCAGGAAAAAGAGCGTGGCGATGGCGTCGGTCTCATCGCCAAGCAAGCGGAGGAAGCCGGCGCCGGACAGGGTCGGGCCCTCCTCGTTGCGGGCATGCCGGAAGTACTCCATGGCGAACAGGTCGGTGACGTTCTCGGTCGCCAGCCAAAAGGCGTCGCCCCGCCAGGCGCGACTCCGCGAGAAGGCACGCGCGTCGTCCTCCAGCTCGGCCAGCCGAGCGGGGACGACATCGTAAAGCCGGTAGAAAAGCACGCGGCGCATGGTGGTGTGAGTGCACTCCGTTACGGCTGCGCGGGGGCGGCAACGGGTTTCATTTTAAGAAGTCGCACGCTGTGCGGCGGCAGGCTGAGACGGAGGGTATCGCGCTTGATCCCCAGCGCGCGTCCTCCGCGCCGCGGCGACCACAAATCGGCCACCGAGAAGGTCCCGTCGACCCCAATCGCCTCGCTGAATCGCAGCCGGTAGGGCCGGGCCGAATCGCTCCAGTTGTAGACGGCCACGACGGCGCTGCCGTCGGGGTCGCGGCGCACCCAGAGCGGCGGCAACTCCTCCGGGGAGGCGAACCAGTGATCCTGTGCCTCGCGTTCCGGCGCGCTGAAGAGGTGCACCGGCTCGGCCGCGGGCCCGCCGACGAGTCCAAGGAGGTTGGGATTGCGGAGCAGCGCCAGCCGTTCCGCCGGCAGCGTCTCGAGGTCGTCGCTCAGCATGAAGACGCCGCCGGAAAGCGCCCCGATGGTGATCATCACCCGGGCTTCGTCCGGCGTCAGCTGCGGCGCCGCGGCCATGACGACATCGGCGTCGACGGCGAACAGCGACCGGTCGAAGAACAGCCGAGCCGCCTGGTTGCGAGCCATCGAGAGAATCAGGGGGAAGCCGAGGTGCGGCGGTCCCGCCTTGCCGTCCGCCATCTGGGGCACGCCGACGTCGCCACCGGTGCGGGCGCCATGCACCAGCCCGACGATCGGCATCAGCGGCGCGCCGCAGGCGAGCACGAAGGCTTTCTCCGGCTTGCCGGGTGGATTGACGGCATCGACGATTCGCTTCAGACCGAGCCGCAGCGCCTGCGTTCCAGTCACCTCGGGGTCGTGGCGCCTGGCCTCGTAGGCGGCGGCGTAAAGAAAGTCGAGCTTGAAGTAGCTGAAGCCGTCTTTCCGCAGGCGGCGAAAGAGGTCATCGAAGAATCGCTGGACATCCGGATGCGTCGGGTCGAGGACGTGGTAGGCGCGGTTGAGACGTGGATCGACCAGCGGCGTGCCGTCGCTCGCCCTCAGGAGCCACTCGGGGTGGGCTGCTGCTAGCTGGGAGTCGCCGGCGACATGGAAGGGGGCGAGCCAGATGCCGACCTCGAGCCGGTGGCGATGGACCCGGGTCGCGAGCGCGTGAAGCCCGCCGGGGAAGAACTCGTTCGCGATCCAGTCGCCCCACCGCTGCCAGCGGGGCATCCAGCCGTCATCGAGCTGGATCACCCGCCGGTAGCCGTTCGAGGAGCTCTTCGCCAGTTCCGGCAACCGCTTGGCGAGGAAGGCGGCGTGGCGCGTGATGTCGGCTTCGGTCACCGCCAGGCCGAGGTGATACCAGCTGCACCACCCACGGGGAACAGTCGGAAAGACGCGGGCGCCGGCGGCATGCCCCGCGGCCGTCAGCGCCTTTCGAAGCGTTGCGGTGCCGTCGTCCCCGTACAGCAGGAGGATGGGGTCTGACACTAGGCCGCCCTGCGGCGGGACCTCGAGGCGGAGTTCTTCGGGCAGGCCAGAGCGCTGCTCGGGCTGCGAGAGCGGCGAGCCGCGCTGCTCGGCGACGAAGTTCGCGATGTCGGTGGGGAGCGAATCGCCGATGTGCTCGTCGCGGTTGTAATGCCAACGGAACGCGGTCGCGAACCGACTGGCTTTGAGCACCTGGGCGACGAACATCGCCTGGCCGTCGCAGATCGCGGCGGTCCACCAGGACGTGGCCGGCGACTTGCGATCGCCCTCGGTGATCGCCTGATCGAGGGGGTGGATGCCCGCGTAATCCCAGGACTGGTAGCCGTTGATGAGCGCGCTGGCGCGCCATGGCTCCTCACCGACGCGCAAGGTGGCACCGCCACCCTCGACCGCGACCGGTCGCCACCCGTTGAAGGTCAGCGGAACAGCGCCGGTATTGTTGAGCTCGCACTCGATGACGACCCCGCCCTCGTGCGGAATGAGCCGGGCGATGGCGAGTGCCGGACCGGCCTGCCAGTGGAGGGCGACCGCATCCTGATGTGGGAGCGGGGTGGCGGTGCTCGGATACCACGCGCCGTTTAGCTTGACGGCGCAGGTGGCGTGCCGAAGAAGCGTGCGGTCGCCGGCGACGATGGAGAAGGTACCGGCCTGCTGGTCGGCGAGCGGCTTTAGGTCCAGATCGCCGTCAGTCTAGCGTCAAATTCGGCGCCCGCTGCCGGCGGACCCGCCCGAACGGCTTGCGCCCCTCGAGCGCCTGGATAAAGAGGTAGATGTGGCGGGCCGCCTGGGTATCGAGGCCACCAAGCCAGATGGGGTGCATCTTGAGCTTGGCCGCCAGCAGATCACGGACTTCGCGGGCCTCCTCATTACGACGCTCGGTGAGGTCCTGCACCGTCTTTTCCCCTTTGCGTGGCGTCCCCCGCCACGCGCGCCGCGTCCCCACTAAGGTGACGGTAAGCGCAATTCAGCCGCTAATGTACTGCCTGCCCTCGCAAAAATCAATGAGTCGCGGATCAATGTCCGCGCGACTTCACGATCAGCTCGTCCATCCAGGGCGGAACCATCACATGTATGGGGACCCGATTCGGCCCGGCAACCAGTAGAAAGTCACCGCGCTCAGCCGTTTCAATGTAGTTGACCTGTCGGTCAGTGAGGTTGAACGCTTTCTGCAACTTGACCGCCTCGGAGTGTTTTTGCGAGCCCAGTAAAAAAATGCTGGGATTGGTTGCCAACACGGCCCCATCCTTGGTTTCGAAAAAGCCGCCGGGATTCTGGCTCACCAGGATCAAACTGCCGCCATACTTGCGAATCCGACGAGCCAGTCGGATCAAGAACCGGCGGATGGGCTCATGTTCAAGAAGAAGACCGGCCTCATCGATGAGCAGATGGCGAGGTCGACGATCTCGCCGAAGTGCCGTCCAGAGCCAGTTGGCGAGCAGCAAGTATGAGGGGGAAATGAGCTCCTCACTGAGGTCACGAAGATTGAACCCAACGATGGCAGCGCCGAGGTCAACATTCGTGGGCGTGCTGAACAGTTGTCCGAGATCGCCGGTTACCCACCGACGCAGGATAGTGCTGACTCGCGAGTCAGGCTGGGCGAGTTGGAGCTGGCGCCAGATGTCGCCCAGCACTGGGGTTTCCTGGCTATTCGAGATCACCGATCGAGTAATGGCCTCGACCTGAGCGCGCTCGACCTCGTCGAGCTTGCCACACATCAGGCCGATCAAGTCGAGCACATCGCTGAGCTGGTCGGTTGGCCCGTCGGCATCAGCAGTGAACAGGAGAGGATCCAAGGCGTTGATGGCGTGGCCGGCCCCGGCTGCCAGGTGAAAGTAGGTCCCGCCCAGCCCCCGGATCATTCCGCCGTACTCCGCTTCGGGATCGAGCACGATCGCACCAATGCCCCGGGTGTAGCCGCTGAGCACCACGGATGCAGCCGCGTAACTCTTGCCGGCGCCGGAGTGCGCCAGCACGGCGATGTTGGCGTTGCTGAACCGCTGCTGGTCAAAGGGATCAAAGACGCAGAGGCCGCCCGTTTCTTTGTTGTAGCCCCAGTAATGCCCGTCGGAATCTGCGAGATCCTCCTGGAGCCAGGGCATCATGGTTGTTACCGCGCTCGTGTGCAGGATGTGCTCCCGGCCGAGCAGGTCCATGCCGAGGGGCCAGGATGAGACAAGCCCCTGACGCATTTCAAAGAAGGGCTGCACCGTATGCAGCATCATGCGGCGACAGCTGGCGCGTAACGCTTCTGCTTGGCTGCGGAGCTCACCTGCGTCGTCCGCACCGATCGTCAGGTAAAAGCTGACGGCGAATGCCTTCTCCTCGTTTCGAGCCAGTGCCTGATGAACCGTCAGGGCATCTGGGAGAGTCCGCATCGTGGTCCGATCAACCTCGCCAGACTCGAGGCTTGCCATATCGTCAGCACGGAGGTCCCGAATCCGATGGTGCAGCACGGTCAGCATGCGATCGGTGTCGAGGGGCAGGATGTGCATGCTGACGTGGAGTTCGCCCTTGAAGCTCAGGAGCGGGAGGAGCCACCCCGGTTCCACCTCCTCGCCCGGATACCGGTTCACGACGAAGGACAAATAATGGCGGCCGTTCATCTCCACGTTGTCGGCACGATGGATGAAAGCCTGGCGCGGCGGTCGGATCTCACTGCTATCCTGGCGCCCAGCGCGGTAGACCTCGGCTAGCAACGTCGACAACGCCTCATCGCCAAGCACCTGGCCCTTCACTCCGATGCGACGAAGCTGCTCCAGCAGCGCCTGAGCTCGGCGCCGAAGCGGCGTCCCCAGGTCGCTTGCGACGAGGGCGGGCTGGTCGTGCGATCGATCGAAGCGAAACAGCCACGAGCGCAGCAGTTGGCGGCCCAACTCGACCGGCCCAAGAATGACGAAGATCTCTCGCTGGTAAACGGGCGTGTCTTGCAGATGGGCATTGATAAAGCTGCGGGTCAATGCCCCGAAGTAGGCGGGCTGCTCCGCAAACGCGGCGCGGTCCGGTTCGCGGGCGTCGCCGGCCGCCACCCGGCGGATCCGGAGGTACAGCTGCAGCGGCCCGCTCTGTGCATGCAGGAGGTCACGGAAGGCTTGCACCGACCGCAATTGTTGCTCCGGTGCGAGGCCCTGAAAGTTCAGGGAGCTGGTCGCAATAACTGCCCGCGGTGCGCCGCCTCGGAGCTGAATGAGCCCGTCGTGGACGCCCGAGACCTCATCGCCAAATGTCGTCCGGCGGAAAAGCTTGACCACGACCGGTTCAGTTGGTGCTCAGTGCTAGTACGAACGAGGCGGCCACGATTGCTGCTGAATATGCGGTTTCCTCAGTCTGGGGGATCGCAAGGAGGACGCAGGCCGGTTTGCCATTGGCCAAGTTCACTCCATGGTCTGCCTGGTCGACCGCAGTTCCCTGGTCGGTCCGGAGGCCGATCACCAATACATCCTTTCCGATCATGATCGGCGCCGGCGTCGACTCATCAACCGGGCTGGCCAGCTTCGAAGGATTGGGTATCGCCATCACGTCCACCCGGTCGCCCGGCTTGAGCACGCCCCCGACGGCCGCCGCCGGCGCAATCGGTACACCGATGATCCGATATCCGGACGGAACATCAAGACCCGAGCCGAGGAGGCGGGCGTTCCTGGTTGCCGCCACCTCGCGGGCATCCAGAAATTGTCCCTCGAGAACCGGAAATGAGACGATCTGGCCGATAGCCTGGTCAGGTGACCTCAAGACGGTGCCGCCGACCGACGCCGGGTTGACCTGCCGGACGGCGACATCGGAATCCTGGATGCGGGTTCCAACCGCTAGATCGTGGCTCGCCACAAGCGCCGTCGCCTGACGGGTGTGCGAGTAATAGAAGAGGCCGGCGACTCCTGACAGGACGATGAAGACTACGAGATAGATGCTGCGCCGCATTGGCCCCCCTAGCCGCTCTCCGCGGCAAAGTTGACGGATACTGAGAAGCTCGAGGCGATCACATAGGACCCGACATGGCCGTCAGGAAAGCGAGTCTCGACGAACAGCGTTACTGGCACGAGGTAGTCCTGCGGCTGGCCTCTCACGATGCGGTCTGGACTGTTCCACTGCAGTCGCATCGGCTCGTCAGCGCGGTGACGCACGCCCGGGGCCGTTCCACTCCCGGCCGGCGCATCCGAGGGCGCCCCGTCGAGTCGCCAGCCAGTCAACCGTGACTGCCCAAAACCATGACGCACTCCGTCAATCGTCAACTGACCTTCGCGACCGATGAGCAGTTGAACCGAGAGGGTCGTGAGGGCGCCCCGGAGACCGTCGATATGGCGAAACGCCGTGGCTGAGGGTCCACCGATCGCCACTCCAAGGTAGGGCACGACGCCGACCATCGCCTGCGGGGGCAGGTAGCTTCGCGATGGCCGCGGCCTGGTAGTCGCGATGGCGTGATTGCCCACTTCCACCGAAAAGGGACGCCGCACCAGATGAACCGTGCCGTAGCGGTCGTATACCGCGGCCTGGGCGTGGCCGGAGATGAAGGCTACGACCCGGGCATCGTATCGTCCGGCTGCTTGATAAACATGAGGGACTCGGATGGAGGTCCCCGCCGGGCCGTTAAAGGCGGTGGTCTGGCCATCGCCGAAATCCACCGACCAGCTGCTCACCGACCAGTCCTCGATCGCCATGCTCAGATAGAGGTTGAGATCCTCGGTCAGAGTGCTGCTCAGGACGGCCGAAAGAACGCTGGGCGAGCCAGCCGTGGCCGTGGTCGGAGACACCGTGACCTGCAGGTCGAGATCGAGCCGGGCCGCGGCATCCACCTGGGGAGGTTGGTCGACCGGGCTTCCCGTAGGACTAGCGCACAGAATCGTTGTCGTCCCGAAGTTTGGCGAGGGCGCATTGGGTGCAGGGGCGTTGATCTGGGTGTCGGTCGCCCGATCAAAGACATAGACCGCCCAGATCCACGGGCAGGAGGGACTCGCGATCGGCTCAGCGACCCACTCCGAAAAGAAGGGGGACTGGTGACCGGTGCCGGTAGGGGCAGGGTAAGCGAAGGTCGAATCGCTGACCTGGGCATAGACAAACGCGTGTCCGGAATACCCCGAGATCGCGGTGATCGACACGGTCGCGGCAATGCCGTTCAAGCCGTGGGTGTCGGTTGCCCCGCTCGCTACCAGGGCAAGGCTCAGTCCGAGCGAGAGCACGGCTTTCGTCGAAATCGACGCGAGCTTCATGTTCGGATCTCGGCGTTTGCGGCAACGGTCAAGTCAACAACATTCAGCCCGATCCATCCGAGCACAGCGAATCGGTATGGCACCCGGATGCGCGCGCAAACCGCCGGCCGATCGAGGCGTACGCGAGTGTACGGATCAGCGGCAGGTGTGTGATTGACGATGCTGACCTCCGCCGCGGCTGCGATTTGGGCCGGCGCAACGATACCTGGCATGCCGGTCAGGTTGCGCACCAGAAACTCTCGGGTAGCCACTGTTGCGATGACCGGGTCCAGCTGAAGCCGGCCGGTTTGGCTGTAGTACGCGTCGTCCACCGCAGTCGCGGCGGTGACCGTCGCCAGATCGACGGCATATCGAAGGCGCAGCTTCTGCATCTGCAAGCTGGCGAGGTCGACAGCGAGCGCGAACACCAGGATCAACGTCGGCATCAGCAAGACCGCGTAGAGGATGCTCTGCCCGCGGAACCGAATCAATGGTTGATCTCCCCACGCCCGACGTAGCTTGATGCAAGCGTCAGGTCCCGAGTGAAAAGGAAGGGGATGGCGAGGCGGCGACGGCTGATGACCTGCACCGTGATCGGCTGTCCCCAGCGAACGTAGGCCGGCGTGACATTGACCTGGACGTGAGCGGGATCGAGGCCGGCCGCGACCAGCTCAACGCGAATCCGGTCTCGAACCATCGCGTCGTCTTCGCCGCGCTCTCCAGCGACCCGGGCTCCGATCGCGGCCGCTGCCTGTTCCCCGATCCAGACATGAATCAGCCCGCCGAGCTCGACGATGCCAAAGAGCACGGGCAGCAGCATGAACGCCACCGCCAGCACCGCCTGAAGCGTTTCCTGTCCGCGCTGACGGTGCTGGCTGGCACTTCTCATGACGTCTGCGTCAGCCGCTGAACCATCTGGCCGATCTTGGCGACCAGACCGTTATTCCACGCCATGATGCCGACGACGAGCGTTCCGAGGATGATCGCTGCCCCGATCACCCATTCAAGCGTCGACTGTCCGCGTTTCAAAGTGTTCACCTAATCCCTCCAATGCCCGATCTCGTTCCAGCCTCCGATCGCGCGCCGCCTCATCCAAACGCCTGCTGCATGATCCCCCAAAAGAGCGGAACCATAATCAAGATCACGAACTCCGGCAGATAGATACCGCCCAGAACCGCAAGCAGTTTCGTGCCCACCGCCGCCGCCTGAGCAGTGCTTCGATTGCGCTGATTCATTCGCACTATCAACTCTTGGTCGCGAAGCGTTGCGTCCAGATCGCTGCCGATCCGCTTGGTCTGGGCGACCGCTGCAACCAGCATCGCTATGTCGTCCACCCCCGTCCTGGTGCCGACCTCTTGCAGTGCCTGCTCGATGCTCAACCCCAGCCCGTAGCGGCCCAGAGCCAGTTGAATTTCCCGCCGGAGGACGCTGTCTGGCTGCCCGTTGGCGGACAGAATGTGGAGAGTCCGCTCGAGCGGCATCCCGGCGAGCGTGAAAGCGCGGAGCATGCTGATCAGCGGCGGCAGCTCGCGCTGCAGCGCATCCTGGCGCCGGCGCCGGCGACCGGCGAGGTAGCGAGCGGGCGTAACGTAGCCGGCCCAGGCGAAAAGGGGGACGAGCATGAAGGCGCCGGATTCGACAAGCGTCAGCAGAGTTGCGAGCAAAGCGCCGGCCGCGGCGCTCATCAGCCGAATCATCCGGAGTTCAACACCATCGATCTGATCGGGGTCGAGGCCGGCTTGAATCAAGTAGAGAGGATCGATGCGTGCGGGGCGGAGGTGGAGCCTGCCTCCCCACAGGAGCGCAATCGGGCGGAGCCACCGCTGATACCAGCCCTCGCGTCCCCGCTGGTGTACGCGCCACTCGACGGGAGAGAGCGTCGTGGCTCGGATCAACTCACCACCGGATGGTTGCGCTGGTCGAATCCCACCAAGGACGGCCTGCAACCCGGCGAAACAGGCCAGTGCGACGCAGAGAGCCCCGAGCATCATGCCTCGAACCGAGCGATCCGGAAGCTCAAGGCGATGCCGGTGACCTCGAGCGCCGCCGCAAGTGGAAAGAGGACAAAGCGGCCAAGCATCGTTTCATCCAGGACGCTCAGCAGTTGTGCGTTCATCAACCGGAGATACAGGTACATGCCTGGGACAATGACCGCCAGCAACCAGATCTGCGCGCGCTGGCCCGTTGATCGTGCCCGAACCTCGTTGGCCAGTTGAACGTTGAATTGGACGGCTGATGAGAGCTCAACAAGTAGGTTTCGGGCAGCCTGGGTTGGTAGGTGGTTGGCGTCGCAGATGCTCAAGGTTTCCCAGATCAGGCTCAGGTTTCGAGTCGGGACTCGGGCATGGACCGCCCGAAGGCTGTCGAATAGAGGAACGTTGAGCACGAAGCGCTGAGTGACGAAGTCGAGGTCTTCGCTGATCCAGGGATCGGCGCAGGTCCGCCGGGCGTGGCGAAGCGCGTCGAGGTATGTACTGCCAGCAGTCAATCCGGCGACGAGCGCCTGCAACAGCCGGGGTGCCTCGGCCTCGCTTCGGCGGGCTTGCGCGTGCACGAGCCATGCGAGGTAGAGGCGGGGCAGAATGAGGCCGGCCCCCCCGCCGAAGACTCCAAGGACCGGCGACTGCTGCCAGCCGATGGCAAACAGCGCGACCGGCGCGACAATGGCCATGGCGACATATGAGCCCGGGTTGCCCGCAATGCGCGCCGCGGTCAGGCGCCTCTGATAGTGGGAAAAAAGTCGCCGGAGCAGCTGGCCGAAGCCTCCAGGCCTTCCGGTGCCGCGTCGAACAGCTAATCCCAGGCTGATGATTCCGATCGTGAGGCAACCGGCGGCTACGAAATCCATTGCATCCCTTGGCGCTCCAGCTTACGAAGCAGCCTGGGCCCGGGTCGGTAATCCGCGACGCTCGTGAACTCAACCTCAATACCGTGCTGTCCGGTGACGAGCTCGCTTTTGAATACCGGACGCAGCTCATAGCGGCCGTTTGCATCGGCCTCATGCAACTCGGCGATTTCCAGCACGCAGCGGCGTCCGTTGCGGAGCCGGGTTACGAAGACGACTAGATCGAAAACGCGGCCGATGTACCGTCGAATCTCAATCGGGCTGAGCTGGGTAAAGTCATGACTGATTATAAGTTCGAGCCGCGCAAGGGCGTCGACGCAGCTGCTGGCGTGGATGGTGGTGGCGGAGCCATCGTGTCCAGTGTTCAATGCCTCGAGCACGTAGTAGGCTTCCTTGCTGTGTCGGATTTCGCCGATGATGAGCCGATCCGGACGCATGCGAAGTGCGTTCTGAACAAGATCAGCGACGTCGAGTCGGCGGTCCTGCGTTGTTTTGCCGGCGAGCTCTTTGGAATGGACGCATTCCAATTTGACCCAATGCGGGTTGTCGAGTTCAAGTTCGGCGGTGTCCTCGATCGTGATCACACGTTCTTCGTCGGGAAAGGCGCTGACAACCGAGCGAAGCAGGGTGCTCTTCCCTGAACCGGTTGCCCCAGCAATCAAGATGTTGGCGCGCGCGACGGCCATTGCCTCCAGAAAGGCGCCCATCTGCGCCGACATCCCGCCCGTGCTGACCCAGCTCGGCTTGCTGGCTATGCGTTCGTCGGGCAGCAGAGCGAGAAGGATCCGATTGAACTTTCGAATGCATAGGGTTGGCCCGCCAACCGGCGCAAACACGGCGTTGGCACGACTGCCGTCGACCATCCGGGCGTCCACCAGCGGCTTGTCGAGGTTGATCTCTCGGCCAACCAGCGCGACGATCTTCTGAATCATCTGCTCCAGCTGCGCCTCATCCCGAAAAGCGGTATGAACGAACTCGAGGCGGCCCCGGCGTTCGATGTAGATCTCGTCGAAGCGGTTGACGAGGATGTCGCTAATCTCCGGGTCAGCCATGAGTGGCTGCAGAGGTCCAAGCCCCACGAGCTCGTCAAAGAGGCTGTCAACCAGATCCGCGGTGGGGGCGAGGTGCCGTTGAGTTACTGCGTCACGAATTCGATCTCTGAGGATTGTCTCCCGCTTGGGGTTGGTGCAGAAAGGATCGAGAATCTCCGGGTCAACGTGCAGCGCCAGCTGCGCCCGCAGGAAGTGGCGAAGCTCGTCGGCAGTTGGTGACTCCGTGGTCGAGACAGTTTCAGCCAGCACGGCGGCGCTTCGAGAACCAGGCGAAGGAAGACAGGACTGACCGTGACCGCGTCGGCAGCTTGAGGGCTGGGTAGATCGACGCGGCCAACAGGAATAGCGCTTCTACCGACGCGCCACTGCTCTGTACCACGAGCGGCTCGTGCCGGTTCTCGGCCGTGTCGAAGGCGGGATCGTAGGGAATGCGCGCGACCAACGAGCCGTTCAAGTCGCTCATGGGCTCGGCCAGGTTGAACCCATCACGCATCTTGTTCGCGACGTAGCGAAGTTTCGAGCCGAAGCCGATCCGCCGAAGCGCCTCGACCCCACGATAGAGTGACTGCACTGATCCGGCCGTAGGAGTAACCACGCAATAGATTCGCGTCGCCGTCTCGAGCAGATAGGTCTCGAGATCGCCGAGTGTCGCTGACATGTCGAGGATTAGGAATTGGTATCCCCCCGACTTGAGCGTGGTCAATATATGCGCAGCTTGCGGTACGCCGAAGAGCTCCGCCCGATCGCCCGACAGGCATTTGGATGGACCCAGCAAGACATCAAGGCGAGTGGCCGGATGCCGAATGACGAAGTCGCGCGGGTCAGGGTGAGGAAGGGTGAGATCGCAGAGATAGTCCAGCAGCGTCGGTTGGGCAATCCCGAGACGAGCCGAGACGTTGGCTGACGCCAGGTCGAAATCGATAAGGCCGACTCTCAAGGGCTGGGCTGGGCTGGTCGGAGATTCTCGATAGCGACCCTTCATTGCGAGGAGCGCCGCCACCTCGGTGGCGAGCGTGGTCCGGCCCGTGCCACCTTTGGTCGAAAAGAAGGCGATTACCTGAGGCCCACCCAGGTATACCGGTGCAGATTCGGCTGTGTCGCCATCGCCGTTGACTGCTTCCCCGTCACCAATGCCGTTCCCAGAGTCAGGGAGCTCGATAACGTCGTTCTCCACTGGCACAATGTGGTTGGCAGGCGGAGATGGTTCGCTCGCTATCGAATGCCCCAGGCCGGCAACCAGACTCAGCCGAGGGGGCGCGGTCATGATCAACTGGGGATCAGGTCGGAGTTGCGCTCCGGCATTCATTTTTCCGCCTCGCACCGGGTCATATCCGATGTGTTCGCTGAACTTGAATTCGATAGCGGCCAGCGCCCAATGAATGAGCGAGCGTCCTTCCGGCCTGACCCAGGCGATGGCCGCGCCCAACAGCGCGGCGCCGGCGGCTGCCAGCAGCTGAAGTGGTGCAGGTAACGAGAGATGGAGGATTGTATACGCCGCAAGTAGCCCGAGCACTAGAGCGGCTAAACGAGTGACCGAGAGTCCGAGTATGAATCGGTCTTCGCCGTTGAGATCGTGAGGAATCCTCACTCCGCGCATTGACCCCCTCCAAAGTGGCGTCGATAAATCAGCGCGAAAGGCCACCTGGAGGAGACGGGTGCTGCGTTTGGTGTTAGGGCTGCGCTGTTTTGTTGCTAACGCGCAGCGACTCCCTTCTTGGTCTTGGGTGTTGGTGCCTGCACCAGGATTCGAACCCGGGACCAACTGATTAAGAGTCAAGTGATCGCTTTTCGAATACGAATCGTCGCTCAGACCAACTGACGAATGATCAGGTCATCTATCACCTCCTCTTGGGTTGTGTAGCTGTGCAGGATACCATTCGCAAGATCCTGGGGTTGCAGTCCGACCACGCCAACCAGAGACACACGGTGCACCATTAAGCACCGGCGCACTCATCTGAACAGTTTTGGGCGACTCACCGCAAGGCATCGCCTTCCACCCCCCGGGGCCGAGTTCGGCACCCGCGGCTCGCGAATCGCTCGGATTAGGTCGAACCGGGGAGGAGGGGCGCACGACCATCTCGACGCGATGAACACCGGACAGGCGGCGATGACCTGGCTCAGACATCCAGCACCCGCTTACGCCGCGAAGCGTGTTGCCTCGATCATTGGGGCCGACGTGTGTAGCGAGCGTCGCCCACCGGAAGCCCGCGCCGTCTCGTCCGACCCGCCGCCTTCCCGCTGAACTTTCACCGACGAAGCCCAGACTAAGAACCACCTGCATGCGCGTGATCATTGATTAGAGCGCGAGCATCGCCGCGGCGACCTCATCGGCGGCCGCGTCGGGGATCGCGGTCGCGGCCTGTTCGAGCACGAGCAGCCGCGCACCAGGGATCTCCCGCGCGAGCGCCTCGCCATTGCCGACCGGGAAGAACCGGTCGCGACGACCGTGCACCACGAGCGTCCGCAACGCGAGTCCCGGCAGGCGTTCACGCCAGCGTGGCGTGCAGTCGAGCCTGGCGAACACCATGCCAAGCTGG
>DASYVR010000052.1:0-2380 GCA_035936995.1 Candidatus Dormiibacterota bacterium | reverse complement strand
CAGCGAGCTGCAGCATTCGCCGCCCGCCGCCTCCAAGCACGATCGGCGGGTGCGGTTTCTGCACAACCGACGGAAAAGCCTCCAGCCCCTCCACCTTGTAATGCTTGCCTGTGAACGAGACCGTGTCGCCGGCGAAGAAGCGCTTGATGATCGTGAGCGCCTCCGCCATCCGGTCGATCCGGACTCCGGGCGGGTCGAGAGGAATCCCAGCCTGTTCGTAATCCGAGGTCAGCCAACCGGCGCCCAGACCGAAATCCAGACGGCCCTCCGACAAAAGATCTAGCGTGGCCGCCTCTTTCGCCATGACCACGGGATGCCGATAGTCGTTGTCGAAAACGAGCGAGCAGATGCGCAACTTGGTCGTCGCGTCCGCAGCGGACATGAGCGCCGCTATCGGCGCCAGCTGGTCGCCGAAGTGGTCGGGCATGCTAAGCACCGAATACCCGATTGACTCCACGAGGCGGGCTTTCTCCCGCCATTCTTTTGCGCTCGATGCGCGGCGTTCAGTGACGCTGAAACGAAACGGCCGCGGTTTGCTCACGGCGGGTTAGTATGCGGCGTTTAGAACTTGCTGCTGTCGACCGAGCATCTGCTCGCCGTCACGGTGATCGTCGTAAGTACAGCCGCCCTTGTGGCGGCGGTCAGGCTGCGCCCGGGGCCCTGGACGAGAATCGCCTGCATCGCGCTGGCCGTGATCCTGGTCGGCGCGGAGGTCGGATGGTGGGCCTACCTCGCCACTACTGACGCCACCGGCACAGACCTTGCTTCCGCGCTACCGCTCCAACTCTGCGACGCCGCGATCTTCATCGCTGCCGCCGCTCTCATCCTCCGGAAGCAGCTGCTCGTCGAGATGACTTATTTCTGGGGCCTTGCCGGCACCATCCAGGCTGTGATCACTCCCGACCTATCCCAGCACTTCCCAAGCTTTCCGTTCTTCCAGTACTACGTGGCCCACGGCGGGATCGTGGCTGCCGCGCTCTTCCTGGTGGTCGGTCTCGGTCAGTGGCCCCGGCGCGACGCGGTCCTCCGCGTCGCGGCGATCACTGTCATTTACGCGCTGCTCGTCGGCGCGATCGACGCAGCCACCGGCGCCAACTACATGTACCTGCGGAGCAAACCCCCGAGCGCGAGCCTGCTGGATCTCCTCGGCCCATGGCCGTTCTACATCGCCTGGGCTTCCCTGGTCGGGGCGGCGCTGTTGCTCATCCTCGACGCGCCATTTCGGTGGTTGCGCCGCCGCCGGGAGGAGCACACTTTCTGACATGCGTATCGAACCCGTCTCCGACGCCGCCGCATCTCCAGAAGTCAAGCGGATGTTCGAGGCGCTTGCCGCCGCCGGTAACCTCAGGCCATTTCAGCGGATGCTGGCGCACAAGCCGGCAATACTCCGTGCCTACAACCAGCTGAGCGGCGCGGTGTGGGCGGATGACTCAAAGCTCTCACCGAAGCTGAAAGACCTCGCCTACCTTCGCGCGTCGATCCTCAGCGGCTGTGAATATTGAACACGCGCCCATTCCGCTTCGGCGAAGCGGCGAGGTAACTCCGACGAACAGATTGCGGCTCTGCGCGAGCCCGGTTCGGAGCGAAACGAGCAGCTCTTCAACGCCACCGAAAGAGCCGTGCTCCGGTTCACCGATCTGTTGACGACCTATCCCGGAAACATGAATGATGCCGACCTCGACGCCCTTGGCGAGCATCTCGATCAAGAGCAGATCATCGAGCTGGTTTTCGCTCTTGCGACGGCAAGCTGGACCAATCGGGTTACCGACGGGCTGAGGGCCCCGCTGCCTGGCTAGAGGTGCCGAGGGGCGGACTTGAACCGCCGACACCTTGATTTTCAGTCAAGTGCTCTACCAAGCTGAGCTACCTCGGCACGGCGGATGATTCTATCGGCCGCAGGGATTTTGGCGTTCGTGGTGGGCGGTGAGAGGGTCGAACTCCCGACCTCCTCGGTGTAAGCGAGGCGCTCTGGCCAACTGAGCTAACCGCCCGCTCGACTCTGAAATTAGGGAAATAAGGGCCCCCGCGAACTCACGGCGAAGCCTCCGAGTTCGCGGGGTTCTCAGTCTACCCAGGGAGCAACGCAAGCGCGGCTTTCAGCTGCGCGTCCTTCGAGTAGTCCTGCGATTGGCCAGCTACGTCGAACGCATCTGTGGGATTCGCCAGCGTCGCCGGCACGTCCGGCTGCAGGCCCTTCTTGTCGATCGTCTGCCCATTCGGCAGGTACCACCGCTGGACAGTGAGGTGGATGTCCGCCCCACCGGTCAACTCGAAGTCCCGCTGCACGGACCCCTTGCCGAACGTCGTCGTGCCCACCAGCTTCGCTCGATTGTGCGCCTGCAGCGAACCCGCCACGATCTCCGCCGACGACGCGCTGTTG
>DASYVR010000051.1:0-3528 GCA_035936995.1 Candidatus Dormiibacterota bacterium | reverse complement strand
CCCTGCCCGCGTTTCGCAGCTACGACGCGCGGCGGTACCATGTCGCGCCAGATCCGGACGCCGGCAGCGTCAAGCGGGAGAAGGAATGAGCTCAGAGCAGATAGTGGTCGGTTTGGCCGCCATCACCGCGGCGCTCGCGCTATGGGCGGCCATCTTCGCCACCCGGGCCGACAGTGCATCGCGCCGTGCGAGCAAGGTCGCCGACGCGCGCTGGGAGACAGCGACGAAACCTGTCCCCCAGATCACGTTCACAGGCCCGCCGGCCCCCAACCAGCCGATCGAGGTCGAGGTGCAGAACCTGGGCGGCACGCTGATCGCCGGCGGCGTGATCGTGCAAGCCGCTGACGACCTCTATGCGAGCGAGCTGATCATGGCCGAGAAGGCGCCCCCGCGCAGGATCCTGCTGCAGCCCGCGATGAAGGCTTGGCAGCGCGCGAGCCAGCCGAGCTGCCTGCTCCTTGTCGCGCGCGATGTCAATGGTCGGTACTGGAACTGCCTCGACCCCAATAAGCCGATCAAGGACCCGCGCAAGTGGCTCGCGGGCCAGCTCCGCGAGCTTCGCCTGCAGGGCGTGGTCGACTTTCCAGGGCTGACCGGCCCGCTGCGCTAGTGGTGCTCTAGGTCCAGTCGCGCGTTGAGCTTCAGCGTGACGTTGCCGTGTAGCGCCTTCGAGACCGGACATCCGTCCTTGGCCGCCTCCGCCTGCTTCTGAAACTCGGCAGGGTCGATGTCGTGAACATGGCCGACCGCCGTGAGCGTCACCGTGGTGATTCCGGTGCCGGGGACGAACTCGACCTCCGCCGTCGTGTTTAGTCTTTCGACTTTGTAGCCTGCCTTGCTCAAGCCGTTGGAGAACGCCATCGAGTAACACGCGGCATGCGCTGCGGCAAGCAGCTCTTCGGGGCTGGTCGTCCCGTGCGACCGCTCCGCGCGGCTCGCCCACGTGACCGGAAACTCGTTGAAAGTGCCGCTTGCGACCTTGACCCGGCCCTTGCCGGTAGGCAGGTCCCCTTCCCAAACCGCATCCGCCCGACTCACAGCAGCCATGTGTCCACCTCCAGGCCCTTCACAACTCTTAACGCACTAATTCGGCGTCGGTTCCGAATACGAAGTCTAGGCTGACGGCTCATGAGTGTCGGCTCCAGTCCTCCTCAGACCCCTCCCCAGCTCTCCCCGGACGGGAGATGGGTTTGGGACGGCCACCAGTGGCAGCCCGTTCCGGTCGTGGTTGGGGATGTGGCGGGCGTCGTGCCTGTGGCCCCGGCACCAGCACCGGCACCTGCCCCGGTCGTCATTGCGTACACCCCGCCGCAGTACGTAGCTCCGCCGCCTGAGGAGGCCGTGGTTCCGCTCTGGCAGGAGCCCCCTCGACAAGGAATCAGCATCTATCTGTTCGCGGGCGCCGCATTGGTCGTGCTGATCATGGCGATGATGGCTCTGAACTCGCTGAACATCGTCCGGTTGCCATGGCAGAGCGACGGACAGACCCAGGTCCGGCCCACGCCGACACCGATGCCTCTGCTTACCGAGCGCACGGAGTACGCCCGCGCCGACAGGTTCCTGAATTTCTCTCTCTCGCCGGCCGTGGCTGCGCTCAACCTGACTTTGCCGGCGCTCGGTCAATCGTGCAACGGAACCCTGTCCAACAGCTGTCGCGATGCGATCACCGCCACCGACCAGCAGGTGACAAAGGTTCTCGCGGTGATCGACCGGGGCGAGATCCCGCCGTGCATAGCACCGGGCATGAGCAAGATTCGGGCGGACTTCGCCACGATGGACGCCGGGCTGCAGCTAGCGCTCAAGGGATTCAAGGACGACAACAAAGCCGTAGTCGCCCAGGGCCTCGCCCGCTTCGGCTCCGCTGGCCCGGCGCTGCAGGCCGACGCCAAAGCTGTCGACCAGACCCTTAAGGCCCAATGCAGCACCGACAGGACCGGACCCTGATCCAGCGCTGATTCGCCCGCATCCGTAACCATTCGCCCGTCTCGACCTGTTGAACACTCCGATGTCGTCCTACATCGGACAGGTGTCGGCGGACGGCATGTGGCGCTGGGACGGTGCGTCCTGGCAGCCAATCGCCTCGAGCGCAACGCACCAGCCAGGTCCTTCGTGGCTCAACCTCAACGTGAAAGCGACCCCGACGTGGCTTGGGCTCGCCGGCACGCTGATCGTGGGCCTCATCGCCGACCAGGCGCTGCGCACCGGCACCTTTGGGCTGGCCGCTTCATTGACGGTCGCGGCCGGCGCCCTCTTTCTGGTCTTCACCGGACGGCTCCTCACTCTCGAGTCGCGCCTGCTTGCAGGCGCCGCGGTGTTGTTCGGCGCCTGGCTGTCGGCCCGAGCCAGCGCATGGCTGCTGTGGCCGGACCTGGGGATGGCGTTTGCGCTGCTCGGCCTGGCGGCGTCCGTCGCTCGTAGCGGTTCCTTGCTGGATACCGGAATCGCAGAAGCTGCGGCCCGCTCCGTCCACGCGTTCATCCATGGCGTCGGGGGAGCCGCCTTCATGGTCAGACCGCTCCGCAGCACTCGGGACCGGCTGACCCTCCTCGGCCCACTCGCCCGCGGCCTGTTGATCGCCGCGCCAATCGCAATCCTGCTGGCCGGAATGCTCGCGGCGGCAGATCCGGTCTTTGCGTCCTTCTTCAACCTCAATGTCGACCTCGGTCAGCTGGTGCGCGATGCAGTATTCGTGCTGGTCGGGTCACTGACATTGGCCGGACTGTTGCGATTGGCGGCGGCAGAGCCGGTTTCTCGTGTGAACGGACCGGTTTGGCGGCTGGGTTCGATCGAAGGGCTGGTGGTACTCGCGGTGCTCGACGCCATCTTCGCCGCCTTCGCGGTGGCCCAGGCGATTGCCGCCACCGGAGCCGCCGGCGACACCTTGCGCGCAGCGGGTATGACCTACGCGGACTACGCGCGATCCGGATTCTTCGAGCTTCTTTGGGTGGCCGGAATCACCGCCGTCATCCTCATCCTGTTCAGCCGCATCACGAGCCTGACACAACCCAACACGAAGCGAGCTTTCCTCGTCCTTGGTCAAATTGGGATCGGACTGACGGTGCTCATCGTGTTCGTAGCGTTCCGGCGTCTCAGTCTTTACGAGGACGCGTATGGCTTCACGATGCTCCGGGTCTACAGTCACATCTTCGCGGTGTGGATCGCGGTCGTCTTCTTGCTGCTTGCGGCGGACATGGCCGGCGTTTTCAGAAAACACCGGTGGTTTGTCGGCGCCACGTCACTCTCCGCCATGGCCGTGCTCCTGGCTCTGAACCTGGTCAATCCCGAAGCAGTCGTGGTCGGTCTCAACATCGACCACGCGCGCTCAGCTCACAAGGTCGACGCGCAATACCTGGCCGAGCTCTCCAGCGATGCGACGCCCACGCTCCTGGCCTCTCGATCTCAGCTCGATGCAGCCCTCGGCGTCGACATCAGCCGCGTCGCCTGCGCCGGGCCGAAGACCTACTCCGTGAATCCGTCAGCTTTCAACTGGTCGGCCGCGGCAGCCGCGGCCGCGCGGCGTCAAGCGTG
>DASYVR010000050.1:0-44556 GCA_035936995.1 Candidatus Dormiibacterota bacterium | reverse complement strand
ACCTCTTTGAAGTCGGCGTCGACGACGTCCGGGTCACCGGGCTTTCCGGAGCCCGGGCCTTCGGTGCCGGTGGCCGACTGGGCCCCGGCGCCGGCGCCCTGCGCCTGGCGGTAAACGGCCTCCCCGATCTTCTGCATCGAGGCCGCCAGCTCCTGGCTGGTGGACCGCATACGCTCGACGTCGTTGTCCTTGATCGCCTGCTTCACCGGCCCGATCTTGCTTTCGACCTCGGACCGGATCGCCGGATCGATCTTGTCGGCATTGTCCTGCAAGACCTTCTCGGCCTGGTAGACCAGGCTGTCCGCCTGGTTTTTGGCCTCGATCTCGTCGCGATGCTTGCGGTCCTCTTCGGCGTGCGACTCAGCGTCCTTCACCATCCGCTGCACCTCGTCCTTGTTCAGCGTGGTGGAGGCGGTGATCGTCACCTTCTGCTCCTTGCCGGTGCCAAGGTCCTTGGCCCGCACGTTGAGGATGCCGTTGGCGTCGATGTCGAACCCGACCTCGATCTGTGGCATGCCCCGCGGCGCCGGTGGAATCCCATCGAGGTGGAACCTGCCGAGCGTTTTGTTGGCCGACGCCATCTCGCGCTCGCCCTGGAGCACGTGGACTTCGACCGACGGCTGGCTATCCGAGGCCGTCGAGAAGATCTGGCTCTTCGACGTCGGGATCGTCGTGTTGCGCTCGATGAGCTTGGTATTGACTCCGCCCAGCGTCTCGATGCCGAGCGACAGCGGGGTCACGTCGAGCAGCAGGACGTCCTTGACCTCGCCTTTCAGTACACCCGCCTGGATGGCGGCGCCAACGGCGACCACCTCGTCCGGATTCACGCCGCGATGTGGTTCCTTGCCGTTGGTCAGTTTCTTGACCAGCTCCTGGATGGCCGGCATGCGAGTCGCGCCACCGACGAGGATCACCTCGTTGAGGTCGGCCGCGGTAAGTCCGGCATCCTTGAGCGCGGCGTTGAACGGCTCGATCGTCTTTTCCGTCAGGTCGGCCGTGAGCTGCTCGAACTTCGCCCGGGTGATCTTGATGTCGAGGTGCTTCGGACCGTTCTGGTCGGCGGTGATGAACGGCAGGTTAACTTCGGTTTCGATCCGGCTGGAGAGCTCGATCTTGGCCTTCTCCGCCGCCTCGGTCAGGCGCTGGAGGGCCTGGCGGTCCTGCCGGAGGTCGATCCCCTGCTCTTTCTTGAACTCGTCGGCGATGAAGTCGACCAGCCGGCGGTCGTAGTCGTCGCCGCCCAGGTGGGTGTCCCCGTTGGTCGCCTTGACCTCGAAGACGCCCTCACCAACCTCGAGGACTGACACATCATAGGTGCCGCCACCGAGGTCGAACACGAGGATCTTCTCGTTCTCCTTCTTGTCGAGGCCGTAGGCCAGCGCGGCCGCCGTGGGCTCGTTGATGATGCGGACGACATTGAGACCGGCAATCTCGCCGGCGTTTTTGGTGGCCTGCCGCTGCGAGTCGTTGAAGTAGGCCGGCACGGTAATCACCGCGTCGGTGACCTTCTCGCCGAGGTACGCCTCCGCGTCGGTCTTCAGCTTCTGCAGGATCATCGCCGAAATCTGTTCGGGGGTGTAGCGCTTTCCCTGGATCTCGACCTCGACCCGGCCGTCCTTCCCGACGACGACTTTGTAGGGGACCATCTTCCGCTCCCGCTCCACCTCGTCGAGCTTGCGGCCCATGAAGCGCTTGATGGAGTAGACGGTGTTCTCGGGGTTGACGGCGGCTTGCCGGCGGGCCAGCTGACCCACCAGGCGCTCGCCGGATTTGGTGAAGGCGACGACCGACGGTGTCGTCCGTCCGCCTTCCGTGTTCGGAATGACCACCGGCTCGCCGGCTTCCATGACGGCGATTACCGAGTTCGTGGTTCCCAGGTCGATGCCGACGGTCTTTGCCATCTTTCGGGTACTCCTTCAATATGTGCGGGCTCGGGCGCACGCGGCGCCGGAGCAAGCTGGCCGGTATATACCCTCGCCAATTCGGCCCTAAACGATATGACCCTAGAATAGGATTCAGACTTATATGCGTACGGTGATCGTGGGCTGCGGGCGAGTCGGCTCGAGCCTGGCACGGCAGCTCAGCGAAGAAGGAGACGACGTCGCCGTAGTGGATTCGAGCGAGGCCGCCTTCAACCGCCTGGGCGAAGACTTTGCCGGGGAGATGGTCTTCGGCTCGGCGGTCGACGAGGATATCCTCCGCCGTGCCGGCACCGACCGCGCCGAGGCCTTCGTCGCCGTCACCAACGCCGATACCACCAACATCATGGCCGCCCAGATTGCGCAGCACGAGTTCGGTGTCAAGAAGGTGGTCTGCCGGATCTACGATCCGGCGCGGGCCGACCTCTACGCCGAGCTGGGCATCGAGACCATCTGCCCCACCACCATCGGCGCCGACAAGGTCACGCGCTTCTTCGAGAAGTAGGTGGGGGCCGCGGAAGAGACGCCGACCGGCACGATCGGGACGAGCGAGCTTCGCCGTGATGTCAGCGTCTGGGGCTCCTACATGTGGGGCTACGCGGATGTGGGCGCCGACATCTATGTCGCGCTTGGCATCGTGGCGCTGGCAGCCCTCGGCTTCACCCCGCTGGCCTTCCTCGCCGCCGGCCTGGTCTATGCCATGGTGGGTCTCTGTTACGCCGAGCTGGCCTCGGCCTATCCCGTCGCCGGCGGCGGTCAGTACTTCGCCCTGCGCGGGCTCGGAGACCTGTGGGGCTTCGTGGCGGGATCAGCCTTGCTGCTCGATTACACGATCGACATCGCGCTGTTCACCGTGATCTCGTTCGGCTACTTCAACTTCTTCATGCCCTTCGCCCAGACACTGACCATCCAGGTGGGCCCGACCCATCTTCACTGGTTCTGGCTGCTCGAGACCGTCGGCGGCATCCTGGTGCTGATCTGGTTGAACGTTCGCGGCATCAAGGTCTCGTCGACCTTCAACAACTTCCTGGGCGTGATCGCGATCGTCGGCCAGGCGATCATCGTGATCGCCGGCTTCAGCCTGGTCTGGGACCCCGGCCTGGTGGTCCAGAATTTCACCCATTACCCGGCCAGCCTTGGAGATTTTGCGCTGGGCTCGTCGCTGGCGATCATCTCGTTCGTGGGTCTGGAGTCGATCTCGCAGGTGGCCCAGGAGACCCGGCGTCCGGCCACCATCATTCCACGGACCTCGATCGGCCTGATCCTCTCGGTCCTCCTCTTCGCCATGGCCTTCTCGGTGCTCGCCGCCGGCATGTTCCCGCTCGGACCGGGCGTGCACAATGGCTTCTTCGGCCATAGTGGTGATCCCGTCGCTCTGATCGCCGGCCACATCCCGGTGATCGGTATCGTGGCCGCGCCGGTGACGGCCCTGATCGGCGGCGTCATCGTCTTCATCTCCGCCAACTCAGGCGTGGTCAGCGCCTCCCGGCTGACCTACTCGATGAGCCAGTTCAAGCTGCTGCCGATCTGGTTCAACAAGGTCAATCGGCGCTATTCGACACCAGCGCGCACCATCGTCGTCTTCAGCGGCGTCGCGATCATCCAGACGTTGGTCGCGTTCTTCACGCCGGGGGGGTCGACCACGAGCGATAACGCGGCGATCGAGCTTCTGACTGACCTCTACGCGTTCGGGGCGACGACCGGTTACCTGATCGTCTTCGTCTCCCTGATCACCCTGCGCTTCAAAGACCCCTACACCCCCAGGCCCTACCGGATGCCGCTCAACCTGCCGATCACTTATCACGGGCGCCGGGTGTCATTCCCGGTGCTCGGGGTGTTCGGCATGATCGGGGTCGCGATCACCCTCTTCGAGGTGGTCCTCACCCATCCGCTGGGACGCATCGCTGGTCCACTGTGGGTCCTGATCTGTGCCGCCCTGTACCTGGCCTACCGGAGACACCAGAAGCTCCCGGCCATCGGCAACCTGCCGCGGAATTGGGAGGAGGCGCAGAAACGGGTGCTCCGGGAAGCGGAGGAATTCGAGTCGCTGGAGGAGTACGAAGCGGTCCTCGCCGAGCGCGACGCTCCTCCACCGAGCCCGGCATGACGCCCTATCGCTTCACGCGAATCGTCGGCTTCGCCTCCCTGGTGGTGGGCATGCTGGTCCTGGTCCGCGACGCGATCGAGGTACACTCCGTGCCGTACGGCATCGCCGGCGTCGGCCTGCTGGCCTTCGGCGCCTGGCGCTTGCAAGCTGCCGCGCGGCTTCGCCCTTGAACCTCGCGCTCAGCCCGCTCGGTATCACCCTGGCGGTCGCCTTCACGGTCGGCCTGGCCGGCACCCTCGGCTGGATGCTCCGGGTTCCACCACCGGCGCCGCGAGGCGCCACCAGCTCGGTGCGGTCGGTGGAGGCGATCCGCAAGGTGCTGGTCCCCATCCTCGACCTCGGCGCCTCGGTCCGGGCGGTCGAGCTGGCCGCTCGTCTGAACCAGGGTCACAAGGCGGAAATGCTAATCGTCTACGTCCACGAGATCCCGCTCCAGGCGCCGCTCGCCATGCCCGAGAAAGACCCGCGGATCCAGCGGGCGCTCGATGCGGCCGCCTTCATTGCCACGCAACACGCGATCGTGCCCCGTACCAAGGTCAACGTGGCGCGCCAGGCCGGCCACCGCATCGTCGAGATCGCGCGGGAGGAGGGCGTGGATCTGATCGTCATGGGGATCAGCCACCAGAACCGGCCGAATGAGAGCCCGCTCGGCCGGATCGCCGAGCACGTCGTTCGGAACGCGCACTGTGAGGTGGTCGTCGATCGGGTCCCACGCCAGAAGATGGCGCTGATCCCGACTGGGATGGACTAGCGCCGTCGGTCAGCGGGCCAGCAAGGTGTAGACGGCCACCGTCCCAACGGCGTTGTTGAGCGCGTGCAGGAGGACGGTGTTGGTCAGGGAGCCGGTCCAGGCATAGACCAGGGCGAGCACGATGCCCATGTAGGTAAAGACCGGCAGCAGGGCGAGGCTGACCGCGGGGCTGGCATGGGCCAGGCCAAAGGCCATGGCGCTCAGGAGAACCGCCGCCCAGAGCGGCGCGCGGCGGCGGAGCAGGCGGAACAGCATGCCCCGGAAGAACGCCTCCTCACAGAGCGGCGCGGCGACCGCGGTCACGAGCAGGGCGAGCAGCAGGATCCCGAGGCCGCGGGGATGCTCAACGAAGAGTTGGCGGCTGTTACCCGGGACGACGTGGCCGCCGTTCAACGCGACCGAGGAAAGGGCACTGACGACCGCGATGCCGATGTACCAGGGTACGACCAGGGCCAGGGTGAGGCCGAGGTCGCGCAGGGTCGGCCATCGCAAGCCAAGGAACGCTAGCGGCGCCCGCAGTCGCCGGAGTGCGACAGCGATCCCCGTGCCGAAGGCCAGGTAGGCGGCGAGCGTCGCGCTCAGCGCGATGGTCTCCAGGTTGGACCGAGAGAAGGAGCGGTCCAGGCGCGCCAGCGCCACCAGCACGAAAAAGACCAGGACGATCCCGAGGACCGTAACGCCGAGGACCGGAATCAGGTCGAGCCAGCGCAGCCGCTCCTCGGTCTGTGGCGGCGTGGCGGGCGCCAGGCCTTCCATCGACCAATTATCCGCAGGCTGCCGCGGTTAGCCCGCGAGCCGGCGACTGATCCGCTCGCCGTAGGGCAGGCCCAGCGTCGCGCGGATCTCCCGGCTGAGCATCACGAGGGCCACCTTCGACTTCAGGAAGTAACGCTGGACGTTGGGGGCCGTATGCCACCACAAGTTGTCATCCAGCGTGCCATTACTGAGGATCCAGATCGGAATCGCACCCGAAACCGGATCGCTGGCCCAGCGCTCGACCAGCTCCCGGCAGTCGATATCTGGCAGCTTGAGATCGACCAGGATCAACGCCGGGGCCCGGTTACGGACAAAGGCGTCCGCCTCCTGGCCGGTGCGCGCGTGCTCGAGGGGAATCCCGTCGCGGCGAAGCCGCATCAGGTACAGCTCGGCGACGTCCGTATCGTCTTCGATGAGTAAGACCCGTCGCTCCCTCGCCACAAAGCGACATTAAGAAACCAGGCTTGCGAGAGTTATTGCGCCCGATGCGCACCCTGTAACGGTCGGCGGCGGTTCAGGCGGCCGGCCGCATCCGGTTTCGGGCCGTGCGATAGGCGTCGTAGGCACAGAAGGCCCAGAGGCCGAGTCCGCCGATGTCGAGCGGAATCCCCAGCACCGCACCGACGACGGAAAGATCCAGCTCGGTCCCGAGAGCCAGCGGTCCGACGATGGCGGCGAAGAAGGCCAGCCCCTTGAGCGGCGCGCCGGCATACCAGTGACCGAGACCGGGGATGACGGAAAGGCGGGCGGCCCTTCCCGGATTCACCGGCCGGTTTCTCTTGAAGCGCGCGGTTCCATCGATCACGTCGCCCTGAACCGGCTGGATCTGGAGCTGCATACCGCAATGCGGGCAGAACATCGCCTCGGCTGCAGCCGAGCGGCGGCAGCGCGGACACGTCTGCATGAAGCAAGCGTACGATTTTTTGTCGGGGTCGCGGGATTTCCAGCGTGCTTTTCGTCAGGGGATTGTGGGGATTCCCCGCATGTAGCATTACCGACGGTGCCGGCACCCGAATTATCTTCGGTTCCAGTCACGGTCCGGATCCACGATGGGATCGCTCGCATCACGCTCGATCGACCGCCGTTGAACGTGCTCGACATCGAGACGCTGCGACGGCTCAATGGCGCGCTGCGGGACTGCGACGTGACCGCCATCCGTGTGGTGGTCCTCAGCAGCCCCCTCCCCCGCGCCTTCTCCGCCGGCGTCGACGTGCGCGATCATCTGGCCAGCCGGCTGGAGGCGTTGCTGGCGGAAGTCCGGGAGAACGCCCGACTCCTGCTGGCCCTCAAGCCCGTCACCATCGCCGCCATCCACGGGTCAACGCTCGGCGGCGGAGCGGAGATCGCGCTCCTCTGCGATCTGGTCCTTGCCGGCGACGACACCGTGCTCGGCTTTCCAGAAATCAACCTGGCCGCCTTCCCGCCGGTGGCGGCCGCTTGCCTGCCCGAGATGTGCGGCGGTCCGCGCGCGATGCGATTGCTGCTGGGAGAGTCCATCGACGCGACCGTCGCCATGCAAGCCGGACTGGTGAGCCGGGTCGTGCCCACCGCTGCGCTCGCCGAAATGGTGGATCGGGTGGCGAGCGAGCTGGCCGCACACAGCGGGGTGGCGCTCCGAGCCCTGACCACCGCGGCCCGCGCCCAGCGTGCGCCGGGGATTCTGCAACGTCTGGATGCCGCGATCGCAACCTACCGGGCGGCGGTCGGGCCCTCGCGCGACGCCGAGGAAGGGATCAGCGCCTTCCTGGAAAAACGTTCACCCGCCTGGAGCCACCGCTGACCGACAAGCGCCGCTCGCTACCCGAGGCGATCGCCGAGCAGGTCCACGACGGCGATGCGGTCGCGCTCGGCCTGGCCCTGGAATCCGGAATTCCGTTCGCCGCCGTGCACGAGGTGATCCGGCAGCGGCGCCGGGACCTGACGCTGATCGGGCCGATTTCCGATATGGCCTTCGATCAGCTGATCGCCGCCGGAACTGTGGCCAAGGTGATCGCCGCCTGGGTGGGCAATGTCGCGGGTGGCTCGGGGTACGGCTTTCGGCGGGCTTACGAACAGGGACAGCCCCGGCGGATCGTGATGGAAGACCATTCCAACTTCACCGTTGGGCTGGCACTCAAGGCCGCGGCCATGGGCCTCCCTTACCTGCCGACATTCACCGGGCTCGGCGGTGATATCGTCCGCGGCCATCCCCGGATTCGGCCGGTCGACGATCCCTTCGGCGGACCGGGCCTGCTGGCCGTCGGCGCGCTGAAGCCGGACGTCGCCATTATCCACGTCCAGCGCGCGGATGCCTCCGGCAATGCCCACCTGTGGGGCAACCTCGGGCTCACCGTGGAGGCGGCCTATGCCGCCCGCCGCACCATCGTCGTCTGCGAGGAGATCGTTCCGGACGAGGTGATCCGCAGCGATCCCAACCGCACGGTGATCCCTGGCTTCCTCGTCAGCGCGGTCGTCGAGGAGCCGGGTGGCGCGCTTCCCTCATCGGTGCAGGGCTACTGGCGTCGCGACTTCGAGACCTTTCTCAGCTACCATCGGCTCTCAAAAACGGTGGAGGGGTTTGAGTCCTGGCTCCGCGAATGGGTCCTTGACCTCCGCGACCGGCCCGCCTATCTGCGGCACATGGGCGACGCCGCGCTCGAACCCCTCCGCGTCACCGATCGCCGGCTCGCCGCTGCGGCGAATTTCGCGCCATGATCGCGACCTATACCCGCCGGGAGCTGATGGTGGTGGCGGCCGCCCGTGAGATCCATGATGGTGAGGTCGTCTTCGTCGGGATGCGCCTGCCTTTGCTCGGCTTTGGCTTGGCCAAGGCCACCCATGCCCCGACTGCCGTCGGCCTGTTCGAGAACGGCGTCATCCGCGACCGGCCCGCCGCGGCTTTCATTTACACCATGGGCGATCCACCCAATATCGCAGGCGCGGTCGCCTGCCTCGGGCTCAACGACGTGATGAGCCTGCTGCAGCAGGGCCGGGTCGATGTCGGCTTCATCGGCGGCGCGGAGATCGACCCGCTCGGCAACCTCAACACCACCCGGACCAGTGGCAGCGGCTCCCTGGTCCGTCTTCCCGGCAGCGGCGGAGGTTGCGATATCGCCTCACTGGCGGGGCGGACGGTCTTGATCATGGAGCACGAGCCGCGCCGGTTTCGTGAGCGCGTCGATTACATCACCTCGCCGGGGCACTTTCCGGGGCGCCGCCGCGGCGGCCCCGCCACCCTGATCACGACGCTCGGCGTCTTCGATCTTTCGAGCGGACAGGTTCGGGCTGTCAGCCTTCACCCGGGCGTCACGCCGGCGCAGGCGCAAGAGGCGACCGGCTTTACGATCGTGGTCGACGACCGGGTGCGGGCTACGACGCCGCCATCAAAGGATGAGCTTGGCTACATCCGTTCCGCCGACCCGGAGGGCTTTTGGACTGGCGAGCCGATGAAAAGCGGATGAGTGCAGTCGCCCCGGTCTGGTCACCGACCGACGACCAGGCTCGCCAGAGCCGGCTCTGGCAATTCATGAGCGAGCACGGCTGCGCCAGCTACCCCGAGCTCTGTCAAAAAGCGGCGCAGAACCCGCGCTGGTTCTGGAATGCCCTGGTCAAGGAGCTCGGTATCGTCTGGTCGACGCCCTACCGCGAAGTGATGGACACCTCGGCCGGCTTCCCTTTTACCAAATGGTTTCCTGGTGGTCGGCTGAACGCATATGACTCGGCGGTGCTTCGGCATCGCCGGTCGGATCCGGACCGCGTCGCCATCATCGGTGAGACCGAGGCCGGGGGTATCCGACAGCTGACTTATGCGCAGCTCGAGGAGGCGGTCGAACGGATCGCAGCCGGCCTTTCTGGGATCGGCGTCGAGCGCGGGGTCGCGGTCGGGCTCTACCTGCCGCTGGTCATCGAGAATGCGGTGGCGCTGCTGGCGTGCACCAAGCTGGGGGCGGTCGCGGTTCCGCTTTTCTCGGGCTTTGGCGCCGAAGCGATCCGTCAGCGGCTCGGCGATGCGCAGGCGCGCGTGCTGATCACCGCTGACGCTGCCATCCGGCGCGGCCGGCCGGTCTCGATGAAGCCGACGGCGGTCGAGGCGGCCGCTGGGCTGTCCCACCTTGAGCGCCTCGTCGTTGTCAGGTGTGCTGATATCGATGCTCCGAGGCAGGATAGTCGCGAGGTCGCCTGGGAAGACCTAGAGCAGTCAGCGCCGCCACGGGTTCCGACCGAAGCGATGCGACCCGACGAACCGCTGTTGCTCCTCTACACCTCGGGTACCACCGGCCGGCCAAAAGGTACCGTCCACGGCCACGCCGGCCTGCCGATCAAATCCGCTCAAGACTGGGCGATGGGGATGGACGTCCGGCCGGGTGAGCGCGTGATGTGGGTCACCGACATGGGCTGGGTGATGGGGCCGCTGCTCGTGTACGGCAGCCTGATGCTGGGCGGCACGGCGGTTTTCTACGATGGCGCCCCCGATTATCCGGAGCCGCGGCGCGTGTGGGAGGTGGCCGACCGTCACGCCGTAACCCACCTCGGCATTTCCCCTACCCTTACCCGGGTCCTGATGGCGTCAGGCGATCGGGCGGCGCCGGAACGACCGATATCCCGATTGCGCGTGCTGGCCTCAACCGGTGAGCCCTGGACCCCGGAAGCCTGGACCTGGCTCTATGAGACGGTTGGCCGCAGCCGGGTGCCGATCATGAACTACTCGGGCGGAACCGAGTGCGGCGGTGGGTTGGTCTCCGGAAACTTCTTGACCCCCATCAAGCCCGGCAGTTTCGCCGGCCCGATCCCGGGCATCGATGCCGACGTCTTCGATGAACAGGGCCAGCCGGTCCGGGGCAAGGTCGGCGAGTTGGTCATTCGCCAGCCGTACCTCGGGATGACGTTGGGATTCTGGAAGGATGCGCAGCGTTACCTCGAGACCTACTGGTCACGCTGGCCCAACGTCTGGGTCCACGGCGACTGGGCGATGATCGACGATGACGGCCTCTGGTACATCCTTGGCCGCTCTGACGACACCATCAAGGTCGCCGGCAAGCGCGTCGGTCCGGCCGAGGTCGAAGCCGCAGCGCTCGATGGCACGCAGGTTGCCGAGGCCGCCGCGGTCGGAATCCCCCACCCGCTCAAAGGTCAGTCGGTGGTGGTCTTCGTGGTCGCTCGGCAAGAGGCGGACCCCGGGTCGATCCCGGCGGCGGTTTCTCGCAGCATTGAGCGGTCACTGGGCAAGCCGTTCAAGCCCGCGGCCGTGCATGTCATCCCGCGCCTGCCGAAGACCCGCAATGGCAAGATCCTCCGGCGGGTGATCCGCAACGTTTTTCTTGGCGACCCGCCCGGCGATCTGTCATCGATCGACGATATGGGCTCGCTGGAACCAATTCGCCGGCTGGGGGAAAGCGGCAAGCCAGCGTCCTGAACCGCCCACGCCCGTCACCGACTGGTTCCGGACTCCCGATGACGATCGCGGCGGGGATGGCGATCAGCACGCAGCTCCGACCACTACCATGGCGCTTCGCAGGTCGGTGGATTTGATGACCCGATTGACGCGATGGCAGGCCGTCTGGCGAATTGGACGTAGCGTGACACAACATGCAGGTGAATCCATTTACGGGGTGGACACGTTGTATGAGGTAGGAGAGTCCTGATGAAAAACCTCAACGCGGAGCTCGCCGCGCGCGCCTGGGAGTTCGCCCAGGGTCTGGACCTGGAGGAGTATCGGCGTCTCCAGCAGGAGGTCCGCACGACCTGGCCGGCGACCACCAAGCTGCAGGGCCTCGACTTCGACCGCGCCTTCCTCGCCTTCATTGCCGAACGCTGGCTCGACAAAGCCGCGTAAGTTCGCGACAACTACGCCGTTACTCGCGCAGGCCCGGACATGTCTATTAACGATGGCCTGGCGCTGATTCGCCGGCATGACTTCGAAGGCGCCCTGCCGCTGCTGGCCGCCGAGGTACGCAAGCGTCCCGACGACGCCTACGCCGCTTACTACCTCGCTTACGCGTTCGTCGGCGCCCAGGACCCGCAGCCGGCCGTGAGCCTGCTGGCCAAAATCATCGAGGTGCATCCGGATTTCACCGACGCCCGAACCCTGCTTGGCCTGGCCCGCATCCGGATTTCCGACTTTGTCGGGGCGACCAGCGAATACGAGGCCGTCCTTGCCCGCGAGCCAAAGAACGCAGCCGCCCTGCTGGGCCTCGGGATGATCGCATACTGGAAGCGCGAGACGGCCGTGGCCGGAGAGTACCTCGATCGCGCCTTGCGCGGCGACCCCGGGGCTCGGGATGCCCTGGTGTTCAAGGCCGACCTGCGCTACGCGGCGGGTGACGTCACGGGAGCGGTGATGCTCCTGCGGGACGCCAAGCGCCTCCGTAAGCCGGCGCTCCCCGAGGTCGCCGATGCGGAGATCGCCGATCGGCTGCTTCGCTATGAAGCGGCGCTGCAGCCGCTTCGGAAGGCCCGGGGCGGCTTGCCCGACCTGCCGAGCTGGGTCCTCTGCGTAGCCGGCGTCACCTTGGCGCTCACCTTCATGGCGGCTGCCGGGCTTCCGGGAGCGTGGAACGGGATCCGGCATTACCAGGACGGCAAGGCGCGGCTCGTCACCCTGGACTATGCCGGTTGCGCAGCGGAGATGGAACAGGCCGTCGAGGCGGTGCCGAACTCACCAAAGGTGTGGGCCTACGAAGCCTACTGCTTCTTCCTCGACCATGACACCAAGGCCGGGCTCAGCGCCTGGTATACGGCACGGAGCTACGACCCGGCGGTCACCTTGGACACCCAGTCCGACCAGGTGGCGCTGCTGGCAAAGGTTCGGGCGGCCAGCGTGCCGCCGAAGGTGACCGCGAAATGAGTGGGGCGCTCGACCCGATCCAGGAAGACCTGCCGTTCGACCTGCCGGCAGGCCCCGCCGGGACCCCGACCCCGCCGGCCCGGCCATCAAGCCCGGACGCGGCTTTGAAATCCCCGGCCGCGCCCGGGGCGCCGGCGTCGACGCCGGCTCGACCGAATGTCGAGCTGCCTCCATCTCTCTACGAGCAGCTGTTGACGCGACTTCGCGCCGTGCCCTGGGCGCGGTGGCGCGCCCAGGCGGCGCCGGTGCTGAAGTCGGGCGCCGAACAACTGAGCACGGTCGCAAAGGTCGCGGTCGCGCGTGGCGGTACCGTCGCCCGCGTCGCGGTCAAGCGCGGGGCTCCGTACACCCTGCGACTGGCCAAAGCAACCGCCCGGATCAGCTTGATCCGTGCCTTCCCCTTGCTGATCGCCCGCACCATCCACCTCTTCGGCTTCCCCGCGGTGGTGATGCGCACGGCGATCCAATTTACAATCGCCCACCGCGCCGGCCTGGCGATCGAAGAAGTCATCTATTTCCGAGTCGACGACCCGGCCGGCTACACCGTGTACGAAGCGCCGCCCATGCTCGGGACCGCAATCGCGATCGCGTATGTCCCGACGTTTGTGTTCTTCATCCTCGCGATCCTGTGCCTGGCACCCGCGTTGACACCGCGAACCGTCCTGCAGCTGCCCGCGACCTGGCTGACCTGGGTGCAGCTGTGGCTCGGGCTGGCGTTCGCCGCCCACGCTCTCCCCTCGTATGAGGAAGCCGGCCCGGTCGCGGAACAGGCCCGGGTGGGCGTCGTCAAGGCCGACCCGGTCTCCGTCTTTTGGGTGATCCCGGCGCAGATCGTGGCGCTGATCAGCCGCTTCGGCGGCATTCTGCCGGCGATCGTCGGCGTGCTCGCCTGCTGGTGGCTGGCGAGCGCGATCTTCCGGTAAGCGCGCGGTCCGCACCAGTCGCTTTCCTGTACGCTTCCCCGGTGGCCAGCAGCCGCTCCCTGGGGGTACTGTTCAGTCTGCTTGCTGTAACCGTTATGGCGGGGTGCGGGGAGGACCAAAACACAGCGCCACCCCTTCAGGCAAACGCCTCATCGTCGATCGGCTGCAAGAGCGGCCAGGGATACCAGCACACCACGCTCGGCTACCACCTCTGCTTCCCGAACGGCTGGACCGCGCGCGACTACACGGCGGAGCCAGGCGCCGGCGGGGCGGTCAGCGTGGTCGCCTTCGGGCCGCCCTCGGCGGTGCCGGCCCACGTGCCGGCCTCCGGGGTCTTCATCCCGCCGATCGAGGTCCGGGTGGTGGCCGGGCCCAAGGACCAACCGGAGAGCAGTCTGGCCCAGGGCAACCAGGTGACCCAGACGAAGGTTGCCGGAATCACCGCCGACAAGATTATGGTCGCGGACTCCGGGCCAGCCAATGGCGCCGTGATCGTCGTGTTCGAGCACCAGGCCAATACGTTTGAGATCGAGGAGGCCCCGGGCGGCACTTACGATGCCGCTTTCCAGCAGGTGCTGGACAGCTTCTCCTTCCCGGCCAGCTGATCCCAACCTCGCTGGCCCGGAGGTTGCTCTAAATCCCGGGGGCGTTCGGATTGTCATCCGAACCCGGCGGCAGCATCGCCTGCGTCCACCGATCAACAATCATGCGCCCACCAAATGTGCGCTCTTCTGGCTTTGCGTCGTGTGATTCCGGTCTCGGCTTTTTGACCGGCGCTTCTTGACCGTCCCTCGGAGGTCCAGTCAGTGTCCGGCACAACTCCTAATATGCGCTTCGCCGGACCAGTGCCGGCCCACGACTCTGTTACAAATCGTCAGCCAGGATTCAAATCTGCGATGGCGCAATTGAAGCCCTGGGCTCCGGCCGGCTGGTGGAGGCGGCGAGAATCGAACTCGCGTCCGAAGCAGCGTCCCGCAAGACATCTACGAGCGTAGTCCCGGTTTTGCATCTCACCCTGGCGTCTCCCCTGGGACCGGATCCGTCAAGGCCAGTCGCGGTATTGAGTCCCCCCGACGGCCGCGACGCCCGCCGGGAGCGAGTCAGCGGAGTTTACGCCGGACGCCGCTCCTGCTGACCCAGAGCGGGCCGGCGCCGGGGATAAATCCCCGGTTGATTACGCTACTTACGCAGCGTAAGCAAGTTCGCGATTGGCGTTTATAGCCTTGCCGCTTTTACGTGCTCGGCGACACGGCTCGCCATCTTGCAGACCACTACCCCGTCGAGACCTGGCGCCCCCGCCAGTCAGTCGGAGCAACGTGATTTTACCCCTTCGCGCGGCGGAGAAACCCCTACGGGATTCTGCCTAGCCTGGCGCGCCCCCTGGACAGGGCTGGGCACTCCGGCGGCTTAGGCGCCTAAACCCTCGTCCTGACTGCACGGTCCATTTCCCGACGGGCGTCACGCGCCGCGATCGTCTCGCGCTTGTCGTACTGCCGCTTGCCCTTGGCCAGGCCGATCTCGAGCTTGACGCGGTTGCCCTTCCAGTAGAGACGCAGCGGGACCAGCGTCAGGCCCTTCTGTTTGATCGTGATCCCGAGACGAATGATCTCCGCGCGGTGAAGCAGCAGCTTGCGCTCCCGCTTGGATTCGTGATTGCTGCTATGTCCCCGTTCATAGGGACTGATGTGCACATTGACCAGGAACGCCTCTCCCCCACCGAATCGCACATAGCCCTCGCGCAGGTTTGCGCCGCCTTCCCGCAGCGATTTGATCTCGGTGCCCACCAGCTGGATGCCGGCCTCGACCGACTCCAGGATGAAGTAGTTATGAAAGGCGGCGCGGTTGCTGGCAATGGTGGTGTCGGCGTCTCGCTTCTTCTTCCCCATTACCGCCGCCCCCGCACCCACGCGGCGGCCGTCATTCGCCGTCCACCGGGCGGCTGGACCTCGTCGACAACGTAGACCCCGTCGGCCGTCGGCACCTCGATGCCGTCCCCTACGGCGCCGTCGAGATGGCCGCGGATCACCTTCACCTCGGCACCATTCAATGCGATCCAGCAGCCGAGCCGCTCGCTCAGGGCGCGCACGCGCCGGTCAATTTCCTGGGCGGACATGGTTGTCGGCTCAAGCTTGCCATCCTCCGAGGTGAGCCGAGGGGCACGCGTCGCTCCCTCCGCGGGCTGCGGCAGCGGGGTGACTCGCCCGCGCCGGAGATCGTCGAGGGTCCGCGCCATCAGGCGGCCGCCTAATTCGGCGAGCTGGCCTTCAAGCCGACCCGCCGTCAGTTCCGGCGCGATAGGCACGCGGGCCTGCGCCAGGATCGGGCCGGTGTCGACGCCCGCGTCCATCTGCATGATAGTGACGCCGGTCTCGGTGTCGCCGCTCAGAATCGTCCATTCGATCGGCGCCGGACCTCGATGGCGCGGCAGCAACGACGCGTGCACGTTGAGGGTCCCCAACCGTGGGACAGTAAGTAGGCTCTCGGGAAGGATCTGGCCGTAGGCGACCACCACCATGACATCGGCGCCGACCTGGCGGACCCGCTCTTGCGCGGTCTGGTCTTTGATGCGCTCGGGTTGATAAACCGCGAGACCGAACTTGGCGGCGAGCTGTTTGACCGCGGGCGACAGCGACTTCATCCCACGACCCCCAGGCCGGTCGGGCTGGGTGACCACCAGGGCGACATCGTGCCCGGCCTCGACCAGACGATTCAAGGTCGGCTGCGCGAACACCGCGGTGCCGGCGAAAACGATCCGCAGCCGCTTGTCAGGCGCCGACGAGTTCCGCTTCCTTCTCCTGCTCCTGCGGCTCCACCTTGCGCAGGGTGTCGAGGCTGGTCAAGCGATCCGTGAACAAGATGCCGTCCAGGTGATCGATCTCGTGCTGAATGGCACGCGCCAGCAGGGCGTCGCCCTTGATCTTGACCGACTTCCCGTGGCGGTTGAGCCCCCGGGCCACCACCTGCATGTAGCGCTTGACCTCGCCGACGTAACCCGGCACCGAGAGGCAGCCTTCCATGCCGATCTGTTCCCCCTCCCACTTCACCATCTCCGGGTTCACCAGCGTGTGGAGGTTGGTGTCGGTCTTGATCACCACCACCCGGAGCCCGATGCCGACTTGCGGCGCCGCCAGCCCGACCCCGGGAGCGGCGACCATGGTGTCCACCATGTCGTCGATCAGCTTGCGGATGCTGCTGTCGACGCGAGGGACCCGCTTCGCCTTCTGGCGAAGGATCGGCGCTTCCTGGGTGAGGATCGGAAGGACAGCCATGATCAATAACTTACATCGGGTCGACGTCGAGGCTCCAGCCCCGGCCGCGCGGTAAGCCGTCTGCCACGCGGTGCAAGTCGTTCCCCCTGAGTGTCACCTCGAAGCGGAATTCGTCCTTCAGGCGATACATGAACGCAGGAGACGGGCCAAGGACTTCGATGTCGCCCAAATTGAGCAGGCCGATTGTAGCAGACAAATGTTCGGCGGCCGTCTTCGCCTCGCGCTCCGCGCGAGCCTCGTCGCGATGCCCATAGGTGGCGACCATCAGCTCGGCAAACGGCGGGAAGCGGAAGGTGCGGCGAATCTCCAGTTCCTCGCGGAAGAAGCCGCGGTAGTCATGGTAGTGGGCATGGCGAATCGCCGGATGGTCGGGGGTATAGGTCTGGATGAACACGCGCGAAGCCGCGCTGCCACGTCCGGCCCGGCCCGCCACCTGGGTCAGCAAGCTGAAGGTCCGCTCCGACGATCGGTAATCCGGAAAATGCAGGCTGGTGTCGGCGTTGACCACGCCAACCGTCGTCACCCTCGGCAGGTCAAGTCCTTTGGCCACCAGCTGGGTACCGACCAGCACGTCCGCCTCACCCGAGTTCATCTGGTCAAAGACGAGGTCGGCCGCGTCCGGCGTCTTCATCACATCCCGGTCGAGCCGCAGCACCCGCGCTCCGGGAAACAGCGTGCGCACTTCCTGCTCGATCCGTTCCGTGCCAACGCCGAAGCTCTTGATGTAGCGGCTGCCGCAGGCGGGGCAGCGCCGCGGGAGCGGCTCGGTGCTGCCGCAGTAGTGGCATTGCAACCGGCCCAGCGACGCGTGGTAGACGAGCGCCACGCTGCAATGCGGACATTCGCGCGCCTGGCCGCAGTCTCGACAGAGAACGAACGTTGCCAGGCCCCTTCGGTTCAGAAAGAGAATGCACTGCTCCTGCCGAGCCAATGAGCCGCCGATGGCCGCCTGGAGCTCGCGGCTCAGCGGGCTGAAGTGCTGGGCGGCGATTTCCGCCCGCATGTCGACGACCGTCACCGGCGGTAGCGGACGTCCCTGCGCCCGGTGCGGCAGCTCGAGCAGATGCTCGCGGCCGGAGAGCGCAGCGGCGTAGGTTACGACGCTGGGCGCGGCGCTCCCCAGCACCAGCACCGACCGGGTTCGCCGAGCTAGCCAGCGCGCCACCGTCGGCGCGTGGTATCGCGGGATCCGTTCCTGTTTGAAGGCCGACGACTCCTCCTCATCGATCAGGACCAGGCGCAAGCGGGGCAGCGGCGCAAAAACTGCGGCGCGCGGCCCGATCACGATGTCGGCTTCGCCGCGCCGGATCCGCCACCACTCCGCGGCGCGTTCCGCCGCGGTCAGGGCGCTGTGCAGCACCGCGAGCCGGCCGGGGAAACGCGCGGCGAAGCGTCCCACCGTCTGCGGAGCGAGTGCGATCTCCGGCACCAGCACCAGGGCCTGACCATCGGTCGCCAGCACCTCCTCGAGCAGCGCCAGGTAGACCTCGGTCTTGCCGCTCCCGGTGACGCCGTGCAGCAGGAACACCGCTGACTCCTGGCGGGCGAGCGACACCGCGATCCGTTCGCGCGCAGCCTGCTGGGCCGGCTCGAGCCGGATGGCGGCGGACGGCATCACCGCGTTCGCCTTCTGGAGAATGCGGCTCTGACGGCGACGCTTGACCGATCGGCGCACCACGGCGCGCACGCGGGGCGGGACGATCGCCCGGATCACCTCGTCGAGCGGCACCAGGTAATGCGACGCGACGAAGCCCGCCAGCTCCAGGAGGATGGCGGGCAGCACCGGCTCGGCGTCGACCAGCGCCTCGATCGGTTTCAGCTCCAGCACCGTCGGCGCCTGGCCCAGCGCATAGACGAATCCCGTCACGGTTCGCTTGCCGAAGGGCACCCGCACCCGGTGGCCGACTTCGATCACGCCGGCCAGCGCGTCCGGGACCGCGTAATCGAAGAGGCCGGTCTGGCTGCCGACGCGGGCCTCCACGGCGACCTGGGCGACCGGGCGGAGCGCCCGCTCAGGCGCCGCGGTTGCGACAGGCATCAATAGCATCCCAGATCCGTCCGGCTACCTCCCACTTCGGCAGCCGCGGTACGTCAGCCACGACACCCGAGGGCGCGACGATCGTCACGGCATTGAAGTCGCTGGCGAGGCCCTGGCCGTCCACCCCCAGCTGGTTGGCGACGATCAAATCCAGTTCTTTGGCATCCAGCTTCTGCTGCGCCTGGGATCGGAGATCTTCCGTTTCTGCCGCGAAGCCGACCCGAAACAGTCCACGGCGTGGTCCAAGCGCTTTCAGGATGTCGACATTGGGACGTAGATGCAGGTCGATGGGCTGATCGGTCCGCCGCAGTTTCGAGGGCGCGACGGCGTCCGGCGCGTAGTCGGCGACGGCCGCGGCCATCACCAGGATGTCCGCACCCGCGGAGACACGCTGGAGCGCCGCGAGCATCTCCTTCGCGCTGCCAACCGCGACCTCCTCGATGCCCTCCGGATTCGACGGCACGGTCGTGACCAGGGTGACCTCCGCGCCCCGGGCCGCCGCCACATCCGCCAGTGCGCGGCCCATCTTTCCGCTGGAAAAATTCCCGACGAAGCGCACGGGGTCGACCGCTTCCCTGGTCCCACCGGCGCTGACCACGACTCGAAGTCCGTCCAGGTTGCGACGGTTGGCGAGCACGGCTTCGATGACGGCGACGATGCGCTCGGGCGACGCCAGCCGGCCGACGCCCGACTTACCCGACGCCAGCCGGCCGCTCGCCGGCTCGACGATGACCGCGCGGCGCGATTTCAGCGCCGCGAGGTGATCCTGCGTTTGCTGGTGGGTGAACATGACATCGTTCATCGACGGCGCGAGCACCAGCGGGGCCCGGCTCGCCAGCACGGTCCCCGACACGATCTCATCGGCGAGCCCGAGTGCGAGCTTCGCGATCGTGTTGGCGGTGGCCGGAACGACCGCCACCACCTCCGCCCATTCGGCAAGCCTGATGTGACTCTCCCCACCGCCCCCGGCCGCCAGCCAGTCGGCGGCGACCGGATGGTACGAGAGTGCTTCCAGCGTGAGCGGCGTGACAAATCGGGAGGCCTCCGGCGTCATCAGGACTCGCACCTCGGCCTCGGCTTCGGTCAGCAGCCGGATGCACTCGATGGCCTTGTAGGCCGCGATTCCGCCGCTGACGGCAAGCGCGACCCGGCGGCCCGTGAGCCGGCCAGCGCTCATACCGGCATCCGGCGGCGGTCGTGCTCGGCCGCGATCATCGCCAGGATCTCGCGCGCCGTCTCATCGACATCACGATTGCAGACCACGTGCTCGTAGTCCTTCGCCAGGCCTAGCTCGATCAGCGCTTCCCGCTGCCGGATCGCGAGCGCCTCGGGTGACTCGGTGTTGCGGCCGGTCAGCCGGCTGAGCAGCTCCTCGGTCGAGGGCGGGGTGATGAAGATGAACAGCCCGTCGGGTTTGCGCCTGCGGACGAAGGTCGCGCCCTGGACGTCGATCTTGAGGATGATGTCCTCGCCCCGGTTGAGCGCCTCCTCGACCCGGCGCCGGGACGTGCCGTAGTAGTGGTCATAGACCCTGGCCCACTCCAGGAACTCCTTCCGTTCGATCAGCCGCAGGAATTCCGGTTCGCTGACGAAGGTATAGCTCTGCCCGTCGACCTCGCCCGGACGGGCTGGCCGCGTCGTGTAGGAGACCGAGTACTTGAGCTCGGGCGCCAGCTGGAACAAGCGCCGCAAGACGGTATCCTTCCCCACTCCGCTTGGCCCGGAAATGACGATCAAAAGCCCGGTCCTGGGCTGCCTCATCTGATCACCGCATTTTAGGCTGCGGTAGCGAATTCCACGCTGATTCAAAATCCAGCGGCGGCGGCGTCTGCCAGCTCATGGTTTTCCCCGTGCGCGGATGGCGTAACGTCAGCGACTGCGCATGCAGCGCCGGTCGCGGGATGATTGGCGAGCGGTGACCGTAGACGGGATCGCCGAGGACCGGGTGATGGATATAGGCAAGGTGGACGCGGATCTGATGGGTGCGGCCCGTGCCCAGCGTGACCTCGAGCAGGGAGTAGCCGCCGGCAAGCCCGAGCCGCCGGAACACGGTGATGGCCTCGCGGCCGCCCGCGACCACCGCCATCCGCTGCCGGTGCTTCGGGTCACGGCCGATCGGTGCCTCGATCCGGGCCGCCTCATCGGCCACCTCGCCGACGACGATCGCCCGGTAGCGGCGGGTCATGATCCGCCGCTCCAGCTGGCGAGCGAGCTCGCGATGCGCCTCGTCGTTCCGCGCGACGACCATCAAGCCGGAGGTATCCCGGTCGAGCCGGTGGACGATGCCGGGCCGCTCCACGCCGCCGATCGTCGACCAGCCCGAACCACGGCCGAGCAATCCGTGAACCAGCGTGCCGGTCGAATGGCCGGGCCCGGGGTGCACGACCAGCCCGGCCGGCTTGTCGATGACGACCAGGTCCTCGTCCTCGTAAAGGACTCGGAGATCCATCGGTTCGGCGTCGAGCCGGGTTGGAACGGTTGCCGGCAACTCCCAGCTGAGGCGATCGCCGGCCCGCAGCCGGTCGCCGGAACGAGCTGCGTGGCCATTGTGCTGAACGTATCCGTCGGCGATCAGCTTCTGAACTCGGCTCCGGCTCAGCTCGGGGAGCAGCCCGGCAAGATACTGGTCGAGACGGGAGGCGCTGGCCGGTAGGGTGTGCTCTGGCGTCGGTTTACGCCCGCCGCGGCCGACGGTTCGCCCAGAACGTCCCCAGCAGGAGCAGGGTGACCCCGACAGTGACGGCCGAGTCGGCGACATTGAAGATCGGCCAGTGCGGTACCTGAATAAAGTCGACGACCGAACCCTTCACCGCCCGATCGTACGCATTGGCGATCGCGCCTCCGAAGACCAGCGCCAGACCGAGCCGGCCTGACCAGTCGCTGGCTGGAAGCCGCCAGTAATAGATAAGGATGCCGATCATCACCAGCGTCGAGATCACCAGGAAGCCGAGCGTGAAGTTCTGAAAGATGCCGAACGCCGCCCCGGCGTTGCGCGTCACGGTTAAGAAGAGCACGTGGTCCAGGATCTGGCGTGGCCCATAGGGGACTCCGAAGCGCCGCTCGACGACGATCTTGGTGATGCGGTCGACGATGACGACGGCGGCCGCGATCGCGGCCAGCAGGAGGTAGCTGCGGAGGCGGCTCAGCGGGGAGCCACCCGGACGACGCTCACCCTGAGCTCGTGCCCTTCGATGTGAAGCATCTCGGTGGAGGCGCCGTCGGGTGCCTCGCCTCGGGTCACAGCCACTGCCAGCGTCTCGGTGGCGATGTACTCGCGCCAGCGGTCGAGCGCCTCGGCCAGGATCCCGTCACCGTCGTAGAAGAGGCGGATCCGGTCCTCGACCGCGAAGCCCGACTGCTTGCGGAGTTCCTGGATCTTTCGCACCAGATCGCGGGCCAGGCCCTCCAGCTTGAGCTCCGGGCTGATCTCGGTATCGAGCGTCAACTCGCCGCCCTCGCCCTGATAGCGGGCCGCCTTGATGTTCAGTTCTTCGAGCAGAATGCTCTCCAGCTCCCCGTTCAGTGGCCGCCCGGCGATCGTGACGCTGCGGAGCGGCTGGCGCACCTTGATCGCGGCGGCACTGCGAGCCGCCAGGCCGGTGGCGACGAGCCGGCGGACCGCGGCCATCTGGCGGCGCAATTCGTCATTGGCCCATTCCGGCTGTGCCACCGGCCAGTCGCTCAGATGGATACTCTCCGGCTGCTCGTTCTTGCCGGCCGCCAGGTTCTGATACATGGTCTCCGAGATGAAGGGCATGAATGGGGCGAGCAGCTGCGCGACGGCGACCAGCACCTGGTACATGGTCTGATAGGCGCTGCGCTTGTCGCTGTCCGACTCGGACTTCCAGAAACGACGGCGCGAGCGCCGCACGTACCAGGTCGAAAGGTCGAGCACGAACGCCTCCAGGCGGCGGGCAGCCGTGGTCGGGTCGTATGCATCGAGCGAGGCTTCGACCTCTTTCATCATCGCCGAGAGCTCCGCCAGTAACCACCGATCCAGGACTGCGCGCTGTGGCGTTGGGATTGCCGCCTGCGCCGGATCAAAGCCGTCGAGCCGCGCATAGTTGGCAAAGAAGCCGTAGGTGTTCCAGAGAATAAGCAGGAAGCGGCGAACAACGTCCTGAACCGACGTAATGTCGAACCGGTACTCGTTGCCGACCGCGACCGAGGAATAGAAGTACCAGCGCGTGGCATCGGCGCCGAACTTCGACATCGTTTCGAACGGATCCACCGTGTTCTTGAGCGACTTGCTCATTTTTCGTCCGTTCTTGTCCAGCACCAGGTTGGTGCAGATGACGTTCTTGAAAGCCGGTTGGTCGAACAGCATGGTGGCGATCGCCAGCAAGCTGAAGAACCAGCCCCGCGTCTGGTCCAAGCCCTCCGCGATGAAGTCCGCCGGGAAGCGCGGCTTGAAGGTCTCAACATTCTCGAATGGATAGTGGAATTGCGCCAGCGGCATCGAACCGGAATCGAACCAGACGTCGATCAGGTCCGCGACCCGGCGCATGACGCCGCCGCATTTTTCGCAGGGCAGCGTGACACGGTCGATGTACGGCCGGTGAAGATCCGCTTCGAGCGTCAGACCAAGCTCGGCAACGGAACCGACGCAACGCCGGTCATCGCAGGCTTCGCAGATCCAAACTGGCAGCGGCGTGCCCCAGTACCGCCAGCGCGACAGCGACCAGTCGACCAGGGTCTCCAGCCAGTTGCCCATGCGCCCGGTCTTGATGTAGGGCGGCACCCAGTTCACGGCGTTGTTGTTGCGGATCAGCTGGTCCTTGACCGCTGTCGTCTTGATGAACCAGGACGTGACGGCGTAATAGAGGAGCGGTGAGCCGCACCGCCAGCAGAAAGGATAGGTGTGCCGGATGGTCTCGGCTCGGTACATCAGGCCGCGCCGCTGAAGGTCCTCGATGATTTTCGGATCGGCCTTCTTGACGAAGAGGCCGGCAAACGGCTCCACCTCCGGTTTGAAGCGCCCCTGGAGGTCGACGACATGGCGCACAGGAATGCCCTTTTTCAGGGACAACTCCAGGTCATCGACGCCATACGCGGCCGCGGTATGGACGATGCCGGTGCCATCCTGGACGGAAACGAAGTCGGCGTCCACGACCAAGAAAGCCGGCTTGTCGGGGAGCAGGTACCGATAGAGTGGCTGGTAGCGCTTCCCGAGCAGGCTCTTGGCATCGACCTCTGCCTCGATTTCATAGTCACCCTGCAGAACAGAGAGACGTGCCTTTGCGAGGATGTATCGCTCGTCCCCCTGGCGGACCCGAACGTAGGGGATTTCGAGGCCAACCGCCAGGGCAACATTGCCGGGGAGCGTCCAGGGTGTCGTCGTCCAGGCGAGGAAGTAGGTCTTCGGCTCGTCTTCCAGCTCGAACTTGACATAGATGGACGGATCCTCCACGTCGTCGCGATAGCCTCCGGGCAGACCGAGCTCGTGGTGCGACAGGGGGGTCATGTCACGTGGACAGTAGGGAACGACCTTGAAGCCCTGATAGAGGAGCTCCCTGTCCCAGAGCTGCTTGAGAATCCACCAGACCGTTTCCATGTAGGAGGTGTCATAGGTGCGGTAGGCATGCTCGAGATCCACCCAGAACCCCATCTGTTCGGTCATCTCAGCCCACTCGTTGATGTACTTGAAGACACTTTCCCGGCAAAGCTTGTTGAAGGCTTCGACACCGTACCGCTCGATGTCCTGCTTGCCGTTCAACTTCAGCTGCTTCTCCACCTCGATCTCGACCGGCAGGCCGTGTGTGTCCCAGCCGCCCTTGCGTTCGGAGTAGAACCCGCGCATGGTCTTGTACCGAGGGAAGAGGTCCTTCATCGCCCGAGCCAGTACATGGTGGATGCCTGGAAGACCGTTGGCGGTCGGCGGACCCTCGTAGAAGACAAAGGATGGGCGGCCTTGGCGCTGCGTTACGCTACGGGCGAAGACATCCCGTTCCTTCCAGAAACGTCGCACCTCACTCTCCATCTCGGGAAAGTTGGCGCGCGTCGAGACTTCCTGGAACATGGACGCCAATTCTAGTGGCTCTGCTTCAGCCGAGGAACTGGCCAAGCACGTAGAGCACCGCGATCGCGATCATGGGCGAAAAGTCGACGCCGAGTCCGGTGGGGATCAGGCGTCGGAGCGGCCCAAGAATCGGCTCGGTGACGTCAACCAGAAATCCCATGGCCGTGCCGTGGAAATCGCGCACGAACCAGGACGCCGCAGCCCGTACGAAGATGGCAAAGATGTAGAGGTAAATCAGGACCTGGGCGAAGGTGTGGAGGAAATTGATGGCGGTTTGCAATCGAAAGCTCAGCGCGGGCCGAAGAGCGCGCGGCCCAATCGTAGCATCGTGGCGCCTTCTTCCACGGCGATCGCGTAGTCCTCTGTCATCCCCATCGAAAGTACCGGCAGTGGGACCCCGAGCCGTCGACTCGTCTCGTCGCGCAGTGCGCGCAGCCGCTGAAAAATAGGCCGGACCTGCTCTCCGTCGGCCACCATTGGGGCCACCGTCATCAACCCCTGCAGCCGAAGGCGAGGCGCAGCGTTGACGGCAGCCGCGATCCCGGCGAGGTCCGCCGGCAGCGCCCCGGTCTTCTGCGGCTCTTCCGCCACATTGATTTCGATCAGGACATCGAGCGGGGAGCGGAGTCGCCGGTCGAGCGCCTCGACGAGGCCGACGCTGTCGACCGACTGCACCATCTGAAAGCGACCATCGATGAACTTGATCTTGTTCGTCTGCAGATGGCCGATCAAATGCCAATCGACATCGGCAGGGCCGATCTCCTCGATCTTCGGCAGCGCCTCCTGCACCCGGTTTTCGCCAAACCTCCGGAGCCCGAGCGTCATGGCTTCGCGGATCCGTTCCACCGGAAACGTCTTGGTAACCGCTACCACGACGACCTCGTGCGGATCGCGCCCGGCACGCTCGGCACTCCGGGCAATGGCTTGTTGGACGGACGTAAGGTTTGCTTCGAGCGAATCAGGCATCGATCAGGGCGCGACCACGACGGAGAGGAAGCGGCCGGGCCGACCGCCGCGATGCGAATACCACCTTTCCTGCTCGCGGGTGCACCAACCGGCCGACAGGATATGGTCGGGCGCAATGCCCTCGTCTTCGAGCTGAAGCCGCAAGACACCCTCGATGTCGAGCCGGATCTCCGAGTCTTCTGCCTTGAGGTATCGATCCTTCCGGCCGTAGCGCAACGAAAAGCGCTGTCCCACCTCCTCTTCCACCTGATAACAGCGCCCACAGATCCCGGGGCCGATCAGGACGTCGAGTTGGTCAGGCGAGGTGCCGTACGCGAGGTGTAGCGCCTGGACGGTTTGGGTCGCCACCCCCGCCAGTGCCCCGCGCCAACCGGCATGCGCGCCGGCGACGACGCCGCGGCTGGCATCCAGGAACAGCAGTGGAAAGCAGTCAGCGTGGTAGGTCACGACCGCCTGACCGGGAACGTCGGTCGCGAGCGCGTCCGTCGAAAAGACGCACTGTCCTCCCTCCGGGCGCCGGCGGTGGAAGGTCACCACATTGGCCCCATGCTCCTGCACGGTCATCAGCGCTCGGTCGAGGTCGAACCCGATCTGATCGGCGAGTTGCTGCCGCCGTTGCATCACCGCCTGCGGATCGGTCGAGCCGGTGAGTCCCATCGAGCCGAGCGCGCTGGTGCTGAAGCCATGCCGCGCTCGAAAGCCGGCGACGCTGACGACGGTGGCGAGCTCGAGGATCGCGATGGGTCAGCCTCGCTTTTCGCGGGTCAGGAGCTGGTCGATCTCGTGCTTGACCTCCTGGAGGTCCATGAACGAGCGGTAGACGGAGGCAAACCGAATGTAGGCCACCTCGTCCAGGCCGCGCAGCTTGTCCATCACCAGCTCGCCAACTTCACGAGAGGGAATCTCGACTTTGCCGCGGGTTCGCAGCTCGGCCTCGATCTCGTCGACGACCCGTTCCACCGTGCTCGGCGAGATCTCGCGCTTGGCGGTGGCCTTCATGAGGCCGGAGAACAACTTCTGGCGATCGAAGTCTTCCCGGCGGCCGTCCTTCTTCATGACGTAGAGCGGGACCGTCTCGATCCGTTCGTAGGTGGTGAAGCGCTTCGTGCACTCCAGGCACTCCCGGCGTCGGCGGATCGACTCGCCGGTATCCGAGTCGCGGGAGTCGACCACCTTCAGATCGACGTGACCACAATATGGGCACTTCATTTCACTTCAGTATCCCAGATATTGTGGACGCGAGGGCCGGCCCGCCCCTTTTGCCGGTAAGGAGTAAGGGACGCGAGGGCCCGCCCGCCGGCCGACGCGAGTGGCGCTTTAGTGCCATACGAGAGATCGAGAGGTTCTGTGTAAGGAGGAACGCGAGGGGTGGGAAGGGGGCACCCCTCGCGCAGGTTAGCGGCGACCCCGCAGGAAGGCGGGAATGTCAAGGTTCGAAGGGTCGAACCCCTTGTAGGCCGGAACTTCCTCGACCGGCGCCGGGCGGCTGTACGGCTCGTCGATCTCGCGGCTGGTCTCCGTCCCGGTCACGAAGCCGGTGGCAACCACGGTGATCTTGACTTCGCCGGACATCTTCTCGTCGATAACGGTCCCGAAGATGATGTTCGCGTCCTTGTCGGCTGAGGCGCGCACGATCTCGGCCGCCTCGTTCACCTCGTGCAGCGTCAGGTCGGTGCCGCCGGTGATGTTGAAGAGGATGCCCCGCGCCCCGTCGATCGAGGTCTCCAGCAGCGGGCTGGCGACGGCATCGCGAGCGGCATCGGAGGCACGCTGGTCGCCGCTGCCGAAACCGATCCCCATCAGGGCCGCGCCCTGTCCTGACATGACCGCCTTGACGTCGGCAAAGTCCAGGTTGATCAGCCCGGGCTGCACGATCAGGTCGGAGATGCCCTGCACACCCTGGCGCAGCACATCGTCCGCGATCTTCAGTGCCTCGGTGAACGGCACCTTCTTGTCGGTGACATCCAGCAGCCGCTGGTTCGGGATGATGATCAGGGTGTCGACCTTTTCCCTGAGCGTGGTCGCGGCTTCTTCCGCAATGGCGCGCCGTCGTGTCCCCTCGAAGGTGAATGGTTTGGTGACCACGCCGATCGTCAGCGCACCGTTATTGCGCGCGATCTCGGCTACGACCGGGGCCGCCCCCGATCCCGTGCCGCCACCCATGCCGGCGGTCAGGAACACCATGTCGGCCCCGCTCAACAGCTCCGACAGTTCCTGCTGGCTCTCTTCCGCTGCCTCGCGACCGATCGTCGGGTTACCGCCCGCGCCGAGGCCGCGAGTGAGCTTCTTGCCAATGTTCATCTTGGTCTGCGCTTCCGAGTGGGCCAGGGCCTGCAGGTCGGTGTTGATGGCGATGAACTCGACGCCGCGGAGCTTCGACCGGATCATCCGGTTCACCGCATTGCTCCCACCGCCGCCGATGCCGACCACCTTGATGCGTGCGTTCCCTTCCAGCGTCCGGTCGACATCGCGCATGGCTTCCTCCTTATCGCGCTCGAGGCGCGCCCTTACGAACCGTTCCGCCGACACCCGCGGTCCCTGTCCTCCGCCGTAATCACCGGGGATCACGGGCCGTGAGGCGAGGCCCTTCATTCGGAGCTGATCGTCGATGTTCATATCGGCCTCCTTCCTCTAGAAGAAATCCTTGATCCAGCGAACGGTCCGCGCATACGCCGCCGAAACGCCCGCGCCGACGGGCGCGTGGCCGTTGGCGTGGTGCCGCAATTTGGTCCCCCACCGCAGCAGGCCTACCGCCGTCGCATAGGCGGGCCCGCTCACCTGGTCGGTCATGCCGATCGTCTGCGTCGGGGCGCCGATCCGCACCGGGAGATCCAACAACGACTGCGCCGCCTCGGTGAAGCCGAGCAGGCGGCAGCCGCCGCCAGTGAAGACGATGCCGGCCGGCAGGAACCCGTCATGCCCGCCGCGGCGCATCTCCATCCGGACCATCTCCAGGATCTCGCGCGCCCGGGGGGCGATGATCTCGGCCAGATGGCGGCGCGGCACCGCCTGCATTCGATCCTGGCCGATCTGGTGCACCTCAACCATCTCCTCGCGCGGGATGCACGCCGGGATCGCATGGCCGTAATTGACTTTCAGCATCTCGGCCTCCGCGAGCGTGGTGCGGAGCCCGATGGCGACATCATTGGTCACATGCGTTGCGCCCACCGGCAGGACGGCGGTGTGGATCACGCTGCCGTCCGTGAACAGGGCGATATCGGTCGTGCCGCCACCGACATCGACCAGCGCCACGCCCAGGTCGAGTTCGTTATCGTTGAGGACCGCCTCGGCTGAGGCGAGCACTTGCACCACCAGGTCCTCGACGCTGATCCCGGCCTGGTGGACGCACTTGACGACGTTCTGCACCGCGGTCAGCGAGCCGGTGATGATGTGGGTCTCCACCTCCAGTCGGGCGCCCGACATGCCGACCGCGTCCCTGACGCCTTCCTGCCCGTCGACCACGTAGCCGCGAGGGACGACGTGGATGATCTCTCGGTCGTTGGGAACGGAGACCGCGCGCGCGGCGTCGATGACGCGGGTCACGTCTTCGTGTCCGATCTCGCGATCAGACCGCGCCACCGCGATCACGCCCCGGCTGTTCTGGCTGAGGACATGCGTGCCGGCCATGCCGACGAACGCCGACTCCAGCTTGTGGCCGCACATTCGCTGGGCGGCATCAACGGCGTGGCTGATGCCGCGGACGGTCTTCTCCATGTTGACGACGACGCCGCGACGCAGACCTTCGGAAGGAGCCTCGCCGACCCCGACGATGTTCAGTCCGCGCTCCGTCGGCTCGCCGACGACGCAGCAGATCTTAGTTGTGCCGATGTCGAGTGCCGTGACGTATTTAGAACGAGGCAAAAACCTTTCCTGGAACGTTGGCTGGAACGCTTCGCCACATTATAGTGTGGTCCCGCCGTCGTGACAACACAATCCACCGCGAGTTATCCACAGGCACAGTCGCGGTCACGCTGCGCGAACGCGGCTAGAGGAGGTGGCGCCTGATGACGGCCAGGTTGTCGAAAATGCGCACGCCAAAGGCGACGATGGCCGCGAAATACAATTCGACGCCCAGCTTGTCCCCGAGGTAGGTCAGCCCGCCCGCGACGAGCGAGTTGACCAGCAGCCCGGAGATGAACACTTTGTTCTCGAAGTTGCCATTCAGCCACGCCTTGACGGCGCCGAGGATCGAGTCCAGGGCCGCAAGGATCATGACGGCGGTGTAGCGTGAGTAGCCCGGCGGGATCTGGACCGGGGCATTGAGCCCGAGAACAATTCCGACGGTGCCGAAGCCGATGGCGGCGGCCACCAGCCAGAGGGCTTCGCGCGAGCCGCTTGCCGGAAGCCTCACTTCCGCCCCCGCATCTGCACCGCGGGCGCGCCCGGATTCTCGAGGTTGATGTACTGGAGCTGCGCCGTAGTGAAATCGATGCGGCTGCTCAGTGCCCGCAAGGCGGCCAGCTTTGGCTCCAGGCTCGCGCGATCGTCACTCGTGACCATCTGGCCGAAGATGATGATCCATCCACGGTCGGTCTGTGCCGTGAGCATCTCCCGGTGGTCAAGCTGAAGCGACATCAGCGAGATTCTGAAGGCCGCGTGAAAGCCGGCCCGCAGCTGAAGCAGCATCGGGAGCAGATCGGGGTCGACCGCCCGCTGGCCGTCCCGCCCGGCGCCGAAGTCGAGCCGGCTGATCACCGGCAGTCCGCCGGCCTCCGCCGCCGGGTCGAGCACCTGACCGAGGTCGTTCAGATAGTAGGTCGCCTCCCCCACCTGCAGGACGGCTGATGGCTTCCACTCGGTGATCCTGACCATGACCCGGTCCGGCAGGGCCAGGCTGACGCTGGCCGAGCGCACCCATGGCATGGCCAGCAGGCGCTGCTGGAGGTCGGCCTGGTTCAGAAAGAAGATGTTGCGGTCGGCCGGGAGCGCCAGGGTGCGGGTGACTTGTGCGACGGTCAGATGGGTCGTCCCGGCGACGTGGACCCGCTGTGGTCGAAAGGCGGGTTGCGCCAGCAGGAAAAGGGCTGCGAACACTTCGACGCCGAGAATCGCGATCTGCGCCAGCGCCCAGATCCAGCCGCGCGAGGAGGCGGCCGGCTTGGCCGGCGCCGAAGCGGTGCGTCGTCGTCGCTTCTCGATGGTGCCGACCGTCATTCGTCGGCCCCTCGCGGAAGCAGCCGGCTGTCGATCGCCGTCTGCGAGCGCTGCCTGTCGTTGAACCGTTCGACGGCGAGCTCGACCAGGCGCTCGATCAGCTTGGGATAGGACAGCCCTGAGGCTTCCCAGAGCTTGGGATACATGCTGATCCGCGTAAAGCCGGGGATGGTGTTCAGCTCGTTCACCAGGATGCGGCCGGTCGTGCGCTCCATGAAGAAGTCCACCCGAGCCATCCCGGCGGCGTCGACCGCCTGGAATGCGCGCAGCGCCAGGGCGCTGACCTCCTTGGCGACGCGGGCGTCGATCGGCGCCGGGATCAGCAGCCGAGACCCTTCATCGAGGTATTTCGCCTCGTAGTCATAGAACTCGTGCGCCGGCACCACCTCGCCAACCACCGAGGCCTCCGGCTCATCATTGCCGAGGACGCTGACCTCGAGTTCGCGGGCATCGACGGCCCGCTCGACCAGTAGCTTGCGATCAAAACCGCTGGCAAGGCGAAGTCCATCGACCAGCTCGGCGCGGTTGTGCGCCTTGGTCGTGCCGACACTCGAGCCTGAGTTCGCGAACTTCGTGAAGCACGGGTACCCGATCTGCTCCTCGACGAGGGTGATGAACGCGTCCGGATTGCGTTCGTACTGCCGGCGGCTGATCGGCGCGTAGTCGACGATCGGGAGGCCGACGGCGGCGAAGGCGCGCTTCATGTAGATCTTGTCGAGCCCGAGGGCGGAACCGAGCACCCCGGCGCCGACGTAGGGCACGTTGGCCAGCTCCAACACACCTTGGATGGTTCCGTCCTCGCCGTTGAGCCCATGAAAGACCGGAAAGACGACATCAAGTGGTGGCAACCCCCCACCCCGACCCTCCCCCGCAAGTGGGGAGGGAGATTCCCGACCGTCCTGCGCGGCGACCAGCGAGTGTTGGGTTGGGTCGGGCGGGAGGTAGACGTATTTTCGCGTCGGGTGGTCACTGACCAGGCGCTTCAACGAATCGCCGGTCAGCCAGCGGCCTTCTTTGTCGATGTAGAGCGGCACCGCCTCGAACCGTCGCGCATCCATTGCGGCGATGATCGATTGCGCGGAGAGGATGGAGACCTCATGCTCGGTCGACCGCCCCCCGAACAGGACCCCGACCCGCAGCCGCTTCACGCCTGCGGCGCCCGGCCGACGACGCGGATCTCCGGCTCCAGCTCGATGCCGAACCGTTCTCGGACGCGATCCCGCATCTCGGCCATTAAGGCTAGCACGTCATCCGCACTCGCCCCACCGAGATTGACGATGAAGTTGGCGTGTTTCGGCGAGTTCTGGGCGGCGCCGATGCGCAGCCCTTTGAGGCCGCATGCATCGATCAGCCGGCCCGCCGAATCGCCCGGTGGGTTCTTGAAGGTGCTGCCCAGGCTCCGCTGCTCGATCGGCTGGGTCGCGCGACGGTGCTTCTGCACCTCGAGCAGGCGCGCCCGCACCGCCGCCGGGGACGCCGCCGTCGTGCTGAACCTGGCGGACACGATCACCCATCGCGCCCGGGTCGCCTTGAACACCGACTCACGGTAGGCAAACGCGCACTCGGCTGCGCTGACGGTCTGCCGCCGGCCGTCTGGGTCGATCGCCTCGGCCGCAAGCAGGCGCTGGCTGACCTCCCCGCCGAACGCTCCCGCATTGCCGAACACGGAGCCGCCGACGGTTCCCGGTACGCCCGCGGCAAACTCGAGCCCGGCGCGTCCCCCCTTCGCCGTCTCCGCCGCCAGCTTCGGCATCAGGGTCCCCGCCGAAACCGACACGGTATCGCCGTCGACCGACATTCGATGGGTGACCAGCTTGATGGTCAGCCCGGGCAGTTCTTCGGCGGCGAATAGCGTGTTCGTCGCCGCGCCGATCATGGTGTAGGGAAGCTGGTCCGCGTTCACCCGCGCGATCAGCTCAGGCAACGCCGTGTCATCGGCCACCTCCAGGAAATACCGGGCGCGGCCACCGATCCCGTACCAGCTGTGGGGCGCCAGCGGCTCATGCTCCCGGACGCCGGGATATGAGGCCAGCCAGGCGTCAGGCAACCGGTGAGCGCTCCAGCACCTCGGCGGTCTTGCCGACGACATCGTCGAAGCCGCGTACCGACATGAAGACGATGACGTCGCCGGGCCGCGCGGCCGAGGCGAGTCGATAGGACGCCGACCTGGCCGAATCCGCCGTCGCCACCTGGCCCACACCGCGGATCCGGTTCGCCAGGTCCTGCGAGGTGACGGTGTGGGCGAGGTGCCGCTCGCGGGCTGGCTCGATGGGACCGATGACCACCAGCGCGCAGCCCTGGAAGGCATCGGCGTAGGCGTCCATCAGGCTGAGCGTCCGTGAGTAGGTGTGCGGGACGAAGCAGGCCAGCACGCGCCCCGGATGGAAGCGTTCCCGCGCCGCCTGCAGGGTGGCACGCACCTTCGCGGGATGATGCGCGTAATCGTCGACCAGGTTGACGCCGCGCACCTGGCCGCGGATCTCGAACCGGCGGGAGACGCCCTGGAAGCGGCCGATGGCATCCACCGCGACCGGGACCGGGACACCGACCCGGACACTGGTGGCGAGCGCCGCCAGCGCGTTCGCGGCGTTGTGTTCTCCCGGCAGCCGGGTGCTGACCACAGCGAGCACCTTGCCCTCGTGCCACGCGGTAAACCGCATCCCTTCCCCATCGATCTGAACGTCGCGTCCGTGCCAATCGGCGCCGCCACGCAGCCCAAAAGTCTCGACGTTGGCCCGTGTCCGGTTTAGCAGCCGGCGCACTGGCGGGTCATCCGCGTTGGCGATCAGGCGGTCCTCCGGTCCGAGGTACTCAAGGAATTGGCGGAACACCGCCTCGTACGCGGCCGGGTCCGGGAACACGTCGGGATGATCCCAATCGATGTTGGTGAGCACGGCCAGCTGTGGAGCGAAGTGCAGGAACTTGGGCCGGGGATCGAAGACGGCGGACGTGTACTCATCGCCCTCGAAGACGAACTCCCGGCCGCTGCCCCAGGCGGCCGCGGCGCCCAGGTCTTTGACGGCCATTCCCAGGCGAAACCCCGGATTCCGGCCCGCCGACCGAAGGATCCAGGCGATCAGGCTGGCTGTGGTCGTCTTGCCCGCCGAGCCGGCCACCACGATTCGATATCGATCGGTGGTCAGCTCGCCCCAGTATTCCGCCTCGCTGACCAGCCGGATGCGATGGCGCCGCGCCGCCTCGGTTTCCGGATTGCCCTCGCGCACCTGGTTGCCCTGGACCACGAGATCGGGTTTGCCCCAGCGGGTGAGGTTGCCGGCGGTGTGGCCGTCGACCCACTTGATGCCCGCCTGTGTCAGGATGTCCGTCGTGGGTGCGTAGGCGTCCTCATCGGAGCCGGTGACGTCGTGACCCAACTGTTTGGCCACCAGCGCCAGTCCCGACACGGCGTAGCCGCAGATGCCGATGAAATGGATCCGCATCAGTGGTGCCGCGCCACCTCTTCGATGAGCCTCGCAACCTCTTCGGCGGCGTACGGCCGCCCCAGTCCCCGCATGGCCTCGACCATCTTGCGATATCTGACCGGGTCGTCGATGACCGAGCTGACGACGCCAAGGAGCCGGCCGCCGTCGGCCTCCTCGTCTGGGATCACGACGGCAGCGCCGGCTGACTCGTATGGGGTCGCGTTCAGCCGCTGGTGGCCCCCGGCAAACGGATACGGGATCAGGACCATCGGGATGCCAAGGGCGCTCACCTCGCTCAGCGTGCTGGCGCCGGCCCGACTGACGACCAGATCAGCGGCGCGGATCCGGTCGGCCAGGTCGTTGGCAAACGCGAACGGCTCATAACGGGCGGCCACTGGGGCCGGCAGGGTTGCCTTGACCGCTTGCATCGTGTCGATCTCGCGTGCGCCCGTCTGGTGCGCGATCGCAAGGTCGGGCCGCTCCAGCAGCGACGGTAGGGCGTCGGCCACGGCGCGGTTGACGCGGTGCGCACCCTGGCTGCCACCGAGCACGAGCATGGTTCGCGGTTGCGTCGGGAAATTCTCTTTGCGACGCCAGAATTCCGTGCGCACCGGTGTGCCAGTCAGGACCGTCGACGCACGCAGGTATCGCGAGGACTCAGGGTAGGCGGTCGCGACCCGCTTGGCGAAACGGGCGAGCACTCGGGTTGCACGCCCAGGCATGAGGTTTTGTTCCTGGAGGACGACCGGGAGACGGGCCAGGCCGGCGGCGGTGATGAGCGGGACACTCACGTAGCCGCCCGTCCCAAACACCACGTCAGGCTTGAACCGATCGATGAGCCGCCACGATTGCCAGAGCGCGGCTCCCATCACCATCGGCAGGTTCCAGTTGCGCCACACCTGCTCGGTGTAGAGGGGCGCGGCGGGAATTGCGGCGAAGCGCATGCCATAACTGGCGATCGTCTTCGCCTCGATCCCGGCGCGGCGCCCGGCGAACAGGACGGTGACGTCAGGATCTTTCCGCGACAGCGCCTGCGCGACGGCGATCGCCGGGAACAAGTGTCCGCCCGTGCCGCCGCCCGAGATCAATACTCGCATGTCGTATCCATCCCACCTTCTCGCTCTGGGTCGAAACGTTCATCAGTATGCCGACCGCCAGCAGCGTGATCGCGAGCGATGAGCCACCATAGCTGATGAACGGCAGCGGGATACCGGTGGTCGGCAAGGTCACCGTGACGGCAGCGATGTTGATCAGGGCCTGCAAGGCGATCCAGGTCGTGACCCCGCAGGCGAGCAATGACCCAAAGGCATCCGGCGCTTTTAGCGCCACCCGGTAGCCTCGATAGGCAAAGAGCGCAAATAAGGAGAGCACGGCGGACGTGCCGATCAGCCCGGTCTCCTCGCCGACGATCGCGAAGATGAAGTCGGTGTGGGCAAAGGGCAGCCACTGGTACTTCTGAATGCTCTGGCCCAGGCCCAGGCCGGCGAAGCCGCCGGAGCCAAGCGCAACCACCGACTGGATCGCCTGAAAGCCGGTGTTGAGCGGATCCGACCAGGGGTTGATGAAGGCCAGGATGCGATGTAATCGATAGGGCTCCATCTGAATGAACAGATAGACGCAGAGACCGATGATCAGCGCCAGCAGGAGGACATGGCGCTTGCGCCCGCCCGCCACCAGGAACTGTGAGAGCAGGATGCCGGCCACGATCAGGGTGGTGCCGAGATCCCGCTCGAGGATGACCAGAAAAGTCATGGATCCCAGCAGCGCGAGGAAGGGCACGACCCCGTTTTCCAGCGAGGAGAGTCGCTCCCGGTGGCGTTCCAACCAAAGGGCCATGAAGATGATGGCGGCAATCTTGGCCAGCTCGGCGGGCTGCATCTGCAGGGGCCCGAGCTTCAGCCAGCGGCGGGCCCCGTTGACCTCCACGCCGAAGTGCGGCAGCAGCACCAGCAGCAGGAGGCCGACGCTCGCGATCCCGAGCGGCCCGGCAAGCGGCCGAAGGCGGTGATAGTCGAGGTGGGCCCCGGCCCAGAACAGGACGATGCCGAGCGCCAGCCAGATGAGCTGCCGCTCGAAGTAGTAGGCGGCATTATGGAACCATAACCAACCCTGCACCTCAGAGGCGGAGAAGACCATCACCAATCCGAAGGCGGTCAGGGTCCCGACCGCGAGCAACAGGGCCCGGTCGCCCCGACGCCACAGCCGGGTCGAGGCCAGCGTACGCCGGGCGGCAGGAAACTCGAGCGCGACGTGGGCCCTCATCGGCTCAGCTCAGCCAGCACCGCCGCCTTGAAGCGCCGGCCGCGGTCTTCGTAGTCGCGGAACAGGTCGTAGCTGGTGAAGGCGGGCGACAGCAGGACGACCGATCCGGGCGGGGCAAGAGCCGCCGCCTTGCGCACCGCATCCGCAAGATCGGCCGCACGCTCGACGCGCCGAAGCCCGGCGTCACGCGCCCGGTGGGCCAGTTCCTCGCCGGTCTCCCCCATGGTAACGAGCGCTATCACCCGATGCGCGATGGCCTGGGCGAGGGGCTCGATGTCGATCCCTTTGTTGCGACCGCCGGCGATCAAGATGATCGGCTCGCTGAACGCTGCCAGCGCCTTGTACGTCGAGTCGGGGTTCGTCGCCTTCGAGTCGTTGTACCAGCGGACGCCATTGAACGTCCCGACGGGTTCGAGCCGGTGCTCGACCGCCTTGAACTGCCGCACCGCCTCGGCCATCCGCTCGACGTCGATGCCGGCGGCCTGGCCGGCGCCGATCGCGGCCAGCACATTACTGAGGTTGTGCTCACCTGGCAGCGGCACCTCTGCGGCAGGCAGCACGCGCTGGCGGCTTCCAGCCTGCGCGATGGTGACCCAGCCATCGCTGACCGTGACACCCGGATCGACCGGCGGACGGAGGCCGAACGCAATGACCTGACCGGCCGTCCGTGACCTCATGGCGGCGCAGGCCGGGTCGTCGAGATTCAGCACGGCGTGGTCGTCTGGCTCCATGAAGGCCACCGCACGAGCCTTGATGTCGAGATAGCGCTCGAACGACTTATGCCGATCGAGATGATCAGGGGTCACGTTCAGCACCACGCCGATGCGGAGTCGCGGCCGGCTGATCGATTCCAGTTGAAAGCTGCTCAATTCGAGCACCACCCAGTCGTCCGGGCGAAGCTGCTCGACGCGGTCGAGCACGGGCTCACCGATGTTGCCTCCGCGCATCACGCGCAGCCCGCCGGCACGGAGCACCTCGGCGGTAAGCGCCGTGGTCGTCGTCTTGCCGTTGGTCCCGGTAATGCCGGCGATCCGGCAGGGGCAGGCGCGGAAGAATAGGTCGATCTCGCTCGTTACCTCGATGCCACGCTCTCGCGCCGTCTCGACGAGCGGCTCGTCCCAGGGCACACCCGGGCTGACCACCAGAAGGTCGGTTCCGTTCAGGTCCTCGGTGCCGTAACCGCCGAGGGTCGCCGGGATCCCCGCCCGCTCGAGCTCCGCCCGCAGCTCCGCGGTGTCGGCGCGGTCGACCACGCGCACTGATCCGCCGCGTTGCGCGATGAAGGACGCGGCAGCACGGCCACTCCGGCCGTAACCGATGATCAATGCGCGTCGCCCTTTGGTCTCGATGCGTGACGGCATTAGGCCGCTGGCCCAGGCCGCGCCAGGGCCAGCGTCAGCACCGCCGCAACCAGCGACCCGGCCCAGAAGTAGAGCGCGATCGGCGTCTCCCGCCAGCCCGAGACGATGAAATGGTTGTGGAGCGGCGACATGCGGATGATCCGCTTACCGGTCATCTTGAAGCTCGCCACCTGCGCGATCACAGAGACCGTCTCCACCACGAAGACCAGCGCGAGCAGCGGGAGGTACCAGAGAAAGCCGGTGGTGATCGCAGCCGCAACCATCGCCGTCCCGAGCGCGAGACTGCCGGTGTCACCCATGAAGAGCCGCGCGGGGAAGAGGTTGTAGAAGAGGAAGGCGACGAGACTGCCCGCCAGGACCGCCGGTATCAGCCCGACCCCGGGGCGATGCTGAAGAACGGCGATGAGCGCGAGGGCGCTGAAGGTGACCGCGCCGGCGCCGGCGGCCAGGCCGTCGCTACCATCCGTCAGGTTGAAGGCGTTGGAGCCGGCCGCCACCGCCAGCGCGCTGACCAGGATCAGCCAGCCGCCGACCGGATGCCGGCCGTCGAAGGGGACGAGCTGGCCGGTCAGGCCCCAGCGAAGCGCGAGGTAGCCGAGCAGCGCGCCCGTGGCTAGCTGAATCACGATCTTCTGCCGGGCCCTCAGCCCGAGGTTGCGCCCGCCGCGGATGGCCGAGAAGTCGTCGATGAAGCCGAGGGCCCCGCCCAGGATCAGCGCGATCAGCACGAAGCCGCCCGCCACCGAGCGGTCGGCCACCAAGTAGAGGACGAGCGCCACCAGCAAGAAGACCAGACCGCCGGCGGTCGGGGTGCCGGCCTTGCGGTGGTGGGCGGCTGGACCTTCCTCACGGATCTGCTGCCCCATCCGCGCGCGTGCCAGCTGACCGATCGCCGCCGGAAAGACCAGCGCGCTCAGGATCAGGCCGGCGCCGAAGAGGAGGAGTGGCGTCATGGCGCCTCGCGAATTTGCTCGACGACGCGTTCCAGACGCATACCGCGGGAGCCTTTGACCAGCACCTGGGTCTGCGGTGTGAGGAGCGGCGCCAGTGCCGCCACCGCCTGCTCGGCGCCCTCGACGACGAAGGCCCGCTCTTTGGCGAGGCCCGCGCGGCGCGCGGACTGCACCATCCGCGGGGCATACTCGCCCACCGCGATCAGGACGTCGGCGGTTTTGCCGGCAAGCGAACCCACCTCCTCATGCGCCCGCTCGGCATGGTCGCCGAGCTCCAGCATGTCGCCCAGCAGCGCCACCTTGAGCGAGCCCTTGGGCGCAAGCTGGAGGACCTGGAGCGCCGCCTGCATCGATCCGGGGCTCGCGTTGTAGGAATCGTCGATGATGGTCGCGCCGTTGCGCCCACTGACGATGCTCATCCGGCGGGATGGCGGGACGAAGCCATGCAGGGCGGAGGCGATCGCCGGAGCGTCGAACTCGAATTCCAGGGCGACGGCGGCGGCGGCCAGCGCGTTCGAGATGCTGTGCTGACCGGGCATCCGGAGGTAGACATCGGCTTTGCCGCGCGGTGTCAGCAGCGTGAACGTGCTGCCCTCGAGGCCATGGAGGCGGACCTTGTCGGCGCGCACGGCGGCGTCGTGCGAGAACCCGAAAAGCGTAGAGCGGCGACTGACTGCCGACATCCCCCGCACCCGAAGGTCGTCGGCGTTGAGCACCGCGAGGCCGCCGGGGGCCAGCCCCTCGATCAGTTCGCGCTTGGCCGCGGCAACGGCGTCAATCGATCCCAGGAAGCCGACATGGGCGAGTCCCACGTTGAGCACGACCCCGATCGTCGGCGGCGCCACCATGGTTAGCTCGCGGATTTCTCCGGCCCGCGACATCGCGTACTCGACGACCAGGGCCCGATCGCGCGGGTCCATCTGGAAGATGGTCATCGGGATCCCGGTGTAGGTATTCAGATTGCCTTCGCTCTTGTGCACGCGCAGCCGGCGGCCGAGCAGGTGCGCGATCAGGTCCTTGGTCGTCGTCTTTCCGGCGCTGCCGGTGATGGCGACGATGGGCAGCGCCTGACGGCGCAAACGGTCCGCCGTGATGTCGAAGAGCGCTTGCCGGGTGTCCTCGACCTGGATGACGGCTGCCTGCTCGATAGCCGGTGGCGGCCGCTCGCAGAGGATGCCGGCGGCGCCCCGCTCAACCGCCTGCGGGATGAAGACGTGGCCGTCATGCAGCTCGCCGCGCAGCGCCACGAACAGGCCGCCGGCTTTCACTTCTCGGGAATCGGTGAAGAGCTCGCTCAACGACACGTCTTGCGAGCCGCTGAGCAGGCGGCCACGCGTCGCCTGCACCACCTCCTTCACCGACATAGACACAGCATCCCTATTGTCGCTGTCCCCTGCCGTACCGTCTCACGGCGCAATCTGCCACTGGGTGATCAGCGCACTGGCGACGGTCTTCCAGATTGGGGCGGCGACGTAGGCGCCCTCGAAGAGGAGCTTCGGCTTGCGGGTGATCACCATCATGATGAACTGCGGATGATCGGCGGGTACAAAGCCGACGAATGAGCCGATCGTCTGGTCCTTGGCGTAGCTCCCGTTTTCGGGGATGCTGGCGGTGCCCGTCTTGCCGGCGATCCGGTTCTTGAAGCCGTCGATCCGGGCCGCGAACCCGGAGCCATGCTCGACGACGCCGACCATCATCTGCTGCATCTGCTGGGCGGTCTTGGCACTGACGACCTGGCGGATAACGCGCGGCTGCACCGGGTGATGGGTGCCGTTGGCATCGATGACCTGGTCGACGACGTGCGGCCACACCAAGTTGCCGCCGGTGGCGGCCACGTTGACCGCGGCCAGCATCTCGATCGCGGTCGTGTCGACGCCCTGGCCGAAGGAGGCGGTGGCGAGCTGCGACGCCTTCCATTGGGCGAGGGGGGCTAGCGGCGCGGACGTCTCGGCCGCGACGTCCATGCCAGTCAGGGAGCCGATGCCAAAGCCCTGTAAGTACTTGACAAAGTGATCGGCGCCCTCCAGCTGTTGCGCCTTGATGGCACCGACGTTCAGCGAGTTCTCGAGCACCTGCGTCATCGTGACCATGCCGTGAGCGCGGCCGTCCCAGTTGTGGATCGCGTAGCCGCCCACCACCGCCGTTCCGGTCTCGTTGAAGCGATAGTCGGGTGTAATCGCATGGCTGTCGAGCGCGCCCGACAGGGTCACGACTTTCATCACCGACCCGGGCTCGTAGAGGTCGGAAACAATCGGGTCGATGAACTGGGCGGTGGGCGTGCTCGCGAAGTCATTGGCGTTGTAGCTGGGCACATCGGCCCAGGCGACGATCCGGCCGGTCGCTGGCTCCATGATGATGAGCGAGCCACTTTCCGCCTGGTATTTCTGGACCCCATCCGCCAGCGCCCGCTCGGCCACCACCTGGATGGTGCTGTCGAGCGATAGCTGCAGCGTCATCCCGTTGACGGGATCCCGGCGCTGCCGGTCGCTCAGGACGATCGGCTGGTTCGCCAGGTCTCGCACGGTGGCCTCGAAGCCGTCTTGTCCGGCGAGGATCTTGTTGTAGTAGCCTTCGATCCCGTAGTTGCCGGTGCCCGCGTCGTTGGCGAAGCCCAGCAGGTTCGCCGCGAGGCTGGTACCGGCGACGCCCCCGTCGACGTAGGAGCGCTGGGTTTCGGCTACCTTCCCGATGCCGGGCAGCCGCATGCGATCGAGCTGCTGCGCCACCGAGGCTGGGACGCGACGCGCCAGGTAGACGAACTTTCGCGTCGTCGCCAGCTTGACCTGGATGTCGTCAGGGCTGACCTGCAGCACCGGAGCCAGCCGGCTGGCGATGTCCCGCCGCTGCGCGGCCGAAATCTGGTCCGGGGAGGCGAAGATGGAGAAAACCGGCGTGTTGGTGACGAGCAGCGCACCGTTCCGATCGAGGATGTTGCCGCGGACGGCGGGCAGGGTGACGGTGTCGTCGTGGTAGGCGGCCGCCAGGCGGGCCATGTCCGAGTGCCGCCAGACCTGCCAGTACGCGAGCCGGCCGAGCAGCACCAGGTAGGCGCTGAGGACCAACGCCATCAATGTAAGGATGCGACTGCGCGGCTCGAGTTCCTGGACGCCCCTCACCGTCGCGGTCCGGTTAGTGAGCTGGTTCGGAGTTGAGTGGGCGGCCGATGACCGCGGCCAGCACCGCCAGCACACCGTCCCAGACGCCGGCACGGCCCTGGTTGGCGGGAGGCGGCCCTAGCGCAATCGGTGATTGCGTCGAGTGGACGTACTGCCACCGGCTGGGATGAGAGAGGCCAAGTTGCTGAGCCGCGGTGGCGACGCGGTTGGCGGCGCGATCCCCGGCGAGCTGGGCCAGGAACTGGTCGTGCTCGGCGGTGAGGCGGGCTTGTTCTTGCTTCAGCGTCGCGATCTGGTAGCTCGCCTGGGTGGCGGCGGCCGATTGGGCCACCAGCAACAAGGCCGCGGCGATCAACGAGGTCGCGCCCACGAGCGGCGAGATGGAAGGCCGGCCGCGACTCCGGCGCGCGCGCGAAGGGGGGAACGCGCGCGCCGGAGGGGTCGGATCGGGCCGGCGGGGCCGCAAGACTAGTAGATGCCCAGGAGGGAGGGGTTCCACCATGCGGCCGCTCAGGTATTGACTTGTGGAATGACATGGACAGGGTTCATAACTTCTCCGCGACTCGCAATTTCGCTGACCGAGCGCGGGGATTTTCCCGCACCTCGGCTTCCGAGGGAGTGATCGGCTTGCGCGTCACGACGCGCACCGAACGCTGGTGCCCGCAGATACAAACGGGCGCTTGGGGCGGACAGATACAGTCTGTTGCTTCGACGTTGAAAAGGTTCTTTGCAATCTTGTCCTCGAGGGAGTGGAAAGAGACGACCCCTACGCGCCCACCGCTTGCGAGCACTTCAATGGCAGCCTTCAACCCTTTTTCGATCGCCTCCAGCTCGCGGTTGACCGCGATCCGGAAAGCCATGAACGTGCGGGTCGCGACGTGAATGTTGCGGGGCCAGGCGCCCCGCGGAATGGCTCCGGCAACCACATCGACGAGATCCCGGGTGGTTTGCAGCGCCGTCCGCCGCCGGCGTTCCACGATGCGCTGCGCAATGCGTGCCGCCCAGCGCTCCTGCCCGTAGTCCTTGAGGATGCGCCGCAGCTCGCTCTCGGGTTCGCGATTGAGCAGGTCGGCGGCGGTCCACGGTTCGCTGCGATCCAGGCGCATGTCGAGCGGTCCGTCGGTCTGAAAGCTGAAGCCCCGCTCAGGGTCGTCCAGCTGCACCGACGAAAGGCCGAGATCGAAGACGACCCCGTTGACCGCGCGGCCGATCCGCTCAGCGGCCCCAGCGAGCTGCGCGAAATTGGTGTGCTCCAACATCACGGTGATGTCCGGAGGCACCGGCTCCCGAGCGAATCGCTCGAGGGCAGAGGCATCGCGATCGATACCGAGCAGGACGCCGCCCGGCCGAAGGCGCTCGATCAGCGCCTCCGCGTATCCTCCACCGCCCAGCGTGGCGTCGATGAACGCCTGCCCGGGGGTTGGTTGAAGGCTCGTTATGACGTCTTGTAAAAGTACGGGTCGGTGTCCGGACGGGCCGGACGGTCGATCGCTGCGAGGGCGGCCGCGTCGGTCACGTGCGCGGGGCACGTCGCCGCTCGGCCACCTGGTCCTGAATGCGCGTGTATTCCTCGGGCGTCGCCTCGCCGATGCGGCGCCATCCCTCGTCGTTCCAGATCTCCAGCAAGTTGTTGACGCCAACGATCCAGGCGACGCTCGTGATGCCGGCGTACTGCCGCTGGTCGGCGGACAGGACGATTCGTCCCTGGGCGTCGAACTCGCACTCCCGGGCGGCGCCGAACATCATGCGGGCGAGCCGCCGCTCCTCCGCCGGTGTCGTCGAGCCCAGCCGCAAGCCCTGCTCCTGAGCCCATTCCTGGGGCGGATAGACCTGCAGGCAGCCCTCGGCGCCCTTGGAGATCACGGTACCGCTGGGTAGCTGCTCCCGAAAGCGCGCGGGAATCGCGACCCGTCCCTTGGCATCGATCGAGTGCCGGTACGTGCCGAGGAACATCAGGCGTCGTCACCGGCTGTCTCACTCTCCCCACTTTTCCCCACTTTGTGCCACCAGCACGCCGAACGCTACCACTGCGACAGGTGCCTGTCAACAAATTCGGACTAAATCTTGTGGCCTAGTACCGGCCCGGAAAAAACGCCCCTACATGTTGTGTCTACCTTCTAACCGGCTTACACAGAGACTCGAGCGGCCGGTTGTGTCGGCGCCGGTGTCCTCCACCGTGCCCGTCGCGGCGACAGGAGTCGCACACTCCGGTTGCACTTTTCCGGACGCGCCGCCACCTGGCCGACGCTAAAGATGCGCGCTCCGCGCGCGTGCCGGATCTGCGCCTAAGCGCAGCCCGGCAGCAAAATTAGAGTGAGTCCGCCGGTAAGCCGAGTTCTGTTCCCCGCTTCAGCCGGCGAAGCCGGCACGACGTGGGGCGGCAGTCATCCGTCTACGTCGCCGATTACCCGGCGACTCTAGCGACCATACCCGAGGACCGGCCGAGCCAGCCGTTGCGTCCTCCTATTCGGTCTTGCTCCGGGTGGGGTTTACCGAGCCAGCCGGTCTCCCGGCTGCTGGTGGGCTCTTACCCGCACCATTTCACCTTCGCCGTCGCTTGCGCGGCGGCTGTGTATTTTCTGTGGCACTCTCCTTCGGGTCACCCCGACCGGGCGTTACCCGGCACCCTGCTCTGCGGAGCTCGGACTTTCCTCGACGGGACGATCCCGGCGCGACTGCCTGGCGGACTCGGGAGCTATTGTACCCGCGTGTTCGGC
>DASYVR010000049.1:0-123240 GCA_035936995.1 Candidatus Dormiibacterota bacterium | reverse complement strand
AGCACGATCGGCGGCGCCGCCGTCAAGCCGAAGGTGATCGAGGTCAAGTGGGACATCAGCCAGGCCCAGAAGGGCGGCTTCCCGCACTTCATGGCCAAGGAGATCAACGAAGCACCCGAGGCCGTCTCCAACGCGCTGCGGGGCCGGCTCAGCGACGAGGGCGAGGTGACCTTCGAGGAATTCGGGCTGACCGATCGCCAGCTGCTCAAGGTGCACGACATCAAGATGGTGGCGGCCGGCACCTCCTACTATGCCGCCCTTCTCGGCAAATACATCATCGAAGACCTGGCGCGCATCCCGGTCGAAGTCGAACCGGCCTCGGAGTTCCGCTATCGCCAACCGATCATCGACCAGGACACCCTGGTCATCGGCATCTCGCAGTCAGGCGAGACCGCCGACACGCTGGCCGCCATCCGCGAGGCGAGGGGACGCAAGGCGAAGGTCGTCTCCGTCACGAATGTCGTCGGCAGCTCGATGGCCCTGGAAAGCGACGGCGTCATCTACCTGCACGCCGGCCCCGAGATCGGAGTCGCCTCCAGCAAGACGTTCATCGCCCACCTCACCTGCCTCTACCTGCTTGGCATCCGGCTGGCCGCCGTTCGCCACCGGTTGACGCCGGAACGGCTGCGCGAGTTGGCCGGCGAGCTGAAGGCGCTGCCCAATGCGGTCCAGCTGATGCTCGACCGGGCCGAGGCGGTGCAGGCGCTGGCCCGCAAGTACGCCGGCCATCGCAACTTCATGTACATCGGTCGCGGCATCAACTATCCGATCGCGCTGGAGGGCGCCCTGAAGCTGAAGGAGATCTCCTATCTCCACGCTGAGGGCTACGCCGCCGGTGAGCTCAAGCACGGGCCGATCGCGTTACTCGATCAGAATTTCCCGGTGTTCGCGATCGCGACCCGCGGCGCGACGCTGGAGAAGATGGTCAGCAACATCCAGGAGGTCATCGCCCGGGACGCGCCTGTACTGGCGCTGATCAGCGACGGCGACGACACGCTCGCCGAGGTGCAGCTGGACCGGATCGAGGTGCCGGTGGTTTCGGAATTCCTCTCGCCGATTCCGAATGTCGTGGCGCTGCAGCTCTTTGCCTATTTCGTCGCGACCGAGCGCGGCTGCAACGTCGACCAGCCGCGCAATCTGGCCAAGAGCGTCACCGTAGAGTAAGCTCCGTGACCCCCCGGGTCGGCGTGGATGTGGCGGCGATTCCCCGCATCGCGGAGGCCCAGAAGCGGTTCGGGAATCGGTTCCTCCGCAAGTTCCTCAGCGAGCGCGAGATCGCCTACTGCGGGGATAGCCCCGAGCGGTGGGCGGGCCGCTGGGCGGCGAAGGAAGCGATTGGCAAGGCGATGCCCAGCGGCGTTCCGCGTCCCCGCATGCGTGATGTCGAGATCCTGCCAAGCGACGACGGCCGCCCGCAGGTGCGGGTCGCGCCCGCGACCACGCTGACCGGCCGCACGGTGGACGTCAGCATCGCTCACGACGGCCACTTCGCGGTGGCCGTCGCGGTCATCCCTGACGCGAATTTCCCTCCCCCTCAGTTGTCAGGGTCGCGGGATTTCCCGCGTGGGGAGGGTCAGGGCGGGGGCTCTGAGCTGCCGAACGGATTCCAGCTGCCGGCGCGGCCCCGTGACGGGCACAAGGGCACCTTCGGCACGGTCGTGGTCGTGGCCGGGTCGCAGGGCTTTACCGGCGCCGCCTACCTGGCGAGCATGGGGGCAGCACGGTCGGGCGCCGGCATCGTCCGCCTGCTGGTTGCCCAGTCGATCTACCCGATCCTGGCTCAGAAATGCACCGAGGTCATCGTTGGACCCGTCCCAGAGATCTCGCCGGGGGTGGTGGGGCACGCCTCCCTCAGCGGCATCCTTCGCGGCTTTGCCGGTGCCGACGCCGGCGTGATCGGGCCTGGGCTGGGACGCGATGCGTCGACCCGACGCCTGGTCGAAGACCTGGTGCCGCGGGTGGCGGCGCCCCTGGTGCTCGATGCCGACGCCCTCAACCTGCTCTCGGAGCATCGCACTATCCTGCCGCGCCTCTCGCCGCAGATCGTCCTCACCCCGCATCCGGCGGAGTTCGCACGCCTCTCCGGGGTCGACACCGGCGCAATCCAGCAGGACCGGCGCGGGATCGCCTCCCGCTTCGCCAAGGTTTGGAACAAAGTCGTGGTGCTCAAGGGCGCCGGCACGGTGATCGCCGCACCCGACGGCCGCGTCACCCTCAACCCGGTCGCGACGCCGGCGCTCGCGTCGGGCGGAACGGGCGACGTCCTCGCCGGGGTGATCGCCGGGCTGATGGGCCAGAAGCTGCCGCCCTTTGAGGCCGCGGTCACCGGCGTGCATGTCCATAGCCTCGCCGGGATGGACCTCGAGGCGTCGCTGGGTCAGGCCGGCGTGCTCGCGTCCGATCTGCTGCCGCAGATTCCGCGCGTCATGGAGCGGTTGCGCTGACGGAACAGGGCGCGACGAAGTGGGCCGACATCGAAACGTCGGCAATCTCGCACAATACGAGCCTCGTCAAGCAACTCGTCGGTGAAAAGACCGCGGTGATGGCGGTTGTGAAGGCGAACGGCTACGGGCACGGCGCCGTGCCCGCGGCACGGGCGGCGCTCGAGGGCGGCGCGACCTGGCTGGCGGTATCGTCGGTGCCGGAGGGGATCGAGCTGCGCAAGGCCGGCATCGACTCACTGATCCTCAACCTCGGATACACGCCGCCGGCCGCCCTCTCGGCGGCGATCGCGGCCAAGCTGGCGCTCACCATTTATGATGGCGAGGGCCTGTCGCTGCTCAAGACGGCGGCGACCGAGATCGGCGTGCACGTCAAGGTCGACACGGGGATGCATCGGTTGGGGGCGGCGCCGGAGGCGGCGGTCAAGCTCGCGATCGACGTCGATGCCGACGCCCATCTGCGGCTCGAAGGCTTCTGGACGCATTTTGCCGACGCGGACCAGGACCCCGCCTTCACGAGACAACAGTTGCATGTGTTTCTCGACGCCCGCGCCGCCCTGATCCGGGCGGGTGTCGGAAACTTCCTCAGCCATGCCGCCAACTCGCCCGGGCTGCTCCGGTTTCCCGAGGCGAGGCTGGACCTGGTCCGCGCCGGGCTCATCATCTATGGTGTCCGGCCGGTGCGGAACTGGAAGGACCTGCCGACGTTGCGTCCGGCGCTCCGCTGGCAGACGATCGTGACCAACGTGGTCACGGTGGCGAAGGGCGAAAGCGTCGGCTACGGGCGCAAGTTCATCGCACGCGAGCCCGCGAGGGTGGCGACCATCGCCGTCGGTTATGCGGACGGCCTGCACCATCGCGCATCGACCGGTGGACGCGCGATCGTCCGCGGCGTCGCCGTTCCGATCGCGGGCGCGATCAGCATGGACCAGGCCGCCCTCGATGTCACGACGGTCCACGGCGTAACGGTCGGCGACGTGGTGACCTTGATCGGGGAGGAGGGCGTCGCCACGCTGACCGCCCACGACCTCGCCGACGCGGCCGGGACGATCTCGTACGAAGTGCTCTGCGCGATCTCGGGCCGGGTCCCGCGGCATTACTTATAATCAGTGCACCCCTAGGGGAGCGGAATGCTGAGAAAGCCGGCCGGCCGGCTGACCCTAGAAACCTGATCAGGGTGATACCTGCGGAGGGAAGGGGCTCGGGCATTCCGCTACCGCCGGGATGTTGCATATATGGGAGTAGCCGACGAACGACAGAAGCGGCTGGCGCGCATGCGCCTCTACGTGATCACCGGTGATCGCGGCGGCGAGGTGGAAACCGCGCGCATCGTGGAGGCGGCGCTCGAGGGTGGCGCGAACGTCATCCAGCTTCGAAAGAAAACGATGGAAAAGGGGGAGCTGTACGCGCTCGCGCTCGCGCTCCGGCGCCTCACGCTGCTTCACGACGCGCTGTTCATCGTCAATGACCACGTCGATATCGCGATCGCCGCGGATGCCGACGGCGTCCACCTGGGCCAGGCCGACCTGGCGCCTGCCGTGGTCCGTGGGCTGCCGGGCTTTCGCGGCCGGCTGATCGGCCGCTCGACGCACAGCGTCGAGCAGGCCGGTGCGGCAATGGTCGAGGGGGCCGACTATATCGCGGTGGGCCCTGTCTTTCCCACCCCAACCAAGGCCGGCAGGCCCGCCGTCGGCATTGGTCTGGTCACCGAGGTCGCCGCCATCGCCGATCGTCCGTTCGTCGCGGTCGGCGGGATCGATCACGACAACGCGCCCGCCGTTGTCGAGGCCGGTGCCCGGGCGATTGCCGTCGTGCGCGCCGTCTACGATGCCGAGGATCCGGCGGAGGCCACCCGGCGGCTGCGGGAGATCACCTCAACCAGGCTGGAGGTGGCGCGCCGATGAGTGAGGTCACGGTCACCCTCAACGGCAAGCCGCGGCAGGTCCCTGAGGGCTTGAGCCTGCTCGAGCTGCTCAAGCAGCTCGATGTGCAGCCCTCGCGGGTCGTCGTCGAGCACAATCGGGAAATTCGGCGGCGCGACGATTTCGAGAAGACCCAGGTCCACGCCGGCGATGAGCTGGAGCTCGTGTACTTCGTGGGCGGCGGATCACCTGCCGACGATGCCTTCGTCGTGGGCGGCCGCCCCGTGCGCACACGGCTGATCCATGGCACTGGAAAGTTCGTCTCCAACGACGTGCTCGCCCGCTGCCTCGAGGCCGCGCAGTCCGACATGATCACCGTCGCGATCCGCCGCCTCAACCTCGAGGGCGGCCGCTCCGAGCTGGAGGGGATCGACCTGCGCCGCTACACGCTCCTCCCGAACACCGCGGGCGCGACTACGGCCGAGGGGGCGGTTCGCCTGGCGCGGCTCGCCCGCGCCGCTGGTTTCTCCGACTTCATCAAGGTCGAGGTGGTCGGCGACGAGGACACCCTGCTCCCCGACCCGCAGGCAACCCTGGAGGCAACCCGGCAGCTGGTCAAGGAAGGCTTCATCGTGATGGCCTACACCAGCGACGACGTCGTACAGGCGATCCGCCTCTACGAGGCCGGCGCGGCCGCCGTCATGCCGGGCGCGGCGCCGATCGGCACGACGCTGGGGCTGCAGAACCTGCTGAATCTGGAGCTGATCATCAGCAAGGTCAAGGTGCCGGTTATCGTCGATGCCGGTCTCGGCGTCCCGTCCGAGGCCGCGCGATGCCTGGAGCTCGGCGCCGCCGCCGTTCTCGTGAACACCGCGATCGCCCGGGCGCAGAATCCGCCCGAGATGGCGCGGGCCTTCGCCGAGGCGGTGGTCGCCGGGCGCCGGGCGTTCAAGGCCGGCCGGGCCCACATCGGCCTGAAGGCCGTCGCCAGCAGTCCGGTCGAGGGCGTTCCCGTTTAGCGAAGCCCTCGCGCGCCGGCCGCGGACCATAGCGGATCTCGGCGAGCGCGGTGTGCTGCGATCGATTCGCCAGTATCTGGATCGCCCATCGCGCGATCTCCTGGTCGCGGCGCCCTACGATGACGCCGCGGTCTGGCGTGGCGATCCCTTTGTCGTCGCCACCATGGATACGATGGTGGAGGAGATCGACTTCCGTCGCGGGTGGCCGGGCTTCGATTTCCGCCTCCTGGGCCGCCGGCTGATGAGCATCAACCTCAGCGACCTGGCTGCGATGGGCGCGCAGCCGCGACATGCGCTGATTGCGCTGGCGCTGCAGCGGATGACGAAAGCCAAAGACGTCGGCCGCCTGTACCGCGGCATCGCGGAGCAAGCCCATCGGTTCGGGGCGACGGTGGCGGGCGGCGACTTGAGTGTGACGGACGGCCCGATGACGCTCACCGCCACGCTCGTTGGGCGGGTCCGGACGTCGCGGCAGGTGTTACGGCGGACCGGCGCCAGGCCAGGCTGGCAGATCGCCGTAACGGGAGCTATTGGTGCGGCGGCGGCTGGTCTGCAGTTGCTGGAGGCCGGGCGCCTCCCGCGCACGCCCATGGAACGCGCGTGGGTTTTCGCCCAGCTCGACCCGACGCCGCACGTCGCCGCAGGCCAGGCGCTCGTGGATGCCGGCATCACCGTCGGCGGTGATATCAGTGACGGTCTGTATCGCGAGGTCGAGCGCCTGGTCGAACCGGGGCTGGGCGCCACCATCGAGATCGACCGCCTGCCGCTGGCCCGCGGGCTGCGCCGCGACCAGTGGCCGCTGGCGGTCAGGGACTCGGAGGATTTCCAGTTGATCTGCGCCGCGCCGAGGGCGCGTATGAGCGCCGCCCAACGAGCCCTGCACCGTCTCGGTCTGCCGCTCTCGGTCATCGGCGCCACCGACCGCCTCCGTGGCATCCGGCTCAGCGACGATGGTCGGCAGGTCCAGCTTGCCAGAGCGGGCTATGACCACTTCCGTTGACACCGCCTCCGCCGAGGAGACCCGCGCGCTCGGGCGACGGCTGGGGCAGGTGGCCGAGGCGGGCGACGTGATTGCATTGGAGGGCGACCTTGGCACCGGAAAGACGGAACTCGTCAAAGGCATCGCGGAAGGGCTCGGCGTGACGGGTGGCGTGCACAGCCCCACGTTCGTCCTGCATCATCGCTATCAGGGCCGCCTGCCGATCGAGCACTACGACCTCTACCGGCTGGAGGGGACGGCCTGGGTGGACACCGGTCTCGACGAGCCCGCGCCCGATGCGGTCACCGTGATCGAGTGGCCCGATCGCGCCACGGTACTGGACGATTGGGCGACGATCCGCATCCGGCTCATCAGCCGGAGTGAAACGGAGCGCCGTCTCACTCTCGTACGCGGGCCCGACCGGGTCCTGACGGTGTTCAGGCGTGCGCCTCGCGATTGATACCTCGGGCGTCGACCAGGCGCTGGCCGTCATCGACGGGCGCCGCGTGCTCGCCGTCGACGACTGGATCCGAAGCCGCGGCGATCCGCCGGTGCTCGCCCGCCTCGACGCCCTGGTCAGGCGGGCCGGCGGCGGGCCCGACGATCTCGACGCGGTGGTCGCGGCGCGCGGGCCGGGCTCGTTCACCGGGTTGCGCATTGGCCTCTCGCTCGCGGCCGGCCTCGCCTACGCGCGACACGTGCCGCTCTACCTCGCCGACAGCCTGCCCATCCTGGCCCGCCGGGCGACCGGCGACCCCGCGGCGGTGGCCCTGCGCGACGCGGGCCGCGCCCAGGTGTTTGCCTGGCGGGAGGGCGAGCCCGCCCGGCGGCTGCCAGCAGCTGAGCTTGCGGCGTGGCTGCCGAATTCGGCACGCGTCATCGCCGAGCCTCCCGGGATGCTGGCGACCTGGTCACCCGCCCAGGCGCATCTCGAGATCCCCGTGGCAGAGCGCCGGAGCCTGAGCGCGGCGCTTACGGATTTCGCCATTTGGACCTTCGAGTCGCAAAAACCGCTGCGATATGATGAGGTGCAGGCGCTCTACGTCCAGCCCGCGGCCGCGGAGGAGCGCGATAGGAAGACCCCATGATGCAGCTGAAATCCCGAACGCTCGTCGATGCCATGCGCGAGGATGACATCCCCGAGGTGCAGGCGATCGAGCGTGAGATCTTCCCGACGCCCTGGCCACGCAATGCGTATTATCGGGAGCTCCACCACAATCGCTCGGCCTACTACCTCGTGCTCCGGCGCGACGAGGAAATCGTCGGCTACGCCGGTCTCTGGAAGATGAGCGACGAAGCGCACGTCACCACCGTCGGCGTCCGCGCGAACCAGCAGGGCAAGGGGTATGGCCATGCCTTGATGGCGGCGCTGATCCAGCGCGCCTATCAGTTGGGTTCCCGCTGGCTGACCCTCGAGGTGCGGCCGTCCAACGAGGTCGCCGTCCGCCTCTATGAAAAGTTCGGCTTCAAGGTGATCGGCCGGCGTCGCGGTTATTACACCGACAATAACGAGGACGCGATCGTGATGTGGTCGGACTCGATCCAGGCGCCGAGCTTCAAGACACGCTTCAAGGACATCCTGCAGACCCTCGAGATCGAAGGGCTCGACTCCAGCTCACTGCAGTAGCTCCCACGACCCGATGCGTCCTGGCGATCGAGACATCCTGTGATGAAACCGCGGCGGCGGTCGTCGCCACCGGCCCTCGCCTCCTCTCCAATGTGATCCGGTCGCAGGATGCGCTCCACGCGCCGTATGGTGGGGTCGTCCCGGAGCTGGCGGCCCGGGCGCATCTGCAGACGCTGATCCCGGTGATCGAGCGCGCGCTCGAGGACGCCGGCACCCGCTGGGAGCAGGTCGACGCGCTGGGCGTCACCCGCGGTCCCGGGCTGATTGGCTGCCTGCTGGTCGGCGTTAACCTGGCGCAGGCGATCGCCTGGGCCCGCAAGCTGCCGGTCGTCGGCGTCAGCCACCTCGCGGCCCATGTCTATGCGGGGCTGCTCGAGGACGAGGACCTCCGCCCCCCGGTGCTTGGGCTCGTCGTTTCCGGCGGCCACAGCGACCTCGTCCGCTGGCAGGAGAACGGCGAGATGGCCGTGATCGGGCGGACGCGGGACGATGCCGCGGGGGAGGCGTTCGACAAGGGTGCGCGCATCCTGGGCCTGCCGTTCCCCGGCGGTCCCGCAATCGACAAGCTCGCGGCAACGGGCGACGCCCGAGCAGTGGCGTTCCCGCGGCCACGAGCGCCGGGGTTGGATTTCAGCTTCAGCGGCGTCAAGACCGCCCTGCTCTATGAGGTTCGCAAACGGAAGGCGATCAGCGACCAGGCGCGAGCCGACCTGGCCGCCAGTTACCAGGAGGCGATCGTCGACGCGCTCCTGCAACGGGTCGAGGCGGCGCAGGCGGCGGATCCCGCGCCAACGATTGTGCTGGGCGGCGGGGTGGCGCGAAACCGCCGGCTCCGGGAGGCGGCGCAGGCTCGACTCGGCCACCTCGCCCACCTCGTGATCCCGGCGCCCGAACTCTGCACCGATAACGCCGCCATGGTCGGCGTCGCCGCGCTGATCGAGTGGGACCGACGAGGCCCGGATCCGGCGCCGTTCGACGCGGACCCGAGCCTCGGCTTTAGCTAATCGTTCTCGTTGTTGTCGTTGTTGTCGTCGGGCAAGACGGCCAGGATGGCCTTCGTAAAGACCGCGTGGCCCGCCGCGGAAGGATGGATATCGCACGGCGACGTCGGATCGGACGGTGTCGGCACCTGCAGCCCGGCAAAGCAGGGGATACCGGACGGCGCCGATGCGGCCTTGAAGGCGTCGAACACGTCGGCCACTCGAGCGTGGTAGCCCGTCGCGACCGCGGCCACCACGCCATCGAGAGAGCTGCTGATCGCGACCATGTTGGGGTCGTTGTAGTTGAAGGCGAAGTAGGGAACCGTCACGATGACGCCGTGATAGTGAGCCCGGTGACGGATCGCCAGGTAGATCGTCTTGAGATTGGCCGCCATTTGCGTCTCGACGGCGGGCAGGCCCTTAATGATGCAGGTGACGTCCTTATGGCAGAGCGCCTGCAGGGTCAGGATGTCGTTCCCGCCGATCTGGAGCGTGACCAGGTCAACATGGTGATGGCTGCGCAGAAACTTGACTGCGTAGGCGAGTTGCGAGCCGGTGTACGAGACATGGAGTGGGAAATTGGAGCGCCAGGCCTGGCAGCCATTGTCAGGCAGCGTCCCGCTGATAAAGCTGCCGCTGGTCTCGCCGGGACAGGCGGCGTTCGTGAGGTGCAGATCAAGGGCGCTCGCGACGGCGTTGGTATAGCCGGGGAAGTTGGCGGGATCCAGCCTGCCGGCTAGCGAGATACTCGGATTGAAGGCGAAGGCATACGAGTCGCCGAGCGCCAGGTAGGTCGATTGCTGATGGTCGTCGGCTGAAGCCGGCACCGCCAGAACCGCGAACGCAACCGCGGCCGCCATCGCAAGAACGCGAAAGCCCCTCTTCATCGAATTCCTCCCTCCTGGGTGAACGATCTTTACCCGAGCCTACCTCGTCTGCGGCGTCCTGACAAGACCTCCCGCCGTGAGTTGAAAGTGGCGAGCCCATCCGCTATCATTAGCACTCGGACTATTTGAGTGCTAACCACCGCCAGCAAGGAGGACCGCGTATGAAATTGAGGCCACTGGGAGATCGAGTCGTGATCAAGCCGGTCGAGCGCGAGGAGAAGACCAAGAGCGGGATCGTGCTGCCCGACACCGCCAAGGAGAAGCCGCAGGAAGGCATGGTCGAGGCGGTCGGCAACGGCCGGTTCATCGAGACAACCGGCAAGCGGGAGCCGCTCGACGTCAAGGTCGGCGACCGCGTCGTCTACGCGAAGTACGCCGGGAGCGAGATCAAGCTCGACGAAACCGACTACTTGATCCTTTCAGAGAAGGACATCCTGGCCGTCGTCGCGAACGGCAAGGGCTAACCCGAGCAAATCCGAGCAGAGCCAGCCTTCGAGCTGGCTTTTTCGTTATGGAGCCCGCTTGGGCCGAGGGATCATCGGCAGGCCGAACATGGCTTCGGACATCTGCGCGTACTGCTCCTGGCTGCGCCAGTCATAGTGCGGATTGCGCCAGCGGACGTAGCCGCGATAGTCGACCAAGAACAGCGAGCGCTGCGCCACGCCCCTCTCCTCGTTGAGGACGCCGTACCGGCGCGAGACCGACTTGTCCCAATCGGCCAGGAGCGGGAAGGGGAGATCACCCAGGCTCTTGGCGTACGCCTTGTGCGCCCAGATATGGTCGACGCTGACTGCGAGCACCTGCGTCTCGGCCTTGACGAACTGCTGGTGATCACCTCGCAAGGAGGTGAGCTCGTTCGTTCAGCCAGGACTGAAGTCGAAGACGTAAAACGCGAGCAGCACGTGCTTGCTGCCGCGGAAGGATGCGAGGCTGACCGGGTCTCCGTCGGGAGTCCCTGGCAGGCTGAGGTCTGGCGCCTGGTCACCGACGCCGGGCATGGACGGCACGCTGCTGGCCATCGACCTATTGTAGTGCCGTGATTTTTCGAGACCGGGTGGAGGCCGGCGAGCGCCTCGCGGCGTCGCTCCAACCCTACCGCGACGCACCGGGAACCGTCGTGCTCGGCATCCCGCGCGGCGGTGTGGTTGTGGCGCGGGCGATCGCGGTCGAGCTGCATCTCCCACTTGGGATCTGCCCGGTGCGCAAGCTCGGCGCCCCGGAGAACCCGGAGTTGGCGATCGGTGCGGTCGACGACCAGGACGTCGTCGTTTTCGACCATAAGCTGAGCCGGCACCTGGGGCTGACTGACGAGGATCTGTCGAGGGCCGCCGCGCACCAGCGTAATGAGCTGCGGGCATGGTTCGCCGCGCTCGGGGCGGGCCTCGTGCCGCCGTTAGAGGGGCGGACCGCGATCCTCGCCGACGACGGCGTGGCTACCGGGTACACAGCCCAGGCTGGCATCGAGACCGTTCGCCGGCGTGGGGCCCGGCGCGTGGTGCTGGCGGTCCCCGTCGCGCCCCCCGATACCGCCGAATGGCTTGCCCCGCAGGTCGACGAATTCGTCTGCCTGACGACGCCGGAGCCGTTCTATGCCGTCGGGAACTTCTTCAAGGAGTGGCCACAGGTCACCGACGACGAAGTGCGAGCGCTGTTGCTGGCCGGTAACACGTTGTAGCGGAGGTTTTACACCGGCAAGGACCGCCTCCCAGCGCCGGTTACAGCGGTGTGAAGCTCTTCGCCAAGGGCAAGGGGGAGAAGGGCGGCCAGCACCAGGCGCCGGTCTTCAGCCCCATCGATCGAATCGGGTTGCTCAGCCTCCTGGACCAGGTGGTCAACGGTGGTCAAACGGGCGCGCTCGAGCTGCATGAGCCGCGGGGGAACTGGGTCTATGTCTTCCAGGCCGGCGCCCTAACGCACGCCAGCGGCGGCCGGGTCCGTGGCGCTCGGCAGGCTTTCGATCTGCTCTGGGAATTCCAGAGCGGCGAGTGCCTGTTCACCCCCGGGCCGAATCCCGGCCTGGCGGGGAACCTCTATATCGACAAGGCACGCCTCCTCGACTTGCTCCGTCGCAGCCAGGCCGCGCTGCAAGGCCCCTCGGCGCCCTACATCCCGCCGGATCAGCAGCGCACCAGCGCGCCGGTGCCCTGGCAGCCCGGGACGCCGCCCGGACCGGGCCAGATGCCCGCCTGGCAGCCGCAGCCAGGGGCGCCGGGCCAATTTGCCCCGCAGGGCTGGCCACCGGCTGGTCAGCCCGTCGGACCGCCACCCGGCCAACCCGGCATGCCACCGGCTCCCGCCTGGGGAGCGGGCGGCTACCCGCCCCAGCCGGGCTATCCGGCTGCCCCGTATCCCGGGGCCCCATATCCGGGTGGGCAGCCGCAGGGCCAGCCCTACCCGCCGCAGGCGTATCCTCAGGCCCCCCAGCCCGGCTATCCTGCGTACCCGCAGCAGCCGATGCCTCCGCAAGTGATGCCCGTCCAGCCGCCGATGGCGGCTCAACCTCCGGCAGCGCCGCCCGCGCCGCCCGCGCCGCCCGTGCCAGCCCGGTCGGTAACACCGCCCAGCTTTTCCGTTCCGCCGATGGCCATCCCGCGGAAGCGGGAGGCCCTCCCGACCTACCAGCCGCCGGCCGCCGTCCCGACGCCAGCGGCGCCAGAGCCCGCCAGGCCGGCACCGCCAAAGGACGACCTTGCTTCGCTGCGCGCCAGCCTTGTCGCCCAGGCGGCGCCCGTCATGCAGGCTCCGAGCGGTCCCGCCTGGGGTGTCCGCGCCGCCGAGGGCACGGTTGCACCGCCGGCGTCGGGCGATCGAAAGGCAAGCGGGAAGGGCAAGGCGAAGGGCGCCAAGGCGGGTGGCCGCACAGCGAAGCGCGACTCCAAGCTCATGGCTGCCATCAAGATCCAGCTGATCAAGTTCCTCCTCTGGGCCACCGAGCGCCAGTACTCGCCGGAGGACCGCTGGACGCTGAAAGACGCCTTCGAAATCTCGACGATGGAGTTGCGTGATCAGTTCATCGGCGCCTTCTCCGAGTCACTGAAGGGCTCCAAGAGGAGAACCCGCGTCGACGATGTCGATGACGACTCGGACAACATGGCCGCCGGCCGGATGCGCGGCCGCGGCCGCCGCCACTAAGTTGCGCCGCTGGGCCGGTAGCACCCTGCTGACGAGGGTGGCTTCGGCCCTGGGCCTGGATCATGATCCTGCCGACTCGAGCGAGGCGTGGGATCAGTGGACGACGTGGGGCTACCTGCAAATCGGCGCGATGTTGATCGCAGCGTTGGTCGGAGGTGGCTTCTACACGGTCCTGCCCGAGGCGCCCGTGGTGCTCAACGTCATCGTGTGGTTCGTGGTGATGGCAGGACCCGTCTATTGCTGCGGCAAGGCGTGTGGTGGGTACTTTCGCTATCTCGGATTGCGGAGACGTGAGCGTGCCCGTCGACTCGAATCGTAGGCAGTTTGCCAACGAAGTCACTGGGTAGACTTGCGTTGACTTGGCTTCACCGTCTTCCGCCGCCGCCGAGCGCGGCGTCGATCTTCTGGCGGGCCTGAATCCGCCGCAGCGCGCAGCCGTGACGGCCGACGATGGCCCGTTGCTGATCTTCGCGGGCGCCGGCAGCGGCAAGACGCGGGTGCTGACGCACCGTATCGCCTGGCTGATCCAGCAGGGCCGGGCCCAGCCGGGGGAGATCCTGGCGGTCACGTTCACGAACAAGGCGGCACGCGAGATGCGCGGTCGCGTCGAGAGCCTCGTCAACCTGAGTGCTGGCGCGATCTGGATGGGCACGTTCCATGCGATTGGCGTGCGCATCCTGCGCCGCGACGGCAGCGCCGATGGGATCGACCGGCACTTCGTGATCTATGACGAGGCGGACCGGCTGTCGGTCATCAAGCGAGTCATGAACGAGCTGCGGCTCGACGAGAAGCGCTATCCGCCGAGTGGGATGGTGGCGTTGATCTCACGCGCCAAGGATGAGGTCATCAGCGCCGAGGACCAGGCAAAGGCGGCGGGCACGCACAACGAGGAACTGGCGGCTCGCATCCGATTGCGCTACGACGCGTTCCTCGAGCAGAACAACGCGCTCGATTTCGATGATCTCCTGATGCGGACCGTCTGGCTCTTCGATCGCCATCCCGAGGTGCTCGAGCGCTACCAGCGGCGCTTCAAATACGTCATGGTCGACGAGTACCAGGACACCAACCGCGCGCAGTACCTGATGGTGCGGCACCTCGCGCGCCAGCATCGGAATCTCGCCGTCGTTGGTGACGACGATCAGAGCATCTACCAGTTCCGCGGCGCGGACGTGCGCAACATCCTGTCGTTCGAGCACGACTATCCCGACGCGAAGATCGTCAAGCTCGAGCAAAACTACCGCTCGACGCAGGTGATCCTCGACGCGGCGTACCACGTCATCAAGGCCAATCCAAACCGAGCGGACAAGCGATTGTGGACCGACCGGCCGGGCGGTCCGAAGGTGGTGGTGGCACAGACCTACGACGAGCAGGAGGAGGCACAGGCCGTCGCCCGGGAGGCACTGCGGCTGGTCGCCGAGGGCGACTATCGGCTGGGCGACCTCGCCGTCCTCTATCGCACCAACGCCCAGTCCCGGGCGCTGGAGGAGGTCCTGCTTCGCCGTGGCGTCCCCTACCGGCTGATCGGCGGCCTGCGCTTCTACGAGCGTCGCGAAGTCAAGGATGTGTTGGCCTATCTGCGGCTGATCGCCAATCCCCAGGACACGCTGAGTTTCTCGCGCGTCATCAACGTGCCGCGCCGCAAACTCGGGGAGAAATCCCTCGCCCAACTCGGGTTCTGGGCGGATGCGCATGGCGTGTCGCCGTGGACGGCGCTCAGCCGGATCGACGAGATGACCGAATTAGCCTCGGCCGCGAAGAGCGCCCTGGGCGAGTTTCGCGACCTGATCGCGGAAGTGCGGGCCGCCAGCCAGGATCGCCGGCTGGTCGAAGTCGTCGACCTGTTGTTGCTGCGCAGCGCCTACGAGCGTTACGTCAAGGAGGGCAGCGCGGAGGGGGAGGAGCGCTGGGCCAACGTGCTCGAGCTCCGCGGGCTCGCCTCGGAGTACGACGGCTTGCCGCCCGGCGAAGGGCTGCAGGCGTTCCTCGAAGACGTCGCGCTGATGAGCGATGTCGACACGATGGACACGGGCCCCCAGGGGATGACCCTGATCACCCTGCACATGGTCAAGGGGCTCGAGTTTCCGGTGGTCTTCATGCTCGGCATGGAGGAAGGGCTGTTTCCGCATAGCCGCAGCCTCGACTCGCCGGCCGGCCTCGAGGAAGAGCGCCGGCTCGCCTACGTCGGGATGACGCGCGCCAAGGACCGGCTCTATCTGTTCCACGCCTTCCGCCGCCACCTCTGGGGGAGCGCCAACCTCAACCTGCCCTCGCGCTTTCTGGCCGACATTCCGCGCGAGCTAGTCGATGGCCCGGCGGGGATCCCATCCGGGCTGCCGGACCCCGGCATGGCGCCGGCTCGCCTCATCGAGGCGGCCCGCCCCGCGGTGCCGGTCGAGCTGATCCAGCGGTATAAGCCCGGCGACCAGGTCGAGCACCGATCCTGGGGTCGGGGCGCCGTTCTCAAGAGCACGATGACCCGCACCGACGAGGAGGTCATCGTCAAGTTCGATAGAGTCGGGATGAAGATCCTCGCCGTCAGCCTGGCGCCGATCGTCAAGGTGTGAGCCCAGCGGTCGGAACCATCGAGGAGGCGGAAGCGCGCGTCCTCGAGCTGCGCACGTTGATCGACCGCGCGAACCGCCAGTACTACGTCCTCGACCAGCCGGAGATCACCGACGCCGAGTACGACGCGCTCTTCAGCGAGCTGGTCGAGCTCGAGACTCTGTATCCGGAGCTGGTCACGCCGGACTCGCCGACGCAGCGGGTCGGCGGCCCGCCCTCCGACGCCTTTGCCAAGGTCACCCACCGCACGCCGATGCTCAGCCTCGCGAATGCATTCGAGCGCGAGGAGGTACGCGAATTCGACAAGCGGGTCCACCGGGCCCTCGGCGATGTGAAGGTCGAGTACGTGACCGAGCTCAAGATTGATGGGCTGGCGATGAGCCTGCTGTACGACGAGGGCCGCTACAAGATCGGCGCCACCCGCGGCGACGGCTACGTCGGCGAAGACGTAACGCCGAACGTCAAGACCATCCCGAGCGTGCCGCTTTCCGTGACCGTCCCCAAAGAATTCCCGCGGACCTTCGAAGTGCGGGGCGAGGTCTACATGCCCAAGCGAAGCTTCCAGCGGCTAAACGCCGAGCTGGCCGCCGAAGGCAAGCCGCTCTTCGCGAACCCGCGCAATGCCGCCGCCGGCGCCGTCCGGCAGCTCGATCCGCGGGTCACGGCCCGCCGGCGCCTCGACACCTTCATGTACGCGCTCGACCCACCGGGCGGCGCCAGGAGCCAGGAGCAGATCCTGGAGCGCCTGGCGGAGATGGGCTTCCACGTCAACGAGAACCGTCGGACGCACGACGACATCGAAGCCGTGATCGCCTTCCTCGACGAATGGCAGGAGGAACGGCACGGGCTCGACTACGGCATCGATGGGATCGTGATCAAGGTCAACGACCTCGGGCAGCAAGCGGAGCTGGGCTTCGTTTCGCGAAGTCCGCGATGGGCGCTGGCCTTCAAGTTTCCGCCGGAGCAGGCGGAGACCGTGGTGGAGGAGATCAAGGTCTACGTCGGACGTACCGGCGCCATCACGCCGGTCGCCTGGCTGACGCCGGTGCAAATCGGGGGCACAACCGTGAGCCGTGCGACGCTGCACAACGAGGACGAGGTCGCGCGGAAAGACGTTCGGCCGAAAGACCACGTCATCATCCAGCGCGCCGGCGATGTCATCCCTGAAGTTGTCCGGGTCCTGAAAGAGAAGCGACCGAAGTCCAGCCGTCCGTGGCACATGCCGAAGAAATGCCCGGAGTGCGGAACGGACCTGGTGCGGGAGCCCGGTGAATCGGCAACCCGTTGCATCAACCCAACCTGCCCCGCCCAGGTTCTGGAGCACCTTCGCCACTTCGTTGGTGCGCTCGACATCGAGGGCTTGGGCTATGCCACGCTGCAGCAACTGATCGACCGGAAGCTGGTCAAGGAACCGGCCGACCTATACCACCTGACGAAGGAGCAACTGCTCTCCCTGGAGGGCTTTGCGGACAAGTCTGCGCAAAACCTGCTTGACCGGATCGAAGCCAGCAAACCGACAACGTTCCTGCGGTTTCTGGTTGCGCTTGGGATCAACCATGTCGGCTGGACGATGGCCGGCTTGCTGGCCGACCACTTTGGAACCATCGACCGCTTGCAAGCCGCCAGCATCGACGATCTCCGGTCGATCGGCGGCGTGGGCCCCATCGTGGCCGAAGAGGTCCACGAATATCTCCAGCGGCCCGAGTCTCGCCGGCTTATCGAGCGCCTGCTCGAGGCCGGGATCGAGCCCAGGAAGCCAGAACGCCGGGAGGGTCCCCTCACCGGCAAGACGTTCGTCCTGACCGGCACCCTCAGTTCCTTGGCCCGGGGCGAGGCGGAGGAGCGGATCAAGGCCCTGGGGGGCGCCATCGGTTCGAGCGTCTCGAAGAAGACCGACTACCTGGTGGTGGGGGCCGACCCCGGTTCGAAACTGGAGAAGGCGCAGCGCCTCAAGGTGGCCGTCCTCGACGAGGCCGCCTTTCTCGAGCTGATCGGTCGGGCGTCGTAAGCGTAGGCCGTTTTGCCGAAACCTGGGCCGTTTTGCCGAACATCAGCGGTCGCAAATAACGCTGGGTGACCGCTATCAGAATTTGTAACGAACTGTGACAGCTCCTTAACTTCTCTTTCAGGGGCAGCGACGCATATTACGGTCATGTTGATTGCGTCGCTGATTGCGGCTCCGGGCGGCCGTCTCCTGCCGCGTCTCAAGCGGATCGGAAGCCGTGGCTTGCTGGCACTGCTGACGGTAGCGGTCCTGATGCTGGTGTCGGCGCTGGGAGCCCTCCTGCCGGACCGCACCCTGCCGCTCACCTGGTATGTGCCCGCCCTCAACATGACGATGGTTGTGACGCTGGCGGTCGCCTTCTTCCTTTGCGCAGTGGACGTCGTGATTCGCCGGCACGGTCGCATGCTGCCCCTGGGATTTGCCAGCGCGGCGCTCGGCATGGTCTGGCTGGTGCACATGCTGACCTTTCCGGGGGTTCTTCCCGGCCGCCTCCCCTTCGTCACGGCGCAGACCGCCCCGTACCTCTTTCACCTGGGACACATCGGCGTGCCCTCCCTGCTCGTATGGATCCTTCTCCGACGTACGGGTCCGCTTGCCAATCCACGGCGATCGCTCGCCCGGACGGTCGTGGGGGGCCTCGGGCTTGCCGGCGTGAGCATCGTCCTTGCGGCTGGCCTCGCCCTCGTTCTGCCCCCTCTGACCGTCAATGGACGGTTCACGGATCTCAATACGTTGCTGCAAGCCGTCCCGTTCCTCCCCGTGGTCGTGGCCGCCGCGAGCTATCGACAGGATCGCCGTTCCGACCGCCGGATCGAAGCCAGCGCGATCATCGGCCTGGTGCTGGTGGCGGTGGAGACAACGATCTTCCTCTTCATGCGGGCTCAGTACGACGGATTCTGGTACGTCGGGCACGCATTGATGGTTCTGCCCTGCGCTGTGCTCCTCGTCGGCACCGTCGGCCTCTACGTCGCCGCTCGACGAGAGGCCGAAGTGCAACTGCGCGTCATGGAGCGGTTCAAGGAATCGCAGCGGCATCTGCAGCTCATCATCGACACCTCACCGAGCGCCGTGATCACCGCCGATGAGCAAGGCCTGATCACGGGCTGGAACCGCAAGGCGGAGGAGATCTTCGGCTGGTCCCATGACGAGGCCGTTGGCCGCACGCTGGCGGGGACCATCATTCCACGCCGGTACCGCGATCTCCATCAGCGAGGGATGGCCCGTTTTATTGAGACGGGTGAGGGCAAGCTGCTCGGCCGGACGGTCGAGCTGTCAGCGCTGCACCGGGATGGTCGCGAGTTTCCGGTCGAGATTTCGGTTTCCCCGACGTCGCGCTCCGGGTCCCGAGTCGACTTTGTCGCCTTCGTCAGCGATATCAGTCACCGACGCATGGCGGATCGTCTCCGTAACGTGCAGTTCGCTGTGACCCGGCCGCTGGCCAACGCCGCCACCTGGGCGGAGGCGGCGCCCCAGGTCCTCCAGGGCATCTGCGAGACGCTCGGCTGGCCGGTCGGCGAGTTCTGGGCGGTAGACCAGGAGGCGAATGTGCTGCGCCGGGCGTGTGACTGGTATCGACCGACCCGGGATTTCGCGGCCTTCGAAGCCTCCAGCCAGGAGCTCGCTGTTACCCGGGGCGTAGGACTGCTGGGCCGGGTGTGGTCGACCAGCCGTGCCCGCTCCATCGAGGACGTCGCCACTGACCCGGATTCGCAGCGCGCCGCCGCCGCCGCCACGAATGGACTGCACGCCGAGTTCGCCTTTGCGGTGACCAACGGGCGCAAGGTCACCGGCGTGATCGCCCTCTTGAGCAACGACCGACGCTCGCTCGATCGGGCCACCCTTCGGGTGATGACCGACATCGGCAGCCAGATCGGCAACTTCATCGAGCGGCGCCGGGCCGAAGACGAATTGCGACGGAGCGGCGACCGGATCCGGGCCATTCTCGACAACGTCGCCGACGGCATCATCACGGTGGACGAGCGCCTCGTCGTCCGCTCGTACAACCCGGCGGCGGAGCGACTCTTCGGCTACCCGCCCGCGGAGGTGATCGGCAAGGACTTCGCCCGGCTGATCGCTGATCCCTACCGCAGCGAGATCAAGCCGCAGCTCCGCACCTACCTGCGTCCGCAGAAGCACGAAGTCATGATGGGCAGCCACGAGACATCGGGGCTGACCAAAGACGGGTCCACGTTCCCGATGGAGTTCAACGTCGGTCGCCTCGGCCTGCAGCGGCTGGTGATCGGCAGCCTGCGCGATGTGTCGGAGCGCAAGGCGGAGACCGAAGCGCTGCAGTTCCGGGCACTCCACGACCCCCTAACCGGGCTGCCAAACCGGACGTTCCTCGGCGAACGGCTCGAGGAGGCGATCCGCGCCGGCGAGCGGGAGCTCAAGCCGTGCGCCCTGTTGCTGATGGATCTCGACGGCTTCAAGGAGGTCAACGACAGCCTCGGGCACGAGGCCGGAGACCAGGTTTTGCAACAGGTCAGCGCCCGGATGCGGGCCGTGCTGCGGAAGGCGGATACGATTGCTCGCTATGGCGGCGACGAGTTTGCCGTGGTGCCCTGGGGCGCCACCGACGTGCCCCGTGCGGTCCTCGTTGCGGAAAAGATCCTGCAAGCGGTTGGCCAGCCCTTCACGGTCGACGGGGCCCCGGTCAACGTCAGCGTCAGTGTCGGCATCGCCGTTTTCCCGCAGCACGCGGAAGACGCCGAGGCCTTGATCCGCCGCGCCGACGTGGCGATGTACGCGGCGAAGCGTGCCAAGAGCGGCTACAGCGTCTACTCGATCGAGCAGGATGGAGGGGAAAACGGTGACCGGGTGCCCCTGGTGGGCAAGCTGCGGTACGCGATCGACCAGTTCGAGCTGGTGCTTCACTATCAGCCAATCGTGTCCGCGGTCGACGGCCACCCGCTGAAGGTCGAGGCGCTGGTTCGCTGGGGACATCCGAAGCACGGCCTGCTGCCGCCGGACGACTTCATCCCGTCCGCCGAGCAGAGCGAGTTGATCAAGCCGCTCACCGCCTGGGTGCTGAACGAGGCGCTCGGCCAGGTCCATGCCTGGTCGCGGGCGGGCATTGATATCGGCGTCGCCGTCAACTTATCCGCCCGCAACCTCCACGACACCGAGCTACCGGACGCGGTGGCGGAGCTGCTGCGCACCTGGCAGGTTGAGCCGGAGAAGCTCACAGTAGAGATCACGGAGCGCGGTGTGGTGTCGCCTGAGGCGCTCGACATCCTGCGCCGCCTACACGCGGTCGGCGTGCGCATCTCGCTGGACGATTTCGGTACCGGCTATTCGGCCCTTGCCTACCTGCAGCACCTCCCGGTGGACGAGATCAAGATCGACAAGTCCTTCGTCCAGGACATGACGACCAACGGGGACCAGGCGACGATCGTGCGCTCGACAATCGACCTCGGGCACAACCTTGGCTTGATCGTCGTGGCGGAAGGCGTCGAAGACGAGGCCACCTACCGGCTCCTGATCGACTACGGCTGCGATCTGATCCAGGGCTACCACCTGGGCCGTCCGACCACCGCGGCCGCGCTCGGTCCGTGGCTGCGGACCCGGAGCGGGATCAGCGGCGCCCTGAGCGCCTAGCGCCGTCATCGGATCACGGTCCAAAAGTGGTTTCCAAGCTGCCATAGAATGGTGGTCTTGCCGAAGTCTTCACTCTCCTCAGAGGAGGTCGAACATGTCGCGCGCCTGGCGCGGCTGGGGATCACGCCGGAGGAGGTTGTCCGTTATCGTGACCAGTTGCGCCATATCCTCGACGCGATCGACGCCCTGAACCGGGCCGATACCTCGAGGGTGCCGGCGACGGCGCATCCGCTCGAGGAGCGCAACGTCATGCGGGAGGATCGGCGCGAACCCTGCCTGCCCGCCGAGGCGGCATTGAAGAACGCCCCGACCCGCGAGGATGCGTACTTCAAGGTCAAGGCGATCCAGGAATGAATCTTTTCCAGCGTACGATCCGCGAGCTGCACCAGATGCTCGTCGACCGTGAGATCTCATCGGTGGAGCTCACGGAGTCCGTCCTCGGCCAGATCGACGCGGTCGGGGAGAAAACGAAGGCTTACCTCGTCGTCACCCGGGACCTCGCGCTGCAGCAGGCAAAAGACGCCGACGATCGGCTGCGCGCGAAGCGTGACGTTCGAGCGCTGACCGGGATTCCGATCGCGTTGAAGGACGTCCTCTGCGTGAAGGATGTCGTATCGACGGCAGGCTCGAAGATCTTGAAAGGCTTTACCCCGCCCTACAGTGCGACCGTGGTCGAGCGGCTGGAGGCGGAGGGCGCCGTCTTCCTTGGAAAGACAAACTGTGACGAGTTCGCGATGGGTTCCTCGAACGAGAACTCCGGCTACTGGCCGGTCCACAATCCATGGGCGCTCGACCGCGTGCCGGGCGGCTCCAGTGGCGGATCGGCGGCAGCGGTTGCCTCCGGGGAGGCGATTGCGGGTCTGGGGAGCGACACTGGCGGGTCGATCCGTCAGCCGGCGGCGCTGACCGGCATCGTCGGCTTCAAACCGACCTACGGCCGCGTCAGCCGTTATGGGCTGATCGCGTTCGCCTCATCCCTCGACCAGATCGGTCCGATGACCCGTGACGTCGTCGACTGCGCCCTGCTGCTACAGGCGATCGCCGGCCATGACCCGCGTGACTCGACCAGCTCACCGAAACCGGTGCCCGACTACCTCGCGACCTTGCGGCAGGGGGTCAAGGGCATGCGCCTTGGAGTGCCGAAGGAGTACTTCGTGACCGGGATGGAGCCGGCGGTCGAGCAGGCGATTCACGATGCCATTCGCCTCCTCGAGCAGCAGGGCGCGTCGATCGAAGAGGTAAGCCTGCCGCACAGCGACCTCGCGCTTCCCGCGTACTACATCATCGCCCCGGCGGAGGCGAGCTCCAACCTGGCGCGCTACGACGGCGTCCGCTACGGGCACCAGGCGGAAGGCGCCAGAAATCTCATCGACGACTACATGCTGACACGCCAGCAGGGCTTCGGCGCTGAGGTCAAGCGGCGAATCATGCTCGGCACCTACGCGCTCAGCTCCGGCTACTACGACGCCTACTACCTGCAGGCGCAAAAGGTCCGCACCTTGATCATCGAAGACTTCAAACGGGCCTTCGAGAAGGTCGACGCGCTGCTCGGCGCCACCTCCCCAACCGTCGCGTTTCCACTCGGCGCGAAGACCCAGGATCCGGTGGCCATGTACCTGAACGACATCATCACCATTCCCGCGAACCTGGGCAACGTCTGTGGCATCTCGGTGCCGTGCGGCCTGGCCGATGGCCTGCCGATCGGCCTCCAGGTGATCGCGCCGGGATTCCGTGAGGAGACCGCGCTGCAGGTCGCCAATGCGTTCGAGGCCGCGACCGACTTCGGCAAACTCCAGTCGCCGTTGATGCGGGCGGCCGCCTGATGGCCGTCGCAACGCGCTACGAGGTCGTCGTCGGGCTCGAAGTCCATGCCCAGGTGCTGACGCAGAGCAAGATGTTCTGCGGCTGCTCGACTGACTATTTGACCACGCCGCCGAATGCGAACACCTGCCCGGTCTGCCTCGGGCTCCCGGGGTCGCTCCCGGTGATCAACCGGCGGGCGGTCGAGGCGACCATCCGCACGGCGCTTGCGCTGAACTGCGAGATTCCCGAGTTCTCCAAGTTCGACCGCAAGAACTACTTCTATCCCGACCTGCCCAAGGGCTACCAGATCTCGCAGTACGACCTTCCCTTCAGTCGCAACGGCCACCTCGAGTTCGACGTCAAGGGCGATCCGCGGCGCTGCGGCATTACTCGAGTCCACCTCGAGGAAGACACGGGCAAACTGTTGCACGAGGGGGCGATCGATGAAGCCCCATCGTCGCTGGTCAACTTCAACCGTGCCGGCGTCCCCCTGATGGAGATCGTGTCGGAGCCCGATCTGCGCAGCGCCGACGAAGCGCGTGAGTACGTCATGCGGTTGCGCGCGATCCTGCAATACATCGGCGTCAACAACGGCGATATGGAGTCGGGCCAGCTTCGCTGCGACGCCAATGTGTCAATGCGGCCGGTCGGGAGGACCGAGTACGGCACCAAGGTCGAGGTCAAGAACATGAACTCGTTCCGGGCGATTCATCGAGCGATCGAGTACGAGATCGAGCGGCAGACCGAGGTGCTCGAAACGGGCGGTCGGCTGGTCCAGGAAACGCGCGGCTGGAACGATACCCGCGGCCTGACGGTGTCGCAACGCACTAAGGAATTCGCCGAAGACTATCGATACTTCCCGGAGCCGGACCTGCCGCCCCTGGAAGTGGGCCGGGAATGGGTGGCCGAGATCCGGTCGACGCTCCCCGAGCTGCCGGCCGCGCGGCGCAAGCGCTTCATCGCCGACTTCGGCTTGACGCCCTACGATGCCTCGCTGCTCACCTCGTCCAAGCCGATGGCTGGGTTCTTCGAGGAGGCCGTCCGGCTGGGCGCCCCGGCGAAGGCCGCGGCGAATTGGATTCTTGGCGACTTCAGCCGGCTCCTCAACGCCGATCACAAAGAAATCGAGGAAGCATCGGTCAAGCCCACGCACCTGCAGCAGCTGATTGGGCTGATCGACTCGGGCGTCATTAGCGGCAAGATGGCGAAGCAGACGTTCGACGCGATGTATCGCGCATCAGATCCGGGCCCCGCGCTTACGGCCTTAGAGGGCTCGAGCCAGATCAGCGGCGACGCCGAGCTGGAGGGCATCGTGGTCCAGGTCATCGCCGAGAACGCGAAGTCGGTAGCCGACTTCAAGGCCGGTAAGCAGCAAGCGCTGATGTTCCTGGTCGGCCAGGCGATGAAGGTTTCAAAGGGCCGAGCTAACCCGCAGCGGCTCGAAGCGCTGCTCCGAGCGAAGATCTCGTAGTGCAACTGACGGTCGGCGAGCTTGCCCACGGTGGGGCAGCCCTGGCGCGGGTCGACGGCCGGGTCGTCTTCGTCGAGGGGGCCATCCCGGGCGAGACGGTCGAGGCCGAAGTCACCCACCGCCGCAAGGACTTCTGGCGTGCCCAGGCGACGGCCGTGCTGGAGCCGGCCGCGACGCGCGTCGCGCCGCCGTGTCCGTATTTCACAGCCGGGTGTGGCGGCTGCCAGCTGCAGTACCTGGCCTATCCGGAGCAGCTCGCCCAGAAACGCCAGGTGCTGTATCGTCAGCTGCAGCGCGCACACCTCGAGTTTCCTATTGACCGCATTGACGTCCTGGGCATGGACGATCCTTGGCGCTATCGCCTCCGCGGCGAGTTTCACGTGCTGCGGCGCGGCGGCGCGGTCAGCCTCGGTTTCTACCGCAAGCACACCTACCAGACGCTGCCGATCGACGCCTGCCTGATCCACGTCGAGGCGATCGAGCGGGCGCTCCCGGCGTTCGCGCGCGCCGCGGAGGACCCTGCCGCCGCTCGGGTCACCGCGTTGCAGTTCACCTGGGCGCCGGGGACCAGCGACCTGCTCTGGGCGCCGTATCCACCGGGCTCCGCCGACCCGGCCTTCGGCTTACGCACCGCGGGTTGGATTCCGGAGCTGAACCTCAACGACGACTCCATCGGCATCGAGGATTCCGGCCGCCACTTCCGCGTCCGTCCGGAGGCGTTCGTCCAGGTGAATGCCCGGCAGCGCGATGTGCTCTACGAGCGCGCGGTCGCCGTGGCGCAGCTGACAGGCAGCGAGCGGGTCATCGATGCCTACGCCGGGATCGGCATGTTGACGGCTCGGCTTGCGGACGCTGCGGCGGACGTCATCGCCGTGGAAGAGAGTCCCTACGCGGTCCGGCTCGGCGAGTTGAACATGCAACTTAACGGCTGCGGCAACGTGCGATATCTTCGCGGCCGGGTGGAGGATCGACTCGGCCAGCTCGACGAGTCAGTCGACGTCCTGGTGCTCGATCCGCCGCGCGCTGGTTGCGCCGAAGCGGCGGTTGAGGCGATGGCCAACCTGAGGCCCGAACGGATCGTGTATATCTCCTGCGACCCGTCGGCGCTGGCGCGCGATGTCGATCGTTTTGGTGCCGCCGGACGCTATACCCTTGTGGAGGTGGCCTTCGTCGACATGTTCCCCCAGACCTACCACATTGAAGCGGTGGTCAAGCTCGAACGGACCGCATGAGCTTCGTCCACCTTCACACCCACTCCGAATACAGCCTGCTCGACGGCGCCAGCCGGATCTCGGAGATGGTCCGCCTGGCAGCGGAGACCGGGATGCCGGCGATCGCGCTCACCGACCATGGCGTGCTCTACGGCGCGGTCGAACTCTACCTGCAGGCGAAGGCCGCCGGGATCAATCCCATCATCGGCCAGGAGGCCTACGTTGCGACTCGCACCCGCCACCAGAAGGAAGGGCGGGCCGATCGTGACCCCTATCACCTGATCCTGCTCGTCAAGGACCTGGCCGGCTATCGCAACCTGATCAAGCTCTCCAGCCTGGCGCACCTCGAGGGGTACTACTACAAGCCTCGGATCGACAAGGCGCTGCTCGCCGAGCATACGGAGGGGCTGATCGCGCTCTCGAGCTGCCTCGGCGGCGAAGTCGCGAGCCGCCTGCTGGAAGGCGATGAGGCGGGGGCGGAGCAAGCGGCCCGCGAGTACCAGCGGATGTTCGGCGACGACTACTTCCTGGAGATCCAGGACCACGGCATGGAGGAGCAGGCCCGGGTCAACGAAGGGCTTGCCCGGCTGTCGCAGCGTACCGGCATCCCGCTGGTCGCGACCAATGACTCGCACTACACGCGACAGGACGACGCCGAGGCGCACGACATCCTCCTCTGCCTGCAGACCGGAACCGTCGTTTCGGACCAGAAGCGGATGCGATTCCACAACGACGAGTTCTATCTCAAGACGCCCGCCGAGATGGCGGAGCGGTTCCGTGATTTCCCGGAGGCGGTCTCCAACACGCTCCGGATCGCCGAGCGCTGCCACCTGGAACTGGAGACCCAGCCGCTGTTGCCGCGCTTCGAAGTCCCGGCCGGAGAAACAGGGGAAACCTACCTGCGCCGCCTGGCCGAGCAGGGCCTGAAGGCGCGCTATCCGGAGTTGGGCCAGCTGGTGCGCGATCGCTTCGAGACAGAGCTTTCTGTCATTCAGGACATGGGCTACGCGCCCTACTTCCTGATCGTCAGTGACTTCATCAACTACGCGCGCACGCACGGGGTCGCCGTCGGGCCGGGTCGCGGTTCGGCTGCCGGCAGCATCGTCTGCTACGCGCTCGGCATCACGACCCTCGATCCGTTGCAGCATGGGCTCATCTTCGAGCGTTTCCTCAACCGGGAGCGGATCTCGATGCCCGATATCGATGTCGACTTCGATGACCGCAATCGCGATCGCGTCATCGAGTACGTCGGCCAGAAGTACGGGGAGGATCACGTCGCGCAGATCATCACGTTCGGCACGATGAAGGCCCGGGCCGTCATCCGCGACGTCGGCCGCGCGCTGGACATTCCGCTTCGCGAGGTTGATCACCTGGCCAAGCTGGTGCCGCCGCAGCTCAACATGACCCTGGACAAGGCGGTCCAGATGGTTCCCGAGCTCGCGCAGGCTGAAAAGGATCCCGTGTATGAGCGGCTTCTGAGGAACGCCCGAAAACTGGAGGGCCTGGTTCGCCATGCGTCGACGCACGCCGCCGGCATCGTGATTACGCCCGAGCCGCTGCTGCGGTACCTGCCGTTGCAGGCCAGCATCACTCGCGGGGACAAGAACGGCCAAGAAAAACGTGCCGTTATGACGCAGTACGAGATGAACGCCGTGCAAAAGATCGGCCTGCTCAAGATGGACTTCCTCGGCCTGCGCAACCTGTCGATCATCGAGGACGCGTTGAAAAACCTCGAGCAGACGCGTGGCCTGAAGCTGGACCTAGCCACGATTCCGTGGGACGATCCGGCTACCTTCCGGCTCCTGCAGGCGGCCGATACCAATGGCGTCTTCCAGCTCGAGTCGGCCGGGCTGCGTCGACTGATGCAGGACATGCGCCCCACGACCTTCGCGGACATCACGGCCGCCATCGCACTCTTCCGTCCGGGCCCACTGGAAGGCGGCCTCGTGGACCAGTACATGAAGTGCAAACACGGCGAGCAGGAGATCGTCTACCCGCTGCCGGAGCTGGAGCCAATCCTTAAAGAGACCTACGGTGTCATCGTCTACCAGGAGCAGGTGATGAACATTGCCCGGCAGCTGGCCGGGTTCAGTCTGGGCGAGGCGGACGTGCTCCGCGGCGCCATGGGCAAGAAGAAGAAGGAAGAGATGGCCAAGATGCGCGCCAAGTTCATCGAGGGCGCGACGAACCGCGGCGTGAGCGAGTCCAAGGCCACCGAGATTTTCGACCTGATGGCGTACTTCGCCGGCTACGGATTCCCCAAGGCGCACAGTGCCGCCTACGCCGTGATCTCGTATCAGACCGCCTACCTCAAGGCCAACTACCCGCTCGAGTACCTGGCGGCGCTGCTCAACAACGAAGCAGGCAACTATGACAAAGTCGCCGCGGCCGTGCTCGACTGTCACGCACGCGAGATCGAGGTTCTGCCGCCCGATGTCAACAGCTCCGAGGCGGGCTTCTCGGTCAAGGATGGAAAGATCCGCTACGGCCTCGCCGTGATCAAGAACGTCGGTGTTCGCGCGATCGAGCTGCTGATCAGCGAGCGGCGGACCGGGGGTCCGTTCAAGTCGGCCCTCGATCTTTGCGTGCGGGCCGACCCACGCGAGCTCAACAAACGGGTGCTCGAAAGTCTGATCCGCTCCGGCGCGACCGATAGCCTGGGCGAGCGCGGCCGCCTGCTCGCCAGCATCGACCGCGTCAGCGACCGGGCGGCCCAGATCATCAGCGAGCGGGAGAGCGGCCAGACGTCACTCTTCGGCATGCTGCCCGACGCGGACGAAATGGACGACCCGTCAGCCGGCTTAGTGTCGTCCATGCCGCCGATGCCCGACGACGAGCGGCTCAAGGGAGAGAAGGAATTGCTCGGCCTCTACCTGTCGGACCATCCCCTCAGGCGGATCGAGCAGGAGCTCCATGCGAAAGTCGACACCTACGCCAACCAGGTCACGCCGGACATGGAGGACTACGAGGTCCGGATCGGCGGCGTCATCAAAACGGTGCGTCCCGTGGTGACGAAAACCGGCAAGGCGATGGCCTTCGTGCAACTCGAAGATCTAACCGCGACGATCGAGGTGATCGTCTTCCCCAAAGTGTTCGATGAGAGCCGCCAGCTGCTGCTGTCCGACACGGTCGTGATCGTTCGGGGCAAGGTCGATGCCCGCGTTGCGGCCGGTGACGACGAAGAGCGCAGCGAGGCAGCGAAAGTCATCGCTGATGAGATCCTGGCGTTCGACGACGCTGGGCACGAGAGCTGGGTGCGCAACCAGGTCGTCCACCTGGACGTGCCGGCCGACGCGACGCCGGACCAGATGGCGTCTCTCCAGGAGATCCTGGGCCGATGCGCTGGGCCGGACCGAATCGTCCTGCATTTGCAGCGCGGCGACCAGGTGGTGGACATGGACCTGGGCGAGAAGTTTCGCGTGCAGGGTGGTGGGCTCGCTGGTGACCGCGCCCAGCGCGAGATCGATGCGCTCTTCAGCCGACCCGTGTGGCGACTGGAGGTCATCCGTCGCCGCGCGCCGGAACGCCAGCTCAACGGTGGCCGGCAACCACGGACGCTTGTCGGCTCAGCGAGTTCTTAACCGATCCCGAAGCCGCGCAGGTTCGAGACCAGGACGTAGGCCGCCAGCAGCACGACGAAGGCGGCGACGGGTGCCCAATCAAACTGTCTTTGGCGCCGCGGAAACCATCGGCGAAACGGCCGCGCAAATGGCTCCGTCGCCTGCATGATCATCTGCGTGATCGGATGCCAGGGATCCATTTGGAAGAAGCCGAAGAGAATGCGGACCAGCACAACAATGATGCAGAACACGAGGGCGTACCGGACGATCGCGATGAGCGCGGTCACGATGTTGCCCGAACCGATGAAGGCCTGCAACGCATAGAGGATGATGATCCCGACCAGGAACGAGAGATCGAGGCCGCCCGCCGGTGGGATGACCCGGCGAATCGGCCCCAGATACCACTCGGTGGCCATCACGATAATCCGCCCAGCCTCGCTGTAGCGCATGCCGGGAAACCAGGACAAGATGGCGCGTGCGATCAGCACGAAGATGAAGATCGTGATCAGCGTGACGAGCAGCCCGGTGATGGTCGGTCCGAACATCGGTGGCTAGTCTACGGGGTTCTGGATAAGTCCCGGCTAAGAATCAGCGCCGGCGACGGCGGGCCAGCAGGTCGCCGGTCGGATCCTCCGGCGGCTTCTTTGGCGGCCGCGGTTGGGCGGCGCGGGCGGCTCGAACGCCTTCGACCCGCTCCCGCAGCCGGGTCACCGTGGCCTCCGCCGGGACGGCGGGCGCGGGCCGGCGTTGCAGGGCCGCCCGCCAGGCGGGCATGTCTTCCAGCCGGAAGATCAGCCGGCGTAAGGCGACGTCGATCGGGAAGAGCAGAATCGCTACCACGAGCAGGATCTCGCTGATCGGCAGGGCGGCCCGCACGCTGGGCACCGGCACCCGGAACACCTGGGACACGTCCGAGAGCAGCACGCCGCCACCAGCCTGCGCGATCGCCTTCAGGGTGGCGACGTCGGTGCCCAGATCCCGGTATTCGGGCGAGTAGGGGACGACCAGTCCGGTCGTCGTCGTGTGTCGAACCACGCCGCCCGCCGATTCGCTGACATGCAGCAGGTAGCTTCCCACCTGGTCGGTCGGCAGATCGCCCTCAAAGCGGCCGGCGCCAGTGGGCGACAGGGTCAGGCTGGCGTCGGCCAGATCCGGAGTGACGGCGTTGACCGAGACCGTGGCCCCGGAGGTTGGCGGTGCCGTCACTAGCAGGTGGGTATGGTCGCCCTGTACGCGGGTCTCGACGCTCACCGCGGGATCGCCCGGCTGCGGCAGGCTGGCATGCACGATGTCCCCAAAAAATCGATTGGCCGACGGCCATTGGAGCAGCCCCGCCGTCCAGCGGCCCTGGGCGTCGCTGGTCCAGGCCATGACCCGGCCGAGGCCGTACTGCCAGGTCGCCAGCAGCGGATCTCCCTGCGGGCTCTTCAGCACGATGTCGGCGGCGGCGCGGGGTGTGGTCGCGACGTAGCCTGTGATGGTCGGAAAACTGTCAAGGGGAACACCGGGAATCACGTCCGCCAGCGAGGCCAGCTGCGGTGCGATGCGGCCTTCGACGATCCAGGGCTTGAGTGCCTCGCGCGTCTCTTTCAGGAAAATCTGCGGCACGTCTTGCAGGCTGTTGCTCTGGTAGAAGCGGCCGTGCCCCCAACCCGCCATCGCCTGCATGGTTGAGGCGTCAGACGCGTTGGATGCGATCGCGACCGTGGAGACCGTGACCCCATGACCGTGCATCGCCGTGATCACCGGCTGATAGTTGTCCTGCGCGTCACCATCGCCGAACAGGATCACGTGCTTGATCGCGGCGGTGGTGTGGGTCAGGGCCTGGTCCGCCGCGTTCAAGTCCGGGGCGTAGCTCGGAGGATCGCCGAGGCCCATGTTTTCGATCTTCCGCTTGATGGCCGTCTTATCCGTCAGCGGCGCCAGCGGGACGACCACGTTGCCCATGCTGCCGTTGGTGACCCCGACCATGTCGCGCGGCGTGAGCTGGTCGACGACGGACTCCGCCGCGCCGCGCAACACCTGATCGCCCTGCATGCTCTCGGTCGATTCGAGGACGAGCATCACGGCGACCGGTGGCTTCTGCATGTCCTGGGGCAGCTGGATCTGTACGGGCAGGATGGTCTCGATCGGCGTGCCGGCATAGCCGCCCGGGCCATAGCTGTCGGCGCCCCCGATGACAACGAGGCCGGAGCCGAGATCGCGAACCGACACCTGCAGCAGCGCCATGGCGTCGGCGCCCAGGCTTGACGCCGGGATGTTGACGAGCACGACCGCCTGGTAGGCGGCGAGGTCCGCGGCCGACCGGGGCAGCTGGTCCGGTGTGATCGCCGCGCTGCTGATGCCGGTCGAGTGGAGCGCCATCTCAAGGCTCGCTGCCTCGCCGAGCGTGTTCTCGACCAGCAGCACCCGCGGGGGTCCAACGACCTGAATCAGCGACTCGCCCAGGTTGTTCTCGGCGTAGGTATCCCGCACGGGATCGATCACCACGCGAACCGCGTGGAACCCGGGCTCGGTGGGCTTCACCGTCTGCGCGACGGTGGTTTCGCCGGGGGCCAGGTCGAGCTGGATCGTATTGAGGAGCGTGCGATCGAGATACCAGCGGACGGTCGCATGCGTGACCGTGTTGCTGACGATCAGCGCCTGCGCATCGGCCTGCTGGCCCTGGGCGAGCGTCTGGGGGGCATCGAGGCGATCGACGTAGACCTCCGCGCCGATGGGCACGGGAAGCGCCAGGGTGTCGACGCGGACGCCCTCCGCCCGGAGCAGGCGCGCTTCGCCAACCGCGTCGCCGAGGTTCGCCCGGCCATCGCTGATGACGACGATGTGCCGCCGGCTGTCATCGGGAAGGATCGAGCCGCCGAGCTGCAGCGCGGCCGCCAGGTCCGTGTAGTGCGGATTCGGCTGGCTCTGAAACTCGCCGAACTGGGGATCCTTGCTGATGTTCACCTCGACCTGCGGGTCGCGGCCGAAGCTGAGCACGCCGGCGCGATTGTCACCCTGCCGCTGCTGCAGCATGCGGCGGACCAGGCCGGCCTCGGTGTCGAGCGCGCTCTGCACGCTGGCGGAAAGATCGGCGGCCACCAGCAGCGACTGGCTGGACGGCGTCGTCTGGACCTGGAATCCGGCGAGGCTCGCCGTCAGCAGCACCACGATCAGAGCCCGCAGCCCCAGCGACAGCCGGGCGCGGCGCGGCGGCAACGGCGGTGGAAAGAAGCGCCAGGTGGCGACGATGATCGCGAGCGCCAGGATGCCCGCCCCCACAAAGAGGGGGCGGCTGAGCTCAAAGCCCACGGTGGAAGGCCAGCCACTCGGCGACCACGACGCCCAGCGCCGCGAGCGCGATCCACGGCCAGATTTCCAGCTGGCCGCGGTGGGTGGCCTGAATCGCGGTCGTCCGAGTTGGTGGCAGCGTCAGCCGTTCGGGCGGCTTGAGCTGCGAGATGGAGTCAGAAAAGAGATTGACGCTGAACCAGGAACTCTGGACCTTGCCGGCGAGCACCTGTTCCACGGTGTAGAGACCGGTCGGGTCGGTATCCGCGAAGGTGGCAATCGACCCGGTTGCCAACGAGCGGCGGCTGCCGTCCGGCCGGATCACGCTCACGGCCGTCGCTCCCGGCTCGGGCACGATCGTGACCGGCTCGTCCGGATGGAAGCTATGACTCGGCACGCTCGGAGGCAGCATCCACTCGCTCAGGTTCTGCATCAGGATCGGGAACGCGATCCGAAGCGGCAGATCGGACTCGTGCAGGTCGAAGCCGATCAGCACCTGCCGAAACGGCTCGTCGCGAACCAGCACCAGGGGTGTCTGCAGGCTGCTGATCAGCGGCCGGCCAAACGTCGAATTTCGTAGGTCCTCGCTGCGGGCAACGTGGACGTCCTGCAGGTCGACATTGGCCAGTAATGGGTCACCGGCGTCGACGGCGCGGACGCGCCCGATCCCGACCGGTGGCCCGCCGGCGAGGGCCGAACCCGCCGGCGGATCGAGGACGAGCGACGGCCCATCCGGGAACGTGGGCGGCGCGAACCGGTCGAAGACGGTCATCGCGTAGGCGGCGCTCGCGCGATAGGCCGCCGGCGCGATCACATCGACCTGCAGGTCGGTGCGGAGCCGGAGCGCCTGCTCGAGGAAGACGTTCCCGGGGGTGACCAGCAGGACGCGGAAGGCGCGTGGTGAGCGGGCGACCGCGGTCGCGACGTCATCGACCGCGAAGATGTCGCTGCTCGCCAGGCGCGCCGTCACGGAGGTCGCGTCCGCCGGAACCGGGAACACCAGGTCCTGCGCTTGCCCGGCCGCCAGCGTCAGCGGGCGGACATCGAGCAGGTGGTTGTCGGCGTGCCATTCGACGCTGACCGAGCGCGGCTGCTGACCGAAGTTCTGGACGTGCAGGTAGGCGGCTCGGGTCTGGGCGCTGGTGCGCACGGTCAGCGAGGTGAGGCCGGCATTTTCTCCCGAAACGCCGACCCGGTGGTACTCGACGGGAAAGGGGAGGCCGGCGCTGAACGAGGCCGCAAGCGGCTGCACGATGCCGTCGCTGAACAGATAGGCGCGCGCATCGTCGCCGGCCCGTACCAGGCCGGCCGCCACCGTCAGCGCGGCCGACAGGTCGGCCGGGCCATTGCTCGCCGTGATCCCGTTCACCGCGCGATGTAGCGCATCGCGATCGCCGGTCACGGACGCGACGATCCGCGGGACGGGCCCGACGGCGATAACCGTCATCCGGTCCTGCGGTCCGAGCTGGTCGATCACGGCGCCGACCTGGCGCTTCGCCTCACCGAGTCGCGAGGGCGCGAGGTCGCTCGCCTGCATCGATGCCGAGGCGTCGAGGAGGACGATGCTGTGGCGCGCCAGGGCCGCGCCGGCGGGTAACACCGGCTGCACCGCTGCGGCCACGAGGACGGCCGCGGCCAGCAGCTGCAGAAACAGGAGCCAGCTGGGGCGCAAGCGCTGCCAGGGAACATTCGCCTGCCGGTCGCGGATCTGATTCGGCCAGAGATGCAGCGCCGGCACCACCCGGGTGGGCCGGCGGATCTTCAGAAAGTAGAGGGCGACGATCGCGGGCAGGGTCAACGCCAGGACGGCGGCTGCCGGGGCGAGGAGGTTCATGCCAGCAGCCCGATCCGCCGCAGGGTGATCTGCACCATCTCGTCGATGGGTTCCGCGCTCGAGAGGCGGGCGAAGCGCAGGCCGCGGCGATGGGCGGCGCGCTCGATCTCATCGGTCCGTTGCGCCAGCGCTCGCAAGTAACTGCCCTGGGTCAGCGGCGTGGCCGTGAACTCGCGTTCCACCCCGGTCTCGGCGTCCTTGAGGCGGGCGTCCCCGGACCAGTCCGGCGTGATCTCCTGGGGCGCGAGCAGCTGAAGGACCGCGCCTTCCTGCTGAGCTCGCTGCAGCGCCGTCAACGCCGGGTCAATCGGCGAGTCGCCAAGGCCGTCAGTGATCAACACGGTCATCCCCGGCCGCTGCCGGCCAATCGGCCACACGAGCTTTTCGTAGTTCGTCACGCCGCCGCTGGGAAACGACCGCAGCCGGGCAAAGAGCCCGGCGGCCGCCCGCCGGCCCCGATAGGGCGCGCCCCCGGAGGCTGCGCCCTCGGCAAAGACGGTCAGGCGCACGCGGTCGAGCGCCGCCAGTGCCACGTACGCGATGGCCCCAGCCAGGCGCCGGGCCGTCTCCGCCTTGCTGGGCTTGCCCCAGTCCATCGAGCCGCTCAGGTCGACGAAGAGGCTCAGCGGCAGCTCTTCCTCGGCGACGAAGAGTCGCAGCATGAAGCGGTCGAGTCGGGCATAGGCGTTCCAGTCGATCAGGCGGAAGTCATCGCCGGGCGTGTAGTTACGAAAGTCGGCGAACTCGACAGACTGACCCCGGCGCCGTGAGCGGCGCTCGCCGCCCATCTGCCCGCTGACGGCCCGCCGGACCTGGAGCGCCAGCGTTTCGAGGCGGCGGAGCAGGGCGGGCTCCAGCAGCGGGACCATCTCCGTGTTAGGCCCGGTCGGGTTCCTTGACCGTGTGCTCCAGGATCTCGCTGATGATCCGGTCGCCGGTGACCCCGTCGGCCTCGGCCTCGAACTGCAGGAAGATGCGGTGACGCAGAGCCGGCTGCGCGACGGCGTTCAAGTCCTCGAAAGCCACGTTGTAGCGGCCCTCCAGCAGCGCGCGCACCTTCCCGGCGAGGATCAGCGTCTGCATGCCGCGCGGGCTGGCACCCCAGCGCACGTATCGGCGCACGCTGTCGATCTCGGTGCGGTCGGGATGGGTGGCCGAAATCAGTCGGGCGGCATAGGCGAGGACATGCTCGGCGATCGGCACCTCACGGGCGACGCGTTGGGCCACCAGGATGGCGTTCGCGTCCGCGACGGGCTTCAGCTGTGGCGTCGACTCACCGGTGGTGCGCCGGGCGATCTCGAGGAGATCCTTCTCACTCGGGAAGGGGACGAGCACTTTGAAGAAAAATCGATCCAGCTGCGCCTCGGGCAGCGGGTAGGTGCCCTCCAGCTCGATCGGGTTCTGGGTGGCGAGCACAAAGAAGGGCGAGGGCAACGGCCGGGTCTGGGTTCCCACCGTGACGGTGCGCTCCTGCATCGCTTCCAGCAAGGCGCTCTGTGTTTTGGGCGTCGCCCGGTTGATCTCGTCGGCAAGCACGAGATTCGCGAAAATTGGACCGGCCTGGTAGCGAAACTGGCGGCGACCGTCCTCGTCGCCGATGATGTTCGTTCCGACGATGTCGGCGGGCATCAGGTCGGGCGTGAACTGGATACGAGAAAAGCTCATCGACAACGCCTGCCCGAGGGAACGGACCAGGACGGTTTTGCCCAGGCCGGGTACGCCTTCGAGCAGCACGTGCCCGCCGCCGATCAGGGCAATGACCGTGTCGCGGAGTAGCTCTTTCTGTCCGACGATGAGTCGAGCCAGCTCCCCTTCCAGGGATTGCGCCAGCTCGGTCACCCGAGTCGCGTCGACGCGCGGTTCTTCAGCGATCATGATCCTCCATGCGGCGATGCTCCCCTATTTCTGGGTGCCTGCACTCTGTTCACCGAGCTGCGAGAAATATTCGCGGACGAGGTCGCGCTCACTGCCCGGAATGAGACTCTGGTTCGTGGCATCCAGGGCTGCCTGCTGGTAGGCCTGGATCACCTGGCTGTACGGGCTCAGCGGCACGTCCTGCCCCGGTCCGAGCGGTGTCGGATCGTTGGTCGACTGCCCCGGCACCGGCTGGCCCGGCACGTAAACCCGCTCGGTGCTCTTCGCTCCCGAGCCGGTCCCGGTTCCTGACCCACTCGATCCCGCGCCGCCCGTTCCACCGCTACCGGCGCCACCGCTGCCGCTGCCGCTGCCGCTGCCGGTACCGGTGCCGGTGCCGTTGCCGTTGCCGTTGCCATTCCCATTGCCATTCCCGCTCCCACTGGCGCTCGCGCCCGCGCCAGACGAACTGCTCGGCCCGGCACCGGCGCTCGGTTGCCCGCCCTGGCCGCTGGCGTCACGGTCGGCCTGGGTCGCCAGCGCCTGCCGCGCCGCCTCCAGCCCGTTGATCGCGGAGGCGACGGCCTGGTCGGTGTTCTGCTGCTGCTGGAGCGAGTCAAGCTGGCTGGCCACGTCGTTGAGCGCCTGGGCGGCCGAGCTCGCATCGCCGTTTTGCAGTGACGACGACGCCTTGCTGAGCGAGTCGCGCATCTGGCTGTTTTGCGCCTGCTGCGAGGCCCTGGCCAGCGCCTTCGCCAATTCCTGGCGGTCGTTCGGTGTGAGGTTCTGGAGCTGCGACGCAAGATCGCGCACGGACTGGGCCCCTTTGGCCGGGCTGGTGCTGATCGCCTGGGCCGCGCTGCGGCCGGCGGCGGTCCCGCTCAGCGCGTTCGCGAGGTTCTGCGCGCTGCTGCTCAGCGCCGGGGTGCCGGGATCGGTCAGCCGTTGCAGTTGCTGCTCCGCCGGCGTGATCGACTCGAGCGCCTTGCGCGGGCTGTCCGCCTGGCCGATCTTGGCCTGAGCATCCTGGAGGATCTTCTGCACCTGTGGGTCGACCGGCGTCGGCTTGGCACTGTCGGCGACCTTTTTCTGGGCATCCTTGATGGCCTGCGCCGCGCGCGACTGGCTGACGCGATCGGCCTGCCGCTGGGCGAGCACCTGGTCCATCGGGTTGGGCAACAGCGCCAGCGCCAGCGAGAAGATGGCGAGGATTGCGACCAGTGAGGCTTCGCCGCGATTGACCCGCACCGGGAAGGCGGCCGCCAGCCTGGCTCCGGCAGCGTGCTGCAGCGCATCGCGCCGCTGAGCGTCGTCCAACAAGCCGGACTCCGCCCGTCGCTCCCATGCCGTCGACAGCCGTTCCTTCAGGCCGAGTCGCATGTCGGCGAGCACCATCAGCACGGCCGCGCTCGGCTGTCGCAACAGCCAGGCCAGCGCGGCGAGGGCGAGCGCCACGGGGACCCCGATGATGGCCACGTCCACTCGCCGCTCCAAGGGGACCAGTCGAGCCACGACCAGCACCAGGGCGATCCAGGCAGCCGCCGCGACCAGCCCATGGACGGCATATCGTGCCGCGCGGGCGCGGGCAGCGGCCCGGCGGAGCTCACGGATGATCGCCTCGAGCGAGCTCATCGGTGGGTCACCCCGCCGTCCTCGCCCGAGCGCGCCGTCGCCAGGGCAGATGCCGGATCGGTGGCAGGAGGAGGGCGCTCAGGATGAGCGCGGCGACGCAAATCACCAATTGCAAGGTGACGGTCGCCTGCCAGTACTGCCAGCCGCTAAAAAGTCCGCTGGGGATGGTGGTCCCGCTTGCCTGGGGGGGGTTATATGGTTGTCCGACGAAGCCTTTACCGATTGGCGCGCCGTTGCCGCCGATGGCATAGCACGACTGGACGCCATTCGGCCCGCTGCTGCAGGCCATCCCCCCACCCTGGGCGAAGCCGATGCCATTGCCATTGCGAACGCCATAGCCGGTGATGGGTCCGTTGGTCCCGATCGTGATCAGCGGCAGGAGCGGACTCAGGTAGGTGACCGCGGGCGGGGCGGGCGCGGTGGTCGCGTTGGGGCTGAGGTCAGTCGGGAAGAGGAGGCCGAACAGCAGGCTGCCGGCCAGCAGGACGAAGGCGGCGCCGTATGCGCAGACCGTGGCCGGGAGGGTGCGGCGGAAGGCGGACGAGCACGCGATGCCGACGATCCCGAGCGTGAGCGCAGCGACCGCGGTGACGAGGAACGCGGCCAGCACCTGGTCGAGCTCGATCCCGCCGAACAGAAAGACCAGGCTGAAGATCGGCACTGAGAGCAGCAACAACAACAGCACGAAGGACATGGAGGCCAGCAGCTTGCCCCAGAGGATCGAAAACGACGGAAGCTTGGTCACAAAGAGCAGGTCGATCGTCTGGCGCTCGCGCTCACTGCTGACCGCCCCGGCGGTCAGGGCGGGCGTGATGAAGGCGAGCAAGACCATCTGGAAGAGGACCAGGTAGAGAAAGAGGCCCTGTCCGTAGTTCGCAGCCTGCCCGGTGTTGAACCCGCTGCGCGCGGAGGCGGCCATCGACGAAAAGATCGCCCACCCCAGGCCGCCGAGCAGCAGGATATACACCGTCATGGCCACCGGCGAGCGCCAGGTGCGCATCCGCGAGCGGTACTCCTTGGCGACGATCGGGTTCCAGAGCGCGACGGCAACGCGGTTCATCCCACGTCCTCCGAGGTGGCCTTCATGAACGCGTCTTCGAGGCCCCCCTCCAGTTGGCTGAACGCGGATACCTTGATGCCCGCGGCGGTGAGCGTCTGCAGAATGGCCGCCGCGGTGGTCTCGTCGCCCTCGTACTCGGCCTCGATCGCGCCGTTCACCATCGTGACGCTATGGATCGTCGGCAGTGGCTTGAGCACGGCGGCCGCCTCCTCCTTCTGCCCCAGGACCGTGATTCGGAGCCGGCGCCCGCTGGTCAGCTGCCGGATGACCTCCTGGACCGGCCCGGTCGCGCGCATCCGGCCCTGGTCGATGATGCCGACCATCGTGCAGAGGTCGGTGAGCTCGGGAAGGATGTGGCTCGAGATCAGGATCGTCTTGCCCATCTTCTGGAGTTCCTTCAAGATCTCGCGCATCTCGACCCGGGCGCGTGGATCGAGACCGGAGGCCGGTTCGTCCAGCAACAGCACGGCGGGATCGTGGACCAGGGCGCGGGCCAGGCAGAGCCGCTGCTTGAGGCCGCGCGACAGTGTGTCGACCGCCTGATCTTTCCGATCCGAGAGGCCGACCAGCGCGAGGAGGTCATCCGCGACCTTTGTGCGTCGTGCCTTGGGCTGCCGGTAGCAGGCCGCATAAAAATCCAGGTATTCCGACGCCGTCAGCTGGTCGTAGACGCCGAAGAAATCTGGCATGTATCCAAGCCGTTCATGGACGCGGTCCGGGTGGAGGATGACGTCGGCGCCATCGACGAAGGCCCGTCCCGCCGTGGGTTCCAGCAGCGCCGCGAGGATCCGCAGCGTCGTCGTCTTGCCGGCGCCGTTTGGTCCGACAAAGCCGAAGATCTCGCCTTTCGGCACCTCGAATGAGACCGCATCGAGGGCGGTGCGGTTGCCGTAGACCTTGGAAAGCGCTTCGACTGAGATCATCTGACCGTCCCCGAGAGCGTAATCGGGCCCGCCAGCAGGCCGCTGGTCGTAGTGAGCCGGAATCGGACGCTGCCGGTCGCGGGATTGGCCGCGCTGTCGGGCAGCGTGGTGGTGCCGTTTTCCTGGTAGGCGACATCGGTCCAGGCCGAACGCGACCAGTCCCACACCTGGCCCTGCACCGACGGGCCGGCGGCCGTCGTGCCGGGCGGTCCGGCGAACTTCGCGCTATACGGATTCGTCGAGGTGAGGGAGACGCCGGACAGCTGCGTGCCCGCCGCGAGCGACGGCGAGAATTCGTAGGTCACGCTGCCGTTCTGGATCACCAGCATTCCCGGCGGTCCCTGGCCCTGGGTATCGCCCACCACGTCAACGATGCGGCCGCTCGCGACCCCGGCGGGCAACGGGCCGGTACCAATCTGGTCGACTGGCAGCGACAGCGCGACCGCGGATTCGGCCGTCGCCCGGGGCTGGCTGCCGCTCACCGTGATCTCCTGGAACGGCTGATGCGTCCATGCCACCAGCAAGGGCGTCCCCGCGACGGGGGCGCCCCTGAAGCTCACCCCGCTCACCAGGGCAAGGATCTGGGTCTTGGCATAGTTCTCTCGGTCGGCGTCCGTCATGTTCGAGCCACCGGGTCCAAAGCCGCCCGGATAGACCGTGGTGTTGTAGACCCGTGTATAGAGAGGTTGGCCGAACAGGTTCGCTGGTTTTGGCGCGAGGCTGACGGCCGCGGTCGCCCCCGGCTTCAGCGCGCCGATGGTCTGAAAGTTGTCGCCGGCGATCAGGACCGCGTCGGTGAAGCTCAGGTTCGAGTGGTTCTCGATGGTTCCCGTGAGCTTGCCATTGATCAGTTGCAGATGCCCCACCAGTTGCGGCGCCGGCGCGACCGACTCGGTCGCGAAGCCGCCCAGCACGAAAGCCGTCATGCCGGTGAGGGTGACGCCATTCTTGTCGACGTCGACGCGGAGGCCCGAATTCGAGCCGAAGCCGTTGCCGTTGGTAACGATCGGGCCGATCAGCAGCCGCTCCCCGGCAATGCTGGCCTGGTAGTCACCGCGGCTGGGCGCCAGGATTCCGGTGTAGCTCTCCTGGTAGGCATGGTCCCAGCCGGGCTGCAGGTGCAGGATCGTGACCTCGTTGGCCTGGACGGACCGACCTTTCGTGAACACGCCCGTGCCGTAGGCCCCGGCGGAAGCGATGACCGCGATCAGCGGCACGGTAACCCAGGCCAGCGCCCGACGCCGCATCGCGCCCAGCACGAGGTAGTTGATCGGCCCCACCAGCAGCACGTAGAGCAGCACCAGCAGCCCGGTCAGCTGAAGCGATGGCAAGTTGAGCCCGGGTAGGTCGCCCAGCACCGACGTCAACGTGCCGCTCCTAGAGCTGATGGACGGCTGCGAGCCGAAGCCGACGGGACCAGGCCCGCCGCTGCCGTTAGCGAAATTCTGCAGCGAGCCACCCGACCCGAAGAAGGCGCGTGCGATCAGCTGGCGCAGCAGCGCGGCGGTGCCGCTCCACCCGGCAACGGGTTCCTGGTTCCAATCGAAGGTCGCCATCGTGACGGTCCCCGCGCCGACAAGCCGCTCGGCCAACAGAGGCTGGCCGCCGGTCGCGAGCCAGGCGCTACCCGTCAGGCGGCCGGTTGCCAGCTCGACGCGTGAGCCGCCCAGCTCGGCGGCGTTCAGGACGGTCGTGCCGCTGATCTCCATCGGCATGATCGACGGCGGCAAGCCGGCCAGCGTCTTGCGCCAGGCCGCGCCGGTGCCCAGCAGCAGATCTCCGCCGGCCTGGACGAAGTCGCCGATGGCCGTCCGCTGACCGGCGGTCAGGCCGTCGGTCGCGAAGTCATCGATGGCGAGGATGTCGAAGGCTCGCAGCGGGATGGCGGAGTCGGCGATCTCATCCGGGCGTAGGTGGACCACTCGGGCGGCGATGCTGCCAGGGTGGACGGCCGCAAGGCTATCCAGCGCCGTGCCTTGGTCGGACAGTACTCCGATCAACGCCGAGGTGGTGCTCCCGCCAATCGAGGCCTGCGAGACGGCGACCCGGCCGTTCTGGATGATTCGGGCTGTGACCGTGGCGCCGGTCGTGTCGACCACCACATACGTCCGGACGCGCTTGCTCGAGCCGCTCGCGAGGCTGATCGGCTGGCGGTAAATGGCGAAGCCGCCGACGCCGGGCTGAGCGTTCAGGACCTCCTGGATCTCGAGCGTGCCGTCGATGCCGGCTCCCGTGTTTTTCGCGTCGACCGTGACGGGCATCCAGTCGCCCGGCTTGATCACATCCTGGTAACCGACGTGTACCGCCAGCGTCAGTCCATTGCCGGCGGCCGCGGCTCCGACAGCGGCGTACGGAACCGCCAGCGCGGCAAGCAGTAAGGCGAGGGCGATCCGCGTGGGCAGGCGGCAGCGCTGGGCACGCATCTAACTCAGTAAGACGGTCGCCGAACTGAAAAGTTCCGTTCTCGCCTCTTCCGCGGGCAGTATGGCGGGGGGCGCCGGAGTCGTCAATCGGTCGCGGGCCTGGTCGAGTGGTGAAATGGACGCACAGTGACGGGCGTGCCTGTGGTCCCAGGAGTCGAACTGCCGGAGGAGGGACTCGAACCCACACGGACTTACGCCCAGGCGCTTTTGAGGCGCCCTCGTCTACCATTCCGACACTCCGGCACGCAAAGACAATCGTCTCAAACGCACTCGCGTGGGGCGACGCCCGGGCGAGTATATCCGAGTACGCTCGTTGGGAACTTATTAGGGATGTTTGCGTCTAAAGGCAGGAACCGCTAAATGGACGATCGCGACCTGGTGGGCCTGGCCCGCGGGGGCGATCAGGAGGCGTTTACCCAATTGATCGTGCAATACCAGGTCCCGCTTTACAACATGGCGCTGCGGATGGTCGGTGGACCCGACGATGCCGCCGATATCGCGCAGGAGGCGTTTCTCCGTGCCTGGGAGAAGATCCGGACCTTACGGGATGCGCCGTTCAAGTCCTGGCTCTTTCAGATCGCGGCGAACCTGTGCTACGACCATTTCCGTCGCGGCCGGCGATACGGCGTGATGCCCGAAGAAGATCAGACCGGTAACGTCGTCGGCCTTGGGATCGCGACCCCGGACCCGCAGGAGCGCGCCGAGGCGAACGAGCGCAACCGGCTCGTGCGCCAGAGCATCGAGGCACTCGAGCACGACATGCGGATCGCCATCGTGCTGCGTGACGTCAACGGGATGGCTTACGACGAGATCGCCAGCGTCTTGCGTGTGCCCCTGGGAACGGTCAAGTCGCGGATCGCGCGAGCGCGCGCCCAGGTCCAGGAACGCCTGCGCCAACATCCCGATTTGTTTCCCTCGCCTTCGACCCGGGAGGATGCCCATGCCGAGTGAGCCGCGGATCCCAACTGAGCCGCTGCTCGAGGAGCTCTCGGCCTATCTCGACCACGAGCTCGACGCCAGCGCGCAGGCTCGCGTCGCGGAGCACGTCGCCGGCTGCCAGTCCTGCCAGGCGCGGCTCGATGGACTGCGTCAAACGGCCAACGCCGTCCGCGCCCTGCCAATGGAGACGCCGCGGCGGACGTTTACCATCCCGGCGCAGCGTCGCCAAGCATGGCGGTGGGCTCCCGTTGGTTGGGTAGGCAGCGCGGCCGTGGCCCTGCTGGTCATCGCCTTCGGCATCCAGAACCTGCATCTGCTGGCAGGAAGCGGTAGCACGGCAACTGCGGGGTCGTCGGCGAACTACAGCGCGCGGAACCCGCAGCGAGCGACCGGAGTCAGGGCTGCCTCGCCTCTCGCGTCGCCCGCCGCTTCCGCGCTCGATCAGCAGTTCAATGCGCAGGCCGGCACCGCGCCGGTGAATGCCTCGACCGTGGCGGATCCAACCAATGGCTCGCGCCGCTTGGTCCTGGACACTGACAGCGCGTCCTACTCGACGAACGGCAAGATGCGAGTGACGATCCAGCTGGAAGGATCGCCTTCCTCGTCCGCCAACAGTGCGGACCAGGGCCTCACATTGACGCTGGTCCACAACGGCGTCGGCGTTGCTCTGAACCCGGTCGGCGTCATCAGCGGCAATGGCACGCCGATTTTCGGTGGGTGGTATGAGCTTCCGAGCCTCCCCCTCTCCGGGCCCCGTGCCGGCGATTACCGGTTGACCGCGACCTGGGTTGTTCCCGACGGGTCGGGACGCGTGCTCCAGGCGGCCGTCGCCGTCCAGCTCACCGGAAGCTGAGGGTCAGCTCTTATCGGGCGGGGGCGGGCCTTCCAGGTCGGGCAGGTCCATGCTGTTGATCAGCTCTTTGAAGATCGACAACTTGTCCTCTTCTTCCTCTTCTTTTTCGGGGAGGACGCCGGCCTTATCGAGTACGTCCTGGGAGACCAGGATGGGACAGGTCATGCGCACGGCCAGCGCGATCGCGTCGCTCGGCCGGGAATCGATCTCGACTTCCTTGCCGTTGACGGCTAGAAACAAGCGCGCGAAGAAGACCTCGTTCGTCAACGACGTCACCTGGATTTTCTTCAGGCGCATCTCGGCACTCTGCAGGATGTTCGCCAGCAGGTCGTGCGTGATGGGGCGTTCCGGCGTGATCCCCGTGATCTTGAGCGCGATCGCGTTCGCCTCGTAAATGCCAATCCAGATGGGCAGATATCGTTCCGTTTCTTTCTCTTTGAGGATCACGACGTGCTGCCCGCTGGGCATGTGCACACGGATGGAGTCGACTTGCATTTCGACGAATTTGGCCATCCTGAATTCGAGCCTATCTTATCATCGGGTTTTTCACAAACAGGTCAGGGCTGCGGATTCCCGCACGTCTAAACTTTGATGGTGACGGAGCCCCAACAGAAACAGCGGCTCGTGCTCATCGACGGCCATTCGCTGGTCTACCGAGCCTTCTTCGCGCTGCCCTCCTTGACCGATCGGGAAGGCAATATCGTGAACGCCGCCTATGGGTTTACGTCCATGCTGCTGCTCGCCTTGCAGGAGCATCCCGACTACGTGCTCGCGTCATTCGACCTGGGGGGGCGGACCTTCCGCCACGAGGCTCTGGAACAGTACAAGGCGACCCGCCGGCCGACGCCTCCCGAGCTGAGCCCGCAGTTTCCGCTGACCCGTGACATCGTTCGCGCCTTCGGCATCCCAATCTACGAAGTCCAGGGCGTCGAGGCGGACGACGTCATCGGCACGCTGGCGACGCAGGCCCGCGAACGCGGCCTCCATGGCACCATCGTGACCGGTGACCTCGACGCGCTCCAGCTGGTCAACGACGATGTCGACGTGCTGACCAGCAAGCGAGGGGTATCAGAGACGATTCTTTACACGCCGGATCGGGTTCGCCAGCGCTACGGACTCGAGCCGTTGCAGACCGTCGATCTCAAGGGCCTGGTCGGCGACGTGTCCGACAACATTCCGGGCATTCGTGGCATCGGGGAAAAGACCGCGATCAAGCTGATCCAGGAGTTCGGCTCCGTCGAGAGCCTGGTCGAGAACCGGGCCCGGGTCACGCCGCCCAAGATCAAGAAGCTTCTGGACGAAAACTGGGAGCAGGCCTTGCTCAGCAAAAAGATGGCAACGATCGTGCTCGATGTCGCCGGCGTCACCCTGGACTTGACTCACGGTTCGGCCCAGGACTACCGGCCGGAGGCGGCTCGGACGATCTTGTCTGACCTGGGCTTCCGCAGCCTGGCGGCAAGGGTGCCAACCACCTGGACCGATGGCAGCAAGATGTCCGCGCCGCCCATCTTTGCCCCCGCGCGGGAACAGGGCCGTCTTGCGCTCGACGCTGAGCCGCCGCGCCAACCGGCCCAGGCAACTCTGACGCTGGAACAGGCTGATCTTGAATCCGTGACCGTCATCCGCCGGCCAGCCGAGCTTGACCAGCTGGTGGGGGCCTTCGCCGCCGCCGACCGCGCCGGATTCCAGGTCATCGCGCTCGACGACGTCCCGAGACACGGCCGCATCGCCGCCCTGGTCGTCGGCCTGGACGAGCGCGACGTCTTTTACGTGCCACTGGCCCACGAGCAAGAGCCCTGCCTCGAGGTCAAGGACGTTCTCAACCGCCTTGCACCCGCGCTTCGCGCAGCGAAGCCGTCCAAGATCGGCTTCAACCAGAAGGCCGACTACCTGGCGCTGCGTGCACACGGGATCGAACTTGGTGGCGCCAACTGGGACCTGCTGGTCGCCGCGTATTTACTGAATTCTGGCGTGCGGACCCCGAGCCTCGAGGCGCTGGCGTCGGACGTCTTGCATCGTTCGATCGAGGGACGCGAGGCCTTGCTAGGCAGCGGTAAGACCGCCCTGGGGTCTGACCAAGTCGAGATCATGCGCGCGGCGGCATTTTTCGGTGAACGAATGCGCGTAATGCTGCAGCTATTCCCCAGGCTCCAGTCCGAGCTCGACCGGCTGGGCAATGCCGAGCTGTTCCGAGATCTCGAGATGCCGCTGTTGCCGGTGCTGGCCGAGATTGAGCTGGCCGGCGTTTCTGTCGATCTGCCGTACCTGCAGCAGGTCTCGCGCGAGCTGTACGAACAAATACGGCTCCTTGACCAGGAAATCGCCGACGTTGCAAACGGGCCGATCAACGTCAACTCGCCGCAGCAACTGGCCCGATTCCTGTTCGAGGACCTGGACCTTCCGGGAGGGCGGAAAACCAAGAGTGGCTACTCGACGGACGCGAACGTGCTCGAGGGCCTGCGCGACATGCACCCGGTCGTCCCCAAGATCCTGGAATTCAGGCAGCTCAGCAAGCTCAAAGGCACGTACGTTGATGCCTTGCCGCTGTTGGTCGATGCGAAGACGCATCGAGTGCACACGAGTTTCAATCAAACCGTGGCGGCGACCGGCCGGCTCTCGTCGTCAGATCCAAACTTGCAGAACATTCCGATCCGAACGGAGGTCGGCCAGAAGGTCCGCCGCGCGTTCATTCCCAGCCGGCCCGGCGATCTGTTGCTTTCGGCGGACTATTCGCAGATCGAGCTGCGGGTGCTCGCGCACATGACGGATGATCCAGTGCTGGTCGACGCCTTTGCGCGCGGTGAAGACATCCATGCCCGGACAGCGGCCGAAGTCTTCGGCATCCCACAGGCCGACGTCACGGCGAATCAACGACGCCTCGCCAAGGTCGTGAATTTCGGACTGTTCTACGGCCTGAGTGACTTCGGCCTCGCGCGCGACACTGGCATGTCCACGGAAGAGGCGCGAGTATTTATTGACGCGTACTTTCGTGCCTACAATCGGGTGCGCGAGTTTCTCGAAGGCATCAAGATGCAGGCGCGCGAGCAAGGCTATGTCGAGACCATCCTGCACCGTCGACGCTATATCCAAGATATTCGCTCGCCGAATCGCATGTTGCGGCAGGGCGCGGAGCGAATCGCCATCAACATGCCGGTGCAGGGATCCGCGGCCGACATCATGAAGCTGGCGATGATCAAACTGGATAAACATATTCGCGAGCAGCGGCTCGCCAGCCGAATGATCCTGACCGTGCATGACGAACTAGTCTTTGAAGTTCCGCCCGCCGAGAGGGAACGACTCATTGAAGTCGTGCCGGACCTGATGGCGAGGGCCTATCCATTGAAGGTGCCGCTGCAAGTCGATCTCAAGCTCGGCCCGAACTGGCAGGACATGGAGCGGGTGCGGCTGGTTGCCGCCAAGGCATAGGGCTCGATGCCCGAGCTTCCTGAAGTCGAGACCGTCGTCCGGGACCTGCGATCCCAGCTCGCCGGCCGCCGCGTCGAGTCAGTGCAATTAACGCGAGATCCAGCGATTCGCGCCCGACTCGTGCGCTATCCGAGCCCAGCGAGGTTCGTTCGAAGCCTGCGCGGCCGGAATATCAAGTCCGTCGAGCGGCGTGGCAAGTACATCGTGATGCCGTTGGATGGCAACGGGCAGCGGCTCGTCGTCCACCTGGGGATGACCGGCCACCTGCGCGTCTGGGAGCCCGAAGAAGCGCCGGTCAAGCACACGCACTTCCGGGCATTGCTCGATAGCGGCCTGGAGCTGCGTTATGACGATCCTCGGCAGTTCGGGCGGCTACTCGTCGGCAGAATGGATGAACTGATCGCGGCCCGCGCCTTCCCCGCGCGGCTCGGTCCGGAGCCGATCCACGGCGACTTGACAGAAGGTCAGTTCGAAGCGCTCGTGAAGGCCCGCCGGCGGCCGGTCAAATCGGCGTTGCTGGACCAATCTTTCCTAGCTGGCGTCGGCAACATCTACGCCGACGAGGCATGTTTTCGGGCCGGAATCCGTCCTAGCCGGTGGACTCATCGGCTCACCACGCGTGAACGCCGGGGGCTCTACTCAGCGATCCAAGAGGTACTGGAGAACAGCATTGCGGCGCGAGGATCGTCGATCATCAATTACGTCGACGCGTTTGGTCTCCGCGGCAGCAACCAGGAGAAGCTGGTCGTCTACGGACGGAGCGGCCAGCCCTGTCTGAGATGCGGGACGCCGTTGCAGGGCACTCGCCTCGCCGGCCGCGGCACGGTCTACTGCCGCAAGTGCCAACACTGACCCGACTGGGCTGGCCGGCCCTCAGCCGCCGCCTGATGATCACGGCCGGCGTCTTCGGCGCGGCATTTATTTTTATTACTTTGCTGGTCAGCGCCGGCGCCCTCGGCCGGGTCAACCTGCGGCTGACTCACTACTTACAGGGCCGTGGCAGCTACGGCCAGGACCTCGGGCTCGGCATATTTTCTTACTTGGGCAGCATCGAGGTGACGCTGGTGATCGCCGCCCTGCTGGGATTGGCGCTGTTTCGGGGTCTGCGCCTGCTGGCCGTGCTGCCAGTTGTCGTGATCCTCCTGGGGTCCGGGCTCGAATTCCTCGGCAAGCATGTCGTTCCCATGGTCGCGCCCGGAAAAGCCTTCCAGCGCTTTCCTGACATTCTCCCGACACTCGCGCACAACGTGGGGAAGTACTCATTTCCCAGTGGCCATGTGCTCCGGGCGACGATCGCATACGGCCTGGTTCTCTACCTGGCGGAACGCTGGGAACTCTTCGGCCGCGACAGTTCGCGGCTCAGCCCGGTCCTGGTGCTGGTGATCCTGCTGATCGGCTATGGAGTGATTTACCTCGGCTGGCATTGGTTCTCCGACGCCCTTGGCGGTTTGCTGCTCGGATTGACCCTGCTTTTTGGGCTGATCGCCTACCTGGAGCGCAAGCGCACCGTCAACCCCGGCCACGCGCACGCCGAAGACTAGGCCCGCCGCTGTTAAGCCGACCGGGCGTTGGCTGGAACCCGCTGGCGTGAGCGGCGTGCGGTCGTCGTCCTTCTTGGGCGGTGGCATCAGCGCATTGAGGGCGGTCTTGAGCGTTGCGCCGCCCTCGGCGTCGAGCAGCCCTTCTAGGTGGACCAGCCCGTCCCGCGGTTCGCTCATGTGGAGGTAGCGGCGAGTATAGGCCCGGTTAGCTTCGGCCAGCGCCGCCTCCGAATTGACGCGATACTCGAAGCTCTTGGCGACGCCGGCAAAGCGGCCGGGGTCCATCGTCTGCGCCGCCTTGAGCAAGTTGCCTTCCTCCTGCCGCAGCGGCGCCGTGCCAACGCTCTCCGCCGTCCGCGCGATCAGGGCGACGTGCTGGAATCCCACGCTGCCAGCTGCGAATGCCTTCTCGGTCTGAGGCAGCTGCTCCAGCTGGCGCGCGATGTTGACACGTTCGGCGGCGGCGCTGCCTGACAGGTTGCACCTCTCGCGCACCCAGGCCACCGCCGAGAGCGCCCCGTCGGTCATGTACTCGCCGGACTTGTCGAAGCGCCGTAGCCAGAGGCGAACACCGCCTCGAGTGGGTCGATGCCAGCTTCGCGGATCTGGATCAGGGCCTCGCCCAGCGTCTCGCCGTCCGCGTCACCGAACAGGGCTGACATCGCCCGTACGCCGGCCCGCATCTGCTCCACGGCGGCCTCCAAACGACGAGCTCCTGCTTTCGTTGGACCTCTACCGCCGCCATGCTTTAAGCCTGCACCATGGTTCCGACAGCTGTCTGTCGCAACTCTCTGCTCGGTTCAAATTCACTCATCAGTCGCACCCGTCTCGAAGGGCCCTTGCCGGCCCTGCGGAGCTTGGGCCGAACGGGTGCCACGGTGACTAGACCCGCGGTCGCGAACTTACAATTGAGGGGTGCCCAGGTTCTCGTTCACGGCTGGCTTTTCCCCTGCGGGCGGCCAGCCGGAAGCCATCAGGAAGCTTGCCGAGGGGGTCGAAAAGGGCCAAAAGCACCAGGTCCTGCTTGGTGTGACCGGCTCCGGCAAGACGATGGTCGTCGCCCAGATGATCCAGGAGATCCAGCGGCCGACGCTCGTCATGTCGCCCAACAAGACCCTGGCCGCCCAGCTGTGCAGCGAATTCCGGTCGTTCTTCCCACAAAACGCCGTCGAGTACTTCGTCAGCTACTACGACTACTACCAGCCGGAGGCCTATATCCCCCGGACGGATACCTACATCGAGAAAGACTCGTCGAGAAACGACGAGATCGACCGGCTACGGCAGTCGGCAACCCGGGCGCTGCTGACCCGTCGGGACGTCATCGTCGTGGCCAGCGTGAGCTGCATCTACGGCGTCGGATCGCCCGAGGACTACCTGGGCGAGTCGGTCGAGATCCACGCGGGCGAGGGGTTTCGGCGAGATATTTTCTTGCGGAAGCTGACCAACCTGCAGTACCAGCGCAACGACGTCGACTTCGGCCGCTCGCGGTTTCGGGTGCGTGGCGATACCGTCGACGTTCAGCCGTCTTATGACCAAATTGCGACTCGGGTCCAGTTCAATGGCGACGAGGTGGAGCGGATTGTCCAGCTCGACCCGCTGACCGGCGAGATCATCGGCGACCTGGAGGAATTCCAGGTCTTCCCCGCCACGCACTACGTGACGCCGCGGGAGAAACTGCTCCGGGCGCTCGACGCGATCAATCTAGAGCTCGAAGAACGGGTCGCATGGTTCGAGAGCCAGGGCAAGCTGCTCGAGGCCCAGCGCCTGCGTCAGCGGACCACCTTTGACATGGAGATGATGCGGGAGACGGGCAGCTGCGCCGGGATCGAGAACTACTCACGGCACCTCACCGGCCGGCGTCCCGGCCAGGAGCCCTACACGCTGATGGACTTCCTGCCGAAGGACACCCTGGTCGTGGTGGACGAGTCGCATGTCGGGGTTCCGCAGATCGGCGGCATGTACGGCGGTGACCGGTCACGGAAGATCCCCCTGGTCGATTACGGCTTCCGGCTGCCGTCCGCGCTCGACAACCGACCGCTGACGTTTGCGGAATGGGAACGCAAGGTACAACAAGTGGTCTATGTCTCCGCCACTCCCGGACCGTACGAGCTGCAGCGCTCCCAGCAGACGATCGAGGTCGTCATCCGACCCACCGGCCTGGTCGACCCGACGGTCGAGGTGCGCCGGACCAAGGGCCAGATCGACGACCTGATTGGCGAAATCCACAAACGGGTCGACAAGAAGCAACGGACGCTGATCACCGTGCTGACGAAAAAGATGGCAGAGGACATGACGGATTACCTGCGTGAGATGGGCGTCAAGGTGAACTACCTGCACTCCGATGTCGATACGCTCGAGCGGGTTGAGATTCTCCGCGACCTGCGGCTCGGGGTCTTCGACGTGCTCGTCGGCATCAACCTGCTCCGGGAAGGCCTGGACCTGCCCGAGGTCGCGTTCATCGCGATTCTTGACGCCGACAAAGAGAGCTACCTGCGCGACGCGCGCTCCCTGATCCAGACGATCGGGCGGGCGGCTCGCAACGTCGACGGCCACGTCATCATGTACGCGGACGTCGTCAGCGGCTCGATGCAACGGGCGATCGACGAGACCGACCGCCGTCGCAATCTCCAGATCGCGTACAACGAGGAGCACGGCATCACGCCGGCAAGCATCGTCAAGGCCGTCTACAACCTCGAGAAGCAGCAAGAAAAAGCGGTCGAAGAGACGATCGCCACACTGGCGTCCGGGTTGCCGCCGGACGAGATCGAGCGCCTGATCAAAGATCTCGAACGTCAAATGAAGAAAGCGGCCCGCGACCTGCTCTTCGAGCGCGCCGCCGAGTTGCGCGACCGGCTGGTGGCGCTGCGTCGGGATGCCATGGATTATCGAGAGTCCCTACCGCCGGCGGCGGCGGCGGAGTCGGGGATGTGGCGCAAGCCAAAGAGCAGTCGCATGAGGGCTCGCGTCCGTGGCTGAAAAAAGCGGGTCGGCGGGACAGAAAAAGGCGTTGATGGCCAGGAAAGCGGGGCAGCACACGGAGATCGTCATTCGGGGCGCGCGCGAGCACAACCTGAAGGACATCGACCTCACCATTCCGCGTGACAAGCTCGTCGTGTTCACCGGGCTGTCCGGCTCCGGGAAGTCTTCGCTGGCCTTCGACACGATCTATGCGGAGGGGCAACGCCGCTATGTCGAGTCACTATCGTCCTACGCCCGCCAGTTCCTCGGCCAGATGGACAAGCCGGACGTCGACCAGATCGACGGATTGTCCCCCGCGATCTCGATCGATCAGAAGGGTACCAGCCATAACCCGCGGTCGACGGTCGGCACGGTGACCGAGATTTATGACTATATGCGCTTGATGTGGGCGCGGATCGGCCACCCGCACTGTCCAATCAGCGGGCACGAGATCACGCGACAGACGACGGAGCAAATTGCCGATAAAGTGATGGAGCTTCCGCAGGGGAGCCGGGTCATGATCCTGGCGCCGGTCGTCCGGGATCGTAAAGGGGAGCATCACGACGTCCTCGCCGAGGCCCGCAAGGCCGGCTTCGTCCGAGCCCGCGTCGACGGCAACCTGTACGAGCTGACCGAGCGGGTCACGCTCGACAAGAACAAGAAGCACAACATCGAGATCGTGGTGGACCGACTGGTGATCGAGAAAGAGGGCATCAGCCGGCTGCGCGAGTCGGTCGAGACCGCGGCCAAGATGGCGTCGGGTCTGGTGCTGATCGTCCGCGCTGACGGCAAGGGGGACGAGCAGCTGTTCAGCCAGAATTTCGCCTGCCCCTACGACGGCTTTTCGATGGAGGACCTGGCGCCGCGGAATTTTTCTTTCAATAATCCGCACGGCGCCTGCCCGGCGTGCACTGGACTGGGTAGCAAGCTCGAAGTCGATCCGGAGCTGGTGATCCCCGACAAGGCGCGCTCGCTCGGCGACGGCGCCATCCGCACCTGGGGCCGCTCGTCGTATTTCTACAACGACCTGGTCGAGGCGGTCGCCAATCGATACAAGATTCCTCTCGACAAGCCGTTCTCGAAGCTGGCCGTCAAAGAACGACAGACCATCTTGTACGGCAACAACGGCGACCCGCTGCGGGTCAAGTACTTCAACAGCGAGGGGCAACGTCGCTGGTACGAGACCTCGTACGAGGGCATCATCCCGAACCTCGAGCGACGCTATCGCGAGACGGAATCCGAGTTCATCCGTGCCGAGATCGAGCGGTTGATGAGCACCAGGCCATGCCCGGTCTGCAAGGGCAAGCGGCTGAAGCCGGAGTACCTGGCGGTCACCATCAAGGATCGCTCGATCATGGACGTCTGCGAGCTCTCGATCACGGCCGCGCAAGACTGGTTTTCGAAGCTCCGGCTGCCGGAGCGTGAGCTGCTGATCGCGCGCGCCATCCTGAAAGAGATCCGCGAGCGGCTCCAGTTCCTCGTCGACGTCGGTCTCGATTACCTGAGTCTGACCCGCGCCGCCGACTCGCTCTCGGGCGGCGAGGCGCAGCGGATCCGGCTCGCCACCCAGATCGGCTCGAAGCTGATGGGCGTTTTATACATTCTTGATGAGCCGTCGATTGGGCTGCACCAGCGCGATAACCGCAAATTGATCAATACGCTGTTGTCACTCCGCGATATCGGCAACACCGTGGTCGTGATCGAGCACGACGAAGAGACGATGCGAACGGCAGACTTCATCGTCGACATCGGTCCGGGTGCCGGCGAGCACGGGGGTCGGATCGTGGCCACGGGCACGTTCAACGACATCTTGAAATCACCGGAGTCGATCACCGGGGCGTTCCTGCGTGGCGAGCGATCGATTCCACTCCCCGAGCGCCGCCGCAAGGGCAACGGACAGATGCTCGTCGTCCGGGGTGCCACCGAGAACAACCTGAAGAACATCGACGTGTACTTTCCATTAGGCAAATTGATCTGTGTCTCAGGCGTCAGCGGATCCGGCAAGAGCACGCTGGTGGCCGACATTCTCTATCGCCGCCTGGCGCAGCACTTCTACCGGGCCAAGGAACGTCCCGGCGCCGCCCGCGAGGTTTCCGGGCTCGGCTTCATCGACAAGGTGATCAATGTCGACCAGTCCCCGATCGGCCGGACGCCACGCTCGAACCCGGCGACGTACACGGGGGTCTTCACCTACATCCGCGAGTTGTTCTCGGAGATGCCGGAGGCGAGGGTGCGCGGCTACAAGCCGGGCCGGTTCAGCTTCAATGTCAAGGGCGGCCGCTGCGAGAACTGCGAGGGCGACGGCATCATCAAAATCGAGATGCACTTCCTGCCCGACGTCTATGTCCCCTGCGAGGTCTGCAAGGGCAAGCGCTACAACCAGGAGGCACTCGAGGTCACCTACCGCGGCAAGACGATCGCCGACGTGCTCGACATGAGCGTCGAGGAGGCGACCGAGTTCTTCGACCGCATCCCGCGGATCAAGCGCAAGCTGCAGACCCTCTGCGAGGTTGGTCTCGGGTATATCCGCTTGGGCCAACCGGCGACGCAGCTGTCCGGTGGCGAGGCGCAGCGGGTCAAATTGACGGAGGAATTAAGCCGGCGTGATACCGGGAAGACGTTCTACATCCTGGACGAGCCGACCACCGGCTTGCACTTCGCCGACATCGAGCGGCTGCTCAACGTCCTGCATCGCCTCGTCGATGCCGGCAACACGGTGGTCGTCATCGAGCACAACCTCGACGTCCTGAAAACCGCCGATCACATCATCGACCTGGGGCCGGGAGGCGGCGACAAGGGCGGCGAAGTCGTCGCGGTAGGCACCCCGGAGGAGATCGTTCGCAACCGCCGGTCGTATACCGGCGAGTACCTCAAGCGTGTGCTCGACCCGGAGCTCGCGATAGCCTGAGGCCTATGGCCGTCACAAGCGGGGCGGCTCCCATCACGGAGCGGCCCGACTACCTGCGCGAGCGGCTGAAGGCGTTGCCGGAGACGCCGGGCGTCTACCTGATGCGTGATGCCCAGGGCCGGGTGATCTACGTCGGCAAGGCGCTCAGCCTGCGCAACCGGGTGCCGAACTATTTCCAGGCGTCGAGTGTGCTGCCGGAGCACATCAGCGCGATGGTCGCCCGGGTGCACGAGTTCGAGGTGATCACCACGGCGAATGAGAAAGAAGCGCTCGTCCTCGAGTGCACGCTGATCAAGCGTTACCGGCCACGCTTCAACATCCGGCTGCGCGATGACAAGAACTACCTGTACATCAAATTGCCGTTGAACGAAGATTTCCCGCGGATTTCGACGGTTCGCCGGCCGCAAAGCGATGGGGCCCGCTACTGGGGACCGTATACGCACGCGCTCGCGTTGCGGACCACGCTCAAGACCGTCCGGCGGGTGATTCCGTTCCGCAGCTGCAAGGACTCGGAGTTCGCGCTCGGCCGCCCCTGCTTTTACTATCACTTGAATCTTTGCGCGGCGCCTTGCGCCGGCTTCATCAGCCGCGCGGATTATCACGAGCAGCTTGGCCAGGTCGAAAACTTCCTCGACGGTCGCTCGGACGAGGTGGTCAAAGGGCTCAAGCGCCAGATGCAGGAGGCCGCCGACAAGACCGAGTACGAGGCTGCGGCACGATACCGTGATCGGCTGCAGGCGATGGAGACGATGGCGGAACGCCAGAAGATGCAGGCGCTCGGCCGCTACGACCAGGACCTCTTCGGGCTGGCGCGCACCGATGGACAGGGCATCGTGCAGGTCTTCAGCGTGCGCGAAGGCAAGTTGTCGGGCTCGGAGAACTTCGACCTGGTTGGGCTCAAGGACCAGACGAGTGCCGACGTGCTGAACGCGTTCGTCAGCCAGTACTACGCCAGCGCGACCCATATCCCCAAACACGTGTTCGTGCCGGAGACGCTTCCCGATCGGGACGTGATCGCGCAGTGGCTCAGCGAGCGGCGGGGCAGCCGGGTCAGTGTCCGGGTGCCGCAGCGGGGCAAGCAGCGAGAGCTGCTGCAGCAGGCCGCCGCCAATGCGCAGGAAACGATGCGCCAGATGCGCATCAAGCTCGACTACGATGCCGACCGGACGGCCTCGCTGCTGAACGACCTGCAGACCAGGCTGGCGCTCCCGACCCTACCAGTCCGAATCGAGTGCTACGACATCTCGAACATCCAGGGCAAGCACCCCGTCGGCTCGATGGTCGTTTTCGAGGACGGCCGCCCCAAGCCGGCGCACTACCGGCACTTCCGGATCAAGACGGTCCAGGGCGCGAATGACTTTGCCATGCTCCAGGAGGTGCTTCGCCGGCGTTTCAGCCGGCACGCGCGGTCCGAGGAGGGGATGCCAGAAGAGCCCAGTTTCAGCCGGCTGCCCGACCTGGTGCTGATCGACGGCGGCAAAGGCCAGCTGTCGGCCGCGCGCGAGGTGCTGGAGTCGATGGGGCTGGCCTCCGTCTCGACATTCGGACTGGCCAAGGAGCACGAAGAGCTGTTCCGGCCCGGCGAAGGCGAGCCCATCCGGTTGCCGATCGACTCGGAGGCCCTCTTCCTGGTGCAGCGGGTCCGCGACGAAGCGCACCGGTTCGCCATCACCTTCCACCGAGTCGTCCGGAAGAAGGACGCCTTCGCCTCAGTGCTGGACGGCATCAGCGGGCTCGGGCCGGTCCGGCGCCGGACGCTGCTCCGCCAGTTCGGCAGCATCGAGAACATCCGCAACGCCAGCGTGGAGGACCTTGTCGCCGTCAAAGGCATCACGCGGACGGTGGCGGTCGCCATCAAGGAAATGCTTTGAGCGATAATCGGGCCGTGGATCGGCCGGTCCGCCGTTGCTCGTTCTGTGGCAAGAAGCAGGGTGAGGTGCGGCTGGTCGCCGGTCCCAGCGACGTCTATATCTGCAATCTCTGCGTTGCTCTTTGCAACGAGATCCTCGCCCACGACGCCGCGCCCGACCCACCCAGCGCTCCAGAGCCGCCAGGCCAGCGCACCGAACCGGAACCGCCCGGCCACCGCCCTGAGCCGGGCCGCTGGGTCGGGACCGTGAGCTCCTCCTAGCCGATTTCGACCGTCTGGCCCGCGAAGTGTTCGGTTGGTGCCAGCCGTGGGCATGGCCACCGTTATAGGGGCGTGCCGGACTCACCGAACCTATCCAGCGCGCTCGGCGAGACCGTCGCAAAAGGGCGGGAGTTCGTCGCGGGCGTCGAATCGCTGGCCGGCGCCATCTCGGCCGAACTGGCCAGCCACGAGCAGGCCGGTCGCCAGTGGGCCGCCGAGCGGCACGCCCTCCAAGACGACGCACAGCGGATCGGCGGGCTGCTCGACTCGGCCAACGCCGCCCTCGGCCAGGTCCGGCAAAGCCTGGAACGAGCCGAGCGGGAGCGAGATCAAGCCGCAACCGATCGGAACGAGGCGCAGCAGGCCCGCGAGGCGGCGGAGCGAGACCTGGCCGGGATTCGTCATTCCGTTGAGCGCGACCTTGCCGCCGCCCAGGCCAGGCTGGAGAGCGCCGAGCACGAAACCGGCCGGGTTCAAACCGAGCTGGCGAGGTACGCGGCGGACCTCACCCGCCTTCGCGAGCAGCTCGCGATGGTCACCGGGGACCGGGACGCGCTCCAGGCGGACCAAATCCAGTGGGGCCTCGATCGGGAACAGCTGCTGGGAGAACAGGCCGGGCTCAAGGATCGGCTCGGTGGGTTGGAAGCCACCTTCGCCACCGAGCGGGTGCAACAGCTGGCGCTTCAGGCCCGTCACACCGAGCTGACCGAGCAGTCGAACAAGGTGGCGGCCGACTGGGCGGCCCGCCGGCAGGCGCTTGCCGCCGAGATCCATGCCCAGAACGAGGAGATGGAGCAGGTCCGCAAGGCCCTGCAGGACAGCCAGGAGCGCGAGCGACGTATGGTCGGCGCCCCGCAGGCGATGGTGGCGGCGGCCGCGCCCAGCGCCGACCAAAGCCATCTGATCAACTCGCGGCTGAATGCGCTTGTCGGCTTCTCCAGCGTCTTACTCGATGAGCGCGGGCATGCGCTGACCGTCGAGGAGCGTCGCGAGTTTCTGAAGTACCTGCATGACAGCGCCGTAAAACTGGGCGAGGCCGTTCGCGCATTGAGCGGAACCCGCGCCACGCCCACCGACGCCGGCTCGATGGCGGCCGATCGCCGGCCGCCCGACATCCTGGTGGCGGATAACGACGCCGAGTCACGCCAGCGGATCGAGCCCTTCCTCAAACGGGCGGGCTACGAGGTCGTTTATGTCGACAACGGCCCGCGCGCGCTCGAGAAGGCGTCGCACCTCCAGCCGCTCGCCATCCTCATCGACGGAAAGCTGCCGCCCAGCGGGGCGCCGGCACTCGTCCGGGAGCTGCGCAAGGACCCGCGAACCCGTGAGATCCCGCTCGTCCTGCTGACGGCCCTCGACGGTCCGCCGGTGGCGGTGGCGGATTGCGAGATCCTGACCAAGCCGATCGATCGCCAGCAGCTCGTCCAGCTGATGGTCCGCTTCGACCTGATGGCGGATACCAAGCGTGCCAAGAAGATGCCGACGAACGTTCTGGTGATCGACGACGATGCCCAGGCGGTCAGCCTCGTCAAAGCGATCCTCAAGCCGTACAACGTCCGCGTCAGCGCGGTCGATAGCGCCCGGGCGGGGATCGAGCAGGCGCTGCGCAACAAGCCCGACATCGTGATCCTCGACCTGGTGATGCCGGGGGCCGACGGCTTCGAGGTGATCGCCGCCCTCCGCCGTGACAAGGATATGAGCCGGGTTCCAATCCTGGTCCACACGGCGAAGATGCTCACCGCCGAGGATCGGCAGCGCCTGGACGGCAAGGTGGAGTCGATCGTCGAGAAGGCAGAATTCCAGCCAGAGCGCTTCCTCGAGCTGCTCCTGAAGCGCGGCGAACGCCGGAAGCGAGCGGCTTAGCCCGCGACTTCGCCCGCGGTTGACGTCGCTTCCGTCGGCTGTTTCTCTGGCGGGGCCGCGAGTCGCTCTTTGCGGAGCAGGTAGACGATCACCGGCAGAATCAGCGCGATCACGACCAGTGACGTCAGCTGTGCCTGCTTGAGCCCGCCCAGAATGACGATGTTGTCCCGCAGAAAGAAGATGAAGAACTGGCTGATCGAGTAGAGGACGATATAGATCATCGCGAGCATCCCCTCGGGATGGATCTTGGTGCGCAGGTTCCAGAGCAGCAGGAAGAGCGCCAGGCTGATCAGGAGCTCATAGAAGCTGGCCGGCTGGACCGGGACGTTGAGCGGCCCGAAGGTGTTGGGGTTGGTGTATTCGAACCCCCAGCCGTTCGTCTTGTAGCCAACGATGTCGCCGTTGATGATGTTGCCGATGCGGCCGATCGCCTGGCCGATCGTCATGCCGAGCGCCCCGACGTCGAGCAGGCTCCAGAACGGGATGTGCCAGCGCCAGGCCGAGATGGCCAGCGCCAGGGCACCGCCGAACATCGCGCCGAAGAAGGCCATGCCGCCCTGCCAGACGGCGATGATCTCGGCGGGGTGATGCACGTAGAAGCTGGGATTGTTCTGGACGACGTAGTAGAGGCGTCCACCGATAATGCCCAGGACGGCGCCCAGCAGGGCCACATTCATCAGCTGGTCCCCGTTGATGCCCCGGCGCGGTGCCTCACGCAGCGCCACCTGGATGCCGGCATAGAGGCCCAGCGCGATCATGATCCCGTACCAATGGACCTTCAGGCCCCCGATCGTCACCAGCACCGGATCGATGCCTATCTTGATCAGCATCGACCCAGTTTACGAGGTCAGGGTTGTGGGATTCCCGCATGTAAGGTGTGGTCATGGCGGTCAAGCCCTCTTTCACGGATGAAGTCAAGGCGGAGCTTGCCAATGTCCAGCCGGCGCGACCCTGCTGCCAGGCCGCGGAGCTTGCCGCCATCGTGGAGGCGCTGCTCGGAAGCAGCGGTGGCGAACCGCTGACGCTGCGCATCCCACGCAACGCCGTGGCGCGAAAGGTCGTCCACCTGGCGAAGGTGGCCGGCGGTCGGGTGGAGATGGTGCGCAAGGGCGCGACGGAGAAACGGCCCAGCTACCGGTTGCGGCTGACGCTTCCGCCGGGACGGGGTTCCGATGACGCCTGCTGCGCTCGGGCCATCTTGCGAGGGGCCTTTTTGGCTCGCGGTCTGCTGGGCAACCCGGCTGACGCCTATCATCTCGAGCTTGCGCTCCCCGAGGCCGGCGGCCTGATGACCGTGGCGGCCGCGCGCACCGGCATTCCGCTCAAGCGGACCGTGCGCCGGCACCGCACCGTCTATTACCTGAAAGGCGCTGAGCCGATCTCCCGCATGCTTGGCCTGATGGGGGCCAACCGCGCGGTGATGCGCTTCGAGAACGACCGGATCCTGCGCGACATGCGCAGCCAGGCGAACCGTCGGGCCAACAGCGAGACCGCGAACCTCGACAAGCGCCTGCGCGCCGCGCTCCAGCAGCGCGACGCGGTCCGCCGGTTGAAGGCGCGCGACGCCCGCCTGCAAACACTCGCACCCGCGCTCCGCGAGATCGCCGAGCTGCGCTGGGCGCACCCACGGGCCGGATTGCGCGAGCTCGCCGAGCTGGCGCAGGTCAGCAAGTCCGCGGTCGCGAATCGGCTCCGGCGGCTGGTGGAACAGGCGAATCGAAATGGTCTAATAGATTGAATTCGGATTCAGGATCAAGAGGAGGGCCGTCATGCCGGTGAAGGTGGGCATCAATGGATTTGGCCGAATCGGGCGCAACGTCTACCGTGCCGCTCACGGCCGAACCGACCTCGAGATCGTTGCCGTCAACGACATCACCGACCCCGGGACCCTGGCCCACCTCCTCAAGTACGACTCCATCCTCGGCAATTACGCGGGTGATGTCAGCGCCGAAGGAGATCATTTGAACGTGGACGGTAAGCGGGTGAAGGTCTTTGCGGAGAGGGATCCCGGCAACCTGCCCTGGCGCGACCTCGGGATCGACATCGTCATCGAGTCGACCGGGCTCTTCACCGATGCCACCAAAGCGAAGGTCCATATCGACCGGGGCGGGGCGAAGAAAGTGATCATCTCCGCGCCGGCCAAGAACGAGGACATCACGATCGTACTCGGCGTCAACGCCGGGCGATACGATCCGCATCAGCACCACGTCGTCAGCAATGCCTCGTGTACGACGAATTGCCTCGCGCCCGTCGCCAAGGTCCTGCACGACAGTTTCGGCATCGAGGCTGGCCTCATGACCACCGTCCATTCGTACACCAGCGACCAGCGGTTGCTTGACGCGCCACACACCGATCTGCGCCGGGCGCGCGCGGCGGCGCTCTCAGTGATCCCGACCAGCACCGGCGCCGCTAAGGCGATGGCGCTCGTAATGCCCGAGCTCAAGGGGCGCTTCCACGGCATCGCCCTTCGCGTGCCCACGCCCAACGTCTCCCTCGTCGACCTGGCGGTGACGACCCGGGACGCGGTGTCCGCCGAGACCATAAACGAGGCGCTTCGCGAGGCGGCCGCCAGCGAGCTCAAGGGAATCCTCGCGGTCACCGACGAACAGCTGGTATCGAGCGACTTCAAGGGCAACCCGCATTCCTCCATCGTCGATGCCGAGCTCACCATGGTCATCGGTGACCGTCACGGCAAGGTCTTTTCCTGGTACGACAATGAGTGGGGATATTCCTGCCGGGTCGTCGATCTCACGGTGTTCATGGCTGACCGGCTGAACTGACCATCGACGCCACGACCGGCAGCGTGCTGCAGAAGGCCACCATCCGCGACGTGGACGTCGCCGGCAAGCGCGTGCTGGTGCGCGTCGACTTCAACGTCCCGATGGAGGCGGGCCAGATTGTCGACGACACACGGATCCGGGAGGCGATCCCGACGATCCAGTACCTGGTCGAGCGCCGCGCCAGGCTGATCTTGATGACGCACCTCGGCCGCCCGGACGGCCAGGTCGACGAGGCCTATCGGACCACGCCGCTGGCGACGCGGCTCGGAGCGTTGATGGACCGTCCCGTCCGCCACATCAACGACTGTGTTGGTCCCGCCGTCGAGGCGGCGGTGCGCGCCCTGCTCGACGGCGACATCCTGATGCTCGAGAACATCCGTTTCCACCCGGGAGAGACGAAAAACGATCCGGCCTTCGCCAGGCAGCTGGCAGCCCTCGGCGACGTATATGTGAACGATGCCTTCGGGACCGCTCACCGGGCCCACGCCTCGACGGCAGGGATCGCGCACTACCTGCCTGCGGTCGCGGGGCTGCTGATGGAGCGCGAGATCAAGACGCTCGGGCGCATCATGACCGATCCGCCGCACCCGCTGGTTGCCATCGTCGGCGGCTCCAAGATCTCGACCAAGATCGGCGTTCTCAACAGCCTGCTACGACGCGTCGACCGCCTCTGCATCGGTGGCGCCATGGCCTGCACGCTTTTGAAAGCGAAAGGGCTTGAGATGGGCCGCTCTCTTGTCGAGGATGACCAGCTGGACGTCGCGCGGTCGCTTCTGGCATCCGGCGGGACGCTCGTGCTGCCGCTCGACGCCGTGATCGCGGCCGAGGCCAGGCCGGGCGTGAAGATCGAAACCGTGGCTATCGACGCCGTTCCGGCGGATATGAAGGTACTCGATGTCGGACCGATGACGGTGGAACGCTTTCTGCAAACCTGTGATGGGGCGCACGCGGTCGTATGGAACGGACCGCTTGGCGTCTACGAGGTCCCGCCATTCGACCGGGGGACCGATGCGCTGGCCGAGGGGTTGGCCGGCAGTGACGCGGAAACGATCATCGGCGGCGGCGATCTGGTGGCGGCGCTGCAGAGGCAGCACCTCGCCGATCGAATGTCCTTCGTGTCGACCGGGGGCGGGGCGACGCTCGAGCTCCTCGAGGGCAAGACCTTGCCCGGGATCGCCGCGCTCCGCGATAGGGCCGCCGTATGAGTAGGGTTGCAGGATTTCCCGCATGATGCGGAGGCCATTGATCACGGGCAACTGGAAGATGCATTTCACGGTTCCCGAGGGGTTGGAGTATGGTCTGCGTCTGCGGCATGATCTCGAGCCGTTTGCGAGCCTCGTCGACCTGGTGGTGCTGCCGCCGTCGGTGATGCTGTGGGAGATTGCGAACGCGCTCCGCGGTTGCCCGATCGAGGTTGGCGCGCAGAACGCTGCGTGGGAAGACCAGGGACCCTTCACCGGCGAGATTTCGCCCAAGATGCTGGCGGGGTGGTGCCAGTACCTCCTGATCGGACATTCCGAGCGGCGCCAGCTCTTCAATGAAACCGACGAACAGCTCAATCGAAAGCTGCAAGCGGCGTTCCGCAACAACCTGAAGGTCATCCTGGCGATTGGGGAGACGCTCGAGGAGCACGAGATCGGGCGGACCCAGGAGGTCATCACGCGCCAGCTCAGCGCCGCGCTGTACGGCATCGAGCTGAGGCGTGCCACCGACCTGACGATCGCCTATGAGCCCGTGTGGGCAATCGGCACGGGGAAGGCGGCCACACCGGAATACGCCAACGACACGATGGGGTCGATCCGGAGCCTGCTCGGGGGGACACTCGGCCAACTCGCGGCAGAGATGCGCATTCTCTATGGGGGCAGCGTGACCGCCGCGAATGCGCGGAGCCTGATGGAACAGCCGGAGATCGACGGCGCCCTGGTCGGCGGCGCCAGCCTGAAGGCGGCCGACTTCACCGAGATCGTACGGGCCGCCGCTGAGGTGGCGCAGTCGGCGCGAGCCTGAACCGAGCGCCGGGACGCCCCCTCGTGCTCGTGATCATCGACGGCTGGGGATACCGCACCGACCCGTTCGGGAATGCGATTGCGGCAGCGAAGAAGCCGAACTGGGATGCCCTCTGGGAGCGATGGCCGCATACGACCCTGGCCGCCGCTGGCGAACCGGTCGGTCTTCCGGCGGGCCAGCAGGGTAACTCCGAGGTTGGCCATCTGAATATTGGTGCGGGTCGCATCGTCTACCAGGATCTGACCCGGATCAACCTCGCCGTCAGGGACGGAAGCATCCTCACGAACCGGGTTTTGCGCACCGCGATGCAATCGGCAGCCGCCGGCCATGCGCTTCACTTGCTGGGACTGGTCTCCCCGGGGGGCGTCCACAGTTCGGCGGAGCATCTCTACGCCCTGCTGCAGCTGGCTCATGCACTCAATCTGCCGCACGTCTACGTGCATGCCTTTACCGACGGGCGGGACGAGCCGCCGACGAGCGCCGCCGGCTACGTCGAGGAGCTGGTGGCGCAGATCGCCCGGATCGGCACCGGTCGAATCGCCTCCATCAGCGGCCGTTACTACGCGATGGACCGTGACCAGCGCTGGGACCGGACCGAGCGGGCCTACCGCACCGTGGTCGAGGCGATCGGGCCGACGGCACCCGACCCGGTGGCCTTCATCAAACAGAGCTACGAGGGAGGGCTCACCGATGAATTCCTCGTTGCCACCCGTATCGTGCCGCCTGGGCGGCAACCGCCGCCGCCGATCGGGGATGGCGACAGCGTGATCTTCTTTAACTTCCGTCCTGACCGGGCGCGTCAATTGAGCCATGCCATCGTCGATCAGACCTGGACCCACTTTCCGCGCGCCCGCCGCCCCACGCTCGCTCACTTCGTGACATTTACCGAATACGAGAAGGGTCTCCCAGCCGAGGTCGCCTTTCCGGACGAGCCCCTGCCGGGCGTCCTGGCCCAGGTCGTCTCAGAGGCCGGCTGGCGGCAGTTCCACACCGCGGAGACGGAAAAGTATGCCCACGTCACGTACTTCCTGAACGGAGGCCGCGAGGCTCCGTTCCCCGACGAAGATCGGCTACTCGTCCCGTCGCCGAAGGTGGCGACCTACGACACGCATCCGGAGATGAGCGCAAGCCCGGTCACCGACGTGCTCCTCGATCGACTGAGGGGTGGCCGGTACCGGTTCCTCGTCGTTAACTTCGCCAATCCGGACATGGTCGGGCACACTGGCGTCTTTCCGGCGACGGTGCAGGCGGTGGAGGTCGTCGATGCCATGCTTGGCCGGATCGCGGAGGCGGTCTTACCCAGCCACGGCATCCTGGCGATCACGGCCGATCACGGCAACGCCGAGCTGAAGATCGACCAGGCGACGGGTGCGCCGCTGACCGCCCACACCACGAACCCGGTGCCGTTGATCCTGGCCGGGGCCGATGGTGTCGAGCGGCTGCGGGACGGGGGCAAGCTGGGCGATATCGCGCCCACGCTGTTGCGGCTCGTGGGGTTGACCCCGCCGGCGGCGATGACCGGCGACGACCTTAGGGAGCCGATGCCGCCCAGTCCTGCTCGAGCCGGCTGAGAAAGACGCGCGCGAGCGTGGCGTCAGGGACCAGCAGGTCGAGCTCGTGGTTGCGCGTAAATCCCGACCGCGACCAGTTGCAGCTCCCAAAGAGCACGGTCTGGCGATCGAAGATCCCGAGCTTGGCGTGCAGCAGCTCGTCGCCTGCCTGCAGGTAGAAGCGCACCACGCCGCCCGCCGACTGGAGCAGCGCCAGGGTGGCGGCGTTCTGCGGCTGGGTCGGGTCGAGCAGAGCGCGAAGCTGGACGCCCCGCTGGGCCGCGGACACGAGGGCGTCGAGCACAAGGCGATCGCTGAGCACGAACATCTCGATGTCGATCGAATGCCGGGCGGCGTCGATCGCGGCCAGCGCGGCGGCCCGGATGCCTTCGCCGGGGTGGGTCACCAGCACCTGAACCTGCCGGTCGGCCGACGGCGGGGGAAGGACGGCCGCCTGACCGGCCAACGCGAGGTCTTGCCGGAAGACCCGTTCGAGGTTGCCGACGACCGGGCCAAGCGCCAATACATCGAAGTCGTGGTTGTGGGGCGAATGCGTTCCCCAGTTGATGCCGCCGACGATCGCCTGGACCCCGTCGATGATCAGGAGCTTCACATGGTCGATCGTCAATCGCTCCACCGGAAAGGCCACCACCCGGACTCCGCCTTGCTCGAGCTCGGCCCAAACCGTTCGGCTGCTCCGCTCCGACGGGTCCTTGATGGCGGTGACTGCCACGCCGCGGTCGTGGGCGTCGAGGAGCATGGCCGCCAGGTCCAGCCGCTGGAACTCATAGAGCTCGAGGTCGATCGAATGCCGCGCATGGCGCAGCCCGTCGACGATCGCCGCAAAGGCGGTCGGTCCGTCCGGCAGCGGAACCAGCTGGTCGGATCCGGTCACGATCGGCGCGGCCGGGATCGGCGGGATCGGCGGGATCGCCAGGGTGGCAGGAGAGGGGGTACGGCCCGGCGCACAGGAGGCGGCCAGCAGCGCCAGGAGGAGGAGGGGCAGCCGGAGGCGGCGGACCGGGCCGTACACGGGCCCATGCTACTACGGATTTGTGTATCTGTCAACGCCACAGACAGGCCGGCGGGCCCCTGGCGCGCGGGCAAGTTGGCGGTATAATTCAGCGGCCCTGACACGATGAAAGCCTTTCTCGGCGTGGTGGAACTCTCGCTCGCGCTCGTGGTCATGCTCGGAGTGCTCCTGCAGACGCCCAAGGCGAGCGGGCTCGGTGGCACCATCGGCGGCGGGGGTGATTCGGGCGGCGGCTACCGCACGAAGCGCGGGCTGGAGAAGAACCTCTTCTATGCCACGATCGGACTGGTCGTCCTGTTCGTGGTGGTGTCCGTCGTCTACATCCGAGTTTGATCCGGCGCGGGATGCTCGCCGCGGCGGTGGGCGTGCTGCTGCTCGCGCTGCTGACCGTCCTGGTGCTGGTCTTTCGCGGCGCCATCCTCGCGCCCGAAGCACCGAGGTCCGGCGGGACTTTTGTCGAGGGCGTGGTCGGCCAGCTCGGCTCGCTCAACCCGCTGTTCGGGGCGGCCACCGCGGGGTCGAATGACCTGGACGCGCTGCTTTTCGAGCCGCTCGTCCGGGTGCTGCCCACCGGCAGCGTCCAGGACCGGCTCGCGTCAAAGTGGGAGGTCAGCCCGGACGGGCGGACATATTCGTTCATGATTCGACCGAATGCCCGCTGGTCCGATGGGACCGCGGTGACCGCCGATGACGTGGTCTTTACGGTCCGGACTGTCCAGGATCCGCAGTTCCCGGGGGCGGTGCTCAACCAGAGCTGGAAGGACATCATTGCCACCGCCGTCGATTCGGGCCACGTTCGCTTCGCGCTTCCCGGCCACAACGCCGGCTTCCTGGCCAATCTGGAACTCCTCGACATCATGCCCTCGCACCTGTTGGCCGGTAGGCCGATGGGTGACCTCGCGTCGGCCTCGCCCAACCTGAACCCGGTCGGCACCGGCCCCTTTCGCCTGGTGGCCATCCTGGCGGACCGCATTCAGTTGGAACGCAACCCGTTCGCATGGCGGCGACCGTGGCTCGACACCATGACGATCCGCAGCTTCCCGTCGCAGATGGCGGCGCTCGACGCCCTCGGCCGGAGGCAGATCGACGGGCTCGCCAATCTCACACCGTCAGCTGCGGCCCAGGAGCGAGCCAATCGCCAGGTCAGCGTGCTGACCGCCTCGACCTATCAATATGCGGAGCTGCTCGTCAACCTGAAGACCGACGAGCCCTACTTCCAGGACGTCAGAGTTCGGCGGGCGATCGCGATGGCGATCGACCGAGCCGCCATCATCCGGGACGTGTTGGGCGGCCAGGCGGTACCGGATGATGGCCCGATTCCCCGCTCGATCAGCTGGGCGTATGACAGCGCGGCCCAGCAGCCGGCCTACGACCCGGCCGCCGCCGGTAAGCTGCTGGACGGCGCAGGATGGGCGCTGGTCAACGGCATCCGCACCCAAGGATCGGTCAGCCTCAGCTTCGGACTCACCGTATCCAGCGATGTCGCGCCGTACGAGCGGGTCGCGCAGAAGGTGGCAGACCAGCTGGCGCAGGTCGGGATCGTGGCCGAGGTGCGGCCGGTGACCACCGCCTCGCTGATCCACGACTTCCTCAACCCCCGAACCTTCGACATGACGCTCACCGCCTTCGACAACGGGCCCGACCCGGACGTCTACACCTTCTGGCATTCCTCGCAGGCGCACCCGGGCGGATTCAACTTCTCCGGGATGAAGAAGAACGTGTTCATCGACGGCGACCTGGAGGACGGCCGCACTACCCTGGACCTGACAGCGCGCGCGAAAGCGTACGCAACCTTCCAGGAGGACTTCGCCAAGGAAATTCCCGCCGTCTTCCTTTACAGCCCCCGCTACGTGATGGCGATCAGCCGCCGCATCCATGGAGTCCGCGTCGACTCGGCGATCGAACCCGAGGAACGCTATGCCTACGTCAGCGACTGGTACGTCGAGGTGGGGCGCTAGGAATGAGTGCGGCTGAAAGGACTTGAACCTTCAAGGGCTTGCGCCCACTAGGCCCTGAACCTAGCGTGTTTACCAATTTCACCACAGCCGCGTCGAACTACAGATTTTGCCATAGCCGACATGCGGGGGGAACTCCTCGACCCCAAATGGCCGATCATGCCTCGTGCACTCGCTGACCTGACCGCGAAGGAGCTGGCGACCTTCCGCCGGCGCCTTGACACGCCGCCGAAGATCCAGCAGTTCCTTGACGACATCCCGTACAACACGGAAGACGAGGGGGAGACCTTCCGCTCGCCTCGGCGGGTGCTCGAAGATCGGACCGCCAATTGCATCGAGGGCGCGGTCCTGGCCGCGGCCGCTCTGCGCGTGCAGGGCGATCCGCCCCTGATCATGGACCTCACCGCGGTCCGCGACGAGGACCATGTGATCGCCGTGTTTCGGCGGCGCGGCCTCTGGGGCGCGGTCGGGACGAGCAAATTCACGGGCCTGCGCTACCGGGAGCCCGTTTACCGGACGCTCCACGAACTGGCGATGTCCTACTTCGAGCACTACTTCAACCTGGCCGGTGAGCGCACGCTCCGCGGGCATGGTCGGCCGGTGAACCTGGCCCGCTTCGACTCGATGCATTGGATGACCAGCGACGAGGATCTCTGGGCGATCGCCGAGCACCTCGAGCGGATCCCACACATCTCGCTGCTGCCGCCGGGCGTCGCCCGTCGCCTGACGTCGCTCGATCGCCGGCTCCGGGCCGCCGGGCTCCTCAACCATCCGACGGCCGGCCCCGGCCGGGCCCGACGCCGCGGTTGACATGGTCGCTACCACTTGTTAAAGTAGCGAAACTATCAATCAAAATCCACGGCAAACCGCCGTGCGTGGCGTTCGATCGGGAGGAAGGGATGAGAAAAGGCGCAACGGAACCGGATATCCCTTTGGAAGCGGTCCAGTCGCTCTTGACCCGGGTGATCTGGCAGGCCGTCGCGGATCTCAGCGTCGAGAACCACCGCACCGAAGCCGAGCGGTTCTTCGCCGGCCAGACGTTCGTCGAGTACTGCGACGTCCTGGGCTGGAACGTGCGCCGCGCCCGCGCCAGCCTTGGGAAGTTCCTGGACAGCGGTTCGCGGATCTCGGGCAACCACCTACTCACGGCCGCCGAGCTGGCCGCCCAGCGGCTCCCGGCCTCCGTCGCCATCGCTCTCTAACCTTGGCTCGACGCGGACCCGGCGCGGCCGCCAATCCGCTCGATCAACGGCCCGGCTCCGCTTTGGCCGTTACCAAAACGGGTCGGCCGACCGGGTAGACTGGAAAGCGAGATCCTCATGAACCTCCTCCTCGTCGAGGACGAGCGGAAGCTCTCGACGCTGCTCAAGCAGCTCCTGGAGGACGAGCGCTATGCCGTCGATATCGCGGGCGACGGCGAGCGAGCCCAGGAGCTGGCCGAGACGGCGCGCTATGACGCCATCATCCTCGATCTCATGATTCCCAAGAAGGACGGCATGGAAGTCTGTCGCTGGCTGCGCCAGAACCGGATCCAGACGCCGGTCATCATGCTGACGGCGCGCAGTCAGATCCACGACCGGGTCGCCGGCCTGGACGCCGGCGCGGATGACTACCTGCCGAAGCCGTTTGCCTTCGAGGAGCTGCTGGCCCGGCTGCGCGCCCTGATGCGACGGGAGCACAAGAACGGCCACGCCAACCGGCTCCAGGTGGCGGATCTCGTTCTGGATCTCAAGACCCACCAGGTCCGGCGGGGCGACACCCCGATCGAGCTGACCGCGCGGGAGTTCGCCCTCCTTGAGTTCTTGATGCGCCATCCCAACCAGGTGCTGACCCAGGCGCAGATCGCAGAACGCGTCTGGGACTACAACTTCGAAGGCACCACGAACCGGGTCGCCGTCTATATCTCGTACCTCCGCGACAAGATCGACGAGGGCCGCTCCCCGAAGCTCATCCAGACCGTGTATGGCGTCGGCTACCGGCTGTCGGGATGATGTTCCGGGGCGCGCTGGTGCGCCTCGCCGCCCAGTACTTTGTCCTGCTCGTTCTGATCCTGGGGTGTTTCGACCTGATCGTCTATTTCACGGTCTCGCAGTCGCTGCAGACGAAAGCCGATACCGACCTCCGGCATGCGGTCAGCCAGGCAGCCCGCGAGGTGGTGGTCACGGGCGACACGGTGACGGTGAACGCGAACGGGCTGCTGGACCCGAGCGTCGCCGACACGTTCGTTCGAGTGCTGGACGTCAAAGGCCAGGAAGTGGGCCAGCCGCGCCCCGAGCTCAAGAAGCTCTTCAACAACCCGGGCCTGAGTGCGCCGATCGCCGCGGCCAAGGCCGGCCAGTCCGGTGAGACGCCCGTCTCGAATGGCATCGACCTGTACACGGTGGACACCAGCCCCATCCTCAGCCCAAAGTCCCACAAGGTCGTCGGCGTCCTGCAGGTGGCGCAACCAATCTTCTGGGTCGGAGACGCCCTCTCGGGCTTGGTGCGGCAACTCGTGCTGGCGTCGGCGATCGGGATCGTGCTCGGCGCGCTCGCCTCGCTGCTGATGGCCACCCGCTCGCTGCGGCCGATCGGTCGGGCGTTCGAGCGTCAGCGGGAGTTCGTCGCCGACGCCTCCCATGAGCTGCGCACACCGCTGACGCTGATCCGGACGAACGTCGAAGCCTGGTTGCGCCGGGCAAGTGGGGCAAACCGTGCCTACGCGCAGAACGTCGTCGACGAGGTGGAGCAGCTCAACCGCATCGTTGGTGACCTGACGACGCTGGCCCTCGCCGATTCAAAGCATTTGCGCATCGATCGTCAGTCGATTGAGCTGAACGATGTCGTGCAGGGACTGATGGCGCAGACGAAGGCATTGGCCGAGGAGCGGGGCGTCCGGCTACGGCCGGATCTGAACGGTGGCGTGCGGGTCGAAGCCGACCTGGTCCGGGTCCGCCAGTTGCTTCTCATCCTGATCGACAACGCCCTGAGCCACACGCCATCAGGCGGAGAGGTCTCAATCGGTGTGATTCGCCAGGACGGCCGAGCCAGGGTCACGGTGGTCGACAACGGCGACGGCATTCCATCGGCCGACCTCCCGCACATCTTCGAGCGCTTCTACCGTGCCGACAAAGCCCGAACCCGTGAGAACGGCGGCAGCGGACTTGGCCTGGCGATCGCCAAGTGGATCGTCGACGCGCACAAGGGCGAGATTGCGGTGAAGAGTACCGAGGGCAAGGGAACCGAAGTCGCCGTCAGCCTGCCCGCGATCGACTGAACATTTCCCTCGCTCTGTGGGGGAGGGTAGGGTGGGGCTACTCGACCTTGATCTCGCGCACCGGTCGCAGGGTGAAGAACGCGATCACGAAAAACGCCGCCGAAACGCCGAACAGCACCCGGTAGCCGATGGTGCTGGTCCCACCCTTGTTGAAGATGTCGATGATCGGGCCAAGCAAGAAGCCGGCGATGATCCCTGAGCTCGCAGTCGCGATGTTGGACACGCCCATATAGCGACCCGCCTCCGCTTTGGGAATGAGGTCGGTCGCGAATGCCCAGTCGACGGAGAGGAAGATGCCAAGACCGACCCCAAGCAACACGCCGAACACCAGGACCATCGGGATCGACTGGGCCGTGATCATCAGCGCGGCACCAACGGCACCAATCACGCAGGCTACTGCCACGAAGCGCTTGCGACCAAATCGCTCAGACAGAAATCCGGCGGTGAGGCTGACCGCCGCGGCGACCGAGACGATGATGATGAGCAGGTACCCAGTGTCACGTTTGGCCGCATCCGGCGTCAGGTTGAAGGTGTATTGCAGAAAGTAGAGGGCAAAGCGCTGGATCCCGGTCAACGCGATCAGGAACAGCAGCCGTGAGGCCATCAGCCAGGCGAAATCCGGGTACCGCTTCACGTCGAGCACGAAGCTCGTCACGACCGACCTGCCGAGCGTCTGGGTCGAGCGGCGGGTGGTGCGGACGTCGCGGACGCCAAAGACAGCCATGCCGGCCGTGATGGCGAAGACCACGGCGATGGAGATGATCGACAGCCACCGGAGCCGCTCGGGGAGGAGGATGCCGATGATGACGGCGGCGGCGATGAGGCCGATCATCTGCAGGAACCCGTAGTAGCCGGAGGCCTCGCCGCGCTGGTCTTCAGGGACCTGGTCCGGGAGCATGCCCTGGTAGGGGCCCTGGGCGGTGTTCGATGACAGCTGCAGCAGGCTGTAGACGACGAACAACAGCCAGAAGGAGCGCACGATCGTCATCAGGGACAGGCAGAGGACCACACCGATCGCGCCGATGGCGATATAGGGACGGCGACGACCGATCCGGAAGGTCGTGCGGTCGCTGATCGCGCCGATGGCCGGCTGCCACACCACGGCGAACAGCGTGCCGAGGCCCTCCAGCAGCGCCAGGTAGGTGTTCTTGTCGATGATGGTCGACGCGAAGCCGAGGTGGATGGGGACCGGGTGCGTCAAATCACGCACGAGCGACGGCAGGATGAATAGCGCGAGCGGATTCCAGAGGTAGGAGATGCCGAACCACAGCCCACTGAGCAGCAGCATCTGGCGAAGGCCGAGCCGCCGTCTCGGCGCAGTCTCCGGCACCACGGGAAGCCAGCCCTCGCTCTTCTCGCCAGCGGCGGCGGTCGCCATGCGGCGAGTCTAGCCGGAATGGTCAATTTGCTACGGTAGCGGCGGATGGGTCGCTCGAAGATCACCGTGGTGGGCGCCGGTAATGTGGGCGCGACCCTGGCCCAGCGCCTCGCCGAGCGCGGCTACGCTGATCTGGTCCTGGTCGATATCGTCGAAGGCCTGCCGCAGGGCAAGGCGCTCGACATGCTGGAGGCGGGGCCGATCGTGGGCTACGACTCGAAGATCACCGGCACCAACGGCTATGACGAGACCACCGGCTCGAGCATCTGCGTGATCACCTCGGGCGTGCCGCGCAAGCCGGGCATGTCGCGGGACGACCTGGTGAAGACCAATATGAACATCGTCCGGGGGGTGACCGAGGAACTGGTGCGCCGGTCGCCCAACGCCGTCCTGATCGTGGTCAGCAACCCACTCGATGCCATGGCGCAGCTTGCCCAGGAGGTCAGTAAGTTTCCACGAGAGCGCGTGGTCGGGATGGCGGGGGTGCTCGACACGGCCCGCTTTCGCAGCTTCATCGCCCAGGAGCTCAATGCCTCGGTGTGCGACGTCCAGGCCTACGTGCTGGGTGGGCACGGCGACACCATGGTCCCGCTGGCCCGCATGTGCACAGTGGCGGGAATCCCGATCAGCACGCTGATCAAGCCTGATCGCATCGACGCCATCGTCAAGCGCACCCGCGACGGCGGTGCCGAGATCGTCAACCTCCTCAAATCGGGGAGCGCCTATTACGCACCGTCGGCGGCCGTCGCCGAGATGGTCGACGCGATCATGCTCGACCGCAAGCAGATCCTGCCCTGCGCGGTCCGGCTCGAGGGCGAGTACGGGATCCGCGGCCTCTTCGTCGGCGTCCCGGTCAAGCTCGGGGCGGGTGGTGCGGAGGAAATCATCGAGCTCGATCTGACTCAGGACGAGCGCGCCTCGCTCCAGCGCTCCGCGGACTCCGTCAAGGAGCTCGTCGGCGTCATGGGCATCTAGCCGCTCGAGCCGGTGCTCCCGGTATCCTGTATTCAGTGACCATCGAAATCCGCAGCGGGTATATCCCGCAATCCAGGCGCCTGGTCGACAACCCGAGCGCCGAAGAGCTCCGCCAGCTGACCGCCAAGATGCCGAACGCGCGGCGCACGATCTACGACAACTACAACGTGCATACGCGGGTCGACTCCCGCAGCACCAAGAGCACCTACATCGTGACCGACCGGCCGGAGGAGCACACGGCGCAAACCGTGGATCCGCAAGAAGGCCGGAGATGGGCAAAAATCCAGGACGAATACATCCGCGGCCAGGAGATGGTGGTCGTGGACGGCTACATCGGCAACGAGGCGAAGTTCCTGACGCCGGCCCGGCTCATCATCGAGGCGCGCAATGCGAATGTCGCCGGGATGCAGCGTCACCTCTACTACCCACCCGATGGCCAACGGGCTCAGCCCGAGATCACGATCATCGACACCCCGAACCTGACGGCACCAGGCTATCCGAGCGACCGGGCAATCTTCGTCGACCTGGAGGCCGGCATCACCCGGGTGATCAACTCCGACTATTTCGGCGAGTCGAAGAAGGGCGGCCTGCGGATGTGGAACAAAAAGGTCTACGACACCGGCGGGCTCGCCATGCACGCGGGCTGTAAGGTCATCCCGGTCGGAAACCAGCCGCGAGTCGTCTTGATCGTGGGACTCAGCGGCACGGGCAAGACGACGACGACGTTCACCAGGCAAAACAACTCGAAGCCGGTCCAGGACGACTTCATCGCCCTGATGCCCCAGGGCAAGATCTATGGGACGGAGAACGGCTGCTTTGCCAAGACCTTCGGTCTGGACCCGAAACAGGAGCCGACCATCTATGGCGCGGTGACCAAGCGGGACGCCTACCTGGAGAACGTGTCGCAGAAGGAGGACGGTGGGCCAGTCGACTTCTACGATGCGAGCTACACCCAGAACGGCCGGGCCACGTTTGAGCTATCCGCGCTGGGCTGGGTGGAAGATGCCCGCAACATCGGCCCGGCCGACGTTCTCCTGATTCTCAATCGCAACGACAACATCATCCCCGGGGTGGCCCGGCTCGATTCCGAGCACGCCGCCGCCTACTTCATGTTGGGCGAGACGCAGGGCACCTCCGCCGGCGGCAAGGACGAGATGGGCAAGGCCCTCCGCGTGCCGGGCACGAACCCCTTCTTCCCGCTGCGCCATGAGCTACAGGGCAACCGGTTCCTCGAGCTGCACCAATCGCGGCCGTTCGAGGTCTACCTGATGAATACCGGCCGGGTTGGGGGCCCGGAGGGGTCGCCCAATAGCAAGAAGCTCACCATCGCGCACTCGAGCGCGATCGTCAAAGCGATCGCGGAAGGCACCATCACCTGGACGAAAGACCGCGACTTTGGCTACGAGGTGGCGGAAGGCGTGCCCGGCATCGACGACATCGAGGTGCTTCAGCCCCGGCGCTTGTACGAGCGGACCGGGCGGGCCGACGAGTACCAGCGATGGGTGCAACGCCTCAAGCAGGAACGGGCCGCGGAGTTCGAAAAGTATCCGGGCCTGGACAGGGAGATCGTCACTGCGGTGCGCTAGCTGGCCTCGGCTTCGCCCAGGCGACGCCCATAGTAGTAGGCCGCCACGATCAGCAGGAGCACGAGGATGGCAAGCGGCAGGGTGAACGGACCGATCGCGCTCGAGACCCGCTCGTAGTTCTGGCCAAGCTTGAAGCCGGCGTACGCCAGGGCGAGATTCCAGGGGAGCGCCCCTGCGATCGTGGCCAGCGTGAATGGGACGACGGTAATCCGCGAGAGGCCGGCCGGGAATGAGATATAGGTGCGGATGACCGGGAGGAGCCGTCCGGCAAAGACCGCGGCCAGGCCCCAGCGCGCGAAGAACCGATTCGCCAGCCGTAGGTGTCCCGCGGTCAGGCCAACGCGGCGGCCGGGGCCGAGGATCAGCGCTTCGCCGTAACGGCGTACCAGCAGGTAGGCGACGAGCGAGCCCAGCAGGTTGCCGGCGCTGGCGGCGATGACGACGCCGATGAACGAGAGCTTGGCTTGCGAGGCCAGCGCGCCGCCGAGCGGGACGATGATCTCACTGGAGATCGGGATCCCGGCGCTTTCCGCGGCCATCGTAAGAAAGATCGCGAGCAGGCCGCCCGCGCTGACGATTTGGATGAGCAGATGCGACATCCGGGGAAGCCTAGCAGTTAGCCTGATGTGGACGTGACGCGAAAAAGCCCGCTCGACGTGGCCGATGGCGCGCTCGGCCAGGTCGTCGAACGGCTGACCGTTTCACATCACCGGCGGCGGCTGCGGCGGGTGGGTTGGAGCACGGCCATCGATCCCACGCCGGCGGGATGGGCGGCGGGTGACCCGCCGCCACGGCCTGCGAACACCCTCGAGGTGCTGATCGATGGAGCTGACGCACTCCGGGCGATTTCCGTAGGCATCGCGAACGCCCGATCGCATCTCCATCTCACCGGCTGGCACATCACGCCAGACTTCGCACTGACGCGAGACGAGAAGCCGACGATCCTGCGGCAACTACTCGCTGACGTCGCCGCCCGCGTCCCCGTTCGGGTGTTGATCTGGGCGGGTGCGCCGCTCCCCGTCCTCCGGCCCTGGCGCGGCGACGTGCGCAAAGTTCACGAGCAGCTGACTGCCGGGGCCCGCATCCAGTGCGCGATGGATGCCCGGGAGCGGCCCATGCACTGTCACCACGAGAAGACGATCGTGATCGATGATCAGGTCGCGTTCGTCGGTGGCATCGACCTGACCAGCTTCAATGGCGACCGCTGGGATACGCAGGAGCATGCGCCGCGCGGCGCGGTCGGTTGGCACGATGTCGCGACACGCATCGCCGGGCCCGCCGTGCAGGACGTCGCGGACAACTTTGCGATGCGCTGGCAGGCCATCACCGGCGAGAAGTTGCCGCCGGTTGCGACGCCCTCACCTGCGGGCGACGTCGAGCTGCAGGTCGTGCGCACGGTGCCCGACGGCATGTACCCGCAGCTTCCCCGCGGGGATTTTCGCATCCTTGAGTCCTACGTGCGTGCCCTCCGGGCCGCGCAACGCTTCATCTACCTGGAGAACCAGTTCCTCTGGTCACCCGAGATCCTCACGGTCCTTCGCGAAAAGCTGGCCCGGCCGCCGGCGCCCGACTTTCGAATCGTGCTCGTCCTTCCCGCCAGGCCCGACAGTGGCGGCGACGATACCCGTGGACAGCTCGGGACGCTAGTCCAGGCCGACGGTGACGCAGGACGGCTCCTGGCGTGCACGCTTTACGCGATTGGTGGCGAGAAAGACTGGCCGGTCTACGTCCACGCCAAGGTGGGCATCGTCGACGACGCCTGGCTGACGATCGGCTCGGCGAACCTGAACGAGCACTCGCTGTTCAACGACACCGAGATGAACCTCGTCACGCACGACGCTCGCCTTGCCCAGCAAACCCGCCTCCGACTATGGACTGAGCATCTGCAGCGGCCGCTCAAGGAGGTCGCTGGTGATCCTGCCGCCGTCATTGACGGGCTGTGGAAACCAATCGCCCAAGAGCAGGGCGAGCGGCGCGAACGCGGAGAACGCGCGACGCACCGTCTGACCACCTTGGCCGGGGTCTCCCGCCGATCGCGCCTCCTACTCGGCCCACTGCAGGGCCTGGTGGTCGACGCCTAACGGTCGGCTAGCTCTCCCACTGGGAGACCGCGAGGAAATACTGATCGATGTTGCAGCGCCAGCCAATCAATGAATGCACCCCGAGGCGGCCTGGTGGGTCCAGATCGAGGTACGGTTGCCGCACTTCCTGCCAGTTGGGCTCGCCGTTGCAGCGAGGGCACCGCACCGGTGGCCGCAGGTCTTCCATGCACGAGTTATGGTACCGGGCTCGATCGATCCGACATCGCAAGCCGGGCATCCCGATAATGAAAAGGGACTTTCTGCGTCAGGAGGACTTGTCATGAAATTGCTGGGCTTCCAGATTCCGAACTTCACCTTTCCGGGGGTGACGGACGACAAGTTGTTCGACCACGTGGTGATGCTCGCCACGACTGCCGAAACGGCTGGCTTCGACTCGGTCTTTGTGATGGATCACTTCTATCAGCTACCCAACATCGGCCCGCGAACCGACCCGATGCTCGAGGGCTATACCGTGCTGGCTGGGATGGCGGCGCGAACCAAGAAAGTACGGCTCGGCACGCTGGTCTCCGGCGTCACCTATCGCAATCCGGCGTTCCTGGCCAAAATCGTCACCACGCTCGATGTCGTCTCATCGGGGCGGGCGATCCTTGGGATCGGCGCCGCCTGGAACGAGGACGAGCATCGCGGCTACGGCTACGAATTTCCACCGGTGGGCGAACGTCTGAGCCGGCTCGAGGAGGCGTTGCAGATTTGCCGGGCCATGTTCCGTGAGGAGCAGCCCACCTTCGAGGGACGCTACTACCGTATCCAGGGCGCGCTCAACTTCCCTCGGCCGATCCAGCCGAACGGCCCGCCGATCCTGATCGGCGGCGGCGGCGAGCAGCGGACGCTCAAGCTGGTCGCGCAGTATGCGGACATGTGCAACATCTTTGGCGACCCGGCGACGGTGCGGCACAAGATGGACGTCCTGGAACGGCATTGTGAGGCGGTCGGTCGGGATCCGAAGACGATCGTCAAGACCCGGCTGGGCAGCCTGATCATCCGCCAGACCGACGCGGAAGCCGAGCGCATCCTTGAGCAGATCCTTAACCGGCCGGGCATCAACAAGGAATGGATCCGCGCGGGGTTCATCGTCGGCGGCCCGGATCGCGTGGCGGAGCAGGCCCAGAAGCTGCTCGATGCCGGTCTTGACGGGCTGATCTTCAACATGCCGCACATGGAGGATCCGGGGGCGATCGAGCTGGCGGGCAAGACGCTCGCCGGCCTGCGGCAACCTGCCGGGGCTCGATAGTCCTCCAGTCGATGGCTGAGGAGCGGCTCTACTCGATCACGGAGGCCGCGGAACACCTGGGCGTCTCGCCGGCGACGATTGCGACCTGGATCCGGCTCGGCATCGTGACAGCCAGCCGACAGGACGAACTCGGCCGGAATCGCTATACGGAGGCGGACCTCAAGGAGATGGAGCGCCGGTTCCAGGAACGGCAGGCGCGTAAGCGGGGCGGCGGGGCGGCGCCGCGCTAGCTACAATACGGAGCGTTTTGCGAGCGGGTGAGAAGGACCGATGCAGGCACGGCTGCTGACCACAACCGCCGAAAAGACGGAGGCAGACGCGATTCTGCTGCCCATCGTCGAAGGCCAGTCAACAGTCCCGCCCGAAGCGCAGGCCCTGGACAAGAAGTTGAAGGGCGCCATCGCGCAGCTGCTAAAGGATCGGGAGTTCCGGGGCAAGTTCATGGAGCTGATGCCGGTCCATAACCTGAATAACCTGCCCAGCAAATGGACCGTCCTGGTCGGCCTGGGCAAGCTGGAACAGCTCGACATGGTCCGCCTCCGCAATGCGCTGCAGGCCGCGGGCCGGACGATGCGCAAGCGCGGCAACCGCCGGATCGCGATCGTGCTTCCAAAGCCGGTGATGGCTCGAGCCAGCGCCGCCGACCTGGCCCGGGCAGCCACCGAAGGCATCGGGCTCAGCAACTTCGACATCGGCTCGCTGAAGACCCGGCATGAACACGCGGTGACCCCGATCGACTCGCTCAGCATCATCGGCCTCGACGAAGACAAGGCGGCGTCCGCCGCGGTGCAGGACGCCATCGCGCTGACCGACGCCACCAATCGCATCCGGGAGTGGGTCAACGCGCCGGCGAACGCCTTCACCCCGACGGTCTTCGTCGACAAGGTCAAGGAGGCCGTCAAAGGCACGGGCCTCGACCTGAAAGTGCTCGAGGTCGATGACATGCGCCGGCTCAAGATGGGTGCGCTGCTGGCGGTGGCGCGCGGCTCGGACGAGCCGGCGAAGATGATGGTCCTTCGCTATACGGGCGGCCGCAAGGGCGGCCCGCTGCTGGCGCTGGTGGGAAAGGGCATCACCTTCGACAGCGGCGGCATCTCGATCAAGCCAGCCCAGAACATGGAAATGATGAAGTCCGACATGGGCGGTGGCGCGGCCGTCGTCGGCGCCATGCTGGCGATCGCCGCGCTGAAGCCCAAGATCAATGTCATTGGCGTGGTTCCCACCACCGAAAACATGCCCTCCGGCAAAGCGATCAAGCCGGGCGACGTGGTGACCGGGTCGGGCGGGAGAACGATCGAGATCATCAACACCGATGCGGAAGGCCGGCTGATCCTGTCGGATGGGATCACCTATGCCGTCAAGGAGGGCGCGACCCATATCGTGGACATCGCGACCTTGACCGGGTCCATCATGCGCACGCTCGGCCCGGTCGCGATCGGCGCCTTCGGCAATGACCCGAAGCTGATGGATCTGGTGCGCCGCGCCGCCGACCTGGCCGGTGAACGGGTGTGGGAGTTGCCCACCTGGGCGGACTATGACGGGTTGATCGACAGCGAAATCGCCGACATCAAGAACTCGACCGTTCCATGGGCCGGTGCGACGACGGCCGCGCTCTTTTTACGGGAGTTCGTCGAGGGGCGCCCCTGGGTCCATCTCGACATCGCCGGGAGCGCCTGGCAGGATGCGTCGGAGTTGAAGACGGTGCCCAAGGGCCCGACCGGCTCGGGGGTGCGGGTCATGGCGCAGCTCGCCGGCCTCCTCGCCGAGTCGTAATCGTCAATCGCCCGATTCCGGTGGAGCTTCGAACGACGCGACTGCTCCTCCGGCAATGGCGGGCGGAGGACGTCGAGCCGCTCGCCGAGATCTATACCCAACCTGAATTCCTCGCCCATATGCCCGCCCTCGACCGGGCGGGAATCGAGAAACAGATCGAGCGGTTCACGCGTCTGTGGCGTGAGGACGGAGTCTGTCAGTGGGCGGCGGTCGACCTGCGAACCGATCGGCTGATCGGGATCGGCCTCTTGCGCCATCACGATTGGCCAGTCGCGCCGTCCCCCATCGAAGTGGGCTGGACCTTCACCGCGACTACTGGGGCCAGGGCCTCGCGACCGAAGGCGGACGGGCGTCGATGGGCTGCTGGCGCAACGTATTGGTCGATGACGCTCGGCTGATTTCGATCACGACACCGGCCAACGCAAGGTCTTTGGCGGTCATGGTGCGACTGGGGCTCACCTACCGGGGAACCCCACAGTGGCGGGGCCTCGGCGTCGTCTGGTACGCGATCGATCGCTGACGCCTATCTCAGCGCTTGGCCCATCCCGGGTCGGGGTAGCGCGGGCGTGCGCTGGCGACGTCGGGTGGCCAGATCAGGACGGTGCGGCCCGCCTGGACCTGCTCAACGTAGACCGGCTTGGCGGTGTTCGCCCCACGATCGTCGAACTTGATCTCCCCAAAGAAGGTGTTGAGGTCCGTGATGGCGAGCGAATCGCGCACCCACCGCGGTTGCGTCGAATTGGCCTGTTCGATTGCGACCTCGAGCGTCAAGCAGGCGGCCGTTGCTGCGGCCGCGTACTGGTCCGGCAGGTGTCCGAACTCCGCCGCATAGGCGAGTGCATAGTGGAAACTGTCCAGGAAATAGCTGGTCCGGTTCCCTGTCGACGGCGCCCACTGGGTGGTCCCTACGCTGTAATTCGCCGCCTTTTGTAAGTCAGTGGTGAACGCCGCGTTACCCGGCCCGTCGCTGAAGGCGATCAGCTTGGGCTGAATGTTCATCGCCCGGGCCTGCTGGATGGTGCGCACGCTCTCTCCCGGATGGCCTGCCTCGAGGAGCAGGTCGGGGCTGGCGCCGCCAGCCGCTCCGAGCTGGCCGCTGAGGTCGTTGACGCCGGACGGATAGCTGGCGCCGTATACGACGTTCAGTCCCTTCGCCTGGGCATAGCTGGCCGTGGCACTGGCCACTTCCGCTGAGAGGCTGTCGCTCGCGGCCAGGATCGCCACGGACTGAGGTTTCGGGTTCTGCGCGAGTGCCATGTCGATCACGCCCTGTAACAGGCGGCTGCGTGGCGCCAGCACACTAAATAGATAGTGGTAGTGGCTGTTGAAGATGCCGTCCGAGGAGGCGCCGCTGCTGACCATCGGCACCTGGTGCTGCTCGGCGACCGGCGCAGCCCGGCTGGTGGTGGCGTCGTTTGATGGGCCCAGCAAAAGGGTGTCGTGGTTCTGCGAGATCAGCTGCTCCGTGGCGGTGGCGGCGAGCGACGGGCGGCTCTGGTCATCCACCATGTCGATGTTCAGTGGGTGGCCGCCGCCCTTGACGGTAACGCCGCCTTTGGCATTGATCCAGTCCTGGCAGAAGAGGTAGCCCTCCTTGGCCATCTGGCCGCTGACCGACTGGCTGCCCGTGAGGGAGAGCACCGCCCCCACGTTGATCACCCTGCCGATCGGGGCTGCGATCGCGGCAGGGCTGGGGGTGCAGGCGACAAGCAGTGAGCTGACCACGATCAGCCCAACGAATGGGAGCCGCGATCTCCGCACGAGGCGTGATTATGTGCTCCCTGTTGGGCGGAGGCGCGGCAACTGGCTTACAAATAAGCTGATAGCCGAACCGGCAGGGGCGGAGCGCCCACTAAACTATGCGATTGGCTGGGCCGGTGGCGAGTTAGCCAAGTGGTAAGGCAGAGGTCTGCAAAACCTCCACCGCGGGTTCGAATCCCGCACTCGCCTCCATCTTTTTCGAATACGATTCGACGCCAAGAGTGCGAAGGGCAGCTTGACTGACGGCAACCTGACGGCACCGTCGGAGAGCTCTCGCGAACTCTAACGATGTCGGCAGGTCCCTTTGTAAGGTGTCAGCGGTGGTTTTCCGCGAGCTCAAGGAGCGGAAACGAGCGGTGTCTTCGCGGCGGTACGAGGAAGTTCTGACGTCGCGTCGCGGTGATAAAGCGTTCTAGCCCGTTGTCATCGGACGCCACCCCATGCTTCTGCACGAGATCGAGCGATGCCTGATTGCGCCGCATCCTCGTAAAGAAGTCAGCGGTTGGCACGAAGACGGTAAATTGCAGTTTCGGTTGGTTGCTCCCGTTCGGGACATCTAAGGAGTCGAAACCCGGACCATCCATGCGGATGTGGACCGGTGTCCCGTCGGTGGCGCGGGAGGAGCGTTGCAGTGCCGCCAGGTGGCCCATTCGATGCTTTCCCTGAAAGGTGTTGATGCCCGCGGCGTTCTTGAAGGCATCGTTAGGACCTAGGAACACGTCTTTCAGAAACGCTGGCCCACCGCCATCCGTGAATTGGTCGGTATTGCCAATCGCCGGAATGGGGTCGGACCGGAAGGCGTACTGGACGCGCTCGGTAAACGGTTCATCTGGTACGGCATAGAACTGGTCGAGGTCCTGAATGACATGAGAGAGGTGCTGGATTGCACCGTTAGCCAGATAGTCACCCGGGCGGGCCGTTGTCAGCCTGGCCGAGTGGTTGCCCTGAAAGGTCGTGATCGCTGCCGGTCCGCTCGCATCCGTTTGCTGGTCGGCAAACCCCATCCACATCGGCGACTGGTGATTGACGCGGGCAGCGAACGAGAGGTGGTTGGCCTCGGCGACTTTACGCGGTAGGCCGATCTTCTGGAACATGACCCGATTCGATGTGATTCGAAACAACCCGCGGAACTGTGGGGAGCGGGTTGCGCGTCCGTTCAGCCGATTGCTGCCGTTGAGCAGCCATTCGAGGACGTCAGTCGTGTGTGCCAGGACGTCGCTACGTAGCGTCAGCAGCATGTCGTTGTGCTCGATCACGACCGGCACGGTGAAGGTCTGCTTGCTGATTCCTGGGTTCAAGGGCGAGACATCGGTAGGACTGGGCACGGCCTCCTCGAGCGCAAGCCGGGTTCGTTCGGAGAGCAATCGAGGGACATGCCGTTGAACCAGCGGGCCTTTCATCCCGCCAGGGAGCCTTTTGAAATACGGAATGCCGTAGCCAACGAAGGCGAAAACCCCCTGAGGACTGAAAGGATAGCGTGACTCGATCGTGTCCAGCGCGGCTGCGAAGCTCTCCTGGTCCGCTGCACTTGGGTTGCGGCTGAGCGCAAGGGTCACGAAACGAGTGAAGACTGGCCCGAAGCGGACCGGCACCCCACTGATGGTCTCTGCGGGCGCGATGAATGCTCCAATGTCAAATTGGATATCGGGTAGCACGTGAGGCGCCGTGTGAGCCAGGCGGTTCGTCGGGCCGGCGAGAGCGTCGAGAATCCCTGGTGCGGACAGGGCTAGGCCGGTAGCTGCCGCTGCTTTCAGCACCGTGCGACGACTAACAGTGCGGTCGAGCGGGTGGTTCAAACCCATGGCGACCTCCCCCCGTAATGGATTCGGCGACGCTCATCTCGGGTCGCTCGATCTCCAGCTGATGAAAGGAGCCTCAAGAGCGATAAGCCCGGAGACCCCTCTTACCAACGGACCCCCACCGGGTTAATCCGAGCGTACGCGTCGGTGGTTTCGGAAGAGATCGCAGCTTGGCGACAAGTCGAAAACGGGATAACGAGACCACGCAAACGCTGTAGGACCGAGCAATTCACCGCCGTTATCGGAACAGGACGCGGATTTGATTCCGGGACCCCGACGGGATCGAGGGCAGGCGTCCTGGGAATTGAGAGGCGATAGCACCTGGTGGAGGTGATATACGTTGGATAAGCATGTCGGCGTCTTGTTGATGGCCTACGGCAGCCCGAACCGCCTTGATGAGGTGGAGGCGTATTTCACCGATATCCGTGGCGGCCGGCGGCCATCTCCTGACGAAGTCGCGGAGCTGACCGCTCGGTACGAGCAGGTCGGCGTGCCGACGCCGTTGCTCGAAGTTTCACGTCGCCTGGCACAGAAAGTGGAGCGCGGGTTGAAGCAGGTAGGAGGCGTTCGCTTTACGGCTCGATTAGGGATGAAGCACTGGACGCCTCGGATCGAGACCGCGGTGCAGGCGCTAGAGCAGGACGGCGTGGACCGGGTGGTTGGCCTCGTGCTCGCGCCTCACTACTCGCGCATCGGCACCGGCGGCTATCAAGCGCGCGTCGAGCGGGCGCTGGCCGAGTCCGGGAGGCGCGTCCCCCTCGATTTCATCCAGAGCTGGTTCGCACTTCCAGGCTATCTGCAGACGGTGGCCGAGAACGTGCGGGTGGCCATGCGCGCCTTTGCTGACCCGGAGACAGCCACCGTGGTCTTCACGGCGCATAGCCTTCCTGCTCGGATCCTTGACGAGGGCGATCCTTACCGCGACCAGCTGCTCCAGAGTTCGGAGCTGATCGCGCAGCTCGTCCCCGCGCGAGAATGGCAGTTTGCGTTCCAGAGCCAGAGCCAGACGGGTGAACCCTGGCTTGGCCCCGACCTGCTGGACACGCTCGGGGAGCTCGCGGCCGCCGGCCGGCGGAGGGTGGTCGTGGCTCCGGTGGGCTTCATCGCCGACCACCTCGAGATTCTCTACGACATCGACATCGAGGCGCGCCAAAAGGCCCGCGAGCTCGGCATGGAGCTCCAACGAACCCAGATGTTGAATGACGACTCGCGGCTGGCGGACGCGCTGACCCAACTGGTGCGTGACCAGCTTGCATGAATCCGGCTGCACCTCTTTCGGTAACGAAAAGGGCGGCTCGAATGTGGGTCTACGGCTGCAGTGGTGCAGGCCTCCCTGACGGCAACGGTGACGGCAACGTCGCCGAACTCTGGCGAACTAAGGTGAACTCCAATGAACGCTAGACGGCGACGTTCAATACGCAATGAACTTCGCAGAACTCTCGTGAACTGCAGGCTGCGGGCTGCAAAACCTCCACCGCGGGTTCGAATCCCGCACTCGCCTCCAAATTTTGAATACAGGTGACATTATGGAGTTTCGCGATCTGATACGCCGGCGACGAATGATTCGAAAGTTCGAGCAGAAGCCGATACCGGATGATGTCCTCAGGCGAGTGCTGGAAGTTGCGCGGCACGCACCGTCCGGTGGTTTCAGCCAGGGTTTCGACTTCGTTGTTCTCGCGAAGCCAGCAGAACTCGAGTGGTTTTACCGCACCACCGATGATCCAACGGACCCAGAGCCGTTTCCCGGAAGGGAGCCCGATGCGGCTCCTGCATGTCTCATCCTGCCTTTTACGAACAAGCACCGATATCTGGACCGCTACGCGCAGCCAGACAAGTTGCAGTTCGGAATGGATAAGGAAGAAAACTGGCCGATCCCATCTTGGACGGTCGACACCTCGATGGCGATCATGTTGATGCTCTTGGCTGCTGTGGATGAGGGGTTGGGCGCCTGGTATTTCTTCATCAGCCGCGGCGAAGATGATGTGATGCATGAGCTCGGGATACCTTCGTCCTGCCAACTGCTGGGCGTCATAGCCCTAGGGTATCGGTCCCCGCATGAGACGCCTGTGGGTTCTGTTTTCACAACGCGCCGACGGCCATTCGAGGAGATGTTTCACTTCGGGCGATGGTGAACCAGCCTGCGGGCTGCAACCTGAGCCAGGCGGGCTCTGCCTTGAAGCTAGCCCTACCATGATGGGGTGAGCAGCGCCACCGTCGTTTCCAGCATGCCCGAGCCGGTGGTCGAGCTGCTGAACAAGGCCTTGGTGGGGGAGCTGACGGTCATCGATCGCAACGGCCGCTTTCGTACCGATCCACTAATCCCGTTGTGGGACGGCCGCCACATCCTGATGACGTCGAGCATCCTGTTCTCGCGCAAGCTGGAGGACATCAAGCGCAATCCCAGGGTCTCGCTGAGCCTGTCCGATCCCGTTGGCGTGCCAGCGCAACCGTTCTCTCGCGCCACCATCCAGGGTGACGCCCGCGTAATCGACGACGACCTCCACCAGGGCTGGTACCGGCTGCTCCCACTCTGGGAAGCCAAGGAACCGATCATCAAGACCTTCCTCAAGCCAATGCAGAAGCTCGGCTTACCCCTTTTCTGGGAGCGGGCCATCATTGAGATCCTGCCGAAGCGTGTGTTGTGGTGGCCGAACGGGGACACCACGCGCGAGCCGCAGGTGACAGACATGCGGGAGGCTGCGACGTGAATCTCGCCGACGCGCTGTCCCGGCTCGCGGGCTACTCCCACGCGGTGCTGGTCGTCCCCGACGAGGCAGGTTACCCGTTGAGTGTGGCCACGTCGTTCAGGGTCGTCGATGGCACCGTTGAAGTCACTCCGGCGTCAACCGGCCCAAGTGCTGTCCGTGATACCGTCGAAGCCTGGCTGGTCGTCAGTCACATCCGCCCATATCCGGGCGTTGGCTACGACCAGCGACGCTATATCGAGCTCAGCGGCGCCCTCTCGGTAGGTGGACCGGCTTGGCGCTTCATCCCCCAGGCTGCGCGCGGCTGGGATGAGCAGGAACTTTCCTTCCCCGAGCTGTGCCAGCGCGCGCTGCCGCAGGCGCGCCGCTACTTGGCCGTCCTGAGCGCCGAACGCGGTCGCGAGGTGAAGCCGCAGATGAGCACCGGATGGCGCTTCTTCCTTGCTACGAGGTTGCCCTTCTTGACCGCGACTATCGTGCCCGTCTTTCTCGGGCTGGCCGCGGCAGCTTATGACCGTCACTTCTCGCTTGGCCTCGCGGCCCTCACGCTGCTGGGCGCCATGGCCGTGCACCTCGGCCTCAACGTGGCCAACGATATCTTCGACACGCTGAGCGGGGTGGACGATGTGAATTTCACCCCGACCAAGTTCAGCGGCGGCTCCCGCGTGCTCCAGTACGGCCTGGTCAGTCTGCGCCAGATGATTGCGCTGGCAGCCGTCTTCTACGCGGTCGCCATCATCGTTGGCCTGGTGCTGGTGGCGATCAGCGGGCTCGGCCTGCTCTGGCTTGGCGTTGCCGGTGTTCTGATCAGTTACTTCTACACGGCGCCGCCGCTGCGGCTGGTGCACCGGGGGTTGGGTGAGCTATGCGTCGCGCTGGGTTTCGGGCCGATCATGGTCCTGGGCACGTACTTCGTGCAGACCGGCCAATATGCGCTGCGGCCGCTGATCCTATCGATTCCGGCCGCCATTCTGGTGATGTTGATCCTCTATGCGAACGAGGTCCCGGACCGGTTCGCCGATGCGAAGGCGGGGAAGCGCACGCTGGTCGTGCGCATGCAACCCGCCGCCGTGATCCGCGGGTACCTCGTTGCTGTGGCGGTCGCCTACCTGGTCGTCATCGCGGGGGTCGTCTTCGGCGTTCTTCCATGGCCGACCCTGATTTCGCTGCTCACCATCCCCCTTGCGTACCAGACCTGGAAGGGCTTGAAGGCGCACTACGACAGCCCCTATCAGCTGATGTCCTACCTGGGCAAGAACGTCAACCTGCACTTCTCCACCGGGCTCCTGCTCATCATCGGCGTCCTGCTTGGGCTCCTTATTCGCCGGTAACAATATTCACATCACGGCCTCCCAGTTGAGCGAGTCTAAATTAGAAACGGGATGATCGCGTGACCTCACACCAGACCGCCGTCATCGTTGGCACGGGGCTCGCCGGCGGAAATGCCGCCGTGACCCTCCGCGAGGAGGGGTGGCGCGGCCGCATCGTGATGCTCGGAGAGGAGCCCGGTATTCCCTTCGGCCGGCCGCCCCTTTCCAAGACGTACATGCGTGGTGAGGAAGGCCTCGGCGGCTGGCTCGTCAAGCCCGCGGAATGGTACGGCGACAACCGCGTTGAGCTTCGCACTGGGGTCACCATTCAGGGTGTGGATACCAGGTTGAAGAAGGTGACCCTCCAGGGCGAGGAAACGGTCGAGTACGACAAGCTTCTACTTTGCACTGGCGGCCGGAACCGGAGATTTCACGTGCCCGGGGCCGAGACGCCCGGGGTGTATCAGCTTCGGACGGTGGCGGAATGCGATGCAATCCGCCGGGCTGCCCATCCGGGGGCCCGAGCGCTAATCGTGGGGATGGGTTTCATCGGGTCCGAGGTGGCGGCCTCGCTACGCCAGCTGGGTCTCGAGGTCACCGCGGTACTCAACGGTACGGCCCCGCTGACAGCGGTGCTCGGCGCTGAGGTGGCGGAGGTGATGGCCCGCATCCACCGAAACCACGGCGTCCAGCTGGTGACCGAGGATCAGGTGGTCGGATTCGAAGGTTCGGAGCATCTCGCACGCGCCATTACTGCCAGGGGCGCACGGATTGACTGTGACCTCGCGGTGGTGGCCATTGGGATCGAGCCCACCGTCGACGCCTTCAGGGGCAGCGAGATCGCCCTGGACAACGGGATCCTGGTCGATGAAACCTGCCGAACGAGCGCGCCGGACGTCTACGCCGCAGGCGACGTTGCCAATCACCTCCACCCCGTGTTCGGCCGGCTGCGGGTAGAGCATTACAACAACGCTGAAAAGCAAGGTCGTGCGGCCGCTCGGGCTATGCTCGGCGACCAGCGACCCTACGACGATATCCACAGTTTCTGGTCTGACCAGTACGAGGACAAGCTCGAGTACGTGGGTAACGCCAGAACCTGGGATCAGATCGTGATCCGAGGCAGTCTGGCGAAGTCACAGTTCCTGGCCTTCTACCTCTCGAAAGGCATCATGAAGGCCGCTTGTGGCCTGAACCGGGGCGGGGATCCGGAGCTCGATGCCGACGGCGAGTTGCGGGCGTGTCAGGGGCTGATTCGGGCGCAGGTGGCGGTATCCGAGGCAACTCTCGCGGACGACCAGGTCGACCTGAGGTCGCTGACCGTGCCCGCGCCGACTGGCTAGAAGTCGTCAACGAGAAGTTTCGGTACAGGTTGGCAGCCCCTTGCTGTGAATCAGATACGATCGTCACGGGCGCGGTGCGCGGAGGCCCGGCCACCATTCCGCACGTCCGCTATGACGTTCGGATTCAGGACGAACGGGTCGAAGTCCGCCGATCGGTGGCGAGTCTGCAACCAAACTAGAGGAGTGAAAGCCATGGCGGGACGCCTATCGACGGCCAGCGACCTGGGTGGGGCGCGGCGCGTGATTCCCCTTACCCAGGAAGACCGAGATTGGGAGCGTGTTGCGCCCAGGCAGATCAGCAAAGCGCAATGGCGACAGTTGGAGCATCATGCGGCGGAGATCTTCCAGATGATGGGCATGCGACTCGACTCGCCGGCAACAAGAGGCACGCCACGGCGGTTCATCCGCGCGCTCTTCGACGCGACCGACGGATACGAAGGGGACTCCAAGTTGGTGACCGCCTTTCCCACGGAGTGCGATGGTGGTCCCGACTGCAGGATCAGCCAGATCGTTCAGGGGCCGATCGGCTTCCATTCGATCTGTGAGCACCACGCCTTCCCGTTCTTCGGCCAGGCCTGGGTTGGCTACATCGCCCATGACCGCATCATCGGGATCTCGAAGCTGACCCGGGTCGTCCGGCTCTACGCCCGCCGCTTTACCGTCCAGGAACGCCTCGGTCGCCAGGTCATTCGAAGCCTCGAGAGCATCCTCGATGCGCACGGTGTCGCGGTCTACCTCGACGCGGCGCATCTCTGCATGCAAATGCGTGGCGTTCGCGAGCAGCAGGCGACCACCCGGACGACGTTCTGGCGCGGTGCATACGAATCGAACGAGGCCCTCCGTGCCGAATTCCTTGCCACCTGCCGAACGGCCGTCGGGGCCGTCGTTGCCAATGGATAGCCGGCCCAAGCTGCGAATCAGCCGTCGGGAGGGCTTCAATGCCGCCCATCAGCTGTGCGATCCGGCTCGTTCGGACGAAGAAAACCGTCGACTGTACGGCAAGTGCGTGAACCTGCACGGTCACAACTACGTGGTCGAAGTCGCGGTCACCGGCGAGATTGATCCGACGACTGGATACTTGATGGACTTGAAACAGCTTTCCGATCTGATGGCCACCCAGATCATCGAGCAGGTCGATCATCGCAACTTGAATACCGACATTCCCTGGCTGCGCGACCGGATTCCGACCGCGGAAAATCTCTCGGTTGCGTTCTGGCATCGGTTGCGACCGCATCTGCCTGCGGGTTCCCTCCGCACCGTCCGGGTGTACGAAACGGAGAAGAGCTGGGCCGAGTGCAGTGTGGACAGCTGATCGGACCCGCACGGGCCCACTGCTCGAGCGATATTCGCAGGAAGACGTTGCCGCTCTCTCGCCCGATGAGCGCCGTCGGCTGCTGATCGTCGACCGGGCCGCCCCGGAGCGGGATGCTGGTCTCGTCTGGGAGCTGCTTTATCGCCTGGAACCCGAGCTCTACGACCGCCTGGTCGCCGCAGAGCGGCTGCATCCGAACATCCTCCAATGGCTCCCGAACCAGGTGGAACGAATCGTCGAGGTCGGCGCCGGCAGCGGGCGGCTCACCCTTGAGCTCGCGCGCCGTTGCCATGAGTTGACCGCGATTGAACCGGCCGCCCCCCTGCGAGAGATCCTGACCCGCAAACTCGAGCGCTACGTGGCGACGGGTGCGGCGAGCGGTCACCAACGGGCACGCGTTCGCGTCATCAGCGGGTTCCTTGATGCGCTTCCTGTGGCCGACCAATCGGCTGAACTCGTCATCGCCTGCTCCGTGCTCACCCCGGACCAATCGCATGGCGGTAACCGGGGACTGGCTGAGATGGAACGAGTCTGCGCGGCTCAGGGCATGGTGGTGATCATCTGGCCGAACCATCCCGAATGGCTCTCGGCGCATGGCTATCGCTATCTCTCGTTTGCCGGAGACATGGCGATGGAATTCGCTTCCATCACGGAAGCGATCGAGCTGGCCCGGATTTTCTACCCTCCTGCGGTTGACGCGATCAGGCGCCGGGGCGATCGTCACGTGCCCTATGAAATCCTCGGCGTCAACCCTCCGCGTGACCTGGCTTACAAGACGATCCCCTGATGCGCATCGCCGTTGTTGCGCCACTGGTCACGCCGATTCGAGAGCCCCAGCTGGGCGGGTCTCAAGCGGTCGTCGCTGATTTGGCGCGTGGCCTCGTGGAGCGGGGCCATGAGGTGGAGGTCTATGCGGCCGCTGGTTCAGTGATTCCCGGCGTGACCGTCGTCGACACCGGAGTGCGTGCCGACGAACTGTCGAGTCTCTTATACCGAGCGGACCGCCCGTCGGCGGCTGACAGCCATGCCGGAGACGCCGCCTTCCGCACGGTCTTCGACGCGGTCAAGCAGGTTCGCTACGACGTCGTCCACAATCACGCCTTCGATGCACCGGCCGTGCGATTCGCCTGCGCGCTGGAGTCGTCCGTCATCCACACCTTGCATTTACCTCCCGACCCCACGATGGCGGCTGCTCTTGACGAGGCGTCGCGCTCGGCGAATGCCCCGACAATTGCGACCGTCTCAACGACCGCGGCCACAGGTTGGCGGCATCGAACACGCGTCGATGTCGTCCTGCCCAACGGCGTGCCGGTAAGTCAGATTCCGTGGTCCGAGACTGGGGGCGGCCATCTTCTTTTCGCCGGCCGATTCAGCCCTGAAAAAGGAGCGGCCCATGCCATCGCGATCGCCCGACGGGCAGATGTTCCGATCGACCTTTATGGCGAGCCGTACGACGCGGAGTATGCTCGCGACGAGGTCGACTGTCATTGCGGCGAGCCAGACCTCACGATCCATGGCGGTGTGCCGCGCACGGAGATCTGGAAGCTGATGGCTCGCGCGTGCGCGGTCCTATGTCCAGCGAGGTGGGAAGAGCCGTTCGGGATGGCGGCCGCCGAGGCGCAGGCGGCCGGGACCCCGGTTATTGCCTATGAGCGCGGCGCCCTTGCCGAGGTCGTCCGTCACGGGAAGACGGGCTTTCTCGTGCCACCAGATGATGTCGTCGGTGCCGCGCAGCGTGTCAGACAAGTGCCGATGATCAGTCGGGCCGATTGCAGGCGGCACGCCGAGGCGAACCTGAATCTCGAGGCAGCGATTACGGCCCACGAACGCCTCTACAATCAAGTCAGATCTAGGACCCGTGCAAAATCCCGTGGCTGATTCACCGAACTGGCTAAATGGGCGGGTAGCGGTGATCACGGGCGCGGGGAAGGGAATCGGTCGGGCCACTGCTGAGGCCATTGCCCGGGCGGGCGCGCACGTTGTCGTCGCGGCTCGTACGGCAATACAGGTCGAGGATGTCGCCGCCGGCATTCGAAAAGACGGTGGCGCGGCAACAGCCGTGGCCGCTGATGTTGGCCGCACGGCTGATGTAGACCGGCTTTATCAGGTAGCGGCGCGCATCGGTCCTCCAACCGCGCTGGTTTGCGCCGCGGCGGTCTTGCACAAGGTCGCCTTCGACGAGACAAGCCTCGAAACCTGGGACGAGACCATTCGCATCAATCTCACCGGTGCCTTTTTGTGCTGCCGGAAGGCATTCCCCTTAATGCGCGACGCGGGAGGTGGCCGAATCGTGAATCTCGCGTCGCTGTCCGGAATCTATGGGACGGAGAAATTCCCGGGCCTGGCTGCCTACAACGTCTCGAAGTACGGGCTTGTTGGTCTGACGGAGGCGCTCGCCGTGGAGGGTCGTCGCTATGGGATCAGCGCGATCTGCGTTAGCCCGGGAGCTGTTGAGACGGACATGCTTCGGCGCGCAAACCCGCAACTGCGCGCGAGCCTGACGCCATCGCAGGTCGGCGCGCTCATCGTCAGCCTGCTTGAGGGTCCCGTGGTCCCGGCGAGCGGTGCCAACATCCCCCTGTTTTCCAACGCGTAGCGGCGGGGCAATTCGACTGGTACTTTGGTTACGGGAAGCTACCGCCGCCTGGTCGCCTTATGCGTCTCCCGCTCGTTGCTGGCCTGATGACTCTCGCGCCGCATCGTCTAGCTCGCCCCAGCGACCGTCTCCCGAATCTCGGAACGGCTCGCCGCCGAAGTGCTGTTGTGCCAGCCGCAACACCTGCTCACTCGTCAAGTCATCAATATCGGCTCGAACGTCAGCCACAACCTTGGCAGCGATGTCCTTGCGGTGTTTCTCGGCATACGTCACAAAGTGATGAGAGGCGTTCGCCTTCCCTTGGCCATGACCCAAAAGGAGGATCGCCGCCGCTGGGCTAAGCGCGTCACCGACCTCTCGCCAATACTGCGGGCTGTCGTCCTCGTAGGTGCCGTCGGGATTCCCGGCGTTATGAGAGACCTTGTGGAAGTAGCCCCTTGGATCCGCCGCCAGGAGCTGGGTGGGACGTTGGCCTGGCACCGCGTCGGTCGCATAGATCAGTGTGTGATGGAAGTCGATAGCAGCTATGACCTGCTTGCCCCGGAATCGCTCGACGTCCGCGAGACGCTCGGCCATGGTCAGTCCTCCTGACTCTCGGCGGCGGCCTGCTCGACCAAGGCCCCGTAGCCGGCATTGCTCAACATCCGGCGCAAGTCGACCACCTGTTGCGAGTCAACGTCCTTGCCCCTCGGCCGTTCGAAAGTCTCAGTTTCGGGCCCCAGGGTCACAACGAATTTGCCGTCGTGGCGCTCGTCGGCAGAACCCACAGCCTCCAGCAGTGATAGAACCGCTTGCCACTTGATGTTGTGGCTCACTGGATGCCGGAAAATCTGCAACAGCGTGTCGCGGTGATGGTTATTTAGGTGGACGGGCTTCGGTGTCGATGGCATACAGGCTCCTCTCCTGCACCCCGACCATCCGTCTGCGAATCGTACCGACCTTCCTCGGGGGCATACTAAGCATACCCGCGAGATCTCAGGCGCGCCGTTCGATCGTTAAGCCCGAGGCCTAGGGACGCAGCACAGATGACAGCCATTCGTGAGGTGATGAGCCAGCAGCTGGTCACGGTGGAGCCCTCAACTTCCGTGGCAGGGGCGGTGACCGTCATGGGGATGCAGCGAGTGGGCGCGGTGCTGGTGATGGAGAAAGGGAGGCTGGAAGGAATCTTCACTGAGCGGGACCTCGTCCGAGCTCTGTCCAACGACATTGGTGCATCCAGCCAGCCGGTTGCTCAATGGATGACCCGAAACCCCGTCACGGTGGGCCCCGAAGCATCTGTTGAGCAAGCCCTAGAAATCATGCTGGCCAAGCACTTCCGGCATCTTCCTGTGCTGGAAGGCGAGAGCGTGGTGGGAGTCGTGTCGATACGTGACGTCTCTCGTGCCACCTTGCGCGAGTGACGCCAGCAGTCACATCTCCGCGCCGGTAAACTGCGACATTTGCAGCCTATCCGCGCTGGGGCTCTAAGAGGTGCATACTGGAGTTAGAAACCGACGGCCCGGGGGCCTCCTGGTTAACCAGGGCCCTACGTGGGATGGATGTTCCTGTACCGTCGGTTTTCGTTGGTCCTCGAGCCGCACATATTGCCGTCCGGGCCGTGGTACCACCTATCGCCAGATTCACACTGTCCATCGCACCATGGGGTGAACCGTAATTGGGAAGGGTATCGCTGAGCTGGAGTCGGCCGCCGGCGGTGTTATGAGCCCCGGGAAAGGCTCGTGCACAGCCAGCGTTGTGAGCCAGGAAAGCCGGTCAGGCAGGCTCGGCGACAAGCCGCCGAAGGAGCCCATCGCCGGCAAAGGCACTGGTCTAAGGCGATAGGAGAGCGCCGGGCTCTTGACGGTTTTCCGTTTCTTCATAAGTGAGCACAATGCCCGAACAAGAGGAGAGCGACGCATGAACCCCGAACGGCTGAGCCGGCAACCGGAAGCGCTCATCCCGATGGTGATCGAAACCACCAACCGCGGAGAGCGCGCCTTTGATATCTACTCGCGGCTCCTCAAGGACCGCATCATCTTTATCGGCACACCCATCGACGACCAGGTGGCCAACGTCGTCATGGCCCAGTTGCTCTTCCTGGCTTCCGAAGACCCGGATAAGGACATCAACATCTACATCAACAGTCCTGGGGGCGTGGTCACCGACGGGCTCGCCATCTACGACACGATGCGCTACGTCAGTCCGCGCGTTTCGACGGTGTGCATGGGGCTCGCCGCCAGCATGGCGACGGTGTTGCTGGCCGGTGGTACCAATGGCCTACGGTTCGCCTTGCCGAACACCCGCATTTTGATCCACCAGCCCTCCGGCGGGATCCAGGGCCAGGCGACGGACATCCAGATCCACGCGAAGGAGATCCTGCGGATGCGCCAGACCCTCAATGAGATGCTCGCGAAGCACACTGGGCAGCCGATCGAGAAGATCGAGCGGGACACCGAGCGCGACTTCTTCATGAGTGCCCAGGAAGCCAAAGAGTACGGCATCATCGACGACATCATCGTGAACAGCAGCCGCGATCGCCGGTCGGCGGCAAAAGACGGCCGCCTGGAGCTGGCGGCGGCCGGCGGGGGCAAGCCGGAGCCACAGCGGGAATCCGAAGGCGAAGGGCCGAAGACCTCGCAATGAACGAGCGCGAGAACCGGAAGCACACCCGCTGTTCCTTCTGCGGTAAGGACCAGTCACAGGTCCGCAAGTTGGTCGCGGGACCGGGGGTCTATATCTGTGACCAGTGCATCCCGCTCTGCCGGGAGGTCCTGGAGGAAGACACCAAGGCCATCTCGCAGAAGCGGACCAAGGGTGGCCTCATCCCGAACCCCAAGATCATCTGTGCGGGCCTTGACCAGTATGTGGTCGGCCAGGACCATGCTAAACGCGTCCTCTCCGTCGCGATCTACAACCACTACAAGCGGATCGCCCACAGCAAGATGGCGGGCGACGTCGAGTTGCAGAAGTCGAACGTCCTGCTGGTGGGGCCGACCGGCTGTGGCAAGACGCTCCTGGCACAGACCCTCGCCAAGATGATCGACGTGCCGTTCTCGATCGCCGATGCTACCTCACTGACCGAGGCCGGCTATGTTGGCGAGGACGTCGAGAACATCCTGCTCCGCCTCCTCCAGGTGGCGGACTTCGATGTCGCCCGCGCCGAGCGCGGCATCATCTACATCGACGAGATCGACAAGATCGCTCGCAAGTCGGATAACCCTTCGATCACCCGGGACGTGTCCGGGGAGGGGGTGCAGCAAGCTCTGCTCAAGATCCTCGAGGGCACCATTGCCAACGTCCCTCCACAGGGGGGCCGCAAGCACCCGCATCAGGACTTCATCCAGCTCAACACCACGAACATCCTCTTCATCTGCGGTGGCGCCTTCGACGGCCTGGAAAGGCTGATCGAGCACCGCATCGGCCACAAGCAGATCGGCTTCGGCTCGGAAGCGCATGGGAATCGCGATAAGGAGAGCACCAAAATGCTCAAGCAGCTGCAGCCCATGGACCTGATGAAGTACGGGTTGATCCCTGAGCTGGTCGGCCGTCTTCCGATCACGGTCACCGTGGACTACCTGGATGAGGCCGACATCATTCGCATCCTGACCGAACCGAAGAATGCGTTCGTCAAGCAGTACCAGAAATTCTTTGCACTGGACGATGTCCAACTCGTCTTCGAGCCGCCGGCGCTGACGGCGATTGCCCGCAAGGCGCTGCAGCGCGGAACTGGAGCCCGCGGCCTGAAGAGCATCATCGAGGATATCCTGCTGAACTCCATGTTCGAAGTTCCGTCACGCCCGGAGGTTAAGCGTTGCGTCATCACCGAGAGTTCCGTGCTTTACGCCACCGAGCCCGAGATGTACGCGGACGAACAGCTCGGGGAACTCTTACCCGAGCAAACCGCATAGCACGGCTGCTGGTCACCTGCCGGCCGTGACGCGCAAGCCCGCATGAAGGGCGCAAAACTCGATCCGAGTTCAACAGGCCCGAGTGTGCAGTTGGTACAAGCGAGCAAGTCGTTGCCCTTTCGGGCAGCAGCGTGTACTAAGTTCTTAGCGTCTGGCCTAGCGGGCTCAGAAAGAGAACGGCACCCCCGTGGGGGCGCCGTTCTCGGGTCAGGGTCCGAAATCGGGTCGAAGTCTGGTCAGTTCTTCGAGGCGACCGGCATCACACCGAGCTGGGTGAGCAGCTGGACCACGTCGAAGTACAGACGGCTCTCGACGACCAGGTCATTCTCGTAGCGGTTGATCGACACGCACTGGCCTGAGACCTTGCGGTTCGTGGCCTGGATGGTGCCCATCGGGCCGGTCAGCGATGCCTTGTGGGTGCCTTCGAAGGTGAACTCCTGGACGATCCAGGGGGCGCTCACGATCTCGTTCGTCACGATGAGCTTCGCGTCCGGCAGGGCCTTCATCCAGCTGTTGGTGTAGCCGATGACCGCGTCTCTGCCTTCGAGCCGGACGTCGCCGGGGGCGCTGAAGCGCGCGTTTGGCGCGATCAGGGACCGGAGCGTCGTTTCGTCGTGCGAGTTGAACGCCTGGTTGTACTTCGCGGCAAGTACCTTGGGATCGGTGACGATGGTAGGCATAGGAGATTCCTTTGAATCCTTCTAAGAACTCTTGGCCCAGCAACCGGGCGGACCTCATGCGGGGATGACGGCCCAGGCCCTCTCCCGTGGGGGCTCAACACCTTGGTACCCACCGCCAAGCGATATCACCCCACGTCGCAATACGCGTCCGGAGATCTCGAAAAGCGGCACGGGCTAGACTTCTCGCCGTCCGGCGACCCACCGCCCCGCTTCCGCCTCCGGAGCGAGTCGGTCTCGCGGTTGGAGGGGTTCAGTGACACCGCCTTCGGCTTTGCGATCACGCTGTCCGTAGCCTGATTACGCTCCGGACCACCGTTGGGGATGCGGGGTCTCGAGGAACCGATCGTCGAGCGGAAAAGGATGCTAGCACGACCCGCATACGGGGCGGGATTCGGCCATTCTTGTTCGGCGGGCACCATGTCCCGCCCATCAAAAGGCCCGAGAATGGGGAGCTGAGAGACGGTGCCCATAATCGTCACCGAGGTCGAAGTGGCGAAGCCGCGTGGCGGGGCGGTGACCTGATGCCCGGCGCCAGGTTGCGCACGCTCTCCCTGGCTGGGCTGCTGCTCGCGCTGCTGGGACTGGCGTTCGCCATCTACATCATCGTCATGACCCCGGGCGCGGTTCCAGCAGGCCAGAAGCCCGGCCTGCTCGATGCCGGCTTGCTGTTCGGAGGCGTCGAATTCGCGGCGGTCGGCTTCCTCATCACCCGCCGCCAGCCTCGGAACGGGATCGGTTGGCTGCTACTTGCGATCGGGATCTTCGTTCCGCTTATAACCACCAGTTTCTACAGGCTGGACGCGCGGTACGCTCCCGCCGCTTTTCCCGCTCCGGACCTCATCGCCACGGTCGGTACGGCATTGGGGAGTGCCTCGCTCGGCCTGCTGATAGCGGGCTTCCTCGTTTTCCCCGATGGTCGCCTCCTGTCCCGGCGATGGCTGCCGTTTCTCGGACTGGGCATCGTCTCCGACCTGATGGAGGTGGTCAGCGGGATCCTGGATCCACGAGTCCTGGGCTCAGGCAACATGCCACTCTCGGCGAGTCCACTCGCGCAGTGGATGAACAGCGTTGGTTGGTTCGGACTCCTGCTGACCGGGGCAGGCGGCGTGGCGTCGATGTTCCTGCGTTACCGGCGCGGCACGGTCGAGGTGAAGCAGCAGCTCAAATGGGTGTCGGTGGGGGTATTCGCCACGGTCGCGACTCTATGGGTCGGGACGGCCACCAACTCACTCACCGCCCCGTTACTGGTCCTGGTCGTAGTCCTCCCCGCCACAATCGGCTTCGCGGTCCTCAAGTACCGGCTCTACGACGTCGACCTCGTTATCAGCCGCACCGTTGTGTATGGTGCGCTGGCGATCGCCATCGCCGCGGTCTACGTGGGCCTGGTGGTGGGGGTCGGCTCGATCGTGGGGCGGGGGACCGGCGCCAACCTGGTCCTCTCGCTGGTGGCCACCGCGATCGTCGCCCTCGCGTTCCAGCCGGCGCGGGCGCGGCTGCAGCGGGCCGCCAACCGGCTGGTCTACGGACAGCGCGCCACGCCATACGAGGTTCTCAGCGACTTCAGCCAGCACCTCGCCGAGGCGTACGCCAGCGAGGAGCTGCTCCCGCGCATGGCGAGGGTCCTCGGCGAGGGGACTACCGCCGAACGGGCTGAGGTGTGGCTGAGGATAGAGCATGAACTCCGTCGGATGGCCGCGTGGCCTGAGCCTGGGCCACTCTCTCCGCCCCCGGTTGCGATTACCGGCAAGCTCCTCCCAACGCTGAACGCCGGCCGAACGGTTGCGGTGCGGCATCGTGGGGAGCTGCTCGGGGCCTTGACGATCAGCAAACGCGCCGGAGAGGCGTTAACGCCGATCGAGGCCAAGTTGCTCGATGACCTCGCCACCCAGGCGGGCCTGATGCTGCGCAACGTTGGCCTGACGGAGGCATTGATGGAAAAGGTTCAAGAGCTGCGCGCCAGCCGTCAGCGGCTGGTCACGGCGCAGGACCAGGAGCGACGAAGGCTGGAGCGCAACCTGCACGACGGTGCGCAGCAGCACCTGGTGGCGCTCAGGGTCAAGCTAGGGCTGGCCAAGCGCTTCGTCCCCACCGACCCCGGCAAGACGACGGAGCTCCTCACCCAACTCGAGTCCGATGCCGACGAGACGCTCGAGACCCTTCGCGATCTGGCTCGCGGAATCTACCCCCCGCTGCTTGCAGACCAGGGACTCGCCACCGCGCTGGCGGCGCAGGCGCGCAAGGCGACGCTGCCGGTGGAGGTCGACGCCCACGGCGTCGGCCGGTACCCACAGGAGGTGGAGGCAGCGGTTTATTTCTGCTGTCTGGAGGCACTCCAGAACGTTCAGAAGTATGCCTATGCCTCGAAGGCCGCGGTTCGACTCGGCGCCGAGGACGGAGCGCTGCGCTTCTCCGTCACCGACGATGGGGCGGGATTCGACCCGAAGGCACGCCGGCGCGGCGCTGGACTGCAGAACATGGCAGACCGGGTGGACGCGCTCGGCGGAGCGCTGACGATCACCGCCGCGCCTGGTGGGGGCACCACCGTGACTGGCACCCTACCCGCGATCAGCACCACGTAGACTCTGCCGCAGGTTGTCGAAGCAGAACCGTAACGAGCTCATCAGCCGGTACCGCGAAGGCCCCGCGGTGCTCGCGGATGCCGTGTCCCGCCTCAGCGAGACGCAGCTGGACCACAAGCCCTCCGACGGGGGCTTTTCGGCGCGCGAGGTCGTCCACCACACGGCCGATAGCGAAATGACCTCCGCGATCCGCCTCCGCCGATTGGTCGCCGAAGACAATCCCCAGATCGGAGGCTACGATCCCGACCTGTTCGCAGCCCGCCTCCATTACGCCAGTCGGCCGGTGCAGCCGTCGTTGGACGCCATCAGGGCCGCCCGGGAATCGACCACTTCAATCCTCGAGGTTTTGAGCGACCACGAGTGGGAGCGGGCAGGCACCCACAGCGAGATGGGGGCGTACTCGATCGATACCTGGCTCGAGGTCTATGCGGCCCACTGCCACGACCACGCGGACCAGCTACGCCGGGCCGCCGCGGAGGCCGGCTAGACAAGGTCGCGATCCCAGTAGTGTGGGCACGCAAAAAACCCGGGCCCTGCGGCCCGGGTCTGCGAAACGTGCGGCTTGGTTAGGCCTTCACCGGGATCGGCATGATGCCGAGCTGGCTCAGGGTCTCGACCATATCGAAGTAGAGACGGCAGTCGACGACGAGGTCATTCTCGAACTTGATGAGCTGAACGCCGTTGCCGGCGACTTTCTTGTTGGTCGGGGAGATCTCGCCAAGCGGGCCGGAGAGGATGCCGCGGTGGGTACCCTCGAAGGTGTACTCCTGGACGACCCAGGGGCCGCTGACGATCTCGTGATGAACGGTCATGCGCGCATCGGGGAAGCCTTTCAGCCAACTGACGAGGTAGCCGGCGAAGGCATCCTTGCCGACGAGGCGAACGCCGCCCGGGGCGGTAAATCGGACGCTGGGCGAAACCAGGGCCTTGATGGCGCTCTCGTTGTGCGCGTTGAAGGTGTCGTTGAACGTCGTCGCGAGGATCTTGGTATCGGTCAGAACGGCGGTAGCCATAGGAAATTCCTTTGAGCCCTTCTAAGACCTCTTGGCCCAGCCGCCGGGCGGACCTCATGCGGGGAGCCCTTGCAGGCCCAACGGCAGCCTAAGTGGCTGACATTCTAGGTATACCCCGAGGAGGCGAGCGTCACTCAGTGTGATAAGAAAGGCGACCGCAACCTTTACCCCCCCAAAGGTCAGCGGCCGCCCTTCAAGACGGATCGGCTAGCGGACTGACGGTACGGGCGCGAGAATCTCGGTGAAGTAGATTTCGAAGGCTTCGATCTTGGCATCGCGGCCGCCAAACTTCTTGATGGCCTCCGTGCGCAGGTTGCCAATCGAGGCCTCAGCCTTCTGCAGATCGTGTTCAGTGTCCCAGATCGAACCTGCGAACACCTTGCCGGACTGGCGGTTGACGAAGAAGTACGCCGTCCGCGCGCCGGCCTGCTTCGCGATCGTAGGCACGATGGTCTCCTTGAAATTGGAGATGGCGTCCGAGACGTGCGCCGGATCGCCCTGGACGGTCGTCACACGGGCCCACGCGCCGGCCATCGGTGGCTTGAACCGCTCGAGCAGCGCAACTTCGCACTCGTCGTCCTCGACGATGCTGCCGCCGGTCTTACCGAGCACTTTGAGCGCCTCGGGGCGCACCTGGCCACGAGCGTCTTTCATGGTCGATTCGGTCTCCCAGTAGGAAACGCTCAGGCCGTCGCCGGTCTTCCGATTGCCGAGGAGCGTTGCACCGGTGAAACCCTTTTGCTTCTTGAGCAGCGGGAGGATGTCCTGGGTCCAAAGCTTGATCGCCTCATCGACCTTATTCGGATCACCCTTAAGACGTACGACACGGGTGTACGAGGTCGCCTGGTTCTGTGCTGACATGCGATGTCTCCTTGCCCAACCTGCCTGAGGCAAGTTGTGACTCGTGAGGTATCGACTTAAAGGACCATGCTCAGAGTGCCCTGAGCGAGGGAGGGACGTCAAAGCGTCCCGAACGGTGCCTTACCCCCATTGATACCCATGCCGCCAGGGGTTCAACCCCAGCTTGACTAAGATTCAGCCGATGGCAAGCGAACCCGCGAACGATACCTGCCTGGGGTGCAAGGGCCCGCTGCAGTCCCTGGGGGTCGAGCACTTTCGGGTCGGCGGCGTCAGTGGTGGGTGGGCCGCCCTGATGGGGCAGTGGGCAGAGATCGGCGAGGGCATCCTCGATATGGAGCTGCTCGCCTGTCGCAACTGCCGACGGGTCGAGCTGAGAGTCCCTCAGCGCCGCTAGACACTCGCGAGTTCGAGTGCTATACATGTGGCGGCAGGTTCGGCACGTAATCAGGAGGTGGGTATGAGGCGCAGGGTTGCCGTCACCATCAATGGCGCCAAGCATGAGCACGAGGTCGAGCCTCGGCTGTTGCTGGTGCAGTACATCCGCGAACTGGCGGGGCTCACCGGGACCCATGTCGGCTGCGACACGAGTAACTGCGGGGCATGCACTGTCGAACTCGACGGGCACAGCGTTAAGTCCTGCACGGTCTTCGCCGTTCAGGCGGACGGGGCGGAGATCACGACCATCGAGGGCCTGGCCAAGGGATCGACGCTGCATCCCCTACAGCAGGCCTTCTGGGATGAGCACGGCCTCCAGTGCGGGTTCTGCACGCCCGGCATGATCATGGCGGCCAAGCAGCTGCTCGAGCGCAACCCCAACCCCACCGAGCGTGAGATCCGTTTGGGACTCGAAGGGAACCTGTGCCGCTGTACGGGCTACCACAACATCGTCAAGTCGATCCAGGCGGCCGCCAAAGTGATGGCGCCCGGCGCTCAGACCAAAGCGCCGGCCTCGGTCACCTAAGAGGAGGGAGGATTCAACATGGCGATATCCAAGATGATCGGCGCGTCCATCAAGCGGCGCGAAGACCCACGGCTGGTCACCGGCACCAGCAGCTACGTCGACGATATCCCGCAAACCGCCCTTGTCCACATGCACGTCGTGCGATCGAGTGAAGCCCACGCGCGCATCCTCGGCATCGAAACCGCCCGGGCGAAGGAAGCCGACGGTGTCATCGCGATCTTCACGGGCAAGGATCTCAAGCCCGAGTTCGGCGCCCCGCTGCCGGTGACGGTCTGCTTCGTTCCTGAAAAGAAATACCCGAACCACTATCCGATCGCTGTGGACAAGGTCCACTACGTCGGTGAGCCGATCGCGATCGTGCTGGCGTCGAGCCGAGCGGCTGCGGAGGATGCGGGCGAGCGCCTGGAGGTCAGATACGATTCACTGCCTGCCGTACTCGACATGGAGAAAGCCATCGAGAAGGACGCCCCGGTGATCCACGAGGAGCTTGGCAGCAACCTTTCTTATGACATGAAGCTTGCCGCTGGCGATATCGACGCCGCGTTCAGGGAGGCCGAGGTCACCATCAAACAAAGGCTGATCCAACAACGGCTGATCCCGATCGCGATCGAGCCGCGCGGCGTGGTCGCCGATTACAAGACGTTCGGCGGCAAGTTGACGGTCTGGAGCTCGACGCAGATCCCCCACTTCGTGAAGGTGTGGCTGGCGGTCATCCTGGGCATCCCGGAAAGCAACGTCCGGGTGGTCGCCCCGGAGGTCGGCGGCGGCTTTGGATCGAAGATCCGCGTCTACCCCGAGGAGATTCTGACGGCCATCGCATCGCGGCGGTTGGGTCGCCCGGTCAAGTGGATCGAAGATCGCAACGAAAACATCAAGGCCACCCACCACGGGCGGGACCAGATCTGGGACGTCGAGATCGCGGCGAAGAAGGATGGCACGGTGCTCGGGATCCGGCCGACGCAATGGCTCAACCTCGGGGGTTACCACAGCCAGTTCGGCACCTTCCAGGTGTCGGGAATGCTGGTGGCGCAGGGCGCCTACCGGATGAAAGCCTTCGACGGGCGGGCGATTGGCGTCTTCACGAACACCACGCCGACCGACGCCTATCGTGGTGCCGGCCGTCCCGAGGCGACCTTCCTGATCGAGCGTGTCATGGACCTGGTGGCCCGCGAGACGGGCGTGGATCCCGTCGAGGTGCGACGCCGGAATTTTGTCCGGGCCGAGGACCAGCCCTTCACGACCCTCCTGGGGCTCACCTACGATTCCGGCGACTACCGGATCACGCTGGACAAGGCGCTGGAAATCGTCGACTACGTCGGCTTCCGCAAGGAGCAGGCGGAACAGCGCAAGCAGGGCAGGTACCTGGGGATCGGCCTCTCGACCTATATCGAGATTTGCGGCCTGGGGCCGGCGGCGGCCACGGAGGCCGCGGTCGGCGTGTCGCTCTGGGGCATGTCGGTGGTGAACGTTCACTTCACCGGCAAGGCCACGGTCATCATCGGTAGCTCGCCGCATGGCCAGGGTCATGAGACGACCTACGCGCAGGTCGCGTCCGATGTGCTCGGCATCCCGGTGGAGGACATCGACGTCCAGCACGGGGACACGGCGATCGGCCCGATGGGGATGGACACTTACGGCAGCCGCAGCACGGCGCTGGACGGCAACGCGGTCCACCTCAGCGCCATGAAGGTGCAGGATAAGGCGCGCAAGATCGCCGCTCATCTGCTCGAGGCGGCGGAGGGCGACGTCGTCTACGAGAACGGCAAGGCCTTCGTGAAAGGCACGCCGTCGAAAGCCATCTCGATTCAGGAGATCGCGGGGGCCGCGTTCCAGACGAGCCGCCTCCCGAAGGGTATGGAGGGCGGCCTCGAGGCCACCACCTTCTTCGATCCCACGAACTTTGTCTGGCCATTCGGGGCGCACATCGCCGTGGTCGAGGTTGACGCCGAAACCGGTGCGACCAGGATTCTTCGCTACGTTGCGGTCGATGACTGCGGCACCCGGATCAACCCGATGGTGGTGGACGGCCAGCTCCACGGCGGCATCGCGCAGGGAATCGGCCAGGCGCTCTTCGAACAGGCGGTCTACGATGAGGCCGGCCAGCTGCGGAGCGGCAGCCTGGTCGACTATCTGGTGCCGACTGCGGCGGACCTGCCGTCGTTCGAGCTGGGCGCCACCTTCACGCCGAGCCCGGTGAACCCGCTGGGGACCAAGGGCATCGGCGAGGCCGGAACGATTGCATCCAGCCCCGCGATCATCAACGCCATCGTCGATGCGCTGGCGCCGTTTGGGGTCAAGGACATCACCATGCCCGCTACACCCGAGAAGGTATGGCAGCTGATGCACCGCAACGGAGGGATAAAGCGATGATTCCAGCCGCGTTCGATTACGTCGTCCCGCGCACGCTCCCGGAGGCGGTTGCGGAGCTGGTCAAACATGGGCAGGAGGGGAAGGTCCTTGCGGGCGGGCACAGCCTGATCCCCCTGATGAAGCTGCGGCTCTCGACGCCGTCCTTCCTGGTGGACATCGGCCGGATCAACAGCCTCAACTACATTCGCGAGGAAGACGGGCACATCGCGATCGGGGCCCTGACCAGCCACCACGACATCGAGTTCTCCGACCTGCTGAAGAGCAAGCTGCCGCTGCTGACCAGCGCCGCCTCCCAGATCGGGGACCCGCAGGTTCGCAACCGGGGGACGATCGGTGGCGCGGCAGCGCATGCCGACCCATTCGGTGACTTCCCCGCCTGCCTGCTGGCATTGGACGCTGAGTTCAAGGTGGTGGGCGAGCGGGGCGAGCGGACGATTGCGGCGAAAGACTTCTTCGTGGATACTTTCACCTCGTCGCTGGAACCGAACGAGATCCTGCGCGAGATCCGGATCACGACGCCGGCGCCAGGCAGCAAAGCCACCTACCTGAAGTTCAGCCGGCGGTCGCAGGACTGGGCGATCGTGGCGGTCGCCGTGCAGGTGAGGGTAACCGGTCACGAGGTCACGCAGGTTGCGGTGGGGCTCACCGGGATGGGCAGCCGCCCGATACGGGCGTCCGGCGTCGAGCAGGCGTTGCGCGGCAAGGCCGGGCACGATGACGAGCTTCGCAAGGCGGCCGAGCGAGCCACGGAAGGCACGGACCCGCAGCAGGACCTGAATGGTTCGCCGGATTACCGGCGGCACCTGGCGCAAGTCCTCACCCGGCGCGCGCTGGAACAGGTCACGGCCCACCACTAGGAGACAGCAAGGGCGGCGGCACCTCGCCGCCGCTCTCCCTACAATTCGGTTATGAAAGACCTCCCCGTCTCGACGATTGAGGATGTCGAGCGGGCGCTGCGGGCGCACAACTATGTTGCCGATCGCAGCCTGGCGACCACCATCTTTCTCGCCCTGACGCTCGATAAGCCGCTGCTGCTCGAGGGCGAGGCCGGCGTGGGGAAGACGGAGGTGGGTAAGGTTCTCGCCGACATCCTCAAGACGCGCCTGATCCGGCTGCAGTGCTACGAGGGGATCGACGTCAACAACGCGGTCTACGAATGGGCCTACGCGAAGCAAATGCTGCACATCCGGCTGCTGGAATCGGCCGGCGCCAACCGCGAGGAGACCGAGCGCGAGATCTACAGTCATCAGTTCCTGGTCAAGCGCCCGCTCCTGCAGGCGATCGAGAGCGATGGCAAGGCGGCGCCGGTGCTCTTGATCGACGAGATCGATCGCGCGGACGACGAGTTCGAGGCCTTCCTCCTCGAGCTCCTCTCGGATTTCCAGATCTCCATTCCCGAGATCGGCACGATCAAGGCCGACAAGCCGCCGGCCGTGATCATCACCTCGAATCGCACCCGCGAGATTCACGACGCCCTCAAGCGCCGCTGCCTCTACTTCTGGATCGATTACCCATCGGTTGACCGCGAGTTCGAGATCATCACCGCCCGAGTGCCCCAGGTCCCCTCGAAGCTGGCCCGCCAGGTGAGCGAGTTCATCGGTGGCGTTCGCCGCCTCGACCTCTACAAGTTACCCGGGATCGCCGAGACTCTCGACTGGACGCGGGCGCTGATCGCGCTCGGACAAACGGAGCTCAGTGAAGCCGCCGTGGAAATGACGCTCGGCTCGATCGTCAAATACCAGGAGGACCTCGAACGGCTGCGCGGCGCGGGCTCGCGGGAGCTCCTCGCCCGAGCCGTCAATGCCTGATCCCGGCGTCGTCCTGACCCGGAACTGGTTGCATTTCGGCCGCATCCTTCGAGGGCTCGGTTTCGACGCGGGACCGGCGCGGATGCTGCCCTTCCTCACCGCCCTGACCGTGATCGAGCTGCGCCGGCCCGACGATGTGCGGACGGCCGTGCACGCCCACTTCGGCCGGCGACGCGATGAGCTGCCCATCCTGGATCGGGCGCTGGCCGCCTTTCTGGGTGCCCAGACCGCGGACCGTGACACGCCGGAGTCGGCGGGTTCGACGTCGAGCCAACGAGGGGCCGCGCTGACGCTGGCTGGGCGGCAGCTCAAGGTGCTCGATGACATGGAGGGCGCCGAGGGCGCCGAAGAGCAGGAGGTGGCGAGCTACTCGCAGGTCGAGGTCCTTCGCCAGAAAGACTTCGACACGCTGACCGAAGCCGAGATGGCGGAGGTTCGCCGGCTCATCCGGCTGATGCGGTTGCCCGCCGGCCTGACGCGATCGCGCCGCGCCCGGGCGGGCGGCCACGACCAGCTCGACATCCGCCGGCTGCTGCGGCGCAGTCTGCGATTTGGCGGCGAGCTGCTGGTCTTCAGCTGGAAGAGTCCGACGCTGCGGCCGCGGCCGCTGGTGCTGCTCTGCGATATCAGCGGCTCGATGGAGCGCTACACTCGTCTGCTGCTCAACTTCGCGTACGCGCTCAAGAGCGCCAGCACCCGCGTCGAGGCATTCGTCTTCGCCACGCGCCTGACCCGCATCACCCGCCTGCTGCGGAGCCATGACGTCGACGCGGCGCTCAACCGGGTGATGGCGTCCGTCGACGACTGGTCCGGCGGGACGCGCATCGGCGAGTCGATCGAGACGTTCAACCGGCGTTACGCCCGGCGCGTGCTCGGCCATGGCGCGACGGTCGCCATCATCAGTGACGGATGGGATCGCGGGGATGCCGCCCAGATGCGGCGCGCCGTTGCCAGGCTGCAGCGGTCCTGCCACCGGCTGATCTGGATGAACCCGCTGATGGGCGCTCCCGGGTATGAGCCGCTCACCCTCGGGCTGCAGGCGGCCTTACCCTTCGTCGACGACTTCTTGCCGGCCCACAATCTGGCCAACCTCGAGGCGCTGGGTGTTCTGCTGCTCAAGACGGCCAAACGGCGCCCGATCCGCCGCCAGGCGCTCCTGACCGCATCGGCCTGAAGCGATATCGCAAACGGCTGACTACACTTTGAGGCATGCGCGACGTCGTCGCGGAGGTCAAGGCGTGGATCGACAGTGGCGACCCGGTGGCGGTTGCCACCGTGATCAGCACGTGGGGCAGCGCGCCGCGACCGGCCGGCTCCCGGATGGCGATCAGCCAGTCGGGCAAGATCGCCGGTTCCGTCAGCGGCGGGTGCCTCGAGGGCGAGGTATTCGAGCAGGCGCAGGCCATTCTCAAGGGCAAGCCGGCCGCCCTCTTCCACTACGGCGTCAGTGACGACCTCGCCTGGACGGTTGGGCTGAGTTGCGGCGGCGAAATCGACGTGCTGGTCGAGCCGCTGAGCAAGGTCCATCGCGAACTGATCGGTGCCCTGGAGGCGGAGCGCCCCGTGGTCCTCAAGACCGATGTGGGCCAGACCCCCGGCGCCCAACAGCTGCTGACGTCCGCGGACCCGGACGTCCCCGAACTCCTCGAACACGAGACACCGGTTCGCCGCGATGGCTTGTTCCTCGAGCCATTTCCTCGACCGCCCGAACTCTTCATCTTCGGCGGCTCCCACGTCGCCATCCCACTGACCCGCCTGGCGAGCGCAATCGGGTTCCGGGTTACGGTCGTCGATGCCCGCTCGAAGTTTGCCGGCCGCGATCGCTTTCCGGAGGCACGACGCGTGATCCACGCCTGGCCCGATGAAGTCCTGAAGGACCTGCCGATGGACGGCTCGACCTACGTCGTGATTCTGACGCACGATCCGAAGTTCGATGATCCGACGATCACGGCGGCGCTGCGCGGGCGACCTCGGTACATCGGTGCCATCGGGAGCAAGAAGACCCATCGCGACCGCGTGGCCCGGCTGACGGCGTCCGGGGTCAGCCCGGCCGAGATCCAGCGGGTCCATGCGCCGATCGGGCTCGACCTCGGCGCCCAGACCGCTGAGGAGACGGCGCTCGCCATCCTGTCGCAAATGGTCGCGGTTCGACATGGGAAGCAGGGAGGCCCAATGCCCGGCCAGGCGGAGGCGGCGACGACAGCCGCGTGAAAGCCGAGTCGCTGCGGGGTCCGCGCTTGAGCGCTGAGAGCATCGAGGGCGCGGTGCTGGCACAGACGCTGTTGGTTCCGGACGACCACCATCGGGTGCTCCTGCTCAAGGGCCGGATTCTCAGTAAATCGGACTGGCCGGTGGTGGCTGGCGCCCGCGTCGATGAGCTCCACGTCGTGCGGATGGAGGCGGGCGATGTCCATGAAGACGAGGCCGCGCGGCGCCTGGCGAAATTGGTCGCCGGGTTGGGCGTGATCCTGCATGGCCCGGCCGAGAGCCAGGTCCGGCTCAGTGCCGAGGTGAACGGGATCTTCAAGGTTGACGTCCCGCGGCTGCAGGCGCTCAACAGCATCGAGGACATTTCCATCTTTACGCTCTTCGACGGTCAGCTGGTCTCGAAAGGCAAGACCATTGCGGGCGTCAAGGTCACCCCCTTCGTGGTGCCGGAGGCTCGACTGCGCGAGGCGGAACGCGTCGCGGCCGCGGGCGAGGGCGTGATCCGGGTGCTGGCGTTCCGGCCGATGCGGGTGGCGGTTCTCGTGCGCGAGCGCCTCGATCCGGCACAGCGCGAGAAGTTCCAGGCGTCGATCGAGATGAAGGTCGCCTGGTTCGGCTCGGCGATTAGCGAGATCCGGTACGTCGCCGACGACGTCGGGGCGGTGGAAGTCGCGGTCGGCGGACTGCTGCGCGAAGCCGACCTGTTGCTGACCGCCGGCGCGAACGCCACCGACCCGCTCGACCCGACGCTGGTCGCCCTCGAGCGCCTCGGCGCCCGGATGGAGAAACAGGGCGCCCCGGCGCACCCGGGCAGCGCGGTCTGGCTCGCTTACCTGAACGACAAGCCGATCTTCGGCGTGGCGGCCTGCGGGATGTTTTCGAAGGCGACCGTCCTGGACCTGATCCTCCCGCGGCTCTTCACCGGGGCGCGCGTCACGGCCGGCGATTTCAACGGCCTCGGCCACGGCGGGCTGCTCTCCAAAGACATGGCCTTCCGCTTTCCGGCCTACGGCGCCTTCGATACGCTCGACAGCTGACACGCGGGAAATCCCGCGGCCCTGACACACGTTTTGGATTGACAACCCCCACGTGCCGGAATAGGGTTAGGGCGCATTCGGCTGGTTCCGCAATCACTGCAGGAGGGTTGTCAATGCTGCCAGCGGCGTTTGAGTATCACGCGCCTCGCACCGTGGATGAGGCCCTCGAGCTTCTCGATCAGCTTGGCGACGAGGGGAAGGTGCTGGCGGGCGGCCAGAGCCTGATCCCGCTGTTGAAGCTGCGGTTCGCGAGTCCGGCGCACCTGGTCGACATCAACGGGATCAAGGAACTGGACTACATCGAAGAACGTGATGGGACCCTTCGCATCGGCCCGCTGTTTCGCCATAAGGCCGCGGAGCGCTCGAGCCTACTTGCCTCGCGCTATCACGTCATGGCGGACGCCGCCCCACAGATCGCCGACCCGATCATCCGCAATCGCGGCACGATTGCTGGATCGGTCGCCCATGCGGACCCCTCCGGTGACTGGGGAACGGTCTTGCTGGCGCTCGACGCCGATCTGGTTCTGCGCTCCAAGTCCGAGAGCCGGACGGTGAAGGCGCGCGACTTCTTCAGCGGGCCGTTCAGCACCGCCCTCAAGCCCACCGAGATGCTGACCGAGATCCGGATCCCGGCGGCAAAGGCGCAATCGGGTGGCGCCTACCTGAAGCTGGAGCGCAAGGTCGGTGACTTCGCGACGGTCGCGGTTGCGGTCCATCTCCAGATGGACGATGGCAAGGTCCGCGCCGCGGGCATCGGGCTCACCGCTGTCGGTCCGCAAAACATCAAGGCCGAGCGAGCCGAAGCGGCCCTGCGGGGCACCCGGCTGGATGATGCCGCGATCAAGGAGGCGGCGGCCCTCGCGGCCGAAGCGGCGGAGCCGAAGGCCGACCTTCGCGGTTCCGTCGAGTACAAGCGCAACGTCGTCCGGGTCTTTACCGAGCGTGGACTCAAGCGCGCCTATGAGCGCGCCAGGGGAGGTGGATGAGCATGGGCCAGTCGATCACGGTCACGGTCAACGGCGAGAAGCGAAGCGCGGAGGTCGAGCCGCGCCTCCTCCTCGTGCACTTCATCCGGGAAACCCTACGACTGACTGGGACGCACATTGGATGCGATACCACACATTGCGGTGCCTGTACCGTGCTGGTTGAGGGAGTGCCCGTGAAGTCCTGCACCATGCTCGCCGTCCAGGCCAATGGCCAGCAGGTGACGACCGTCGAGGCGCTGGCCGCCGGTGGCTCGCTGCATCCGATCCAGGCGGCGTTCAAGCAAGAACACGGCCTCCAGTGCGGTTTCTGCACGCCCGGCATGATGCTGACCAGCGTCGCGCTGCTGAAGGAGAATCAAGATCCGACTGACGACGAGATTCGCTGGGCGCTCTCGGGCAACATCTGCCGCTGTACCGGCTACATGAACATCGTCAAGGCCGTCAAGAGCGCGGCCGCCCAGATGAGCGCGGCGGCGGCGGTACCCGCGGCCACCGCCGCGGCGAGGAGCTGAACCATGGCTGTTGAAAGCCCGCTCAAGGGCGTGATCGGCGACAGCATCAAGCGAAAGGAAGACGACCGGTTCATTCGCGGCCGCGGCAACTACGTCGACGACATCTCGCTCCCGGGCATGCTCCATATGGCAATCCTGCGCAGTCCCTTTGCCCATGCCCGCATCCGCTCGATCAAGGTTGAGGCGGCCCAGGCGCTTCCGGGTGTGGTCGCGGTCGTCACCGGCGAACTGCTCGCCCAGCACAAGCTGGCCTGGATGCCGACGCTCTCCGGCGACACCCAGGCCGTGCTGGCGACCGACAAGGTCCGCTTCCAGGGCCAGGAGGTCGCCTGCGTGATTGCGACCGAATCCTATGTCGCGCGCGACGCCCTCCCGTTGATCGAGGTTGATTACGAGGTGTTGCCCGCCGTCGTCGATCCATGGAAGGCGCTCGACCCCGGCGCGCCCCTCATCCGCGATGAAAAGGAGGGACAGACCTCGAACCACATCTACCACTGGGACGCGGGCGACAAGGCCGCGACCGAGGAGGCGTTCCGTAAGGCCGACCGAGTCGTCACGCTCGAGAGCTTCTATCCCCGCTGTCATCCATCGCCGCTGGAGACCTGCGGGATCGTGGCGGACATCAACTCCGCGACCGGAAACGCGACGCTCTACATGACCTCGCAGGCGCCCCATGCGCATCGCACCCTGTTCGCGCTCGTTGCGGGTCTCCCCGAGGAGAAGATCCGGATCATCTCGCCCGACCTCGGCGGCGGCTTCGGTAACAAGGTCCCGATCTATCCGGGCTACGTCGTCGCGACGGCGGCTTCGCTGCTCCTCGGCAAGCCGGTCAAGTGGGTCGAGGACCGCAGCGATAACCTGATCTCGACCGGGTTCGCCCGCGATTTCCACATGCGGGGCGAGCTGGCGCTGAGCGACAGCGGAAAAATGTTGGGGCTGCGAGTCAAGCTGCTGAGCGACAACGGCGCCTTCTTCGCGGATGCCCAACCGTCGAAGTTCAAGGCCGGTCTCTTTCACATCGTGACCGGCTCCTACGACGTCCCGGCCGCCTATGTCGAGGCCGATGGCGCCTACACGAACAAGGCGCCGGGCGGCGTCGCGTACCGGTGCTCGTTCCGCGTCACCGAAGCGTCGTACCTGATCGAGCGCCTGGTCGAGAATGCCGCAGTGGAAATGAAGATGGACCCAGCCGATCTCCGGCTCAAGAACTTCATCAAGCCCGAGCAGTTCCCCTACAAGTCCGCCACCGGCTTCGAGTACGACAGTGGCGATTACCCCAGGGCGATGCAGCTGGCGCTCGACAAGCTCGGCTACAAGGAGCTGCGGAAAGAGCAGGCCGAGAAACGGAAGAAGGGTGAGTTGATGGGGATCGGGGTTGCCAGCTTCACGGAAGTGGTGGGCGCCGGCCCCGGCAAGCACTACGACATCGTCGGGCTGCGGATGTTCGACTCGGCGGAGCTGCGGGTGCATCCGACGGGCAAGGCGATCCTCAAACTCGGCGTCAAGAGCCAGGGCCAGGGTCACGAGACGACGTTCGCCCAGATCGTCGCCAACGAGCTGGGGATCCCGGCGGCCGATGTCGAGGTCCAGGAAGGCGATACCGACAATACGCCCTACGGACTCGGCACCTACGCCAGCCGGAGCACGCCGGTCGGGGGTGCCGCGACGGCCGTCGTCAGCCGCAAGCTGCGCGAGAAAGGCAAGAAAATCGCGGCCCACCTGCTGGAGGCATCGGAGGCGGACATCGAGTTTGACCAGGGCAAGTTCTTCGTTCGAGGTGCGCCATCGAAATCGAAGACGATCCAGGAGATCGCGTTCGCCGCCTACACGAACCTCCCGGACGGACTGGAGGCGGGGCTCGAGGGCGTGACCTACTACGACCCGCCGAACATGACGTTCCCGTTCGGCACCTACCTCGTCGTCGTCGATATCGACCGTGGCACCGGGCAGGTGAAAGTCCGCCGCATGGTCGCCGTCGATGATTGCGGCGTCCGCATCAACCCGATGATTGTCGAGGGCCAGATCCATGGCGGCCTGACGGAGGGCTTCGGGATCGCGTTCATGGAATTGATCACCTTCGACGAAGAAGGCAACTGCCTCGGCTCGAATTTCACTGATTACCTGCTGCCAACCAGCTGGGAGACCCCGAAGTTCGAGCTCTTCGAGACGGTGACGCCCTCACCCCATCATCCGATCGGGGCCAAGGGTGTCGGCGAGTCGGCGACGGTCGGGTCGCCGGCGGCCTTCGTCAATGCAGTGATTGATGCGGTCGCCCACCTGGGTATCACGAACATCGATATGCCGGTCACCTCCGACAAGGTCTGGGCGGCACTGAACGAGAAGGGCGCGGCCGAGTGAGCCGGGATCCATCGACCGGACGATGCAGATTGGGATGTGGGGCGAGATGAGCCGAAGGCGGGGACGAGCACCGGAGCGAGCGCACCCGTCGGTGCGTGAGCGAGGGGCGGAGGAGCCAACGCTCGGCTCGCTCGACCCACGCCCAAGATGCGAGTTCGGCTCGGTGGATTCCGGCTAAGGCAATGTCACTCGCGGACGAGGTTCTGGACCGGGCGGCGGGGCTGCGACAGCGCGGCGAAACGTTCGTGGTCGCGACCGTCGTGCGGGTCGATCCGCCGACGTCCGCCCGGGCCGGCGACAAGGCGTTGATCACCGCCGACGGCAAGCTGTGGGGGTGGATCGGCGGCAGTTGTTCGGAGGGACTCGTGCGGCGTGAAGCACTGATCGCATTAGGTGACGGCCAACCACGGCTGGTCAAGATCGCGCCGGATCAGGCGCCCGAGCATTTACAGGGCGTCGTCGCGCATCTCAGTACCTGCCCCAGTGCCGGCTCGCTCGATGTCTTCATCGATCCGCAACTACCACGAGCGTTGCTGCTCGTTATCGGCGACACTCCGGCAGCGCACACGCTGGTCAAGCTGGGCGCCACGATTGGGTACAAGACCTGCGCGGTGCACCCCGGCGCGATTGCGACCGATTTCCCCGAGGCGGACCAGGTCATCGGCTCGCTCGACCTCGCGCCCGCTCAGCCGAACGCGAGCACGTGGGCCGTTGTCGCCACCATGGGGCACTACGACGAGGATGCCATCGAGGCGCTCTTACGCTTTGACGTCGCCTACATCGGTCTGGTCGCCAGCCGCCGCCGGGCTGCCACGGTTCTCGACGTGCTCGCTGGTCGAGGCGTCAGCGGCCTGGAACGTGTCCGCCGCGCGGCCGACGGCTCGGTGGGCGGCTCCCAGGAAGAGATTGCGCTGGCGACGCTCGCCGAGGTCGCCGCCGAGCGCCACGCGCATCAGCGCCGCTACGCGATTGCCTTACCGGAGACGGCCATCGATCCGATCTGCGGCATGCGGGTCGAGGTGAGAGGCGCGATGCACACCCTGACGGTGGGCGAGACGACGCAGTACTTTTGCGGCGCGGGCTGCCTCGATGCCTTCAGGCTGCGGGAAGGTCAGTTGATCTCACGCTGACCCTCCCGCTCTGAGCGCGCCCCGGTGTGGAAAGGCGCGCGGTTCGACGCTTACGACGATCCGATGATCGGACGAACTTCGATTGCTCCCACGGCGGCCGACGGTACCTTGGCCGCGTAGGCGATCGCCTCGTCCAGGTTCTTGGCCTCGACGACGTAGAAGCCGATGATCTGCTCACTGCCGGTGGTGGCCGGGCCGGACGCCGTTTTTGTCGATCCGTTTCGCACGCGGACGGTCGTCGCGGTCTTTGACGGCTGGACCGGGTCGCCAGCTTTGAACATCCCACGCCCGGAGAGTTCTTCGTAATAGCGACCGAAGGCGGCCTCTTGCTGCTTCATCTGGGCGCTGTCGGGGGCGGGCATCTTCGATTCGTCGGCGTAGAGCAAATACAGGAATTTCATGTTTTCTCCTCTTATTTACACGCGCGCCTTTCCACACCGGGGCGCGCTAATTGTTTATTTTCACGCGCGCCTTTCCACACCGGGGCGCGCTAATTGTGGCGTGGGTTAAGCCGGCCTGGCCTGGGCGAGCACCTGGTCTTTGGTGACGCCCTCCATGTTGTGGATCTGCTTGGCGTGCTGCTGGACTCCCGTTACCAGCTTCGCCTCGTCATCCGTCTGAAGCGACCAGCCGCATTCACATTCGACGCGTTTTTGCATTCCGCACCTCCTCAAGGCATTCGACTGAAACCGCCGCCCTTTCCCACCGCCGCCCTTTCCACGCCGGGGCCGGCTGAGAGCCGGGGGTGGCTGAGTGCCGGGGGCGGGTAAGATCCGGGCCCCTAAGATCATCGCTGGACGCCTTTGGCGAATGTTTGGAGGGTCATTGCTTCGCATCTATCTGACCGGTGAAGTGGCGGTCGAGCGTGGGGAGCAATTGCTCCGCGAGGCCGACCTCGCGGGCCGCCAGGGGCGCCTGGCGTTCGTCTACCTGGTGGCGGAGCGGGAGCGGGCCGTCACCCAGTCCGAGCTGGCGGAGCTGCTGTGGCCCAATTCACTGCCCCCCTCGTGGTCGGTCGCGCTCAGCGCCGTGATCAGCAAGCTCCGGCAAAGGCTGGGCACCCTCGGCCTCGATCGCGACCGGATCATTGCCAATGCCTTTCGCTGCTACCAGTTCCGGCCGCCGGCCGACACCTGGATCGACCTGGAGGCCGCGGCCGACGCCGTCCACCAGGCCGAGGGCGCCGTGCTCGCCAACCAACCCCAGGCTGCCTACGGCCCGGCGCTGATCGCGACTACCATCGCCCGCCGCCCCTTTCTCGTGGGCGAAGATGCGCCATGGGTGATGACGCGCCGCGAGCGCATGCGTGACATCCTGGTTCGAGCTCTCGACTGCCGGGTGGAGGCGCTCGTATGGAACGGCGAGCTCGCACTGGCGCAGGACCAGGCACGCGCGGCTGTCGAACTCGAACCGTTCCGCGAATCCGGATATCGCCGGCTGATGCAGGTCCTCGTCAGGCGGGGAGACCGCGCCGAGGCCGTGCGTGTGTACCAGGAGTGCCGCCGGCGCCTCGCCGACGAGCTGAGTGTCTCGCCCTCAGATGAGACGGAATCGCTGCTGCGGACCGTGATCAGCTAACGCTCGATCTCCGAGCCGACCTCATCCCGCGCCAGGTCCCGGTCCTTGGAGGATCCGTTGGGCGGGAGGGGTGGCGCGATCACCGGGCGCGCGGCCGGTCGCGTGATCCCGGTGGCGGCATAGATCTCGTCCTGGTCGAGCGTGTCCTTCTTAAGCACGGCCTCGGCGAGGCGATCGAGGCGATCACGGTTCTCCGTTAGAAGCCGCACCGATTCCCGATGGCACTCCTCGACAATGCGGCGGACTTCCTCATCGAGCAGCCTCGCGGTCTCCTCGCTGAAATGCTGGGTTGCCGCGCCGTCGCCCGGCTGCGTCAGGTTGATCGGCCCTAACTTCGGGGACATGCCGAAGCGAGCCACCATCGAGCGGGCCACCTGGTTGACTTGCTGCAGGTCGCTCTCGGCCCCCGTCGTGACGGCGCCGTAGGCGACTTCCTCGGCCGCGCGTCCACCGAGAGCCAGGATGATTCGACCGCGCAGATAGCTCTCCGGGTAGTTGTACCGATCATCAATCGGTTGGCTGTAGGTCGAGCCGAGCGAAAGGCCACGCGGCACGATGGTGAGCTTCTTCACCGGGTCTGATCCCGGGACCAGCAGACCCATCAGTGCGTGACCCGACTCGTGGTAGGCGATCAGGCGCCGCTCGTCTGGTCCCAGCACGATCGGCCGGCGGAGGCCAAGCACCGACCGCTCGATGGCCTCGTCAAAATCAGCCCGGGTCACCAGATCCTCGCCCTTGCGGGCGGCGACCAGGGCCGCCTCGTTGACGATGTTGCGCAGGTCGGCGCCGACAAAGCCGGCGGTGGCGCCGGCGATATCGCCGAGGTCGATCCCCGGCGCCAGCTTCACGTTGCGAGTGTGGATGCGGAGGATCGCCTCGCGTCCCACCTTGTCCGGAGGGGAGACCGTCACCCGACGATCGAACCGGCCGGGACGCAACAGGGCAGGATCCAGGACTTCGGGGCGGTTGGTGGCGGCCAGGACGACCACGCTCTGGTTCTGCGTGAAGCCGTCCATCTCGGTCAGGATCTGGTTCAGCGTCTGCTCACGTTCGTCGTTCGCACCGAAGGTGGCGGATGAAGCGCGTGAGCGGCCAATGGCGTCCAGCTCGTCGATGAAGATGATGCTGGGGGCGGCGGCCTTGGCTTTGGCGAAGAGATCGCGAACGCGGGCCGCGCCCACGCCGACGATGGCTTCGACGAACTCCGATGCGGATAGGCTGAAGAACGGCCGTTCCGATTCCCCGGCGACGGCGCGCGCCAGCAACGTCTTGCCGGTACCAGGCGGCCCCACCAGGAGGATGCCGTGCGGGATCTGCGCCCCGAGCCGCTGATACTTTTCCGGTGTCTTGAGGAAATCGACGACCTCGGCCAGGTCTTGCTTGGCCTCGTCGATCCCGGCCACGTCGGCAAAGGTGGTGCGTGGCCCCGAATCGGCGGTGTAAAGCTTGGCCTTACTCTGGCCGAAGGCTCCGAGAATGCCGCCCGGACCTGCCGTCGCCATCCGCCGACTCAGGTAGAGAAGGCCGCCAATCAAGAGCAGGGCGGGTCCGAAGCTGATCAGCAGGTTGAGCAGGGGTGATTGGCCCGAGCCGGGCGGCCTGGCCGAGATCGGAACGTTGTGTTGCTCGAGCAGCGTGTCGAAGTTGTCGGTCGCGAACACCGGCCGTTCCGTCTGGAAGAGCGTGCCGCTGGCGGTCCCGTAGGTCACGGATTTCTTGAAGTCGCCCTGGATGGAATTGGACTGGGCGGTGATGTCCTTGACGTTGTCGAGATTGACCTGCTGGATGAACGTGGTGTAGGGGACGGTGATCCGCGCGGGCCCGCTGGTGAAGACGAAGGTCAGCACGTAATTGATGGCGAGCAGCACCAGGAGATAGATCCAGAAGCCGCGGCTTCGCCAGAACGGGGTAGGCCGTCCGGCCGCCGGCGGCGCCTGCCGTGGCGCCGGAATCAATGGTCTTTTGGTCGGGCTGGTGGCCACGTCAGTTCCCCTCGGTGGTTTCGACTCTACACGCTTGGCAGATCGCGCCGAAGGATCGTGGGGTCCATTGCGGGTCTGATCGGGGAGCGCCTGGTCGCACGGGGGATGCCCGGCGGCCTCATCGGCGCCGTCGTCGCCGGGCTGGTCGGCGCCTGGCTGATGGTCGATGTCCTGCACATCGTGCTGGTCCCGGAGTTCTCGCTTGGCGGGATTCCGGTGTCCAGCCGTTTCGCTGTTTCGTCTGTGGATTCTTGTGCTGATCATCCAAGGGCAGGCGAAACCGGCCTACGTTTACACAACGCTCGTTAGAGAGTGTTAGAACTTCTCCCGAAATCGGGCTTCGCGCTTGCGGATTCCATCCCCGAGCCCCCAGAATAAGTCTCCCAGTAGCACTAGAACATTAGGAGGGGAAACACAATTGCGGCAACTCAGATCGCTGACTCTAATTGCATGCGTCGGCGCGATCGCGATCATCGTCGCGGCCTGCGGCACCTCGACGTCGAGCACGACGGGGTCCAACACGGTGCCAAACGTCACCGTGGCCTCGTTCACCAGCGACATCAACGCGACCATGTCCCAGTTCAAGTCGCTGACCGGCTTCGCGACCAAGGGGGCGAACACCCTCCAGGTGGGGGTCATTCTCCCCGACACCACATCGTCGACGCGGTACGTGGACTTCGACGCCCCGTATCTGACCGCCGCCTTCGCCGACGCCGGGTACTCCCAGACGCAGTTCAGGGTCGACAACGCCCACGGTAGCGATCAGACCGAGTTGAACGACGCTGTCGCCGACATCAACCTGGGGGCCAAGGTCCTTGTTGTGGACCCAATCGATAACCCGACCGGGATCGCGATCGCGAAGCTGGCCGCGTCCAAGGGCGTCATCCTTATCGCCTACGACCGCGCCATTTTCCAGGGCACGTCGACCTACTACGTAAGCTTCGACAACCAGCAGGTCGGCAATCTCATCGGCACGGGCTTCCAGCAATGCGTCAAGGACTGGGGCGTCTCGAGTCCCAAGGTCTTCACGCTGGACGGTGGTGAGGACACTGACTCCAACTCCATCGCGTTCGCCACGGGGTACAACAAGGCCGTCTGGGGCCAGGCGGCGAAGTCGGTGCCCGCCGGTACGACCAACAGCGCAGGCATGACCCTGGTCGGCGAGCAGTACGCCCCCGGCTGGGACAACACCAAGGGCGGCCAAATCTTCCAACAGGCGTTCACCGCCAACAGGCAGATCAACGCCACCATCGAGGCCAATGACGGGCTCGCAGGCGCCGTCATCACCGACCTCAAAGGGGCCGGCGTAAAGGCCAAGACGATCCCGACGGTCGGGCAAGACGCGACCGCTCAGGGAATGGCGTACGTCCTCCAGAACTGGCAGTGCGGCTCGGTGTACAAGGCCATCTACAAGGAGGCGCAGGACTCGGTCGCGCTGGCCACCATCCTGCTGGCGGGCGACACGCCGCCAACCGGTCTGTTGAACGGCAAGACAATTAATCCGGCCGACACCACGGTCACCGAACCGGCGTCCCTCTCGGTCCCGGTATGGGTCACCGCCGCCAACATGGAGAGCACGGTGGTCGCGGACGGCTTCGATCCGGCCTCAACCATCTGCTCCATCGCGGGGGCAGACGTCTGCTCCGCAAACAACATCAAATAACGATCTGAGTGCGTTCTCGCTGACGCATCGGAAAAAGTGGCGTAGCCGGGCCGCATCCCGCGGATGCGGCTCGGCCGGCGCCGCTCCGGATGCCAGCGGGTCTTCATACTCAATGAGATGAGCCAGAGCCAGGGTGACGCCGAAAGTCGCGGCACGGCGCAGGCGGAGCCCCTGCTGAAGCTGCGGGAGATCGACAAGCACTTCGGTCCGGTGCAGGCGCTGTATCACGTCAACCTCGACCTGCCCGCGGGCCAGGTCACCGGCCTTTGCGGGGACAACGGCGCGGGGAAGTCGGTGCTGACCCGCTGCATCGCCGGGGTCCACCAGCCCGACCACGGGCAGATCTACTTCGAGGGGCGGCCGGTCCACATTCGGAGCGCCCGCGACGCGGCCGCCCTCGGCATCGAGACCGTCTACCAGGACCTGGCGCTCGCCGACAACCTGGACATCGTCCAGAACATGTTCCTGGGGCGGGAGCGGCTTCGCCGCCAGCTGCTCGACGAGGACAGCATGGAGCGCGCCGCGGCCGAAACCCTGAGCAGCCTTCGGGTGACCACGGTGCGGTCGATCCGCCAGCCGGTGGCCTCGCTCTCCGGCGGCCAGCGCCAGTCGGTAGCGGTGGCCAAGGCAGTGATGTGGAACTCGAGGGTGGCGCTGCTGGATGAGCCCACCGCCGCCCTCGGCGTGGTCCAGACCCGGATGGTGCTGGACCTGATCCGGCGCCTGCGGGACCACGGCCTGGCGGTGATGGTGATCTCCCACAACCTCAGCGACGTCTTCGAGGTCGCGGACCGGATCGCGGTGCTCTACCTGGGCCGGATGGTGGCCGAGGGACCGGTCGCCGACTTCGACCGACAGAGCACCGTGGAGTACATGACCACCGGGGGTTCGAGGGGGCGGCCGGTCGCGCCCGCTGGCGCCGTCGACGGGGAGGTGGGCTGAGCCATGGCGCGCAGCGACGACGCCCCGCTGACCACGACGGAGGCGACGGCCGATCTCACCGCCGCCGCCGGGGTCGCCGAGGTCCCCCCCGAGGTCGTCGCCCAGTCGTTAGGCGAGTACCTGCGCGGGTGGTTGGCTCGAGTGAAGAACGGCGACAGCGGCGTGCTGCCCGTGGTCCTCGCCATCGTGGTGGTCGCCGTCACCTTCGAGATCGTCACTCCCGAGAACGCCTTCCTGCGGCCGAGCAACCTGATCTACATCTTCCAGGAGAGCACGGTGTACATGGTTCTGGCAATGGCCGAGATCGTCGTCCTTTTGGTCGGTGAGATCGACCTCTCCATTGGCTCCGTCTCCCTCCTGGGCGGGGTCATCGCATTCAAGCTGGTCCAGGCGCCCCGGCCCAACCTGCCGTGGTGGGGGGCGATCATCGCCGCGCTGCTCATCTGCGCCGCGATCGGCGCCATCCAGGGGAGCCTCGTCGCCCGCCTGAAGATCCCCTCATTCATCGTCACCCTGGCTGGGTTCCTCCTCTTCTCGGGCATCCTGGTCCTCGTCCTCGGCGGCGCCGACGGCAGCGTGTCCGTGAGCGCATCGGTGCCCAACCAGAGCGTGATCTACAACCTGGTCCAAGGCTTCATCGACCCCATTGCCGGCTGGATCGCGCTGGCGGTGGTGGTGGCGGCCGGCGGCACGGCGCTGTGGCTGCGCGGGTCCGCCCGGCGCCGCAGCGGCCTGGTGGCTCCGCCGGCGAGCCTCATCGCCATCAGAATCGCCCTCATGGCGGCGGTCGGGATCGGCGTGGTGGCGCTCAGCGACGTCAACCGGGCGAACATTGGCACCATCGAGGGGGTACCCTGGGTGATCCCGATCGTCCTCGCCGTGCTCGGCGCCTGGACGCTCCTGCTCCAGCGGACCCGCTTCGGGCGCTACGTCTACGCCATCGGCGGCAACCCCGAGGCGGCCCAACGAGCCGGCGTGAGCCTGCCCGCGGTCCGGACCTGGGCCTTCGTCCTCAGCTCAGTCACCGCGGGGATCGCCGGCATCCTGCTCGGCTCGTTCTTCTACGGCCAATTCAGCACGAACACCGCGGACCCCGGTCAACTCGTCCTCTACGCCGTCGCTGCCGCGGTCATCGGCGGCACCAGCCTCTTTGGCGGCCGGGGCAGGGCGATCCACGGCGTCCTCGGCGGCCTCGTCATCGGCGGCATCGCCTACGGCATGGCCCTGCTGGGGTTGGCCGCGCAGTGGGAATACGTCGTGACCGGCGGCGTGCTCCTCGGCGCGGTGCTGGTCGATGTCCTGTCGCGGCGCGCGGCCGGCAGCGGGAACCTGGCCCGTGCCTGACGCGTTGCTGAAGCTGCGGGGGATCGACAAGCACTTCGGTCCGGTGCAGGCGCTGTATCACGTCAACCTCGACCTGCCCGCGGGCCAGGTCACCGGCCTTTGCGGGGACAACGGCGCGGGGAAGTCGGTGCTGACCCG
>DASYVR010000048.1:0-1820 GCA_035936995.1 Candidatus Dormiibacterota bacterium | reverse complement strand
TCGTCGGCGGAGCGGCGTACGCGCTGCTGGCGGTGGCGCTTCAGGGCGGATGCTTCGTCGGGATCGGGCTGCGGCTGTGGGATGTGGCCGCGGGAGCGCTCCTGGCGCAGGAAGCGGGCCACGAGGTCCGCTGGTGGCGCGGCGCTGATCCGTTCGTGCATCTGCTCGTCGGCGGCCAGGCGGACGTGAACGCGTTCGCGCCGGTCGTCGCCACACTGGCTCGCCGGGCCGAGGAGCAACGAGGAGGGACCGGCGTCAGAGGGTGACGCGCGGCCGGCGACGGTAGCTCCGGGAGGCGGTGCCATACTCTCGTCGCCCGGCACCGACCAAGGGATCGATCGTCCGGCAGGAACGTCGAGCGAGACGAAGGGGGACGCGATGAAGATCCGGATCAGCGCATTCTTGGCGATCCTCGTGGTTGTAAGCGCATGCACCAGCCCGGCCGGCAGCGGCCAGCCGGCGCCATCCGGACCGGGAGCGACCGGCGCCGCTACGGCGACCGCTGCCGCGACCGCGACCGAGCCGACGCAACCGGTCACCCTGCACATGTTCGTTCGCAACTACATGCTGAACCAGGATTCGCCGCTCAAGACCGCGAAGGCCGATTTCGAGAAGAAGCATCCCATGGTCACGATCGATCTCTCGCCCGCTCCCTACGACCCGCAGCACCAGCGCATTCTGCTCAGCAAGGCGGGCGGCGTGCAGCCGGACATGTCCCAGATCGACACGATCTGGCTCGGCGAGATGGCCGACCAGGGGCTGGCCTTGAATCTGGATTCGTACTACGCGAAATGGGACCAGACGTCGGATATCCCCGACTCGTTCCTCGCTTCTTCGAAGTGGAAGGGTCAGTACTACGCCGTGTGGGCCTACTCCGACACCCGGACGTTCCTTTGGAACAAGGACGTCTTCCGCAAAGCCGGCCTCGACCCCGAAAAGCCGCCGACGACCTGGGCTGAGATGATCGATATGGCCAAGCAGGTCCAGGCCAAGGTGCCCGGCGTGTCGGGCATCGGTTTCCCCGCCTCGGCCCAGGAGGGGACCGCCGACCGCTGGTACCCGTACCTCTTCATGGGCGGCGGCCGCATCCTTAACGAGGAGCAGACCAAGGCCGAATTCAACTCGCCGGCCGGCGTGAAGTCCGTGCAGCTGCTGGTCGACCTGATCCGCAAGGAGAAGGTCACCCCGCCAGACGTGCTGACGCAAGACGCGGACGCCGTGTACGCGTCGGTGCTGGCCGGACGCTACGCGATGATGCTGGCGTCCGTCGGGGACGGTTGGGCGGACTCGAAGCTCGATGGCGACGCCTACAAGCAGAAGATGGGTGCGGCGATGCCCCCGCTGTGCGATGGCTGCAAGCCAGCCTCGGCGGCGGGCGGCTGGCTCTTCATGATCAACCCGAAGAGCGCGTACAAGGACCTCGTATTCGAGTACATCTCCCTGGCCACCGCGACTCCGAACATCACGCCGTTCGAGGTCAAGCTGGTGCGCATTCCGGTGCGAAAGTCGGGGCTCGCTCAGGCGGAGGCGTTCAAGGCGGATCCCTACTACGCGGTGACGGTGAAGGCCGCCGCGGTCTCCCAGTTCGCGCCGTGGGTGCCTCAGTACTACAAGGTCGTCGAGACCATCTACACCGCGATCCAGAAGTCACTGCAAGGAGGCATCGGCGTCAAGGAAGCGCTGGATACAGCGGCCGCGGACGTCGACAAGCTTCTCAAGTAAGCCCCAACAGCTGACGTGCAACTGACCATCGGGCGCCGCTCGGCCGGAGCGCAAGGATTCTTCGGCCGGGCGGCGCCCTGGCTCCTACTCGCACCCGC
>DASYVR010000047.1:0-1688 GCA_035936995.1 Candidatus Dormiibacterota bacterium | reverse complement strand
CGACGTGAGCCGCTGGCGTTGGCGCGGATCGGTGGCCATGCTCGGCGTGGCGTTGGCCTTCGTGATCATCGACATCACCGGTTTCAATGACGTCGTCAACTCGGACTGGCCGTCCTTCGCCACCGGTGGACGGCTGATTGTCAGCGATCCGACCCACCTCTACGACTTCGAGGTTCAGCGACGAGTCGAGCTCGACGTCACCGGCGGCCGAAGCCTGGTGACGCCCGGCATTCAAGGCTTCCTTCCCTTCCTGGCGCCCGCTTGGGTCGCGTTCATCGCCGTGCCGTTCGAGCTCCTCGGGACCGACCTTGGCGGCCAGCTCTGGGTCCTCTTAGAGCTGGCCTGCCTCGCTTTCGGCCTCTACCTGGCGGTCCGGCCGCGACCTCCGTCCCTGCCCGCCTACGCGACTGTTTTGCCGGCCTTCGCCTCGGTGCCGACCGCCTTGATGCTCCTCAACGCACAGCTGGACGGGCTCGTCGCGCTAGGCCTCGGCGCCGCGATCGCGTTGCGATCGAAACCCTACCTCGCGGGTTTTGGGCTCGGGCTGACTCTAGTGAAGCCGCACCTGGTTCTCCCTATCGCACTGGCTCTCCTGGTCACCCGAACGTGGCGGGTGATCGTGGGTTGGGCCGCAGCCGGCCTTGTGCTGTTGGCATCGACCATGGCCCTCAACCCGCGCTGGGTGCTCGACTGGTTGAAGTCAGCGGGCACCACCCTGCAGCCAAGCGGCCCCGAAGTTGACCTCGCACATTTCGGGACGATGATTCCCGCGGGATGGGATAGGTTTGCTGAGGCCGGGCTGGCGTTGATCGCAATGGCCGCTGTCGTTTTGCTGGCCTCTCGGCGTCGTGACGATTTCCGGTCGGCTGTTGCCATCCTGGTCGCCGGCGGGGTGCTGGCCGCCCCCCACGCGCTGCCCACCGACCTGGTGCTGGTCGCCGTCGCGCTGACGATCTGGGGCGAAGCCCAGTGGTACGACTGGCTCTTGCTCTCAGTTGGCGCGGCGATCGCGGCCTTGACGCCGGTGCCGATTCCTACGGTGGTCGGCGTGCCGACGATCGGCTGGCTATTGCTCCGCGCCGCTGCGATTATCCCTTCGTGGCGGCGAGGACCGGCACCGTTGTCGACTGGATGATCCCGTCGATCAGCCCGTAGTCGACAGCTTCCTGGGGCGTCAAGAAGAAGTCCCGATCGGTGTCGCGTTCGACTCGCTCGAGCGGCTGGCCGGTGTGCTTGGCGATCAGCTCGTTCAGCACTCCCCGGATGCGAATGATCTCTCGCGCGTGGATATCGAGGTCGCTCGCCTGGCCCTGAAGGCCTCGGCCGCTGATCAGCGGCTGGTGCATGTGGATGTTGGAGCTCGGAAGCGAGAACCGGCGGCCCTTGGCGCCGGCCATCAGCACGACAGTCCCGAAGCTCGCGGCCCGGCCGATGCACACGGTCGAGATGGGCGCCTGGACGTACTGCATCGTGTCGTAGATCGCAAACCCTGAGCTAACCGAGCCGCCGGGCGAGTTGACGTAGATCTGGATTTCCTTTTCCGGGTCATCGGCAGACAGGTAGATGAGCTGCGCGACAACCAGGTTCGCCACGATGTCGTCGATCGGTCGGCCGATCAGGATGATCCTGTCCTTCAGTAGGCGCGAGTAGATGTCGAAGGTTCGCTCGCGGTTGCCGCCTTCGTTCTC
>DASYVR010000046.1:0-44896 GCA_035936995.1 Candidatus Dormiibacterota bacterium | reverse complement strand
GGATCGACCTGACCAGCTCCTGGACCTCCCGCTTGGACCGGGGATCGAGACCGGTGGTCGGCTCATCCATCAGCAGCAGCGAGGGCGACGTCAGGAAGCTGCGGGCAATCGCGACCTTCTGCTGCTGGCCGCGGGAGAGCTGCTTCATCGGCCGGTCCAGCGTGTCCAGGGGCAGGCCAAGACCCGTGAGGCTCGCCTCCACCCGGCCACGGGTCCCCTCCCCGCCGCTGCCGTACAGTCGCGCGGCGTAGAGCATGTTCTCCCACGGGCTCATCTCCTTGAAGAACGACGCCTCGACCGACACGCGGTTGATGTGCCGGCGGACCTCGGCCGGCTGGGTGACGACGTCGTAGCCAAAGACCGACGCCGTCCCCGCATCCGGCGTCAGCAACGTGGCCACGATGCGGATCAGCGTCGACTTGCCGCTCCCGTTCGCCCCCAGGATGCCCGTGATGCGGCCGCTGTCGACGCGCAGCGATACCCGATCGAGCGCCAGCTTTTCCTTTTGCTCTTTGCGTCGGCCAAAGAATCGCCGGCCCGACTGCGCAAAGCGCTTCGAGATGCCGTGCAGCTCGACGGCGGCTCTATTCAATTCCGTCGCCTGGATCGCCATGACTCAACTCCTGAATTGACGGCGATGAACAACAAAAAACCGTGGGCCCAGGGGCCTCACGGTCGAAAGCGCTCGAAATGGGGTCTAAACTACTTGGCTTTCAATGCTGTGAGGCACGTGCAGGGCAGGCTCCACCCCTGGAGGTCGCGAGCGCGCCTGCATGGATCCGCCGCCTCATAGCCTCCGTACACTACGCTGTCACGGCCACGAAAGTCAATCGGCAGACGGCAAGGCTTCGGCCGCCCGGGCCGGCGTGGCTCCGTCGACCGATTCCGCCAGGTACTGGGCAAGATCTTTCACCTGGAGCTGGCTCTCGGCGCCCTTGGCCGAGATCCCGTCGCGGAACATGGTGAGGCAGAAGGGGCACGCGGTTGCGACCCGAGGCGCTTCGGTCCGCAAGGTCTGCTCGACCCTTTCGTGGTTGATCCGCTTGCCGATCTTCTCCTCCATCCACATCCGGCCGCCACCGGCCCCGCAACAGAAGCCGCGCTTGTGATGCCGCTCGATCTCGACCAGCTTCGTTCCGGGGATGGCCTCGACGATCGCTCGCGGTGGGTCGTAGATGTCGTTCCAGCGCCCCAGGTAGCAGGAGTCGTGGTAGGTGAACGTGCCCTCGATCGGCTTGCTCGGCCGGAGCCGCCCCTCCTTGATCAGGCTGGCCAGCAACTGGGTGTGATGGACGACCTCGTAGCTGCCGCCGAATTGGGGGAACTCGTTCTTGATGGTGTTGAAGCAGTGCGGGCAGGTGGCGATCACCTTCCTCACCTTGGCGGCGTTCATCGCCTCGATGTTTTGCTGGGCCTGCGTCTGGTAGAGGTATTCGTTGCCGATCCGCCGAGCCGGATCCCCGTTGCAGGTCTCGTGCGGGCCGAGGATGGCAAAGTCGACGCCCGCCTTCTGCAACAGGCTGACAAAGGCCCGTGCGACAGCCCGGTTCGCTTCGTCGTAGGAGGCGGCACAGCCGACGAAGTAGAGGTACTCCGCATCGGGCTTCTCCTCGATCGTCTTCACGTTGAGGCCCTGGGCCCACTCGGTGCGCTGGGCGCGCGGCAGGCCGTACGGGTTGCCCTGGCTCTCGATGCTGCGCAAAGCGCCCTGGGCCTCCTTGGGAAACTTGCTCTCCTCAAGCACCAGGCTGCGGCGCATATCGATGATCTTCGGTACGTGCTCGATCAGCACCGGGCATTCCTGCTGGCAGGCGCCGCATGCCACGCACGACCAGATTTCGTCCTCCTTGATCGCCTCGCCGATCAGCTTCTGGGGCTGGGAGGCGCCGCCGCGTTGCTTGGCCGGCGCATCGCGCACCGTCTTGTAGAGGTTTTCCCGAGCGTCGACGATGATCATCTTGGGGTTGAGCGGCTTCCCGGTGAGAAAGGCCGGGCACTGCTCCTGGCAGCGACCGCATTCGGTGCAGGAATACAGGTCCAGCAGATTCTTCCACGACCACTGGCTCACCGCGCTGACACCGTAGTGCTCGGCATGCTCGAGATCGATCGGCGGAAGCGCCGCGCCGGCCTTGGGCGCCAGCTTGCGGAAGAAGATATTGGGGATGGCGACGATGATGTGCAGGTGCTTCGAGCTGGGGATGTAAACAAGAAAGGCCAGCACCGCCAGGATGTGCATCCAGTAGAAGACCTCGTGCGCCGGGATCGCCGCGGTGCCCTGCCAGCCGAAGCCTTCGAACGCGTGGGCGATCGCCGAGGACACCGGCCGCCAGGGCGCCGATGGGTCGCCGCCCTCCGCCACGCGGGCCGCGTTCTGGCCCAGCATCCCGATCATGATGCTGGCGATCAGCCCGAGGATGATGAGCGCATCCACCTCGTTGCTCTCATGGAACTGGCGCGGCCGGATGATGAGCCGGTTGATCAGGGCCATCACGACGCCGACCAGCACCAGGACGCCGAACAGATCCTGCAGGAACGCGATCCAGGTGGTGCCGCCAATCACCGCCAGGCTGAACCCTGGGAAAATGCCTTCGCCGAAGGCCTGGATGATCGCGGTTAGGAGGACCACGAATCCCCAGAAGACGAAGAAGTGGAGAATGCCCGAGTAGAAGTTGCGGAACATCCGGGTGTGAAGACCGACGTAGCTGACGACGCCGCGAAGGCGTTCGGGAATGTTGTCGAAGCGGTTCTCGCCGGGACCGAGGCGCAAGATCCGATACAGCTGGCGCGCTCGGAGGGTGAAGTAGGCGATCGCGGCCAGCAGGACGGCCAGCACCGCGATCGATTTCACGAGCACCATCGCCGATAATCGTAGCGTCACTGAAGTGCGAATCCTCGGCCTCACCGGCGGGATCGGGTCCGGCAAGTCGATGGTGGCGTTGATGTTGGCGCAGCTTGGGGCGGTGGTGATCGATGCCGATCAGCTGGCGCGCGAGGTGGTGGAGCCCGGACAGCCCGCGCTGCAGGAGATCGCGGCGACCTTCGGGCGGGAGGTGCTCTTGCCCGACGGGCGTCTCAATCGCAGCAAGCTCGGCGGCATCATCTTCGCCGACGCTGCCGCCCGGGCCAAGCTGAATGCCATCACCCACCCGCGGATCCGAGAGCGGATGGAGGCGGATGTCGAGGCCCGGCGGTCAGGGCCGGGCGTCCTGATCGTCGACATCCCGCTCCTATACGAAAACGGTCGGGCCGGCAGCGTCGAGAAGGTGATCGTGGTCTGGGTCGACCCCGAGACGCAACTGCGCCGGCTCAACGAACGGGACGGGCTCACGGTCGAAGCAGCCCGGCAGCGGATCGCCGCTCAGCTGCCGCTGGATGCGAAGCGCGCCCGGGCCGACCACGTGATCGACAACACTGGCAATCGAGAGAACACGCGTCACCAGGTCGAGGCCATCTATCGACGGTACGCACCCGCGACGACGCTGCCTGAGTGACGCCCGGGGGTGAGGGTCAGCCGGCTTTGCGACGCCGCTCCGGCTCGTGCCGCTCAGCCGCCTCTCGCCGTTCGCGCAGGTCGATCTCGATGGGTTGCCTGACGCGGACCGTGAACCGGGTGAGCCAGACCACCGCCAACCCGACGACAAAGAGCACCGTTCCCGGCGCGGCGTCCGACAGCTTGCTCTGAACGCCGATGACCTGGCCAACCCAGCTGCTCGACCCGGCCACCCCGTGGAAGAACAGCGCGATCCCGCCGATGATGCACGCCAGGCCGAGCAGGAGCCCGGCCAGCGAGTAGATCAGCTGCAGCAGGGCCAGCCGGCCCCAGAAGTGCCGCTCGCGCGGATCCGGTGGCAACTCGAGCGCGGCCACGACGAACTGAAGCCAGTTCAAAAACCTCACTCCCGAGATCCAGCTTAGGCACCGACCCCTACGACGACGAAGCGGGCATCCAAACCGTTACCGGTCGGTGCCCGCTTCGTGGCGAAGTCGTCGCTAAAGGCGCCTAGATCGTGGAGTAGTAGACCGCCGGCGAGGTTCGCGGCGTCGGCGATTGCGACGGGGCCGGGCTCGATTGCCCACCGGGCGCTTCCGGCTGCTCCTGCTGCTCCGGCTGCTCCGGCTGCGGTATGGACCGGGACTTCAAACCGGACGGGGCCCGGGAAAGGATCGCGTCCGCCTGAGCCTGGGTGAGCGTCCCGGCCTTCACGGCCTTGTCGAGCACAGCCTTGGCGGCGTTTTTCATCGCCGTCTGGACGGCGCTATCGGTGACGTTTTGCTGCGTCTCCAGAGCGCTGAGCGACTTGCCGGAGCGGAGCGCGCTCTGCAGATCGGCGGGTTTCATTCGTAAGGCGGCGGCCGCCGCGTTCAGCTCAGCGGTGGTCAGATCGCGCATCACCGTCCCCTGCGCCTTGAAGCCTTCGCCCCGACGGAAGCCGAAGCCGCCGCCGATCGGGCCCAGGCCCTGGCCGGCGTTGATCCTGGCCTTCATGGCATCGGCCTGCGATTGCGTGATCTGGCCGTCCTTCAACATCTGGTCGACCGTCTGGAGCTGCGCTTGCTTGAGCGCGTCCTGTGTCTTCGCGGGCGTCAGGCCGAGAATCCCGGCCAGCTTGTCGACGAAGACCTGCGCGTAGTTCTTCGATCCGCTCGCCGACGGGGCGGGGGACGGTGCGGCCTGAACCGCAGCCACCCCGATAATCACGGCGGCCAGGCCGGCTGCCGGGAGCGCATACCACCGATTTAGCTTCATTCCTTCACAAACTCCTTCATGGGCATTGACCTCATCCATAATGCCGATCGCCGATGAGAAGCGCATGAGAAGCCGCGAAAAAGTCGGTGAAAACGGTCTTTCCCACGGGCGGGCGTAACCCGCTCCGTAACAGTCCAAAGAGGGTTTCTCAGGCCTTCTTTTTGGGGTTAAGGAGGACAACCATGCATCGACGCAGATTGTTGACTGTTCCGATCGCACTTGCGGCGGGCGTAATCCTAACCATTCCGGCGCTTGGCACCAACGCGAATGAGGCTCGCGGCTCGTTCCGACAGACCAACCTCGTTACCGACGACCAGCAACTGGCCAAGGCAAAGTTCACCGACACCAACCTGAAGAATCCCTGGGGCATCTCATCCAGCCGAACTAGCCCGATGTGGGTCTCGGACAACAATGCGGGTGTCACCACGCTCTACACCGGCAACGGCACACAGATTACGTCGATAATCGTCACGATCCCACCCGGCCACGGAAGCGCGCAGGGCAGCCCTACCGGCACGGTGTTCAACGGCAACAACACTGAGTTCGGAGGGGATCGATTCCTGTTCGCGACCGAGGATGGCACGATTGCCGGTTGGCAGGGCGGGTCGACGGCCGTGACGAGGGTGGACAATTCGACGTCGACCCCAAGCTCGGTCTACAAAGGGCTCGCTATCGGCTTCGACGGTCTCGCCGACCATATCTACGCCAGCAACTTCGGAGTCGGTAGGGTCGACGTCTTCAACAGCGACTACAGTCCGGCGGGTTCGTTCACCGATCCCAAAGTCCCAGACGGTTATGCGCCGTTCAACGTCCAGAATCTGGGTGGCGTCCTCTACGTCACATTCGCCAAGCAGAATGCCGTCAAGCATGACGACATCGCCGGCCGTGGGCACGGCTTCGTCGACGCTTTCGATCTCAACGGGCACCTGCTCGACCGGCTCGTGTCTCGTGGGCGGCTCGATTCCCCGTGGGGTCTGGCCATCGCGCCGGCAAGCTTCGGGGCATTGGCCGGCACCCTGCTGGTCGGCAACTTCGGCGATGGACACATCAACGCCTACACGCTGGACGAAGGCGATTTCAAGGGAGCGCTACGCAGCGCAAACGGCAGCCCGATTGCGATTGACGGCCTATGGGCGCTGCGAGTCGGGAGCGGCGGCGGCGGCGCTAGCGGCGACCCGAGGGCGGTCTACTTCACCGCCGGGATCAACCACGAGAACGACGGTCTGTTCGGCACGATCACAAACGCAGGCAGCGGCGACTGACGGATCCACGGCTGGTGCGGTCGCGGCCGGCCGCCTCAGTCCGCTTCCGACTCCTCGAGGGTCAAGGACGGCTCGACACAGACGTCGCGATCCGCGAATCGCGTCGTCCATTCCGCCCGCGATGCGGTCTGCAGGGTCGCCTGCACCTCGGTGATGGCCGCCTCATCAAACTGGCGGGCCGCCAGGTCCTCCCGGTCGAGGGCATGGCAGAACTCGCTCCAGAAGTCGGATTCCAGCGCCGCCACCGTGAGGAAGCCGTCGGATACCGCGTAGACGTGGTAGCAGGGCAATTCGCCGGTCAGCAACAGACCCGGGAGCCCGGCCCGCCGAGCAGCTCGCGGTAACACGGTCCAGCTGCGCATCAGGTCCGTCATCGATACCTCGACCCGGCTGCCCCGACCGGTCTCGGCGCGAGCCACGAGCGCGGCGGCGATCAGGAACGCGGCGTGCAGCCCGCCGGCGAGATCGGCCACCTGCAGGCCGGGGATGGCAGGACCGCCATCGCGGCGGGGCATCAGCGAGAGCGCGCCGCTGCGGGCGAGGTAATTGAGGTCATGGCCGGCGCGCCGGGCCATCGGTCCAGTTGACCCGTAGCCCGTAATCGCGCAATAGACCAGCGCCGGATTGATCGCCGACAGCGTCGAGTAGCCGAGTTCGAGGCGTTCCATGACACCCGGTCGGAAGCCCTCGACGAGCACGTCGGTGTCAAGTACACGCTGCCGTAGCGTTTCCCGGCCGGCCTCACCGCGCAGGTCGAGCCTCAGCAGCTGCTTGCCGCGGTGCAGAGCTTCGAAGTACGCCTCCCCACCCGGCAGCGCGCGAATCGGATCACCGGCGGGCGGCTCGATCTTGGTGACCTCCGCGCCCTGCGCCTGCAGCAACTGCGTGCAGTAGGGGCCGGGCAGCAACCTGGAGAGATCGAGAACCCGAACGCCAACCAGCAGCATCCCCTGCTAGGTTACTGACGTGCGGAATGCGGACGTCGCGGCGATGCTCAACCGGGTCGCGGATCTGCTCGAAATCAGGGGTGAGAACTTCTTCAAGATCCGCGCCTACCGGGAGGCCGTCCGCCAGCTGGACAACCTGACCACCGAGATCGAGGATCTGATCAAGCAGGGACGCGTGAAGGAAGTGCCGGGCATCGGCGAGGCGATCGAGAAAAAGATCGTCGAGTACGTCACGACCGGACAGTTGGAATTCCTAACCAGGCTGGAGGCCGAGGTGCCGCCGGCCCTGCTGGAGCTGACCCGGGTCCCGGGGCTCGGCCCGCGCACCGCGAAGGACATCTATGACGCGCTGGGCATCCTCAGCCTGGACGCACTGGAGCAGGCAGCGCAGACGCACCGGCTGCTGCAGGTGCCCGGGATCAAAGCCAAGACCGAAGAGAACATCCTCAAGGGGATTGCGATGCTGAAGCGGACCGAGGGCCGCACCTATTTCCCCGAGGCCTGGATCCTGGCTGACTCCCTGCTGACCACCCTCCGCTCGCTTTCCGGCGCGGTCCGCGCCGAGATCGCCGGCACCCTTCGTCGTGCTCGTGAAACGATCGGCGACCTCGACCTCCTGGTCGCGACCCACGACCCGGAGGCGATCTGCCGGGAGTTCGCCCGCCTGCCCCAGGTCAGCGAGGTGATCGCCCAGGGCGGCACCAAGACCAGCATCCGGGTCCGGGCCGGCATGCAGGTCGACCTGCGGGCCGTCAAGCCGGAGAGCTTCGGCGCTGCCTGGCAGTACTTCACTGGTTCGCAGGCGCACAACGTCCAGGTGCGCGATCGGGCCGAACGGAGGGGCAAGCTCAAGATCAACGAGTACGGCGTCTTCAAAGAGGATGGCACGCGGATTGCGGGCGAGACGGAGGAAGACGTCTATGCCGCGGTCGGCTGCGCCTGGATTCCGCCTGAGCTACGCGAGGGCTGGGGTGAGATCGAGCTGGCCTCCAGCGGTCCGCTGCCGGCGTTGGTCCAGCCGGGCGACCTGCGCGGCGACCTGCATACCCACAGCAACTGGAGTGACGGCCGGCATGAGATCGCGGTGATGGCCCGCGCGGCGAGCGAGCGTGGCTATGCCTACATCGCCTTGACCGACCATACGCAATCGCTGACGATCGCCCAGGGTCTCACCCCCGAGCGCTTTAGGGCCCGGGCGGCCGAGATCGCGTCGGTCAATGCCCAGCGGGGGCTCGCTCGGGTACTGAACGGCGCCGAGGTGGACATTTTGCCGGACGGCTGCCTCGATCTTCCGGACGACTGCCTCGCATCGCTCGACGTCGTGGTCGCCTCCGTCCATACGGCTCTGGACCAACCGAAGGATGTGATCACCCAACGGGTCCTGCGCGCGCTACGATCGCCGCATGTGGATATCCTCGCTCATCCGACCTCGCGACGCCTCGACCGTCGCGGCGAAACCAACCTCGACGTGGAAATGGTGATCGCGGAAGCCGTCAAGACCGGTACGGCGCTCGAGATCAACGGCAGCCCCTGGCGCCTCGACCTCAACGACACCTGGGCTCGCCGGGCAAAAGAGGCCGGCGCGCTGCTGGCTATCGACACCGACGCCCACTACCCCGCTGAATTCGACTCGATCCGCTATGGCTGTGCCATCGGCCGCCGGGCCGGGCTGACGCCCGATCGGGTTCTGAATACGAGGGACGCTGAAGGCGTGCTCACCCATTGCCGGGAAAAAGCAGCAAGAGCTGTCGCGAATTTCCGTTGAACGTGATAACGACGATATAATCAAGGAAAGAAGGAGTTTTCGGGCAAATGCTTCAGGAGCTCGTCATCAAGGTGCCGGCTCCCTTCATGGGCCGTGCGGACGTCGGCTTCTCCGCCCGCTACCCCGCGCAGCCGGCCCAGTCGCCGCTCAAAGACGTCCCCTTCTTCATCGAAGGCCCCTCCGGCCCGATGCGCCAGCTGCAATCCCGGCTTGAGCTCTTCCGGCAGAAGCGCAGCCTGATTCCTGACGCGCCGGGCGAGGCCTATAGCTGGACCGACCTGATTCCACTCAACGACGAGCTGTTCATCCTGGCCTTCCGCGACGAGAGCCTGACGGATGCACCGGATGACGCGGATTCGGAGCACCGCTACATCGTCAACCTGGTGCGGCCGCTGGTCTTTCCCTTCCTCAAGGACTGCGTTCGGATCGGCGAGCTGGCCCTCCGTGACCACATCGTGCTCGCCCTGCTCGACCATACCGGTGTCATGGCCGAGATCGAGCTGCGCCGCGCTCAGATCGTGCCTCGGAACGGTTCGATCGTGCTGGGCGACGCGGACGTCAGCTGATTCGGGCTAGGGCGAGCTCGACGCTTTCGCGCTGCCGCTCGGCGACGGCGTTGGCGTCGGCGTCGGCGTGACCGTGGGCGACGGGCAGGGTGTTGGCGAGGCGGCGGTGGACGCCGTGGCCGATGGGGTCGCCGATGCGGAGGCTTTCACCGTCGGACTGGCGGTAGCGCTGGCCGACGCCGAGCCGGAGGGCGATGGAGTCGCGGTCGGAGCGCAGAATCCGCTCGGAAGCGCGCTTGGTGCCAGCAACGTCAGGTTGGCCGGCGAGGCTGCCTTGCCGCCGCCCGCCAACAGGAGCGCGGCCGGCACCACCAGCAGACCAAGGATGACGGTGATCACGAAGGCAAGCGCCCCCCATTCATGGAGCCAGAAGGCCCGCGACGAGTTACGGATCAGGGCTCTTCGTCCGTCTCCGGTTGAGGTTTGTTGCGCGTATTAAGGATTCGGACGAAATCCTGCGCCCGCGCCAGCGCCTTCCAGCGCTCTGGAAAGAAGTCCTGCGCCACCACCTGCTTCGAGGGCAGCTGAAAGACAGTGACGCACCACTTGTTCAACGTGTGCGACACCTCGACCTCGAAGTCGCCCTCGGTATTCAAATACCGAACGACCCGGTCCTCGTCGGATCTGCGTCTCCCTGAAACTGCCATATCTGGACCCAAATGAGGCGTAGCTAAAGCCATTCAACGGACCCCTCATTATAGGCTCGGACGGGCCCGGGCGAACGCTCAGGAGGGCTTGAGCCCGTCCAGGCTTGCCAGGTACCTGAGAAGTTCCTCGCGCAGCCCGGGCCGCTCGAGGGCAAAGGCGATCGAGGTCTTCAGGAACCCGCTCACGGTGCCCACGTCGTAGTAGGTGCCCTCGAATTCCAGCCCCAGGACCTGTTCATGCTGCGCCATGGTCCGAAGCGCGTCGGTCAGCTGGATCTCGCCGCCGACGCCCTCGTGAGTCGTTTCAAGGATGCCGAAGATCGTCGGCTTGAGCACGTAGCGGCCGAGGATGGCCAGGTTCGAGGGAGCCTTGCTGGGCTCCGGTTTCTCGACCATGTCGACGACTTCGTGGACCCGGCCGTCACTCTTTGACACCTTTACCACGCCGTAGCGGGACACCTGATCCTCCGCCACCCGCTGCAGGGCAAGGACGGAAGCCTGACGCTGGGCATAGACATCCATCATCTGTTTGATCGCCGGGATCGGGGACCGGATGATGTCGTCGGCGAGAAAAACGGCAAAGGGCTCGTTCCCGACCACATCTTTGGCCATCAGCACCGCGTGGCCGAGGCCCAAAGGCTCTTTCTGATGGATATAGGTGATGTCGACCATGTCGGAGATCTTGCGAACCAGCTGCAGCTCGCGAGTCTTGCCCCGATCCTTGAGGTAATGCTCGAGCTCGAAGGAAATATCGAAGTGGTCGACGATGGCGCGCTTGTCTCGGCCGGTGACGACGATGATCTGGTCGATGCCGGCGGCGACCGCTTCCTCGATGCCGTACTGGATGATGGGCTTGTCGACGATCGGCAGCATCTCCTTGGGCTGCGCCTTCGTCGCCGGCAAGAAGCGCGTGCCCAGTCCGGCCGCAGGAAACACGGCTTTGCGAATTGGAGTCACGATCTAACTTTAATGCTTGGGCTTCTTCGTTTTCTTGCTGGTCGATTGATCGCGGAGTGCCAGCTGGATTCGCTTGACGCCCGCGTTGTCGACCACCATCTTCGGTGGCCTCGCCTTCCGCTCGCGCGCCCGAAGCCGGGCCGCTTCCTTGGGCGAGAGCTCGTCGTCCCCGCTCACGGCCCCGAAGCGCCCGTGACGAGGAGCTCTGCGGGCGTTGGTGGCGGCCCGCCCACGACATGGGCGAAGTTGGCGAGCGGCAGACCGCCGCCAATTCGCATCCTGGACAGCTCGAACAGCTGGCCGGCGGAGTGCAGCGCCCCAGACAGGGTCGAGACCGCGGTCTCGAAGCCGAGACTCTTCGCCTGTGCCATGTCGCGTTGATTGAAGCTCCCGTATGGATAGGCGAAGTCGAGGACAGGGTGCCCGAGCAGTTCCTCCAGCGTCCGCTTGCTTTGCTTCATCTCCCAGGTGGCCCGGGCCGGCGCCTGCGCCGCCAGTGCCAGATGGTCAACCGTGTGCGCGCCGATCGTATATCCCATGCCGTCGGCCGCCACCACCTGATTGGGTGTCATGAATCCGCCCCGTCCCATCCGGCCGGTAATCACGAAGCTCGTGGCGGTGAAGCCGTAGCTGTGCAGGATAGGAACCGCCGCCGTAAAGAAGTCGGCGTAGCCGTCATCGAAAGTTAAGACGAGAGGTCGGTATGGGAGGCCGCTGTGGTTCTTGATGGCCACCACGGCCTGGTGGAGCGAGATGACATGGAATCCGTGGTCGGCGAGGTACCGCATCTGGGCCCGAAACACAGCCGGCGGGGTCGACAGGCTGAACCCCGCTCGGTCGCGCGGACTCGGATTGATCCGAATGTAGTGGTAGTAGAGGACGGGGACATAGGTCACCGGGCCTGAGAGGCCAGGCGCCTTCTTCTGGGCTACCTCGCCGAGGACGAGTTGCTGTGGCGCCGTCGGAATCGGCGCCGGCCTCGCCGCACGGGCAGCGATCAGTCCGTTGGCCTCTTCCAAATCGTCTGCCGCGACGCCCAGCAGGATCATCGGGGCAGCCAGCGGCGCCGCCGGACGCAGGCCCGTGCCTGGCAGCACAGCGAGAATCAGAAAGAGGAGCGCCAGGGCGCCCCCTCGAGTGGCGCGAGTCGTCCACCTGCCCATTGGCCACCTATGTAACGGCGGAAGCCGCCGCGAGTTTCGCGACTACCGAAGGGCGGCGATCGCCGGCTTCACCGATCCCCGCTGGCGCCAGACGGCGAAGCCGAGGACGCCCAGGAGCACCAGCGCCGCGCCGCCCACGACCGGCGTCCACCTGGGATCGAGGTTCCCCAGCCGTCGGTTCATCTCCACCTCGAGCCGAACCCAGCCGGTCGGCGCCGGGATGCTCGGAATGCCCAGTGCCCGCGTCAGCCGCCTCTGCAGCCGGTCGCGGCGGCCGGCCGCCACGGCGATCCGGGGGAAGCTGTCGTTCAAGTAGGAGACCAGTTCCCGCGAGGCCGATTGTGGATCACGGGCGGGCGACCCACCCATCTCGGCGAAGACCACCCGATCGATTGCCCGAGCCAGTGCCTCGACGTCTTCCGGTCGTGGATTCATCGGCCCCTCTCTTGTTCCGCCAGCCGGCGCCGAAGCCCGTGCACGGCTCGGAAGAGAAGCAGCTTCACCGCGCCTTCACTCCGACCCATGATCACACCGATCTCCTTATTCTTGAGCCGGCCTTCGAACTTGAGGAGCACGGCCGCTCGCTGGTCGAGCGGCAATTTCCGCACCGCTTTATGGAGCTCATCGCCCTGCTCTCGGCGCAGCCAGAGCCGCTCGGGATCGTTTTCGCCGCTGCCCGCGATCGGGTCGGGCAGCTCGATCCAGGGCGGCCGGCGCCGCCGCTTCGACATCAGGTTCGATGCGACCTTGTACAACCATGCTGAATACGGGATTCCTCGCCATTCGAAATCGTCGAGGCCTTCCAGCGCGCGCTGGAACGTCTCGCTCGCCAGGTCCTCCGCCTCCTCACGCCGGCCGGAGTGGTAGTAGCAGTACGAGTAGATCTGATCGAAGTAGCGGTCGTAGAGGGCCGCAAACGCCTTGCGGTCCCGCTTGGCGGCTTCGATCAAGCGCGCCTCGTCTTGCAGCTCCGCCGCCGAACGCTCGGTCACGCAGCTGACCTACCCATATAGGTACCTTGCGTGGTGAAGGTTACGCGATGACGTCAAGTTCCTTACCAGCTTTGGCGAAGGCTTCCAGCGCCCGGTCAAGCTGCTGATCGGTGTGAACGCTGGTCACGATGGTGCGAATCCGCGCGCGTCCCTCCGGGACCGTCGGAAAGCCGAGCCCCTGGGCGAAAATGCCGAGCTTGAAGAGGCGGTCGGAGAACTCCATGGCGACCGCTCCCTTGCCGACGATCACGGGCGTGATCGGCGTCTCGCTGGTCCCGGTTTCGAAACCGAGCCGCTTGAGACCGTCCTTGAAACGAGCCGTGTTCCTCCACAACCGGTCGATCCGCTCCGGCTCGGCGAGCAGCACGTCGATCGCCGCGATGCAGGCGGCAGCCACGCCCGGTGGATGGGACGTGCTGAACAGGAACGGACGGGCCCTATGGATCAGGAAGTCGCGCACCGGCTGCGCACCGGCAACATAGCCGCCGAGGACCCCGATGGCCTTGGACAGCGTCCCCATCTGCAGGTCGACCCGGCCGTCGAGCCCGAAGTGGTTGACGGAGCCACGACCGTTCTTGCCCAACACGCCGCTCGCATGGGCATCGTCTACCATCACCAGGGCTCGGAACCGCTCTGCCCGCTCCACGATCCCCGCCAGCGGGGCAATGTCGCCGTCCATGCTGAAGACGCCGTCGGTGACCACCAGCTTGACCCGCTTGTCGCGGTGCTTCTCCAGGTGTCGCTCGAGGTCATCCAGGTCGCGATGTTTGAAGATCGAGCGTTCCGCCTTGGACAAGCGGATACCGTCGATGATCGAGGCGTGGTTTAGCTCGTCACTGATGATGACGTCGCCCTCCTTCACCAGCGCCTGGAGGACGCTGAGGTTGGCGGTGAAGCCCGATTGGAAGACGAGCGAGGCCTCCGTGTGCTTGAACTCCGCGAGCCGGCGCTCGAGTTCCTCGTGAACCGTCATCGTGCCGGCGATCGTGCGCACCGCGCCCGAGCCGGCGCCCCATTCTTCGGTGGCCGTGATCATCGCGTTCTTCAGCCGCGGATGGGTCGTGAGCCCAAGGTAATTGTTCGATGACAGGTTGAGGACCCGCTTGCCGTCGACGACGACCTCGGTGTCCTGGGCCGAGCCGAGCACCCGAAGCGGTCGAAATAGCCCCTGCTCCCGGAGATGGTCGAGCTCATCGATGAGGAACTGCGTCTTCTTCTCGGTGATCATCTGATCCTCCTAGCCGCCGTTGGGTAGCAGCACGACTTTCCCCGACCGCCCGCTCTTCATCTGCGCCATCGCCTCCTGGAAGTCATCGAGTGGAAACCGGTGGGTGATGAGCGGCGATACGTCGACCTTGCCGGTGCTGAGGTAGTTCGAGGTACGTTCCCACGTGCCCCAGATGCGCCGGCCGAAGATGCCATAGATCGTGATCCCCTTGGTGACCACGAGATCGTTGAGGTCGAGCGTGACCGGCCGGTCGCCGATGCCGAGCAAACTGATCCAACCACCACGGTGGAGGACCTGGAGCCCCTGCTCGACCGCCGCGGGGTGGCCCGACATCTCCAGGACGACATCCACGCCAAAACCACCGTTGATCTTGCGAACGTCCTCGACCGTCGACGCCGAGGGAGCGAAGACCGCCGTGGCGCCCATCCGCTCTGCCAGCTCACGCCGATACGGGTTGGGCTCGATGCCGTAGACCGCCGCGGCCCCCTCTGCCCGAGCGATGCCGACGGCGCAGAGACCAATTGGGCCGAGCCCGAAAATCGCGACCGCGTTGCCCTTCAGGGGACCGGCGGTCGCGGCATGAACCGCGTTCCCGAACGGCTCCTGCAGAGCGGCGACTTCCGCGCTCAGGCCGGGGGCATTGCGCCAGCAGTTCTCCGCGGGCAGCAGGACATAGCGGGCGAACGACCCGTCGCGATCCACCCCCAGCACTCGCACGTTCTCGCAGAGGTGGTAGAGCCCGCGCTGGCACTGGCGGCAGGTGTGGTCGACCACATGGGTCTCGGCGGCGACGAAGGTGCCCGGCTTGAAGCCGGTCACGTCGGGTCCCGTGGCGACGATCCGGCCCGACATCTCGTGACCGAACACCAGCGGCGGATGGATGTGGCGGCGGGCCCAGTCGTTCCAGTCGAAGATGTGGACGTCGGTGCCACAAATCGAGGAGGCGGCCACCTCGATCAAGACGTCTTTGCCCTTCGGTTCAGGGACGGCGACCTGGTCGATCTCGGCGCCCGGGCCGGCAGTGGCTTTCACCACTGCCGTCATGGACGTCATAGCTACATCTTAGCGGCGATCAAACCCGTATTCTGAAGGTCCAAATCCATCCAGGAGGGTGCCATGCGAGCGTATGTGCTCATCAACGCGTCGGCAGGGAAGGCCATCGAGGTGGCGAAGTCACTTCAGGGCGTGAGCGGGATCGCCCTGGCGGACGCCATCACCGGCGAGTACGACGTGATTGCCCAGGTGGAGGCGCCGGACGTCTCCGGCATCGGCTCGATCATCGTGGAGAAGATCCAAAAAATCGACGGCGTCTTCAAGACCGTCACCTGCCTGGCGGTGCGTTAGCGAGGCTGTCCGTAGGCGCGGTCGACCGAAATCGAGAGCAACAGCCGCTGCTCCTTGACCATGGCGGCGTCATACTCCGCCCAATCGGGGTGCTCGCCGCGAACTTTGCGGTAGTAATGGCGGAGCGCCTCCGCCAGGCCCTCCCCTTCGAGCAACTCGGCGATTCCTTCCGCGACCAGGTACTCGTACCGGTCGCGACCCTGGACATGGAGGCTGGCACGCGGATCCCGTCGGAGGTTGTGGGTCTTGGCGCGAGTCTGGGTCGCCGAGATCTTGATCCGGCCGTCGTCGTCGAGTAGATAGAGGATGTTCGAGAGCTGGGGGCGGCCGTCGCGCTTGATCGTGGCCAGGATACCGTCGTGCCGTACCTTGAGGAACTGCCGGGCGCGCTCGAGATCGATCATGCCCCACCAATGCTACAGCCGGCGCCCGAAGGCACCGGCTGTATTGAAGTCAGCTTAAAAGGCTAACTACTTCTTCTTCGAGGACTTCTTCGCGGCTTTCTTCTTTCCGCCTGCTTTCTTCTTTGCGGCCATCCGGGCTCACCTCCTTCTTAGCAAGATTCTCCCGGTCGGCCGCTGTGACGCCGCCGCCAAACGCGCGTGAGCGCCACGGGTAACGTGGACGCGCGGGCGCCGGCGAGGCCGGGTACCGGAAGCAAAGTGGAGAGAGAAAAATGAGGGGAGCGACGACGCGCCGCGATCGACCCTCGGGACCCGCGATGCCACGCGCCGATGATCATCGATGTGGTCCCCGGAGTTCTTTGAATGTTGCCCTTCTTCAGATCCTCGCCCTGATCAACGCGACGATCAGAGCGCGGCTCAACGCTCATTAAGTGCGACCATAGCATGAATCGAGCCGCTTTGCATACTCTCGGCCCAATTTTTTTCGCGAGCGGCAGCAATAATGAGCCGCACCCGGGTCAGCGAAGAGAATTTTTCAGAATTTTTCCGCGGTCATGGGCAGCGACCGCCGTCGCAGCAGGTTTCGTAGTAAAGACCGCATCCGCGACAGCGAAATTTGCGTCCATCCCATTCCGTCAGGCCTCCGCAGGGACATTTCGGACCTTCATCCGAATAACTTGGATGCATTACGCGCGCTTCTTGGTGCCGGAGAAAAGGATCAGGCGCTGCCGGGCCCGCCGGCCCACGCGAGCCGCGCTCCAGTGCGATGCGAGCGTTTGAGGCGTCAGAGCGTAGCGAAGCCTGGGAAGGAACCAGGTCGGTTCCTTCCCTCGATTTCTCTAGCTGCAGCCGCTCGTGCTGCCGCAGTTCAGGCACTTGTAGCAGGTGCCGTTGCGAATCATGATCGAGCCGCAGTCGGAGCATGCCGGCGCATCCTCCTGGCCCTGGAAACTGATCTTGATCGGGCTCGATTCAACGGTCGCCGGCTTGGTTGGCGCTGCCGCAGGGGCCGCCGACGCCTCAACCTCGACGATCGGGTCGCGTCGCACGATGCCGATCGCTTCCTGCTGCGTCCCGCTCAGGAACTTGGAGGCGAGCCAGCGGAAAATGTAGTCGGTAATCGACTTCGCGATCGGGATTTCCGGGTTCTTGGTGAATCCGGAGGGCTCGAACCGGGTGTGCGCGAACTTCTTCACGAGCACTTCCAGCGGGACACCGTACTGGAGCGCCAACGAGATGCTGGTGGCGAAGGCATCCATCAGTCCGGAGATGGTGCTGCCTTCTTTGGACATCACGAGGAAGATCTCGCCCGGCCTGCCGTCCTCGTAGATACCGACCGTGATGTAGCCCTCGTGCCCCTGGATGTCGAACTTGTGGGTGATCGCCCGTCGCTCGTCCGGCAGCTTCCGGCGCACGGCGCGGGCAGGCTCGCTCAGGACGACTTCCCTGGTCGCCGGCGCCTCGGTGGTCGCCCCCTTCTTGCTGTCGAGCGCCGTGTTCAGCGGCTGGGATCGCTTGGAGCCGTCCCGGTAGATGGCGATCGCCTTGAGGCCCATCCGCCACCCTTCGAGGTAGACCTCGACGATGTCCTCCGCAGTCGCATGCTCGGGCATGTTGACCGTCTTGGAGATGGCGCCCGAGATGAACGGCTGGGCCGCCGCCATCATCTTGACGTGCCCCATGTAGTGGATCGTGCGGGAGCCCTTGGCCGGCTTGAAGGCGCAATCGAAGACCGCCAGGTCGTCCGACCGCAGGTGCGGGGCACCCTCGATCGTGTCATTCTCGTCGATGTACTGCAGGATCTCGGAGACCTGGGCCTCCGGGTAGCCGATCCGGCGCAGCGCGATCGGCACCGTCTGATTGACGATCTTGAGCATGCCGCCGCCGACCAGCTTCTTGTACTTGACCAGCGCGATGTCCGGCTCGATCCCGGTGGTGTCGCAGTCCATCATGAACCCGATCGTGCCAGTCGGCGCGATCACGGTCGCCTGGGAGTTACGGTAGCCATACAGGTCGCCCAGCTGGCAGGCCTTGTCCCAGGCGTCCCGAGCGGCGCTCAGCAGCGGCAGCGGCACATGCGCCGGGTTGATGTGGTCGATGGAGCTCCGGTGCTGATCCATGACCCGCAGCATCGGCTCGCGGTTGATGGCAAAGCCGTTGAACGGACCTTTCTTCTGGGCGATCCGCGCCGACTGCGCATAGGCCTCGCCCGTCATCACCGCCGTCAGGGCGGCGGCGACGTCGCGGCCCGCGTCGCTGTCATAGGGCAGGCCTGACGCCATTAGCAGGGCGCCGAGGTTGGCATAGCCCAGACCGAGCGGCCGGAAATCTTTGCTGTTCTGGGTGATCGCCTCGGTCGGGTAGCTGGCATTGTCGACCAGGATCTCCTGGGCGGTGATCAGCACTCGGCAGGCCTCGCGGTAGGCCTCGACGTCGAACTCACCGCGCTCGTCGAGGAACTTCATCAGGTTGATCGAGGCGAGGTTGCAGGAGGTGTTGTCCAGGAACATGTACTCCGAGCACGGGTTGGAGGCGTTGATCCGGTCCGTGTTCGGGCAGGTGTGCCAGTGGTTGACCGTCGTGTCGTACTGCAGTCCTGGATCGCCGCAGGCCCAGGCGGCGTCCGCCATCATCCGCATCAAGTCACGGCTCTTGTAGGTGTCCATAATCTGTCCGTTGGTAACCGCGAGCGTATTCCACTCCCGGTCCTCCTCGACCGCCTTCATGAAGTCGTCCTTGACCCGGACGCTGTTGTTGGAGTTCTGGAAGAAGATCGAGCTGTAGGCCGGGCCGTTGAAGGAAGGGTCATAGCCACCTTCGATCAGGGTCCACGCCTTGCGCTCCTCGTCGACCTTGCAGTTGATGAATTCGACGACGTCCGGATGGTCGACGTTGAGGATCACCATCTTCGCCGCCCGACGCGTCTTACCGCCGGACTTGATCACGCCGGCGAAGGCGTCATAGCCTTTCATGAAGGACACGGGCCCCGAGGCCGTCCCGCCACCCTTCAGCAGCTCGCGCGACGAACGAAGCGGCGACAGGTTGGTGCCGGTCCCCGAGCCGTACTTGAAGAGCATGCCCTCGGTCTTGGCCAGAGTGAGGATCGACTCCATCGTGTCCTCGACCTTGTTGATGAAGCACGCGCTCATTTGCGGACGCGGCTCGATGCCAACGTTGAACCACACGGGACTGTTGAAGGCGGCTTTCTGATGCACCAGCAGGTGCGCCAGCTCATCGCGGAAGATTTCCGCGGCTTCAGGCGTCGCGAAGTAGCCCTGCTTGTCCGCCCACCCGTGGATCGTGCGGACCACTCGGCCGATCAGCTGCTTGACGCTGCGCTCCCGCTCCGGCGTCCCGATGACCCCACGGAAATACTTCGAGACGACCACGTTGGTGGCGACCTGCGACCAGGTAGTCGGGATCTCCACCTCGTGCTGCTCGAAGACGATCTCGCCCTTTTCGTTGGTGATGGCGGACTCGCGCGTCTCCCACTGGACCTCGTCGAACGGTGCCACGCCCGGGCGGGTAAAGTACCGCTTCCAGGGGAGGCCGTTCCGGTTACGCCTGGGCGTGCTGGCAGGGGCCGCCGCGGTCAAGTTGGGTCGGTCGGTCGACGTCTTTTGGGTGGATCGGGCCATCGATGAACCTCCGTAGGGTGGGGTGGAGAGCGGCCCACATCGTATGCCGTAGGATGGAGCCTGTCAAGCAGTTTACCACAGCCTGTAGGGTTTTCCGACTGCCTAGGCCACAACATATGCGGGTACCGGCCTGTTGCTGATCTGGGGCGCCACGCTCTGTTTCTTCGGCTTCGTCCTGCTTCGAATTGCCGTTCGCCACGGCCGTCGGGCGGCTCTTTTCTCCAGCGCCTTCTGGGTGACCTTCCCCGAGTTCGCCCGATACCGGGTGAAGCGAATCTGGCCGGCGCCGCTGGGGCTGGCCGGCGTCATCCTACTTATATGGGGGCTTGTTTTGCTGTTCCAGTTGGTGCTCGCCTACTACGCCGCACGGCTGGGCCACCCGCTGGCCTAGGGAGCGGCCGCTGGGCTTGTAACCCTTGACCGCGTCGTCCGTTTGAATCGGTATGAAGCGATGGGGGCCGCTCGCCATCCTCGGGATGCCATTTCTGTTGGTCGCGTGCCAGGCGGTCGCTGGCTCGAATGGGCCGACCATCCGCGCAACCGTGCCGGCCGCCTCAGCCAGCGCCAGCGCGACGCCCAGCGCCGTGCCATCGGCCGAAACGGGTCTGTTCACCACCCCTTGCTCGGCCGGACAGCTCGCGGTCCGCTGGGGCGGTCTGTTCGGCGAGCCGACCGGACAACACACCGTGCCGCTGACGATCAGCAATATCTCGACGAACGGCTGCTACCTATCCGGCTATCCGCAAGTCGCGTTCGCCGATAGCGCCGGACGGGTGCTTCCCTTGCAATACCAGACCACCGGCGACCAGGTGGTGACATCCGCCCCGCCCCGGCATGTCGACCTCGCCCCGCACGGGCTGGCTTATGTAACGGTCAACAAATATCGCTGCGATACGACCGACCTGGTGCAAGCGAGCAGCCTTCGGCTCACACCGCCCGGACTGACGTCGTCGTTCGACGTCTCGCTCGCGGAGAACGCCTCCATGGACTACTGCGGACCGGGTGATCCTGGATCCACCGTCCACGTCTCCCCGGTAGAGCCGAACTTCTCGGATACCCTTCCCCAGTAGGTGCTTGGCCCAACGGCGCTGAAGTACTGAGCGCTAGCTCGCCACGGATGCGTCGCGCTTGCGCAGCTTGATGCGGTCGCCCGCGTCCAGCACCCGCTTGCGCATCCGGATACCCTTCGGCGTCACCTCGACCAGCTCGTCGTCCTCGATGAAATCGAGGCATTCCTCCAGTGACATCTGCCGCGCCGGCACCAGCTTGACCGTGGCGTCCTCGGTGGAGGCGCGCATGTTCGTCTTTTGCTTCTGCTTGATGGCATTGACGTCGATATCCCCGCCTCGCCGGTTCAGCCCGATGATCATGCCCTCGTAGACCTGCGTCCCCGGGCCGATGAAGGGCTGACCGCGTTCCTGGACGCCCTGCAACCCATAGGCGACGGCCATGCCAGTCTGGCTCGCCGTCAGCACCCCATTGCGCGTCCGCGGCGGTAGCTGCCGCCAGCGCTCCCAGCCAACCAGCCGGGTCGACATCACACCAGTCCCCCTGGTCAGCGTCAGGATCAGGCTGCGCAGGCCAATCAGCGCCCGGGTCGGCGCGAGATAGGTGAGCCGGGCTCCGCTGCCAGCGTCGGTGCGCATCGTCTGCAGCTGCGCGCCCCGGGAACCGAGCGTCTCGGTGATCGCGCCCACCGCGTCGAGGCTGCAATCGATGATGCACTCCTCGACCGGCTCGAGCCGTTGCCCGTCGATCTCGCGCGTGATGACGGCCGGGCGCGAGACCTCGAACTCGTAGCCCTCGCGGCGCATGGTCTCGATCAGGATCGCGAGATGCAGCTCGCCGCGGCCACTGACCTCGAAGATGTCGGCGGTCGCCCCGTCGGCGACTTTGAGGGCGACGTTGGTCTGCAGTTCGCGCTCCAACCGGGCCCGGAGCTGGCGCGAGGTGCTGCTGACCGTCGCCTCCCGGCCGGCGAACGGGGATTGGTTCACCGAGAATTGCATCCGCAGGGTTGGCTCGCTGACTTCCAGCCGGGGCAAGGGTTCTGGATGCTCGGCATCGGCCACGGTGTCGCCCACCGCGATGTCGGGAAGGCCCGCGAGGTACACGATCTCTCCCGCCGCCGCGGACTCGGCCGGGCGCCGCTGCAAGGCCTCGACCGTCAACAGCGTGGTGACCCGCTGGCGCGGGCCAATGCCAGCCTCGCTGCAGCGGACCACTTCTTGACCCGGCCGGATGGTGCCACGCGTGATCCGGCCAATCGCCAGCCGTCCGATGTGATTGTCGTGATCCAGGTTGCTGACGAGCAGTTGCAGCGGGCCGTCAATGTCGCCCAGCGGGGGCGGGATGTAGGTCAGCAGCGCGTCAAGGAGGGGCTCGAGCGTGGTTCCCGGATGGCGTAAGTCGACCGTGGCCGTCCCCGCTCGGGCGTTGGTGTAGATGACCGGAGCGCTGAGTTGATCGGGATGCTTGGCCAGTTCGAGCAGCAGGTCATGGGTCGCCTCTACGGTCTCCGCCGGCCGGGCGTTGACGCGGTCGATCTTGTTGACGACGATGATCGGCGCCAGGCCGAGTTCGAGCGCCAGCTTGAGCACGACCCGGGTTTGCGGCATGGGGCCTTCGAGCGCGTCGACCAGCAGCAGGCAGCCTTCCGCCATTCCCAGGACCCGCTCGACCTCGCCGCCGAAGTCGGCATGGCCCGGCGTGTCGATGATGTTGATCTTGACGCCGTGGTATCGAATCGACGTCGTCTTGGCCAGGATCGTAATTCCCTTCTCTCGCTCCAAGACGTTGGAGTCCATGATCAGCTCGCCCACCTGCTCGTGGGCGGCGAAGACGTGCGATTGCTTCAGCAGCGCATCGACGAGGGTGGTCTTGCCATGGTCCACGTGCGCGATGATCGCGACGTTTCGGAGGTCATCGCGGCGCATGGGCTTCATTCGGGCGATTGAGAGTCACGGAGCTCTCGGTCGATCACGGCCTGGTCGCGGTCGGCGTTCGCATCGCCGCGATCGAGCGTTACCCGCTGTCGATCGAGACTGGCCGCCGACCGGTCGTGCGCCAGTCTGGACCGTTCGATCTGTTCGTGGGCGTTTCGAATCTCGTCGATCGCCGGTTGATTCCTGTCCGCGGGCTCGGTCCCCGCGAACCGGCCCTGGGCGCGGATCCGTTGCTCCTGCTCGGCGACTGCCCGTTGCCGCTCATCCAGGGCTCGCTCTCGGGCGTCGGCCCGATGCTGCCGCTCTTCGGCGAGCCGCTCGCGCTGGTCGGCCAGGTCCTCGCGCTGATTCGCCAGCCTGTCGCGCTCATCGGCCAGCCGTTCCCGCTCGTCAACGGAAGGCTTTCGTTTTGGGGGCATTCTACGCAGCCCCCTCGCCGCGCCCGCTCGCCGGCTCCCTCAGAAAGTCGAGCACCAGTCGGTTAAACCGGTCCGGCTCCTCCATCTGCGGTGTATGGCCGCTGTCGTCGAAGATTTCGACTCGTCCATTGGGAATCCTGTTCCTCGCCGCCTCCGCGTGACTCGCCGGAAAGATATGGTCGTGCCGGCCCCAGATGAGCAGCGTCGGCATCCGCAGCTCGGGAAGTCGATTTTCGACCGCGACGCCATCCCGCAGTTGCCGCATCCCGGAGATCGACCGCAGAGCCGAGAGGTACGCCGCGCGATATTCCGGGCTGGCGAGGAGCGTGCCATGGTTCGCGATCCGCTCATCGGTCCAGAGGGTGTTCACGCGGTTCGGACGCTGCAGGTACCAGCCCCAGAAGCGCCGGATGGTCGCCGGGTTCATCCGTCGTAAGGCCCGGGCGGTTCCGCGGAGCGTCAGCTCACCCAGGCCCCTGGTCAACAAGATTCGATAGGCAAGCACCCGCCGCGGTGTGCCGACACCAAGCGCATCGACCAACACGAGTCGTTCGACTTTCTCCGGCGACTCGAGGGCCAGGCCGAGTGCGACTCGGCCACCCATCGAGACGCCGATCACGGCCGCCCGCTCAACGCCTTCCGAGGCCATCAGGTCTTTGACCGCTTTGACGAACAGCCCGATCGTATACTCGAGCGCCGGTTTGTCCGAGCGGCCGAAGCCGGGCAGGTCAACCGCGAAGACACGATGGTGCGCGGCGAGCGGCTCGAGGTTGTGGTAGAACTCGACGGCGGCGGAGCTGCCCAGTCCGTGAACCAGGACCAGCGGGGGGCCGCTCCCGCCGCACAAGTAGTGAAGATTGACCCCGTCGATCGTCAAGGTTTTGCTTTCGAACGAGGGGAATCGCTGCGCCACGGCTTGAGTGTATCGACGTGGACTGCCGCCGGGAGCCTGCGTTTACGCGGTGCGGGTCGACACCGTGGCGGCGAATCCGAAGTAGGCCAGCACGGCGCCCGTCACCAGGTGGAGGGCAATGTCGAGGCCACCGATGTAAAGCAGTCCCAGCGGGCTGGCAACGAAGATCCCGATGACGCCAAGCAGCAAAAGGATCACCCCGACGACCTGACAAAAGGTCCTCGAGTTTGCGAGGCTGCTGGCCGCAGCAAGGCCGGCGATGCCGATCACGACGTGAACCAGGTTGTGGAGGAGATTGACGTTGAAGAGACCGAGCAGCGCGCGGCTGGTTTGCGTGTCAGAGCCGCCCAGAAAGGGGAAAAAGCCAAGGATGCCGGCCGCGAGGTAAATGGCGCCGAAGATGAGGGCGACCGTCTGCACCGTCGATCGATTACCCACGTGCGTCACCCCCGAGAATTCCTGGCGCCAGCTTACTGCGCCTTGAGGGCGCGTAGCTCACGGTAGGCGTGCTCGGCACGGGCGGCCGCCTCGCCCGTCAACTCGGGGAGGTTGATGGCGACGTTCCCGAGCGCTCCGTGGAAGCCGGTCTGCAACAACTCGCTCCCGGCCGCAAGATCCGAGGCGGTCATCTCCCAGGCTCGTTTGCTGACCTCAGGCAGAAGAGCCAGGCCGCGCGCAGCCGCCGTGGCGGTCGCCAGCGGCACCTCGGTCGCCCGCTCGTAGGCGCGCGCCAACGTCTCACCCTGCGCTCCAGATTTTCGAGCCTCGATCACCGCCCGGTAGGCGTCGATGTCATCCTGGCTGAGCTCGAGCAAGCGCGCAGCGAGCTGATCGAGTTCCGGCGCGATGCCGGTGAGAACCTCGCGATCCAGGTCCGCCTTCGCCTTCTTTGCGCTGAGCTTTGCCACCATGCTCAGCAACGCCGCACCCATGGCGGCCCCCAATGCGGCCGCGCTTCCCCCGCCGGGCACCGCCGCCGTCGATGCCAGGGCCTGGACGTAGTCGCCGACGGTCTGGTTTCTGACCGCGGTCATTCCGCCGCCCAGACCCGCGTCTCGAGGATCTGGTCCATCCGGAACGTCGGCTCCACCACGGCCTCCTTGATGACGCCCACCGCGGCCGCCAGCGGGATGGTGCCGACGATCTCCGACGCGTCGACTTCGACCCCGCGGCGCTTGGCTTCGTCGCGGATCGCGCTGAAGACCTTCCAGATGTTGGTGACGCGGTAATCGGTGAGATTCATGGAGACCTGCACCAGCCCACGGTCGACCAACTCGAAGCCGAGCGCCTTGACATTCGGCAGGCCGCCCGATGAGGCGCGGATCGTCTTCGCGATCTCCTTGGCGACCTGCAGGTCGGTCGTCTTCAGGTTCACGTTATACGCGATCAGTGGAATGCGGGCGCCCACCGCCGTCGCGCCGGCGCTGGGATGGAGCTCGGGTGGCCCTTCGTCGGGGACCCGGTCCGGGTCACCGATGTGATCACGGAGGTCCTCGAAGCCGCCGCGGCGAACCTTTTCCAGCTCACGACGCTCCGATCGGATGGCCGCTTCGCCGTAGTAGTAGACGGGGATGCGAAGTTCCTTCCACAAGCGCGCGCCGAAGGCGTGGGCAAGCCCAACACAGACGCTCATCGGCAGGTCGGCGAACGGAACAAAGGGCACGACGTCGGTGGCGCCCATGCGCGGATGCTCGCCGCGATGCGGCCGCAGGTCGATCCGCTCCGTCGCGACCCTCGCGCCGGCCAGCGCGGTGTCGACCGCGAGGCCGGGCTCGGCGACGAAGGTGACGACCATCCGGTTGTGAGCGGCATCGGCCTGGACGTCGATCACCCTGGCGCCTGCGGCTCGGATCGCATCGGCGATGGCGGCGATGACGTCCACCCGCCGACCCTCAGAGAAATTCGGGACGCACTCTACCAGGGCTCCCAGACGACCCCTCCCGCAACCGTGCGGACGACCCGGTTCACGCCGACATAGTAGGGAATGGCTTCCGGGGTTTCGAGGTCGACCACGATGCAATCGGCAAAGCTGCCCGCCCGCAGGCAGCCGGCGAGGCCCTCGAGGTTGAGCGAACGAGCGGCGTGGACGGTCGCGCCGGCCAGCACCTCAACCGGAGTCATCCCCCACTCCACGCAGGCCAGGCTCATCGCGTGGGGCAGACTTTCGGAATTGCTGGTGCCGGGGTTCAGATCCGAGGCGATCGCCACCGCCAGCTTCGCCTCCCGCATCGCCTCGATCGGGGGCCGCGGCCCGTGAGTCGTGAAGTTGGCGCCGGGGCAGAGCACAGCCACCGTCCCCGCTCGGGCGAGAGCCGTGATTTGGGCCGGCGTCGCGAACTCGAGGTGGTCGGCGCTGCTCGCCTTCAGCTCGGCGGCAATGTCGGGGCCCTCCCCGGGCGCCAGTTGCGCCGCGTGGATGCGCACTCCGTATCCGAGCGCTATCGCCCGCCCCAGGATGGCGCGGGTTTCGGCGCCAGTGAACGCCGGCGATTCACACCACGCGTCGCAGAAGACGGCCCACGGTCGAAAGGCAGGCAGCATCTCGTCGATCACCGAGCGCAGATAGGCCTCGCGATCGATGCCCTGGGGAAGGATATGAGCCGCGAGGAAGGTCGGCACCACCCGCAAGGGCGTTCGACCCGCCAGCTGTCGAAGCACGTCGAGCGATTTGGCCTCGTTATCGAGGTCGAGCCCGTAGCCGGTCTTTGCCTCGATCGTCGTCGTCCCGTTGGCGAGGAAGCGGTTGGCCCGACCCTCCGCGAGGCCGAGTAGCGTCGGTCCATCGGCCTGGCGGGTTGCCCGCACGGTTCGCGCAATGCCTCGCTCGCCTGACTGTTGCGCCTGGTAGGGGACACCGCTCACCCGCTCCGCGAACTCGTCGGCACGCGAGCCGGCGAACACCGGATGGGTGTGCGCATCGACCAGGCCAGGGATGACGCAGGCGCCCTGAGCATCGAGCAGGTCCCCATCCAGCGCGACCTGCGAGTCGAGCTCGTGGTCTTGGCCGACCCAGACGACGCGTCCCTCCCACGCCGCCAGTGCGCCGTCCCGGATTCGTCCGAGTGGATCGTCGTTGGCGGGCACCATGGTGGCGAGCTGACCGGCGTGCCGAAGCGCGAAGTCGGCGCGGATCAATGGCGCGGAATCGCGATCGCCCGGGTCACGTGGCGCGATCGATGCCGTGGTCGCGGGCGAAGTCGACCGCGGTTGGGTAGCCGGCATCCGCGTGGCGGATCACGCCCATTCCCGGATCGGTCGTCAGCACTCGCTCCAGCCGGTCGCGCATCATTGGCGTCCCATCGGCCACGACCACCATGCCGGCATGGATCGAGTTGCCGATGCCCACCCCTCCGCCATGATGCACCGACACCCAGCTCGCGCCGGCGGCGGTATTGAGGAGGGCATTCAGGATCGGCCAGTCGGCGATCGCGTCGCTGCCATCGCGCATGCCCTCGGTTTCGCGATACGGGGACGCCACCGAGCCGGCATCGAGGTGGTCACGACCGATCACGATCGGGGCCTTCAGCTCGCCATTGTGGACCATCTCGTTGAAGCGCCGGCCGACCTGGGCGCGCTCGCCGTACCCCAGCCAGCAGATGCGGGCCGGTAACCCCTGGAACTCGACGCGCTCGCGTGCCATTCGCAGCCAGTGATGCACGGGCTCGTTGTCGGGCAACGTCTCCATGACGGCGCGGTCGGTGCGGTAGATGTCTTCAGCCTCGCCGCTCAGCGCCACCCAGCGGAAGGGGCCCTTACCCTCGCAGAACAGCGGCCGGATGTAGGCAGGGACGAACCCCACGATGTCGAAGGCGTTTGTCACGCCCGCCTCGAGCGCCAGCCCTCGGAGGTTGTTGCCGTAGTCAAAGGTCTCGGCGCCCTTGCGTTGAAACCCGAGCATCGCGGTCACGTGCCCTTGCACCGAGTGCTTCACCATCTCGAGGTATTCTTGCGGATCGCGACGGCGCAGGTCGGCCGCCTCGTCAACGCTGAGCGGCGCCGGGATGTAACCGCGCAGCGGGTCGTGGGCGGAGGTCTGGTCGGTGACGACATCCGGTTCGAATCCGCGCCGCAGCAGCTCCGGATAGACCTCGGCGGCGTTCCCCAGGACACCGATCGATGCCGGCGATTTGTTACGTCGGGCTTCCTCCACCCACGTCACCGCCTCATCGAGTTTCGTCGTCGCCTTGTCGAGATAGCCGGTCTTGAGCCGGCGCTCGATATGCGCCTGGTCGACCTCGATGCAGAGCGCGACACCCTCGTTCATCGTCACCGCCAGCGGCTGGGCGCCGCCCATGCCGCCGAGGCCGCTGGTCAGGACCACCCGGCCCCGGAGACTGCCCGTAAAGCGCTTGGCGGCCAGGGCCGAAAACGTTTCGTAGGTCCCCTGCAGGATGCCCTGGCTACCGATGTAGATCCAGCTCCCGGCGGTCATCTGCCCGTACATGATCAGGCCCAGCCGCTCCAGCTCCCAGAAGTGTTCCCAGGTGGCCCAGCGCGGGACCAGCAGGCTGTTCGCCAGCAGCACTCGTGGGGCGTACTCGTGGGTCCGGAAGATCCCCACCGGTTTCCCGGACTGGATCAGCAGCGTTTCGTCGTCCTTGAGCCGCTGTAGTGCGGCGACGATCGCATGGAAGGATGGCCAGTCACGCGCCGCCTTCCCCGTGCCGCCGTACACGACGAGGTCTTCTGGGCGCTCGGCGACCTCAGGATCCAGGTTGTTGCAGAGCATCCTCAGCGCTGCTTCCTGCTGCCAGCCGCGGCAGCTGAGCTCGGTGCCGCGGGCGGCACGAATCGGGGTCGAGATTGTCATGCCGGCATTGCCCGGGCGCCCACTTTCGCCAGCGTGCCGCTGCGAATCAGCCCGATCGCCGTCTGGATCTCCGGCGCCAGCACACGGTCGTGGTCGAGCGGTGGCACCTTTTCGCGGATCGCGGCGTGGGCCTCGGCGGTCAGGCGACCTGGCTTCAGCGGCGCGAGCAGGTCGATGCCCTGGGCCGCCCCGAGCGCCTCGAGCGCAAGGATGGTTTCGACGTTGGTCGCGACCTGGCGGGCGCGCTGGGCGCTGTGCCAGCCCATGCTGTTGTGATCCTCCTGATCGGCCGAGGTCGGCAGTGAGTGGACGCTGGCGGGCATCGACAGCAGCTGGTTGTCGGTGACCAGCGCGGCCGCCGTGTACTGCAAGAGCATGTAGCCAGAATCGAGGCCCGAGTGGCGAGTGAGGAATGGGGGCAGGTCGGAGAGAAAGCCGGTCAGCATGCGGAATAGGCGCCGCTCGGAGATACTGCCGAGCTCGCTGAGCCCGATGCTCGCGGTATCGAGCGCGAGCGCCAGCGGCTCACCATGAAAGTTGCCGCCCGAGAGCACCGCCTGATCGTCGGCAAACACCAGCGGATTGTCGGTACCCGCGTTGAGCTCGACCTCGACAACCCGGCGGAGGTAGTCGATCGCGTCGGCGCAGGCGCCGTGCACCTGGGCCGCACAGCGGAGCGAGTAGGCGTCCTGGACGCGGTCGCAAAGCTCGTGCGATTCGGCGATCCCGCTCCCTTCCGTCAGCGCGAAGATACGGGCCGCCGATGCCACCTGGCCCGGATGCGGGCGGACCGCGTGGATCCGCGGATCGAAGGCCGTGCGCGAGCCGCGCAGCGCCTCGACGCTAAGCGCCGCCACCACGTCCGCGGTCAACATCAACCGCCGGGCGTCGTGGAGCACCAAGCTGGCGGCCCCGGCCATGAAATGCGTCCCGTTGAGAACGCTGAGTGCATCTTTCGCCTGCAGTTCCACCGGTTGGATTCCGGCGTCGCGGAGCGCCTCGGCGCCGCTTCGACGCTCGCCCCTTACGAGCACATCGCCCTCGCCGATCAGCACCAGGCCCACGTGCGCCGACGGCGCCAGGTCGCCGCTGGCGCCGAGCGACCCTTTCTCCGGCACCCAGGGACAGATGTCATAGTTGAGCAGGTCGATCAGACGCTCGGCGACCCGCGGGCTGACGCCCGAGGTGCCCTGGCAGAACTGGTTGACCCGGACCAGGATGCCGGCGCGCACCAGCTCTTCCGGCAGCGGTGGCCCGACGCCGACGGCGTGGCTCATCAACAGGTTGCGCTGCAGCTGGCGGGTGTCGGCCGGAGCAATGCGCACGTTCTTCAACGCCCCGACCCCAGTCGTCAGCCCGTAGACGACCCGGTCCTCGCGCACCAGCCGATCGACGAGGTCGCGGGCGGCCTTCAGCCGAGCTTTGGCCGTCGGACCAAGCGTGACACGGTCGCCGTCGCGCGCCACCGCCGCCACATCGGCGGAGCGCAGCGACTGGCCGTCGAGGGTGACTGACAAGGCTCAGCCCATGTTACCCATGGCCGTGGACCCGGCAACCGTGAGGAATGGTTAAGCCACAACGCGCCGATGTGCCGCGCGGCGGCCGCGTCGTAGAATTGGGTCGCTAATTTTGGCCAAGACCATAACCCCGCGGGGGCGAGGAGCGGGGAGATGACACACGCGTCCGTTGGACGCCTTGCACTGAGCGCCCTACTCGGATTGACACTCGGTGCCTGCGGGCTCCCGGGTCCGCTCGTCAAGGCGACGCCGTCGACCTCGGCGATTGCCATCGCCAGCCCGACGCCCCCGAATATCACGCCCCCTACCAACCTGGTGCGGCCGGGCACCCTCACCTTCCTCTCCGACACGACCTATCCCCCGCAGGAGTCGATCGATCCCTCCAGCCAGCAAGCGGTTGGGTTCGATATCGACATCGCCAAGGCCATCGCCGCCAAGATGGGGCTGACGGCGACGATCCAGAAGACCGACACGCCGCAGCTCGTTGGAGCGCTGCTGGCCAAAAAGGGCGACGCCATCATCTCGGCGCTGCAGATCACTCCCGACCTGGAGCGGCAGGTCGCGCTGGTCGCCTACTTCCGAGCCGGGCAGGCGATCCTGGTGCGCAAAGGCAACCAGGCCGGCATCAGCGGCCTGACCGACCTCTGCGGCAAGAAGGTCGCGGTCCAGGTGCAAAGCCCGGAAGAGAACACCATCGACGAAGCGAACAGCGGTCTCTGCAAGGCCAACCACATCAACAAGCAGGTCTATCCGACCGACCTTCAGGCCGTGCTGATCCTCAAGCAGCGCGGGGTCGACGCCGCCCTCGACGACTCACCGGTCGCCGCCTACTTCGTGAAACAGACGCCGGATCAACTCGAGCTGGCGGGCAGTCCGTTCAAAACCAACCCGGAGGGCATCGCCGTCGACCCCAAGAACGGCGAGCTGCTCAAGGCCGTGCGGCAGGCGATGATGGCCAGCTACCAGGATGGCACCTATCGCCAGATCCTCACCACCTGGAATCTGCTGGACGGTGAGATCCCGGCATCGCAGATCGTCGTCAACCCCAGCCCGACGACGTCCTAGCGGCGCCCGGCGATCTCGGGCGGCTCGACCTTCCAGTCCGAGTCCCCTTCCTGGGCGGCCGGACGGACGATCCGCCGGTGATAGGTCTCGATGCGGATGATGCCGACGATGGTTACCGCCAGCGCCAGCACGATGCCCAGCACCGCCTGGCCGCGCGCCGCCGGGGCTTGGAGCGTCGTGTCGGAGAAGGCACTCCCCTGTACCAGGTTGAGGACAACGCCGCTCAGCCCGCCAACCGCGATTGAGGCCAGCACCGTCGCTCCCGCCAGTCGCGCCAGCAGGGATTCCGTGACGCCGAGCGCGAGCCACTTCCCCCGGGCCATTACGGTGATGGCACCGAAGGCAAGGAGGAGCAGCAGGAACAGGATGATGGTCTCGATCAGGCCGATCCGGTAGAACGCGGCGTCCTGCGGCATGCCGTTCCCATCGTAGCCCGACGGGAATGGCTTAGCTCGAGAAGCGAGCCTGCAAGGCGAGGACCTCCGCCTGCGCATCGGCCATCGCGCGCCCCGGGCTCACGGTGCCGAGCACGAGGTCGTGGAGGTGCCGTTGGAGCACCGACGAGGCCTCCACATAGTGCACCAGCTTCGGCCGCGGCCGCGCATTCGCCAGGTTGGTCAAAAACACGTTGATTTGCGGATTCGCTTTGCGCACCTCGACTGAATTCTGCAGCGATGTCCAGATCGGCAGCTCAGCCGTCTGCTGGGCCTGGACTTCCGGGCTAGTCAGGTAGCGAAGCCAGGCGACCGCCAGGTCCGTGTGGGCACTGTTGGCCAGCACGCCCAGGCCAAGGAAGCCGCTGACGGAGGCGGCGGCTCTGCCGGTCGAGGCAGCGGTCGGGATCGCGGCGACCCCGCCCTGCCCGATGATCTGCGAGTAGGCCGGGTCGCTCATCGCCCCCCAGACAAAATTCCAGTTGGTGGTAAAGGAGACCCCGCCGGAGAGGAAGGCTCGCATCGCATCGGCCTCGGTGCTCGCCGCGATGTCCGCCCGGACCAGGTGCTCGTCGACCAACTGCCGCATGAAGGCCGCGGCGCGCTGGGCCGGCTGCTGCAGGAGCTGCGGCTTTCCGCCGGCGTCGAAGAGATCGCCACCAAACTGCCCCGTGATCCGGACGAAGTCCGAGACGAGGCCCTCATCCTCCGCCCAGGAATCGGTGAAAGGCGTGACGCGCGCGCGCAACGCGGTCATCTGCGCGTACCAGGCTTCCAGGGTTTTGGGGGGGTCCTGGAAGCCCGCCGCGCGCAGCTGGCTCTTGTTGTAGTAGAGGCTCTGAACGTTGAGCACGTGGGGCATCGCCCAGATCGTGCCTTTGTAGGAGAAGGCGTCCAGCAGGCTCGGCATCAGGTCGGAACGCGCGTCATCGGGGATCTGGTCCTTCAGGCTGAGCAGCTGTTGGCGGCTGGCGAACTCCGGCACCCAGACCTGGTCGAGGGCGACGACGTCATAGGGCGCCGGCTTTGAGAGCCCGGCCGCCAGGATGCTCTCGTATAGCTCGCGGTAGTGCGCGGTCTCAACGGAGACGAACACCTTGTTGTCGTGCAGACTGCGGAACTTGTTGGCCAGGGTCTGCAGGACCGCCGGGTCATAGCCAACCTGGTCGAAGAGCAGAGCCCGGATGACGGTCGCTCCGGGTGGGGGCGTCGGGGCGATGCCGCCCGATCCGGTCGCGCAGGCGTCGAGCAGCGAGGCCAGGGCGACGCCGCCGCCAATGCCCATTCCCAGGCGCAGGCCGCGGTCGAGGAAGGCGCGACGGCTGCAGCGGCGTGACAAGGGAAGCGGCGTGTCGAGCACGTCGGTGTGAGGCTATCAGCGGTTTGTTAACTGGCCCATCGGGTCGCGTCGGCGCGTGGCGACAATGCCGTCACAGCGGAGTAACAAGGGTCAGACCGCGGTGGGGTCGCGCCGCTCGAATGAGCGGCCGAATGATTCCTCGGTGGTTTGCTCCAGCTGGAGTTTGGTGCGAGTGTCCAAGAGCGAGGCCAGCCACAGTAGCACGCCGAGCACCAACGGAATCAACACCGCGCCTCGCGGACGCGGTTCGGGCAAGCTGCCGAGTGAGCCATAGTACTGAAACTCGGCCCCGCCGATGGCATTGGCCTGCACGAGGAAGAGGAAGAAGGCCATCGCCGCCAGCCAGAGGCGGCCGCGCCCACGGTAATACAGGCGGGCCAGGCCCATCCCGGGGATCGCGGCGAACGACCAGACTTCTCTGGGCCGGGCCGGCTGGTCGTCGCCCGAGGCTTCCGTGGCCATCCCGTCAACGCTGATGACGAAGGCAAGCAGCGCGATCGACGACCCCTCGCCAAGGAGGTCGATCGGCACAAAGGGGAACCCGGTAGTACGAAACGCCGGCGTAAAGAGCTGAGCACTGACCCAGGCGATCCAGGCCGCAAGGCCGAGACCCGCGACGAAGACCGCGAGCCCACGGTAGCGGTGGAACCGGTGCACGCGGGCGATGACCAGTGCGGCGACGACCACAAGAGCCAGCGGTGACTGCCAGCCAAACCGCTGCGCCCAGTGCACGGGCGGGATCGCGATCGACCAGGGGGTGAGCAGCGCGGTCAGCAGCAGACCCCCGATGAGAAACTCCCGTTCGGAGCTCCCGGTGCGATTGATGATGGTCCCGCCGAAGCGCTGCACGCCTTGCGCAAAGAGGGACACGACAGCGCAGCCCAGGCAGACCACCGCGACGAAGAGGAAGATCCCGGCGTTCGGGTTGCCTTTCGTGAGCGCGAATGCGGCGACGAACAAGGCGCCCAGCCCCAGCAGGCCCCGCACCAGCGTGCGGACGTTGGCGGGCTGCGAATCGCGCCACGGCGGGGGCTTGGAGGACATCGGGAGGACCCGATCCGCAGTCTACGCGAGAGCGCTCGCAGTCCATAGAATCGCCTTACCGCATGCTCCCGATCCGCGACTACAACCCGACGCGCCGTCCGTCCCTCCTCACCTGGGGCCTGATCCTGATCAACGTCGGCGTCTACTTCTACCTCGCCCAGAACCCGGTGATGGATGAGAACGCCATCGCGCGCTACGCGGTCATCCCGGCGGACATCACCGCCGGTCGGCACCTGGGCACGCTGATCACCTCGATGTTCCTGCACGCCAACTTGCTGCACGTGGCGGGCAACATGCTCTTCCTCTGGATCTTTGGCAACAATGTGGAAGACCGGCTGGGGGAGGTGAGGTTCGTGATCATCTATTTCGCCTCCGGAATCGCCGGCAGCCTGCTCCAGGTCTTCATCACGCCGAGCTCCCCCATCCCGATGCTGGGGGCGAGCGGCGCCATCTCCGGCATCCTGGCAGCGTACGTTCTCTACTTCCCGCGGGCGCGCGTCCTGACCTTCGTCGTGCCGTTTTTCGTGTTTACCCTGCCCGCCTTTCTTTTCATCGGCTACTGGATCGGGCTGCAGGCGCTCGACGCCTTCCTGAACCTCGGAGCCATCGGCGGCGGGGTCGCCTTCTTCGCCCACGTGGGCGGATTCGCAACTGGGCTCATCCTCGCCATCCTGCTCCGTCCGAGGCAGTACGCCGAGCCGCACCCGGGCTATGGCGGATAGCGGTGAAGGTTGGCCGCGGCGGCCGGTCTGTCTAGCGGGCGTACTGCCGGATGCGGCCGTTCTCGACGCAGAAGAGGTGGTCGGACACCGGGAAGGCGGCCTCACGGTGACGTTCCTGGACGTCATGCCGAAGCCGGCCCATCAACTGGGCTCGCTCGCCGGCCGCGATCAGCGATCCGCGCTCGGGCACGCCGATCACCGGCACATCCTCGAGCATTTCTTCCAGCCAGGCCCAGACCTCGGGCAGCAGCATCAGCGCCGCCCCATACGGTCGCGCATCGACGTAGCTCAGCATCAGCATCTGCGGGCGGTCATTTTTATCGGTTTCCAGGCCGGTGAACTTCATCCCATTGCGGAACATCAGTGCCAGGTTCGTGAGCGCAATCATCTCGACGTGGTCTCGGCCGACGTTCCACGCCGCGAGGTCCTGGGGCAGCAGGTAGCGCATGCCCTGCGCGTAATGCGCGGCGTAGGTCACCACCATGTCGGCGAGCATGCGTCGGTAGACGACGGGGCCGCCGGCCGACTCGAGGAAACTGGCCGGCCGCAACACTGGGAGGATCAGGGGCGCCCCGAAGAGCGCCTCGCTATCGCACTCCTGGTCAAGCCGGCGCAACCGCGCCGCAAAGAGCCGGTCGAGCGCCGAGGGTTGTTCGCGGTATTGCTGGTAGAAACTGTCCAGGTTGAACCGCAGGTCGCTTTCGCGGACCCGGCGGATGATCAGCTGAAACGGCTCCGGCCCCTTATTGACCGTCCACCCTGGGCGGAGCGCGGTCAAGCGCTTCACCACGTGGTTCTGGAAGTCGTGGGCATTCATCGTCGTCTGCTGGCCCATTGCCGGTGTAACGAGGTCCGGAACGCAGGCTTGCAGGCTGCCGGCGGGCTCTGGCATGCCGCTTAGCCGGTGGTTCGGCGGCGGTCGACTCGGGCTCAGAGACCGGGTCGTAAAGGGCTTACAACAGGCTCGCGACGGTGACGCGGACGGCGCGATCGAAACGATTGCCGAAAGGTTTTCAGAAGCCCTGGCGGAGCTTCGGTCACTGCCGCGGCCGGTGGACCCGGCATGGCTCCGGCTGGCCGCGCGGCTCGCCTACCGCGCCGGCGACATGCCCGCCGCCGCGGATTTCGCCCAGCAGGCGTTGGAACGGGAGCAGGACGCTCCAACCTGGAATCTCCTCGGCCGGCTGCGGATCTGGCTGAACCGCAACGATTCGGTTACCGCTTTTCGGCGAGCCGCCGACCTGCAACCGAATGCCTTCGTCATTCCCTACCGGGTCAAGCGCGAAAGGTTTACGCGGCTGGCCGAGGTGGCGCTGGCCGCCATCCCGGAGACCTTCCAGGCGCAGCTCGCCAACACCATGATTGTGGTGGACGACCTGCCCGACCTGGAGGCCGTCCGCGAGGGCGAAGATCCCGATTTGCTCGGGCTCTACGAGGGTGCCACGGTGCTCGAGCACGGCCTGCCGGAACGGATCGTCCTCTACCAGCGCAACCACGAAAACATCGTCGCCGACGAGCGGGAATTGGCCGAGGAGGTGCGGGAGACGATGCGCCACGAGGTCGGCCACCACTTCGGCATGGAAGAAGACGAACTGCCTTATTAACTGATAGGCAACGATGCGCCGTCAAGCCGCCTGCGGCGTCGCTGTTCTGCTAACTCAAGTCTTTAATGGAAACGGATTGCCTGACGGTGGCAGTGTGAGCGTCCCGCCCTGGTCGATCGTCGTCAGCGCCGCGATGAAATCCTTGAATCCCTGCACCGGGTCGTAGCCGGTCAACGCCTGGTAGGTCGCCCCGAGCGTCGGGCCGCCCGCTCCGGAAATGGCCGTCCAGTCGAACGTCAGCTGCGAGTGAAGGTAATCAAGGAAGAGGTCGCCGCATCCCGCCGCGATCTGATCGGTATCACCGGCAGTGTTGTCGTTGACGTAGTCCCGGTGCCCCTGCGCCCACCAATCCTGTTCGGTCGGATTGAACTCTGCCGCGATCTCCGGATGGCGCTCGAAGGCCAGCACCCGGGAGAGCGATTCGCCGTTGGTCACGGCGCAGTCCCACCCGTTGTTGATGGCGGCCTCGAAGACCTCGACGATCTCCGCGGTTAGGAAGCCGGGTGCCCGGACCGGGTCGGACAGCACATGCACGTCGGTGCCGGCGCACGTCATGTGGTACGCGCCGCCGGCGTTGGGGTCCGCGTAAACGTAAAAGGGCAAGTTGGGTGGCGTCAGCCCGCCGAACCAGATCTGGGTCGCGGCATAGTCCGCCTCGGCGCTGTCGACCATCGCTTTCGCCGCGGCACCGCCAGCTGCCGTTCCATCAGAGAAGACGATGAAGTTTTGCGTCTGCCCGGCCTTGGCCTGGCCCAGGGCTGCCGGATGCCGCTGCCGGTGAGCCTGGACGACGCTCGCCGCGAGCGTCATCCCCGGAGGCATGAATACCCGCGCCTGTACCTTTGGCCCAAAGAGGCTTCGGAGCATGATGGTCGCCTACCTTAGACCTTTTTCTTCGAGGCGGCGCCGGCGGCCCGGTCGATGCGGAAGCCGATCCGGACCTGCACCTGGTACTCCGTCAGGCGGTTGTTTTGGACGACGGCCTTCGAGTGCACGACCTCGACCGTCTCGATACCACGGACCGTCTTTGCCGCCTCGTTGACGGCCTCGCGGGCCGCATCACTCCAGCTCTCTTTCGAGGTCCCTACTAGCTCCAGGATTTTCAGAACGGCCATCCCTTACCCTCCTATAACCCGTAAAGTCGCCTGGCTGCTGCCACGATGTGACGCGTGGAAATCTCGGCCTTATCCATCAACTCTGTTGGCTTCCCGGAACCCGGCAGACCTCGCACCGCGAGATGCACGATCCGGGGCGGATCCATGTCGGCGGCCAGGGCCTCGAGCACGGCGGCGCCGAGGCCGCCCTCCGGGTAATGGTCTTCGACGACCACCAACCGGCCCCGTGTCAGGGCCGCCGCCTCCTGCAGCGTCACCTTGTCGACCGGCTTGACACTGTAGAGGTCGATGACGCGGGTCTTGATGCCTTCCCGATCGAGCTCGTCGGCGGCGGCCAGGCAATTATGGAGCGTGACCCCCGCGCCGATCAGGGTCACCTGGTCGCCGGGATGGCTGCGGACCAGCTTGGAGCCGCCGATCCGAAACTGCGCGTCGGCGTCGTAAAGGACCGGGTAGGCGCCCCGGGTGGTGCGGATGTAGCTGATGCCGTCCTGGTCGGCCATCGCCCTGACCAGGTGCGCGGTCGACGTCGCATCCGACGGATAGAGCACCGTCGAGCCGTGCACCGCCCGCATCATGGCCAGGTCCTCGAGCGCCATCTGCGACGGGCCGTCCTCGCCGATCTCGACGCCGGCGTGCGAGCCGGAGAGCCGAATGTTCGCCCTCGAGATCGCTGCCATCCGGATGAAGTCGTAGGCGCGACTCAAGAAGGCGGCAAAGGTCGACGCGAATGGGATGTAGTGGCGCACGCTCATCCCAATGGCGGCGGCGACCAGCTGCTGCTCGGCGATGAACATCTCGAAATAGCGCTCGGGGTAGGCCCTGGCGAACTCGTCGGCAAAGGTGGAGTTGCTCACCTCGCCGTCCAGCGCGACCACCGTCGGCCGAACCCCCAGCGCCTTGAGCGCATCGCCGTAGGCCTTTCGGGTAGCAACCTTGTCTCCCTTCTTATAGGTCGGCAGGGTAACTTCCACGCGGGCATCTTTGATCGCGGGCTCGACGGGCTCCGGTTTCTGGCCATCCACGCGCAGGTGCCGGATGCCGCCGAGCTCCTCGATCGCGCGTGCCGCCATGTCGGGCGGGAGGGCCTTTCCGTGCCAGCCATCCTTGTTCTCGATTTCCCTGAATCCCTTGCCCTTGACGGTGCGCGCGATCACGACCGTCGGCTTGCCGGTCGCCTCGCGAGCCTGCTGTAAGGCCTGGTCGATTTGCTCCAGGTCATGGCCGTCGATCACGATCGCCCGGCAGCCAAAAGCCTGGACGCGGTCGCGGTAGACATCGGTTTCCCATTCGTATTCGGTCGGTCCCCGCTGGCCGAGGCGATTGATGTCAAAGATGGCGGTGAAGTTCGAGAGCCCGTAGTAGCCGGCCCTGTCAAGGCCTTCCCAGATCGAGCCTTCGGCGAGCTCGCTATCGCCGGTCAGGGTCCAAACGTGATAGGGCAACCGATCGAGCTTGCGGCCGGCGAGTGCCACCCCGACGGCGATTGGTAGGCCCTGGCCGAGCGAGCCAGTCGCGACATCGACCCAGGGAAGGATGGGCGTGGGATGGCCCTGGAGCCGCGATCCGAACTTGCGGAAGGTCAGCATCTCATCGTCGCTGACCACCCCGACCGCCTTGAAAATGGCGTAAAGCAGGGGCGACGCATGGCCCTTGGAGAAGATCAGGTGATCGTTGGTGGGCGCTGGCGGATCGTTCCAGTCGTAGAGGAAGTAGCGGGTGATCAGGACGGCCATCAGGTCGGCCGCCGACATCGAGGAGGTGGGATGACCGGAGCCGGCGGCGGTGCTCGATCGGATGCTGTCGACTCGTAACTGCTGGCCGAGCTCGCGGATGAAATCAAATCCCTGGGTCGTGCGGACTTCCGTTACCGAGCTTTTAGCCACAGCTCACCCCGTTGTAGTCTCGATGCCCCCGACCTCTAGATTAGCCGCCAGCCGTCGCACGCCGCTGGTCGGGGCGGTACGGCCCCCGCGGGCGCCGTCGACCGCGGTTCCAGGGCTGCTGTCCGGGGCGTGCCGGACGCGGACCCCGCGTGGCCGCGGCGGACGGCTCGACCAGGGAGGCGGCGACGTATCGCCAGTCACCCTCGGTCAGCAGGTGCGCCACGTCCAGCTCGGGGAGCGCCGGTGCGCCCTGGCGGCGAAGCGTGCGCCAGGCCGCCTCGTCCTCCGGTGTCAGGAAGGTCAGGGCGCGGCCCTTCACGCCCATCCGGGCGGTGCGCCCAACCCGGTGGGTCAGCCATTGCGGCGAGTCGGGCAGGTCGTAGTTGATCACCAGGTCGACGTGGCTGATATCCAGGCCGCGGGCAGCGACGTTGGTCGCCACCAGGATGTTGGTTCGCAGTCCACGAAAGGCGTCCATGGTGCGATCGCGCACATTCTGGGAGAGGTTGCCCTGCAGGTCGGCGCTGTCGTGGCCGAGGTTGCGAAGGTCCCGGCTGAGCTTGCGAACGCCGTGTTTGGTGCGGCCGAAGACGATCGCGGAACCCTTGTGATTGCGAAGCAATCGACTGAGAGTGCGGAGCTTCTCCGGCCGGCTGACGCGGAGCAGGCCGTGTTCCAGGGCGTCGTCGGTGTCGGCCGCCACGCTGATACGGACGGGATCGTCCAGGTGACGCTGGATCATGCGGCTGACCCAGTCCGGCATCGTGGCTGAGGCCAGCACGATTTGTGGTTGGTAGGTCATCTCGATGATCCGTTCGACGTCCGGCGCGAAGCCGGCGTCCAGCATCTCATCGCCCTCGTCGAGGACGAGCAATTGCACGCGACTCAGGGCGAGCCGGCGTCGCGAGACCATGTCGAGAATACGGCCGGGGGTTCCGATCACAAGGTCAGTGCCGTTGCGCAGGGCAACCTCCTGGGTGGCATAGCCGACGCCGCCGTAGATCAGCGCCGACTTCAGTCCGGTTTTGAGCGACAGGAAGACGCGATCCACCTGAATGGCGAGCTCCCGGGTCGGGGTCACGACCAGGGCACGCGGCCCGGGTCCACTGACGGCGAAGAGCCGCTCGACCAGCGGCAGCATGAAGGCGAGCGTCTTGCCAGAACCGGTCGGAGCCTGGATGACGACATCACGGGCGGCCAGCATCGGCGGGATGGCCTCGACTTGAACGGGGACGGGGCTATCGATCGAATTGCGCGCGAGCGCGGTCAGCAGGCGGGCGTTGACGCCCAGATCGGCAAACGTCGTTGTCAAGCGGGATACTCCTCGGTCCCCTCAACCTTTGTTGTATTAGCCGCGATCTTCAGGACACCGTTTTGGGACGGGGAGGAGAACCGAGAGCGGGCGACCCTATATGGGGGTCGTGACGAAGTCTACCACCTTTGGCTCAAACCTAAACTCTGCCGATCGCATGGATCAAGATCGCGCCTAGCAACAACCCCCGGGCAGCAGCATGGACGTTCGGCGCGCCACTCCCGTGCGGCGCACCGGGGGCCGCAAAATTCCGCGGCCCCGCGAGTTGACCCCGGTATGCCCGCGTCTGCGACCTGGTGGATGAGCGGGCGAGCTGTGCCCCCCCGACCGAGCGTGCCTCGGCCCCAGCTGCGGTTTGTCCGGCCAGGTCGGCCGGACGGAATACCCCCAGGCGGAATCGAACCGCCGTTCCGGCCTTGAAAGGGCCGTGTCCTAGCCGCTAGACGATGGGGGCACGACGCGGATTCATGCTAGCAAGCGCACTTCAACCGAGGCGTCGAGTCACTCGCCCCAGCGGGTCTTCAATCGTTCGTAGGCAAGCGCAATAAGGGTCTGAGCGGTGTAGTCCCAGTTCCGAGTCTGCGACCACATGACGACCAGCGCTCGAGTAGCCAGGGATAGCGACTCATAGACAGGGAGCCGTGACCCCTTGTAATGCGGTCGGATGTCGCAGTAGGCATCAAGGAAGACCCTGCGGGCAAGATCGCCCTGGGCCGTGTCCGACCAGTGCTTTGGTGCCGACGGCGCGAGATGTCCGCAGTATTTGCCTAAATCGAAGCTCGGCTCAGCTTGAACGAAATACTCAACATCGATAAGGGCAAACTGGTTGCCGTCGAAAAGGAATTGATTGTACTTGTAGTCGCCGTGAGATGGAACTGCCGATTCATGCGGGACCCGTTCAGCTTTGGCGTTGATCTGCTTGAGCAAATCTCGCAGCGCCAGGTACACCTTGGGCGACGACATCTTGAACTCTTCCATTCGGTTCAATAAGCGATTTATCTCGACGTCCACGGTGTGGGGTGAACCGACCGTGATGCCCGACTCATGGATGTAGCCGATGCTCCGGCCGGCCGCCTCACACTGCGCCATGAAGGTCTCAGAATGCCGGTCGCTTTTGATTCCCTCTCCCGGTACCTCCGACTGGAGCAGAAGATCGTACTTCGGATAATAAGCGAGCGGCTCAGCAACAACCAGTTTTCCTTCGGCGCGGGCCGGAAGATCCCAAAGCGCTTTCATGACTTCGTAGGTCTGCGCTCCACGCCGGCTGTGCTGCACTTTCCCGTAGATGGACACCGGGCCCTCTTCACCAAAGTCCGCCTCATACCGGATGATGCAGGAAATCTCGGGGAGGTATTTCACTCGAACGGCCTTGATCGACCGAGGCTGATCACCGGGGCGGAGACGAGCGAAATAGGGGGCGAGCAGCGAGCGCATCGCCTCACCATCAACGAGCATCGGTAAGGACCGGAAGGCAGGGTCGGTAGGAAAGAAAAAGAGGAAAAGATTGAGGTCCTCGAAGAACTGCGCATGCCCGTGGGGGTCCAGCGGATTACCGTTCTGATTCGCGAGGATGCGATCGATGCCGCGCCGATAATTCTGGCAATCCTCGTCAGCAAAATAGGCTTTGGTCCAAAAGACCTGTTGCGCTTCGATGCCACCCGGCAGTTCCAGTTCAGCGGCGTAAGCGTTCCAAAGAATCCTGGGAGCTTCTAATCGCCTTCCCTCGATCGCCCGAACCTTCTTTACCTGCACTGCTGCCAGCGCCGGCCCAATGACCCTCGTCGCCAGCAATTCGGCGATAGCGTCGGGCTCGGAGACCGCCTTGATGGTGGCGTAACTGACTGGCATTAAGTGCAGAGAAAAGCTTACGGAATCCTTCTTGATTCAGGCAAAGAAGCCGCCGAGCCAGCGACTGGCCCGACGGCTTCCATCATCTCCGTTACCGCATCCAGCGACCAAAGAGTTCGCGTCGCTTGAGCCAGGCCGCCGCGACCAGCCCGAGGAGGCCAACGGCAAGGCCGTCCAACGCCAGCGGCGGCTTGCTGGCCTGCTGGCTCAGCGCGTGGCCCGTGTTCGCGAGCGTCGAGGCCTGCTCTGCCGCGGCAGCACCGCCAGTCGTAACCCCGCCCGCGCCAGTCGTCGTTTCGGTGGCCGTGGCACCGGCCAAGCCCGCCGTCGTGGTGGTCTCCGTAACGGTACCGCCGGCGCCGCCACCCGCGGATGTGGTTGTTTCGGTGACAGTCGACGCGCCGTTGGTGCTGCCGTTGCCGCTACCGGCCGCGGCGGAGGTCGACGTCTCGTTAACCGTCGTCGCCCCGTTGGTGCTGCCGTTGCCGCTACCGTGGGCCGCGCTGGTGTTGCTGGCCCCCGCTTGGGAGCCCGTCGCCGAGCCGTTGCCGCTGTTGGCCGCGGCCGAGCTTGAGGTCTCGTTGACCGTCGCGGCGCCGTTGGTGCTGCCGTTGCCGCTGCCGGCGCCGACGGAGGTCGAAGTCTCGGTGACGGTGCTGGCGCCGTTGGTGCTGCCGTTCCCGCTACCAGTCGCGGTCTGTCCGGACCCCTGGGCGTCAGTGTCGTGATCGTTCTGGCTGTGGTTACTACTCTTTTCGCCTCCGCCAGCCTCGCCCTTGCCGTCGCCGTCGCCTCCATCGCCGCTATTGCCCGGATTGAACGCGAGAACCTCGTTGGCGGCAGAAGCCTTGGTCATTACCGCCTCGCCACTTCCGAGTTTGGGCACGATGGGTGCTGGCTTACGCGATCCGGCCAGCTGGACGACCAGCGGGGAGTTGGCTGTGTGAAAGGTCGGGGTCCAGGTGACGTTGCCGTAGCTCGCCGACCGCCCGATAACTAGCAGGCCCGCGAATACCAGCCCAGAAAGCTTCAGTGGCCAGGTGGACTTTGAAATTAGGACCTCGGAATCATCGGCGAAATACGCAGGTCTCCCAGCCTTCGCTAGAGATGTAGTCACTATTGTTCCCTCCCACAACCCATGATTGTCGCCGCCTGATCACAGATTGTGAAACACTGATTCGTTTTTGTCGAGGTTCAGCTTGCTGGTAAGAGTAGCCGGTTCCCTGAATCCTGTCAAGTTACTTGATATATAAACTGATAACGTCAATGGCAGGGTTGAGGTCGATGCCGGGCAAAAAGAAAACCGCCGGGCTTGCGCCCGGCGGTCCATTGCGTTCGGCTCTATCGGATGAACCGCCGGAGGATCTCGCGCGGCCTGAGCAGCGCCGCCCCCAGGGCCGCGAGTAGAGCACCAAGCACAGCCTCGAGACCCAGAGGTCCAGCACCCGTGTTGGCAAGTGTCCCTGCGCCTGCGCCGGCCGCACCGCCTTGCTCCGTCACTGTCACAGCTGTTGCCTGACCGCTAACCTCGCCGGTCGTCTCGTTCGCTGCCGCAGTCTCCTGCGCGGATTCGGTCACTACCGTCTGAGCAGTGGCCTCACCACTGACCTCGCCAGTCGTCTCATTCACTACCGCCGTCTCCTGCGCGGATTCGGTCACCACCGTCTGGGCCGTGTTCTCTCCGCTGACCTCGCCAGTCGTCTCGTTCACTGCCGCCGTCTCCTGCGCGGATTCGGTCACCACCGTCTCGCCCGCCGTCTCCTGCGCGGATTCAGTCACCACGGTCACCGCCGTTCCTTCACCGGTCGCCTCCCCGGAAGTCTCCTGGGCCGCCGCGGTCTCCTGGCTGCTCTCGGTTGTAACCGAGACCGCCGTGCCTTGACCGGTCGCCTCCCCGGAGGTCTCCTGGGCGGCCGCGGTCTCCTGCGCGCTCTCGGTTACGACGGACACCGCGGTTGCCTCTCCCGTCGCCTCACCTTCCGTTTCATTGGCCGCCGCCGTCTCGTTCTGAGACTCCGTGGTCACGCTCACCGCCGTGGCCTGACCAGTCGCCTCGCCGCTGGTTTCGTTGGCTGCGGCTGTCTCCTGACTGCTTTCGGTCGTCACGGATACCGCCGTCCCTTCGCCGGTCGCCTCCCCGGAGGTCTCCTGGGCGGCCGCGGTCTCCTGCGCGCTCTCGGTTACGACGGACACCGCGGTTGCCTCTCCCGTCGCCTCACCTTCCGTTTCATTGGCCGCCGCC
>DASYVR010000045.1:0-1973 GCA_035936995.1 Candidatus Dormiibacterota bacterium | reverse complement strand
GCGAAGCGAGCCGGTGGGGAGCCGGGAAGTGGTTCTGCCCAGCGCGCCGGATGGGAAGGTGGAATTGGCAATAGCCACCCGCCGCCTCGACTGGCCCGACTGCCGCAACGCGCGCGACCTCGGAGGTCTCCCGCGGCGGGGCGGCGTCACCCGAATTGGCGTCCTCGTGCGTTCGGACAACATTGCGCACCTGACGCCGGCCGGACGCGAAGCGCTGACCGCCTACGGTGTGACGACGATCATCGACCTCCGCACCGATGGCGAGGTGTCAAGGGTGCCGAACCCCTTCGCCGACGGCGCCGGGCCCGTCTACCGTCATCGCCCCTTGATCGACGACTCGATGATGGTTGAGCTGGGTGCAGCCTCTGGAATGTTCGAGCGGTATCTGATGATGCTCGACGGCCGGCCGGAGGCGTTTCGCGCCATCTTCGAGGCGGTGGCCGAAGCTGAGGGCGGGGCGGTTTTCCACTGCTTCGCGGGCAAGGATCGCACCGGCCTGGTGGCCGCGATACTGCTGTCCCTGGCCGGCGTGCCCGACGACGCGATCGCGAGCGATTTCGCGGAGACCGACGCGCAGCTGGCGGCCAGCTACCAGGAGTGGATTGCAGCCGCAGTGCCAGAGCGCCGCATTGAGATGCGCGATGAGTTCCACTGCCCGCCGGACCGAATCCTCGGCGTCTTGGAGCACTTGACCAGGAAGTGGGGAGGGGTGCCCGCCTACCTCGAAGCCTCAGGTATGAAGCCGGAAAACATCGACCGTCTGGGCGCCAAGCTGGCCTGACCGGTTACGCGGCCGCACGTAGCAGGCGTTCCTGCGATTCGCGTTGGATGTGCTCTAGATAGCCCCTACCGCCGCCGCTGACTTCCTTCTTGGCGTTAAAGGCAAGGACCCACATGCCGGCGGCCCAACAAATCTCCTGATCATCGGCGCTCCAATCAATCGCCCGGGCCTTTTGGTAAGCGTCAAGGAACGCCTCCGTCTGCTCGACTGTGGCCGCCACCGTACGACCATCAGCAGACGAAGGAAAGATCGCGGCGGCCGCGCCCGCGATGCCCGGTTCGGAGAGTGCAGCGACGCTGTCCCAATCGTCCACTGAAAACGGGCTGATGCCCTTCCAGCGCAGATTCTGCGATTCCCAATCGACATGTCCGACGATCGGCGCTCCCGGCGACGCCAAGAGGCGCCTTCGGACCCGCCGGCCGATCTCGTCGATCCAGGTTGCTCCCGTTTCTTCGTTCAGGTCCACATTGAGATCGTCCGGACGCGGCCAGATGCCGGCACCTTCGTGACCCCAGGCTACCCATGGTGGCGGTGGCTCCAGAGTTGGCAGTGACGCCAACGGTGGTGCGGACCCGACCAATCGTGCAAGCAGCTCTGCGAACAGTGGGGTTCCTACGGCATCGGCAATCAGACGCTCGCCGTCGGCCAGGTAGGTCTCGGCTGTGGCGATTCCTGAACCGAATGGTGCCGGCCCTAGCAACGGCTCCGGACAGGGGAACCCACTGCCAAACAGATGGCGCTGCACCGCAACACAACCGGCAATCCTTGTCGCGCCAGGTCGGATCTTGACGACTACATTCCGGCCGTCCGGCAGCCCGAGGCCGACCACACTTGAAAGGTGGTGTCTCGCGAACAGGTGACGGACGGGCACACTGCCAAGCCATCGTTCGCACCATTCGTTCAGCAGGTGTCGGTCGACAGGATCCATGTCAGGCCAGAATCGACTCCACGATAGTGCCGAGAGAGGGCAACGACACGCGATAGCGATCGATCCGGCGATGCGTCGCGCTGCCGGGTTCCACTTCCAGCACCATCCACTCGCCTTCGACCCTCGCCAGGTGCGGCAAGTCCTCGCTCGGTATGAGCAGGCAGTCATCCTCGAACCGGCTCGATTCGCGATTCCACCCCAGCACGCAGATGTAGGTCGAGGGCGCGGGCCGGAAGCTCGACCGCCTGACGTAGACCTTGTTTT
>DASYVR010000044.1:0-69860 GCA_035936995.1 Candidatus Dormiibacterota bacterium | reverse complement strand
CCGCAGCGCGCGCATGTCGACAACCTCGGCGCTGATGCCTTCTTTCTCGAGCTCGGTGGCGGCGTCCATGGCGACGATCAGCATCCGCGAGTGGGCGCAGATCGTAATGTGTTCGCCCGGCCGCTTCACTTCGTTCTTGTCCAGCGGCACCAGGTGCTCGCCGTCGGGGACCTCGCCTTTGACGGCGTAGGTGCCCTCGTTCTCGATGAACATCACGGGGTTGTTGTCGCGGATCGCGGACTTCAGCATCCCCTTGGCGTCGGCGGGGGTGCCGGGCGCGACGACCTTCAGGCCGGGGACGTGGGCGAACCAGTTCTCGTGGCTGTGCGAATGTTGCGCGCCGAGCTGATGGCCGCCGCCGCCGGGCGTCCGGATCACCAGCGGAACCTTGGTGCCGCCGCCGAACATGTAACGGATATGCGCCGCGGCGTTGACCACCTGGTCCATCGCCACCATGATGAAGTTGACCGTCATCATCTCCGCGACCGGCCTGAGCCCGGACATGGCCGCCCCGATGGCGGTGCCGATGATGACCTCCTCGGCGATCGGCGTGTCGAGCACGCGCTTCTCACCGAACTCCTTCATCAAGCCGCGCGTGACTTTGAAGGAGCCGTCGTAGAGGCCGATATCCTCGCCCAGTAAGAACACTGACTCATCGCGCTTCATCTCCTCGCGCAGCGCCTGGTTGAGCGCGTCGCGCATGGCGAGAACGGGCATCAGGCGGCACCCTCGCCGGCGTAGACGTCGCGAAAGAGGTCTTTCGGATCCGGCTCGGGACTCTCTTCGGCGAACTTGACCGCGTCTTCCACCTGAGCGGTGACCTCCTCATCGATCCGCTGAAGCTCCTGGTCGCCGACCATCTTCTGCTTCTTCATGTACTGACCGAGGCTGAGGATGGCGTCACGCGTCTGCCATTCCTTGATCTCCTCTTTGCCGCGATAGGTATCCGGGTCGGACATGGAGTGGCCCCGGTAGCGATAGGTCACGCACTCGAGCAGGCTGGGCTCGTGCTTCTCGCGTGCCTGGGCGACGAGCTGGTCCGTGATCCGGCGCACGGCCAGCACGTCCATGCCGTCGACCCGTTCGCCGGTCATGTCGTAGGCGCAGGCCTTCTTCCAGATCTCAGTCACGGCCGACGCGCGGCTGACCGAGGTGCCCATGCCATAAAGGTTGTTGACGCAGACGAAGACGATCGGCAGGTGCCACAGCTTCGCGACGTTGAGCGACTCGTGGAAGGCGCCGATGTTGGTGGCACCGTCCCCGAAGATGCTCATCACCACCTCGTCCTTTTCCTGGTAGTTGATGGCATAGCCGGTGCCACAGGCGATGGGGAGGGCCTGGCCGACGATGGCGTAGCCACCGTAAAAGCGGCGCTCCTGGCTGAAGAGGTGCATCGAACCTCCGCGGCCGTGGGAGGTGCCGGTTTCCTTACCGAAGAGCTCGGCCATCACCGCCTTCGGGTCGATCCCCTTGGCGATCGCGTGGCCGTGCTCCCGGTAGGTGCTGTAGACGTAGTCGTCCGGGCGCAGCGCCGAGATGGTGCCCACGATGGTCGCCTCCTCACCAATGTTCAGGTGGCAAAAGCCGCCGATCTTGGCCGCCTGGTACATCTCGGCCGTCTTCTCCTCGAAGCGCCGGATCAGCAGCATCTCGCGGTAGAGCCTGAGCAGGGTCTGCTTGTCGGAGAGGGAGTCCTTCGATCGGCTCTCAGTCGTCCGCTGCTCAACTTTCATGACGGCTCCAGTGACGCGCGTGGGCAGAGGCGGTGCAAAACCCCCCTATTGTAGTGGCGACGGCCGCAAATTCAGCCATCGCCGCGGCTTGCGCCGTTGGGCGAGTATCCCTTCTGGGTGTGGCGCGCCGTCACGACCGTCTTGATGTTGCCGCGGACGTTGAAGTCGCCGATGACCTCCATAAAGCGGGGGTCGAGCAGGGTGATGAGGTCATCGAGGATCCGGTTGACGGCCGCTTCGTGGAAGACCTCCTGGTCGCGGAACTTATTGATGTAGAGCTTCAACGATTTGAGCTCGACCAGCTGGCGGTCGGGGATGTAGCGGATGCGGATGGTGGCGAAATCGGGGAAACCCGAATCGGGCGCGAGGCAGGTGAACTCGGGGATGGTGAAGGCGATCTCGTAATCGCGATCCGGCGTCTCGTTGGGAACCGCCTCGAGCGTGGACTCGGCGATCATCTTCGCGCCGTATTTCATGGGGTAATGCTACGACGCCCCAGGGCGAGTCAGGGCGTGACGGTGAAGGCGGTGCGTGAGCTGGCGACGGTGCTGTCGCCGTTGGCGAGCTGGATGACGTAATCCTGGACGACGCGGCCGGCCGGCACCTTGACGGTCAGCGTGGATGGACTGACGAGGGTGGCGCCGAGCCCATCGAAGGCGCCGGCGGAGCTCGCCAGCGGGACGAAGCTCACGCGGAGCATCGGTCCGTCGATGAAGCCCGTGCCCTGGATGGTGACCACCGTGTCCTGCGCCGCCGAGGCGCGTGTGGGGTTGACGGATTGGACGCTCGGTCCGCCGGTTGGCGCGCTGGTCGTGTCGCTGCCGCGCAGCACCAGGTTCGCGGGTAAGGGTGCGAGCGGCAGGGCGGTGCCTCCCTGGCGTCGCCATTGCGCGATGTCCGCGAGCGCGACCGTGATCGGTAGGGCTCGTCCCCTCACGGTGAGGATGCCCACGACCTTGCCGCCCGGGCCCGCGATCGGACCACCCAGGCTGCCGGGGAGGTCGTCCACCCGCAACGTCAACTGGGTATCGCTTCGGTTGATCACCACCGCCGGCGTCGCGGACCGCAGGTTGACGACCTTGGGACTGGCGAGCAGCACGACCGGGTCGTCGAGCTGGAGCAGCGCCGGATCACCAAAGGGCAGCGGCGTGCCGTCATTGCTGGCCCGCACCTGCGCGATGCCGAGGTCGGCATCGATCCCGATCACCCGCAATGGGTGAGAGCCGCCGGTATTGTCGACCAGCCGAAGGCTCTGGCTGCCGCTGACGAGGCTGGCGGCCGTGAGGAAGTCGCCCTGCGGATCGATAAGGAAGGCGGTCGCGAAGGTGTGGTCGTTGGCGATCGTCATCACGCCCTGGAGGTCGCGATCGAGTTCCTCGCGCAGTAGGACCGCCGCCGGTGGGGCAGTGGGGGTCGGCGTTGGGACGGGCGTGGGGGTAGGCCGAGCGGCGGCGAGCCGCTGTGCCACCGTCGGGATCAGGACGGCGAGGCCGACGAGCACCAACGTGATCACCAGCGCCGCGAGGGCCTGGTCCAGCCGGCTCCTGGGAATGCGGGTCACAATCCTTCAACGAAGGACTGGAGGGCTTTCTTGGAGGCGCCGGGCTTTCGTATACATTCATCACGATGCGGCTGCGGAATACGGAAACCAATGCGGTGCAGCCGCTGGAGCCGACCGACGCCCGGCCGGTCGGTGTCTATGTCTGCGGGATCACGCCGTATGACACGACGCACCTGGGCCATGCCTTTACCTACGTCGTGTTTGACGTGCTGGTCCGAGCGCTGCGGGCCGCCGGGCAGCCAGTTCGCTACGTCCAGAACGTCACCGACATCGACGATGACATCATTCGACGGGCTCGCGAGCTGGGCACGACTTGGGACCGCCTGGCCAACAAGGAGACGGCACTGTACCAGGCGGAAATGGCGGCGCTGAATGTGCTGGCGCCCGACGTTTTCCCGAGGGCGAGCCAGACGATCCCGAAGATCATCGCGCTTGCCCGCGCCCTCGAGGCGCGGGGACATGCCTACCGGCGAGACGGCAACGTCTATTTCCGCGTCGGCAGCGTAACCGACTACGGCCGCCTGAGCCGGCTGAGTCGTGAGGAGATGATCAAGCTCACCGCCGAGCGGGGCGCGGATCCGAACGACCCGCGCAAGCAGGACCCGCTGGACTTCGTGCTCTGGCAGGCAAGCGCGCCGGGCGAGCCCCGCTGGGAGAGCCCTTGGGGAGATGGCCGGCCCGGCTGGCACATCGAGTGCTCGGCGATGGCGCTGGAACAACTCGGCGAGCAGGTGGACGTGCATGGCGGCGGCGCCGACCTGATCTATCCCCACCACGAGAGCGAGATCGCGCAGTCGGAGTCGGCGACCGGCGTCCGGCCGTTCGCTCGCATCTGGGTGCACGTCGGCATGCTGCGCTACCAGGGCGAAAAGATGAGCAAGTCCTTGGGCAACCTCGTGCTCGTCCGCGACCTGCTACCGCGCTATAGCGCTGACAGCATCCGGGTGTTGCTGCTGCGCCATCATTACCGCGAACCATGGGCGTACACGCAAGACCAGCTGGAGGACGCAGTGGGGTGGACAGAGCGATTGGGCGAGGCGGTTGCTCGCGCCGGCGAGGCGACCAGCGGTGCGCGCGGCGAGAGCGCGAAGCTGGTACGCGCCGCTCTCGAGGACGACCTCGACACCGCGCGCGCTCTTCAGCTGTTGGCAGACGCGGTGAGCAGCGGCGATGGTGGCTGGCGGGTGGCTGCCGACCTGCTGGGCCTGCGCCTGGGCGCCACGCCAAAGCACCGGAGCAAATGAAAAAGGCGCCCGGGGTGGCGAGCGCCTTTCTCTTGATGGGGGAGGGAGGGCTAGTTAGTCGTTCCCCTTGTCAGAGCTGTGCTGCGCCGGCTGATTGCGCTCCGAGTCTGGCTTCTCGGTTTCCGGCTTCTCGGTTTCCGGCTTCTCGACATCCGGCTTCTCGACGTCCGGCTTTGCCGGCTGCTTCTGGACGACCTGTTGCTCGGGCTGGGTAGACTCCGCCTTCAGCTCCGCAATCGCGGCCGCGTACTCAGCCTGGAGCTTCGTAATCGCCTGGCAGGCCCCGGTTACGATTGCGCTCAACTGTGCGTTGACCGCCCTCGCGTCCTTGGTGCCGTCTTCGTCGGCGTGCCCCGAAGCGAGCTCATCGATATTGCGGTTCGCCTCCGACGTGATTTCGCCGAGGCCAACGGTTGTCTCAAGATTGATCAGGGTTGCGTCGGTGGCAACTGCACCCGTCAATGTTGTCAGCGACGTCAGCTTGAGCGTCAGCGCGCAAGCGCTGATCGCATCCTTAGCCGACTGCGGCGTGTAATCCTGGGCAAGGCCCGTCACGCTAGTCGACAGGGCAAGCCCGCCGGCGACGAGTAGGGCGCCGAACAATTTGCGATTCATGCACTGTTATACGGACCGAGCCGCAACCATATTCGTGACGATGTCGCGGCCGGGTGACGCCCGGGCTACGCGCTCTTGGTGATGCGATGAACGTGCGGTAACCCTGGCGGCGGGAACGCCGGCAGATCGGCTGGGCCCCGGCGTTCGAGCTCCTGCCGCATCGCGGCGGTTTCCAAGAAGAGCCGCTCGACATCGATCGTCATGCAAATCGGCCGGTACGGCTCCAGCTTGGCGAGCCCGTGGCCGAGCTTCGCGACGGCTCCGCGCCAATTGCCGCGACGCCAGTGATAGAAGCCAACCCCGACCTGCAGGATGCCCTGGTAGAGGTAACGCACCGCGTCCGGCTCGCGGATCCAGATGCCCTCGAGCGTCTCGTGCTGCTCGAAGAACTCCTGCCGGTTGAATTCCTCGATGCCGTCTAGCAGGGCAGCGGGTGGCGCGTCGTCGCAGCGTGCGGTTCGGTGCGGCGCGGTCTTCTTCAAAGGCGTCTTCACCGCGGCGTCAGGCTTGCGGGGATTACCCGCGTGTCCCGCGGTTCCGAACGGTCACGCCCGGCTCTGGCCGGCGACCGCCGAGGCGCGCGCCTCATCGCCGTCGGGCGATGCGCCGGGCAGCTCGAGGTAGAAGGTTGTGCCCTTGCCTTCGAGGCTGTTCGCCCAGGCCCGCCCACCGTGCGCTTCGGCCACACGGCGCAACAGGTACAGTCCGAGGCCCTGGCCACGGACCGGTTGCTCCGCCGCGAGCGGCGCGAAGAGCTCGGCCAGCCGATCGGCCGACATGCCGGGACCATCGTCTTTCACGATCAACTGATAGCGGTCGTGGCTCGCCTGCCGTAGGCGAAGCTGCACCATCGTCGCACTGCGCGCGTGCTTGAAGACGTTGTGGAGCATCTCGTCGAGCGCTGCCTCGAGCAGGGTCGCGTCACCCCAGACATCCGCCTGCGTGTCGAGCTGCAGTCGCAGCGCCATCCCGACGCCGGCCATCCGCTCGCGGATTCGTCGCGCCCCCGACTCGGCGACGCCGCCGAGCGAGACGCGGACGGTGAAGGCAAGCTCGAGCGGCAGACGCGAGAGCAGCAGCACCTGGTCAGCAATCCGCATCACGGTTTCCGACTGGAGGGCGAGGCGCTCGGCCACGACCGCCATCTGGTCGGCCGGGACCTCGTTGTTACTCAGCATGTCGGCGTAGCCGCGCAGGATCGCGAGGGGTTCTTTGACCTCCTCCGTGGCCAGTCGCACGGCCGAGACCGGCGTCCGGGACTGGCCATTGGGGCGCGTCGATTCCTCCTGCAGCCGCGGTCCGAGCAATCCGGCCACGACCAGCAGCAGGTCTTGATCCTCGGGGGTGAAGATCCGGGCGCCTTTGCCAAGCACGGCCAGGGTGCCGATGAGGTCGCCTGTGGTCCCGCGCCACGACGTACCGAGGTAGCTCACGATGCCGAGTTGCTGCCGCATTCCCAGGCTGCGGAAGGGCTGGCGTTTGCCGGCATCCCGAACGTTGATGACGCCACCCTCGCCCTCCTCCTCGACCGAGGCGAAGGTGGTCTCCAACCGCAGGCGGAGCCCCGGCTCGACGGCGGGCCCGCTCTCGACGACGGCGGCGATGATCTCGAGTGCGTGATCATCGATTTTGCCCAGGAAGGCCGCGCGGCCATCGAGCGCCTGCACCAGGCACGATAGGGCCCGATTGACGACTTCGGCGAGGGGTTTGTCGAGATTGGCGACCACCAGGCGGCGGACAAGGCTCAGGGATGACTGGCGATCAGGGCTCATCAAGGGGCGACCACGGTTATAACACGGCGGCACCCTTGCGACGCCCTCCCCCTCCGGAGGGAGAGGGTCGGGGTGGGGGCATACCACCTAAAATGGGCGACCATTGGTTGAGGTATCCAACGGGCGGGCGAACCTGCACCTGCATACGATCTTCAGCGATGGCGAGCTCGGGCCGGCTGAGATCGTCGCGGCCCATGGCGCCGCCGGCTTCAAAGTCATCGCCCTGACCGACCACGACACCCTGGCGGGGATCGACGCCATCGGCGGCCTGGAGGGGCATCCGGTGCGGATGATCGCCGGCGTGGAGCTGTCGATCGAGGATGAGCCGGGCCGCGGGCTGGTCGATGCGCACCTGCTGGGCTATGGCTTTGCCCTCAATAATCGGCGCTTGCGTCACCGGCTGCATCAGGCCAGTGAGGCGCGCGAGGCGCAGAAGCGGGAAACGGTCCGCCTACTGGCGGCGGCCGGATTCAAGGTGGACTGGGAGGCGGTGCGAGCCCGGGCCCGCGGCAATGTGGGCAAGCCGCACATCGTCGCGGCCATCGAGGCGGCCCAGCCGGCTGTTGTTCGTGACGAGCTCTACGAATTGATGGGTCCCGGTGGTCCGGCGCATGTGCCTCGGGCGAAAGAGCTTTCATTGGACGCAGGCGTCGACCTGATTGCCGCCGCCGGCGGCGTCACCGTGCTGGCGCACCCGGGCGTCTACCGTCACGTGCCCGACCTCGAGGTGCTGTTTCGAACCTGCGCCGTGGCCGGCGTATTAGGACTGGAGGTCACCTATCCGCAGGCGCCGGACGATCCCTACGGGCCGAAGAGTGCCGCCTTGATGGAGCGCTTTGCGAAAGTGGCCGCCTCGTATGGATGGGTAGCGACCGGCGGTGACGATTTCCACGGGCCGCAGGTGACGCCGCTGATCCGGCTGGCGGGGTGGACGGCGACGCCGGCGGAGTGCGCGGACGAGCTGCTGCGGCACCGCAGTTAAGGCGAATCTCCCTCCCCTTGTGCTTGTGGGGGAGGGTCGGGGTGGGGGGTTAGCGGGTCGTCAGGAACCGGGTGATCGCCTCGACCACGGCCTCGGGACGGTCGAGCGGAAGGAAGTGCCCACCTGGGTCGATGATCTCGACCGTTGTGTCGCGAAGCTTGTGCTTGAGAGTCTCCGCCCAGCGTGGCTCGAGAAAGGCATCGTTCGCGCCCCAAAGGATCAGGGTCGGGGTCTCGATCTCCTCGATGTGCTTCGAGCGGCTCATCAGGTCGCGGTTGTTGAGCGCCCGGGCGGCGCGCAGGTAGGCGCGGCGCCCGCCGAGGTCCTGGAAGGGACGGGTCCATTCTTCGACGAGCTCATCGGTGACGCGGCCTTCGGTCACCATCCCGGCCTCGAGTCCCTGGCGCAACCCCTTGCGCAGGTCGATGTTGACCATGATCTGATCCCATGCCGGCTCCTTCAGACGCGCGATGTCCGCCACCGGCCAGTTGTTGTCGACGACGCTATCGATCAAGATCAGCCGCGCCACGCGCTGCGGTTCGTCGACCGCCATCAGCTGCGCCACGCCGCCGCCAATGTCGTGGCCGATCACTGCCGCCTGGTGCACACCCACCGTTTCCATGAAGGCGACCATGTAGCGCGCCTGGGCGGCGATCGACAAATCGGCGTCGAGCCGCTTGTCGGAATCGCCATAGCCGAGCAGGTCGGGGGCCAGCACATCGAAGGTTGCGGACAGAGGCCCGATCACGTCTCGCCACAGGTAGGACGAGCTGGGAATTCCATGCAAGAGGACAAGCGGCGGTCCCTGACCCTGGCGGAGGTAGGCCACGTCGCCCGCGAAGGTTCGGATCTTGCGCTTGGTTCTTGCCAGGGGCGCCATGCTGATCAGCTCAGTGGTCATGGAGGGCGAGACGGTGGGCGTGGACGTACGCTCGAGCGGTGATGGCGGTGGGGCAAAGCGCGGGGGTGGCCTGGGGGCTCCAGGGGGCGCGGCCTCCTTCTGTGCGAGCGGTGGGGCTTGGGGCGGCGCAGCTTGCCATGTGGCCGCTTGGGCCCAGGGTGAGCGGCGCTGCAAGATGAGGTTCGTCGAGCCGGCACGCGCGATCAGCTGATTCTGCAGATCCACGACGTCGGCCTCGGCCACTATCACCTGCTGGCCGCGCTGCACCACCCGGCCGATCGATCGCAGCGTGCCGGAATCGGCGGTGACGGCTCTGAGGAAGTTGAGGTGGAGCTCCGCCGTGGTAAAGGTCTCGCCTGGCGCGAGCGTGCTGAAGACCGCGAACCCCATCGCGCTATCCGCGAGGGACGTGATCGCGCCACCGTGGACCACGTTGTTCGGGTTGTAGAGCTCGCTGGTCGGTGGCATCTCGAACGTCGCACTGCCGTCGGAGACCGCGATGAAGCGCATGTTGAGCAGCCGCAGGTAGGGCGGAGGCGGCGCCGCACCACGCAGGGCGGCCTCGAGCAGGTCACGACCGGACATTTCCGCCGGGTCGGACATCGCCCGCATTCTAGCGCGGCTCCGCCGCGCCGCCGCGCTTTCGCGCGAATCAGCGCGGGCGCTGAATGCGGCGCCTGCAACGCATGCGAGGGCATCGTCATTTTGCCCGAGCGCGTTGAGGGTCGCTGGACAGCGCACCCGCGCGTTTTGGTCTCTGTGTAACTGGCCTTTTTGGTTACGCACCCCGCGTAACGGCTGCGTAACGGTCGTGTGATAGCTCGTCGCGCCGATGCAAGCCATCCGTAGCGGGGGAGTTTGTCCTTTGTAGGCCGCCGTGACCTGCGAATAGGGGAGGGAAAAGGGGGACTTTTCTGAAGTACGCCGCGCCGCGTTTTGCAACTCACTCGGCCGTGCTGCTGATGGCAGCCGCGATGCCATGGCTGATGCTCCATGTGCCGGTGGGCGCGGCGCCCGCCATGGCCGGCGGCACGACCCCGGGCACTGCGCTGGCGGAGGCGCCCTTCGGCCGCGCGGTCGACGGCATTGGCTGGTCGATGACTGGCTCGCTGGTCGTTCCGGCGCTGCCGGTGACCCCGCCCTCGGAGAAGCACCGGGACATCATTCATTACCAGGCGGTCGATGGTGACACCCTGCGGGCGCTGGCCGCAAAGTATGGCTTGTCGGTCAATACGTTGCTCTGGTCGAACCCCAAGCTGGTCGATCGACTGACCGCGAACCAGGAAGTCGTGATTCCTCCGGTCGATGGGGTATTGGTCAAGGTTGCCGCGACAGATACCGTGGTGTCGCTCGCCCAGAAATATCGCGCCGAGTCCGACGCCATCATCCAGTTCAACCTGCTACGCCATCCGGAGACGTTGCCGGTCGACGACTACCTGATGGTGCCGTACGGCGTCGGGCCTGAGCCCGCCTCCGTTCCGCAGCCCGTCGCGCACACCGTCAGCGCCGGTAAGCGTTCGTGGTACGTCACGCCGATCTACTCATCCGGCGGAGGCCTCTATCCCTTCGGGCAATGCACCTGGTACGTCAACACCCGCCGGCCCGCCGCGTGGGGTGGGAATGCCTGGCAATGGTTTGGGCGCGCTCGGGCCTATGGCCGTCCGGAAGGGCCAACCCCACGCGTTGGCGCCATCATGGTCACCTGGGAGTCACCCTATTGGGGCCATGTCGCCTACGTCGAGCAGGTCTATACCGACGGCAGCTGGCTGGTCTCAGAAATGAACTACGCTGGCGCGAACGGCGGCGGCTGGGGCCGCGTCAGCTACCGGCACGTTATTCCGGGCACCATTCCGCTGATCGGCTTTATCTACTAAGGACTAAGGGACGCCAGCGGTTGATCCAGGGGGTGCGTCCGCCATTAGACGAGCTCCTCGATCAACCGGCCAACCGAAAGCACGCGCGTCTCGTCATTGCAGCGTCCGACCACCTGTGCCCCAACCGGCAAACCGCTGACCTGGCCGCAGGGAAGAGATAGCGCCGGCAGACCCGTCAGGTTGAAGGGCGCCGTTAGTCGCACCAGGGCGCCATCAACCGGTTCGTCGCCCGAGCGCCAGCGCACCGTACGATCACCCACCAGGGGCGCGGTGATCGGCGTCGTGGGCAGGAGCAAGACGTCGATGTCGTCGAAGGCGCGCCGAACGGCATCGCGGATCCGGGCACGCACCCGCTGTGCCAGCACGTAGTCTGCCCCACCCACCAGCGTGCCCAGCTGGAGCCGGGTGCGTACATCGGCGCCGTAATCGCGGGGCCGGCTGCGGATCCAACGGGCGTGGACCGCGCTCGCCTCGGCGCGCAGGGTGATCAGTTGGACCGCCGCGGTCCACTCCATCTCCGGAATACAAACCTCGCGCACTCGCAGCCCGTGCCGGCGCAACGCCGCGGCAACCGCGTCGATCCGGCGGGACACTCCGGGCTGCACCCGTTGCGCGATCGGTCCTTTGAGGACGCCAACCCGGAGTCCACGGGTGGAGGCGCGGCGCGCCTTGGCGCCGGCCTCTCCGCCGGACAGCGCATCGAACAAGAAGCCGGCGTCCTCGACGGTGCGGGTCAGCGGACCGGCATGGTCGAGCGACCACCCCAGCGGAAAGGCTCCATCGATCGAAAGGGCGCCAAAGGTCGGCTTCAGGCCGACGCAGCCGCAGAGCGCGGCCGGGATTCGGATCGATCCGCCCGTGTCAGAGCCGAGGGCGCCGGCGCAGAGCCCCGCCACCACGGCAATCGCCGAACCGCCGCTCGAGCCGCCCGGGCTGCGGCGAGGGTCATGTGGATTGCGGGCGACGCCCCACCAGGGGTTGGCGGTCGTGACGCCATAGGCGAACTCGTGAAGGTTGGTCTTCCCGAAGATGATGGCGCCGGCCGCCCGAAGCCGGGCCACCGCGGCGGCATCGCTCGACGGAACCCAGTCCCGTAGGATTCGTGAGCCGGCCGTGGTTCGCAGCGCCCGGGTCGCGAACAGGTCTTTCACGGCGATCGGCAGCCCCAGCAGGGCTCCGACCTCACCTCGCAGGAGCCGTGCCTCCGAACGTTGGGCATGGCGCCGAGCCCGACCGTCCGGAGGTGTGATGTAGGCGCGTAGCTCCCGCGCCTGGTCGATCCGGCGGAGGTAGGCGTCGACCAGCTCCACCGGCGAAACCTGGCGGCGGCGGAGAGCCCGCGCCAGCTCGACCAGCGGGGCTGCGGTCAGCCGCTCCTCACTCATCCAGCATTGGTGGCGCCATCGCCACTCTCAGCTCTTCGACCAGCGTTAGGTACCGCTTCCATGCCGGGAGCAGCGCCTCGACATCGCCGGCGCTGAGTCGAAGGCCGGCAGCCCGCGCGGCGGCGGCCAGTCGTTCCCTCTCCGTCACCGGCACAGTATGCAATCCGTGACGCCTGACCCGCGATCGGTTGCATCACCACTTGCGAGTGCGAAATGGTTTGACAAGACCGATTCCTCCGCCCTAAGCTGCCTCTGCCGCCAACCTTCTCGTGGGGAGGCGCAGGATGGCGGTGGCGCTGCCGTTCATCCAACTTTCATTGCTGAGGAGCCCGAAACCATGCTGCTTGTGGAAGTCCGCCGCCTCGACATCGCCCCCAACACCGACCAGTTCTGGACCCTCGTTTCTCGCATCAACGGCCCTGAGTTCATGGGCGTTCTCTACCGGGCGCGCGAGGCGATCTTCGACAGCGCCGGGATCAGTTTCACGATCGACCTCTTGAACAGGTTCCTGCAGTTCGACGTGACCAAGAGTTGGTCGGCGGCCGATGAGGGGGAGCTCTTCATGGGGCAGGCCCCGCTGGTTGGCTGGTTACGGGTCCGCCGTCCGGGCTCCGCCACCTTGCGCGAACTGCGGTCGGACGACGTCCATTTCATGGAGCTCGAGCACGCGGCCAAGCCGGCGTTTATCGAAGTCGGCGTGGCCTACCGCGCCGGCACCGAGAAAGTCCGGACCGACTTCCTGAAGCGGGTTCGCACCGCCGCCCAGGAGGCCCTCGGCCAGGAGGTCGGTACGCCGTCCTCGTGGCCCGTCCTCGCTCCGGTCGGCAGCCACAACTTCGACGCGATCCGCAAGTCCCGCCAGTCGATCAACGAGGCCACCGCCGAAGAGAACCAGGCGATGGCCGCCTTCACCACGCCCGAGATTCGGGCGCTCATCCGCGATCTCGAGCGGGTCGGGTCACTGACGGTGTCGGACCTGCCCAAGGTGCTCGGCGAGGCCCAGGGTACGGCGGTGGCCGGCCGGCTCGGCGAGCTGCGCAGCCTCGGCCTGATCCAGTCGGAGTACGTGATCGTGTGCTCGCGGACCGGCAATGCGGTGCTCCGCACCGACGATCCAAACAAGCTGCAGAAGATGGCGCCGGACTGGATGAAATGCGCCTGCGGCCGGCCGCTGAACGAAGAGCGAGTCGACCAGGTCATCATGCCGACCGAGCGCGCCACGGCCCTCAATGACAAGGGCCGTTGGATGACAACCCTGGCGACCGCCATCCTGCCGAAGCTTGGAATCAGCCGCGAGCAGGTGATCATCGAGGCCAGCCCTGCCGGCACCGACATCGTGCTCGACCTTAGCGGCGACCTCGTCCTTGTGGTGCTCAAGGACCGCGAGTTCAACCTTGCGGATGCGTACGCCTTCAATGCAAAGGTCTCCCGGATCAAGGCGGCCGAGGGCGTCATCGTCAGCAACGAAGGTCTTTCCGGCGATGCCAAGAAGCTGGTCCAGGAAGAGCTCGGTCCCCAGCGCGCCCGGATCTCGGATCCGTTCCGCATTTCCTTCGTGGAGGGCGGCGTCCAGGGTCTCGAGCACGAGCTCGGCCGAGTCGTGGAGCGACGCCGCCGGCAATACTTCCTGCGGGCGCTCGGCGACCTTGCGACCATCCAGGGGCTCAATATCGGCCAGCTGGCGCTGGCGAAGGTCGAGGCCGGTGGCCGCGCCGGCAAAGAGATGGCCGTTACGCCCGAGGCCGTCGCTGCCGAAGCGTAGTTACACAGAGACGTAAAGGCGCCGGCGCTTACGCGCGAAAGCGCGGCTCGCCCTGCGGGCTCGCTCCGACGCACCCGCCCGGTTAAGTCACTGTAACTTGAATTAGCCGGGGGAGGCGTGCAACGCGACCGCGTAGTGTAGTGCTATGCGCATCGGCAGTTTGATTCTCGGCGTGATTGCGATCCTGGCCGGCGGGGTCTGGATCCTTCAGGGGGCCGGGGTGCTTCCCGGCAGCTTCATGACCGGCCAGCGGATGTGGCTCATCATCGGCATCGTCGTCGCGATCGTGGGACTGGCACTGGCTTACAGCGGGATCCGCCGGCCGGCCGGGCCGTAACCGCTTGGACCGTCACCGCCCGCTCATTACCGGCCTGGGGGCGGGGGTGCTGGCCCTGGGGGCCGACTACCTGGCTCACGCGTTGTTCGCGGTGCCCTTGCTTCCGGAGCAGGCGGGCTTTTTGCTGCTCAAAGTGCTGCCCCTGTCCGTATTCGAGAACCTGCTGAAGACGCTGGGCGTCCTCGCGCGGCCGCTGCTGCTCGTCGGGTCGACGCTCGTGATCATTGCCGCCTACGGCGTGGCGGCAATGGTCATCGCGCGGCTGCTGCCGCGAACCTACGTGGCGGTCCTTACCGTGCTGGCCGCGGTGGTCAGCGCCATCATCGCGATCGTCGCCTTCTCGCCGGGCGATTCCGCGGCCGGCGTCGCGGTCGAGGTCGCGCTACTCGCCGCCATGGTCCCGCTTGTCGATCGCGTCCTTTACCGGCTCGCCCCGGCAGGCTCGGTGAACGAAGACCGCCGCATCCTGCTGCGCAACCTTTTTTATGGCGCGGTCGGAATCGCTGCGCTGGGCATCGGCTACGCGACCGTGCGGCGATTCGTAACGGCGCTCGCCATCCAGGAGGGGAACCGCGCCGGCACTGAGGTCACCGACGTCCACGACTTCTACGTCGTCTCCAAGAATCTCGTGGGCGACCCGGTCGTCAACGCCTCGAGCTGGCGCCTCAACCTCCCGACGCGGTCGCTCACCTATGACGAGTTGGTCGCGCTTCCCGCCGACCAGTTGGAGCTCACCCTTGAGTGCATCAGCAATGACATCGGCGGCACGTTGATCAGCAACGGTATCTGGAAAGGGCCGGAGGTCACCAGCATCCTCGCCCTAACGACGGTCCCCACCGATGCGGTCTTCATGCTGATGGAGAGCGCCGATGGCTACACAGAAAGCTTTCCACTGCGCGAGCTGACGCCGGCCCACCTGCTCGCGACCCACCTCAATGGGGCGCCGCTTACCGCACCGCATGGCTTTCCGGCGCGCTTCATCTTTCCCGGCCACTACGGCATGAAGCAGCCCAAGTGGGTGACGCGGATCCGTTTCTCGGCCACCGACCAGCCTGGCTACTGGGAAAACAACGGCTGGGATGAGCAAGCGATCATCAAGACGATGTCGCGCGTCGACCGGCCGGCGGACGGTGCCGCATTGGCCGCGGGATCGGTCCAGTTTGCCGGCATCGCCTTTGCCGGCGCCCGCCGGATCAGTGGAGTTGAGCTGAGCTGGGACGGCGGCCACTCCTGGCGGCCGGCGGTTCTACAGGCCGAGTTCTCTCCGTATGCCTGGCGCTTCTGGCAGCTCACGACCAGCCTGTCGGCCGGACATTACAACGTCAGCGTTCGGGCACGCGATGGCGAGGGAACATTACAAACGTCCAGGAGCGTGCCGACACTTCCGAACGGCGCCGACGGCTACCATACCATCACGATCGATCTCGCTTAGCGTTCTCAGCCGCTTCTCAGGACGACTTCAGCCAGGCTGCGGAACCGCCCTCTACCGTAAGGTTCGAGGTCGCCAGAAACCATGAAGCCACAGCGTTGTACCGGAAGGGAGCGGGACATGTCCTCGAGCACGACGCTGAGGTGGGCGTCGACGTTGAGCACGCTGCTGCTGGCGCTGCTCGCTGGCGGTGTTGTCGCCAGCTCCCCCAAACCGTCACAGGCACCGCTGCATCCGTCGATCACCCTGCTCCCGAACGATGCCACGGTCCAGAGCAAGAGCTATGTCTCGTGAGGTCGCGTCCCGACATTTCGATGCGCTGGGCTCGACCTGTGAGCTGCTCAGCCTCGGTACCGGACAGGCGGCGCTCGAGCGCTGCGAACAGCGGGTCCGCGACGCCGAGGCTCGCTTCACCCGTTTTCTCCGCGACAGCGAACTGGCCCGGCTGAATGCCGGCGACGGCCGCTACCTCCCCGTCAGCGTCGAGATGTTTGCGATGCTGGAGGCGGCGCTCTGGGCATTCGAGGAGAGTGGAGGTCTGGTCAACGCCGCCGTCTTGCCGGCCTTGATGTCGGCCGGGTACGACCGCCCGTTCCGGCAGGGCCTGACCGAGCCGGCGATTGCCACCTCGGTCCAGTTGCCGCGCCTGCCGGACGTGCTGATCCTCGACGCGGCCACCCGGTCGGCCGCACTGGCCCCGGGGGCGGCGCTCGATCTGGGTGGGATCGCCAAGGGAGCGCTCGCCGACATCCTCATTGATGAGCTCGGTGATGATGCGGTCTGCAACCTGGGCGGCGATGTCCGCGTCCGGGGCGCCGGCCCGCAAGGTGACGGCTGGCACATCGGGCTCTGCGATCACTCGGCGGTGGCGCTGACTGATGGCGCTGTCTGCACCAGCGGGACGACTCGGCGGCGCTGGGGCCAGTCGATGCATCATCTCATCGACCCGCGCACCGGCATGCCGGCGAAGACCGATCTGGCGGAAGTCTCCGTGGTGACCGAGAGCGCGATCCGGGGCGAGGTGTACGCCAAGTGCGCGATGCTTCTGGGCGCGGCGGCCGGCTCCGCCTTACTCGAGGCCAGAGGGGTCCACTTCGCGGTGGTGCCGGCGATCCGCGCCACTGACGGGGCGCTTCGCACCGCGGCGTGAGCCTCGACCAGCTGCTCTGGCTGACCTCTCGGGTGGCGGCGCTGACCGCCTTCTTCGTCCTCTCTGCAACCTTGATCACCGGCCAGGCATTGCGCAGCGCGATGTTCGAGGGGACGATCCGCAATCGCGATCTCTCGAGCCTGCATCGGTTCCTGACCGCGTGCTGGGTCCCGTTCGTGGCCCTCCATGTGCTGGCGATGACGCTCGACGCCGTTGCGCGCGTCGGCCCGCTCGACCTGCTGATTCCCTTTCGGGTCTCCTACGCGGCGGTGCCGATCGGGCTGGGCACGATTGGCTTCGACCTGCTGCTGATCGTCACCATCACCGGCTACTTGCGGCGGCATCTCGACCCCATCGCCTGGCGTTGGCTGCACCGTCTCTCGTATCCGATGTTCGGCGTGTTTGTGCTCCACGCTCTGCTGGCCGGCACGGATTTCGCGCGCCCCCTCGTTCTGGCTCCAGCCGCCGCCGTCGTCGCCTTCATCGCCATCCTGAGCCTGGCCCGCCTGGCGTTCGGGCGGATGGAAACGACCCCCCGCTCGTGACAGTTGGCATCCCAGCGCTTGCCATAATGGCCCCATGGTGGGCGGTGAATCCGCCGAACCGGATCGGCCCGCCACATCGTGATCAGGAGGACTGTCATGCGTGTCATGGATGTCGTCAACGAAGCGAAAGCCGCGATGCGGGCATCCGCCGTGTTCGGCGAGCCCTATGAAAAAAACGGGGTCACGATCATCCCGGCGGCCAGCATTTCCGGTGGGGCCGGCGGCGGTGGTGACGAAGGCCAGCCGCAGGCTGGGGGCGCCGGCTTCGGCGTTTCATCCCGGCCCGTGGGCGCCTTCGTGATCAAGGGCGGAGAGGTCAGCTGGCAGCCGGCGCTCGACCTCAACCGGGTCATCCTGATCGGCCAAATTGTCGCCCTCGTGGCGCTCCTGACCGTTCGCAGCGTGGTCAAAGCCTGGGCGAAGCGCCGCTGAGATGGCGAGTCCGAGCACGATCGACCTCGATCTCCAGTTAGTTCGTCGCCAGTTCCCGGCCCTCTCTCTGAAGATCGACGGCCAGCCGGTCGTCTACCTGGACAATCCGGCCGGGACGCAGGTGCCGCAGCGAGTCATCGACCGCACCGCCGACTACTGGCGGACGATGAATGCGAACCAGGGAGGGGCCTTTGCTACCAGCGAGCGGTCGGATGCCCTGATCGCCGAGGTCCGGCGGGCGGCCGCGGTCTTCCTCAATGCGGCCTCAGCGGACGAGATCGTCTTCGGTCCCAACATGACGACCCTGACCTTTGCGGTCAGCCGGGCGATCGGCCGTGAACTGCGGCCAGGGGACGAAATCGTCGTGACTCGGCTCGAGCACGACGCCAACGTCTCGCCGTGGCTGGCGCTCCAGGAGCGCGGGATCATCGTGCGTTTGGTCGACATCGCGATTCCCCAATGCACCCTCGACCTGGACGATTTCGAGCGCCAGCTCGGCCCGCGTACGCGGCTGGTCGCCGTCACCCACGCCTCGAATGCGGTCGGCACCATCCCGGACCTCGTTGCGATTTCACGCGCCGGTCACGCCGTCGGCGCCTGGGTCTGGGTGGACGCCGTTCATTACGGCCCGCACGGCCCGATCGACGTCCGCGCGATCGACTGCGACTTCCTCGTCTGCTCGAGCTATAAGTTCTACGGGCCACACCAGGGCATCCTCTACGGCCGGCGCGAGTTGCTCGAGCGGCTTCGTCCCTACAAGGTGCGGCCGGCCAGCGACGAGGTGCCGACCCGCTGGGAGACCGGCACCCAGAATCACGAGTGCCTCGCGGGCCTGCTCGGCGCTTTCGAGTACCTGGCGGAGCTCGGTGGCTCCGACCGCATCGTCCGGCCCGCGTTGGAGGCCGCCATGGACCGCATGCGTGCTCACGAGCGGGCGCTGGCGGCGCGCCTGATCGATGGGCTCGAGCGGATTTCCGGTATCCAGCTTTACGGGATCACCGCAGCCGCGGAGCTCGACCGCCGCGCGCCGACTGTATCCCTGACCTGGCCACCCCATCGACCTGAGGCGCTGGCTCGCCGGCTGGCGGATCACCAGGTCTTCACCACGCATGGTGATCATTACGCGACCGAGCTGATGTCCCGCCTGGGGCTCGCCGAGCAGGGCGGGACGCTGCGGATCGGCATGGCCCACTACAACACAGCCAGCGAAGTCGACCTGGTGCTGGAGCTGCTCGCCGCTTACCGTCCCTAGCCCCGATCCGATCAGATGCTGATCAGCAGCACGCCGGTCAGCGCAAGGCCGACCCCGGCTTGCTGCGGCCGGGCCATCCGCTCGTTCAGGACGAGACGAGCCAGGACGACGGTCGCGACCGGGTAGAGCGACGACAGAATGGAGACGATGCTGAGCAGGCCGACCGTGGTCGCAAACGCGAAGAAGACGTCGGCGGAAACATCGAGGACGCCGACGGCAAACAGGGCCGGCAGGTCGGACAGCGGAGCCTTGAGGCGCGATCGGAACGCCAGCCCGAGCACCAGCAGGGCAAACACGCTCCCCGTTCGGGTCGCGAGTATGCCCCACAGCGGATCCGGACGGCTGGCATAGCGGATCGCCACTAGGAACAGGCCGAAGGCGAGCGCGGCAAGCAGCGCCAGGCCAACGCCGGGGACCAGCTGCCGCCCGCGTTCGGTGGGGCGGCGATCGAATGCCAGTAGCGCGATTCCCGCGAGTGCCATGGCGATGCCGGTCAACTGCAGCACGGTGGGTCGTTCGCCGGTGACGAGTCCGACCAGGAGTGGGATCACGGGCCCAGTGGCGGCGATGGTCGACACCACGCTGACGACGCCGATGGCCATCCCACGGTAGATCGCGGCCAGCCCGACGAGACCGACCAACCCGGCCAGCACGCCCGCGAGGATCCATGGTCCCGGCGCGACCCGAACGCCGCGGACGATGACGACGGCGGCGATCAGCACCAGCGTGGGCGGCTGCGAGACGAACAGCACCGCAAACGCGCCGAGGCGCCGCGTCTTGAAGCCGCCCGCAAAGTCGCCAACGCCCCAGCTCAGGCTGGCGGCAAGGGCCAGCAGAACGGCCGTCAGAGAGCCACCCGACGAACGGATGTCCTCGTGAGGAGATCCCCGAGGCGCTGGCGCCGGCTGGTGCGCAAGAGCAGGACCGTGTCGATCGGCCAGAAGGGGAGCAGGACGCCGATCACGTTTCGCACGGCCGCCCGCCACCAGCCCGGCACGCCACCATTCGGTCCGTAGACCGAGATGCCCATCAACAACTTCCCGATCGACTGTCCGGTGCGCGCTTCATAGGGCACCCGGTACAGCAGTGTCACGCCGGCCAGCAGCAGGAGCCCTTCCGGGTCGAGCACGATCTCGGTTTTGTCGACGCCGGAGACGGCGGTCAGGATCAGGATGACGATCCCGAAGACGACGGCCAGATCGATCAACCCGGCCCAGAGCCGGCGGACCAGCGGGTACTGACGCCAGTGGGTGTCGCGGGCGCCGCGCTCGAACAGCGCGGCTTCGACTGCGTCGGCCATGTCGCGGCGAACCCCCAAAACGATCGGCTCGAGCGCGTTGAGCGCCCCGCGCTGGGCCAGCCAGCGGACGGACAGCACCACCGCGAGCGCCGCGAGCGTCGTGACCGCGATGACGAAAAACCGGTGCTCGGCGCGGTGGAACAGCCGGACGGCGGGCTGCCCGACCAGGGCGCCGAGGCCGACGAACACCGCGATGTAGACGAAAACCGATGGGACGAGTCCGGCGGCAAATGTCAGGCGCGGCATCTTGCTGACGCCGGCGGCCTGGGTGGTATGGATCCGCAGCCCTGGGATGAGGCGGCCGACGAAGACGGCCGGCGCGCCGCGCCGTCGAAGCAGGTGAGTGGCCCGTTCTAATGCAGGCCGAAAACGCAACACATCCGCGACCTTCATCAGGGCCGGCCGACCGACCGCGGCGAAGACTTCCCGGCCGACCATCGCGCCCAGCACGGTGGCCACCAAGAGGCCGGCGACCATGGGAAGGGGTTCCACCGTGTCGCTGGCGATCGCGATCCCGGCAATTAGCAGGAGCAGGTCTCCGGGCGCGAAGGGGATCGGGATCCCACTTTCCTCGATGAAGACGAGCCCGGCGAGCACGACGATCAAGAGGTCGCCGCTCAGGTTCGCGATGGAGGTGATCGGGTTCATCGGCCGCTCTGCTTTGCCCCGGCCGCTTTAGCCGATCAGCTCCCGGATCAGGGGAATCGTCAGCCCCTCATCCAAGTAGAACCTCGGATCAAGAAACGGCATTCGTAACTCAGCAAGCTCGTCACCGACCACCCCGTCGAAGCGGTGGTCACCGACAACTCTGGCGTGGCTGGGCGAGAGGCGGAAGAAGCCGTCGATCGTGGCCTGCTCCAACGCCGCCCAATCCCCCACGGGGCTTGAGGCTAGCAGGTGACCGGCCGCGAAGTGTCACAAGGGCCGTAAGGCGCCGCTGTTACGTTGGCGTCACCGAACCATGCGTGCCTCGTCACGAGCCCGTCGCGCCGTTTCCCCCCTCGGCCGATGGCTGCTGGTGGCGGCCGCCACCCTGTTACTTCCAGGCGCAGTCCCGGCGATCGACGGGCCGGTCCGAGCCCCGATCATCGACCAGGCTGTGCTCGACCGGATGGCGCCGGGTCGCGATCTCCCGGTCATCCTCATCGCACGCGACGACCTGGCCAAGCTCGAGGGCGACCTGCAGCGCTTTGGCGTGCACACCGGTGTTGCCGTCCCATTCGCGCATGGCATTGCGGCCGCGCTACCGGCTCCCCTGATCGCGCAAATGGAGCGCAGTCGGAACGTTGCGCGCATCATCTATGACGCCCCGGTGAGGCTTTCGGACGCCCCGTCCGATCCCGCAGGGCTGGTGACGGTGTACGCGAGCGTCGTCCACGCCGCCGCGGGCGCGAGTGACGATCACCGGATGACCGGACGCGGCATCGGCATTGCGGTCATCGACAGCGGGATCGCGCCCCACGCCGACGTCAACCCGCGGGTCATCGCGAATGTGAACTTCAACCCCACCGTGACCGGGACCGGCGATGCCTTCGGCCACGGGACCGCGGTCGCCAGCATCATTGCCGGCAACGGCGCGGCCGGCAACGGTCGCTACGTCGGCATCGCGCCCGAAGCGAACCTGATCAACCTCCGCGTCAACGACGGCACCGGTGCGGCACCAACCTCGGCCATCCTCAACGCCATCCTGTGGGCCGTTAGCAACCGGGACCGCTACAACATCCGAGTCATGAACCTGTCGCTGATCGCTTCGGTGGCGGAAAGCTACCGCACGAGCCCGATCGATGCCGCCGTCGAGTACGCGTGGCTGCACGGGATCGTTGTCGTCGTGGCGGCGGGCAATCTCGGTCCACAGAGTGCTCTCTACGCGCCGGCGAATGATCCGTATGTGATTACCGTCGGCGCGACCGACGATCACGGCACCGTCGCACTCGGCGACGATACCCTTGGCCGGTTTTCCAGCTACGGCGTCACCCAGGATGGCAATGCCAAGCCTGACCTGGTTGCGCCCGGCCTGCACATCGTGACGGCGCTGGCGCCGGGCAGTAGCTTCGCCCTCGACCATCCGGACCACCTGGTCGGGAGCGGCTACATCCAGCTGAGCGGGACGTCGGTCGCGAGCCCGATCGTCGCCGGAGTCGCCGCTCTGTACCTGCAGGGAAACCGCGAGGTCCGGCCCGGCCAGCTGAAGGCCCTCCTTCTCGCGACCGCGCAGCGGTTGCCATTCGCGGGCAGCGGCGCCGGATATCCTGACGGCGCTCGGGCGCTGGCCCGGTACGAGGCCGAGGGCAACGCAGATCGCGGCCTCCAACCCAACAACTACCTGAAACTGATGTACCTCCAGGCCAGGAAGCTGGGGAGCCTGGCGCAAGTCTCGTGGGACAGCGTGTCGTGGGATAGCGTGTCCTGGGATAGTGTGTCGTGGGATAGCGTCTCATGGGATAGCGTGTCCTGGGACAGCGTCTCCTGGGACGCGGTGAGCTGGAGCAGTTGATCATGAAGGGGGGACGACTCTCGACCGTGGCCCTCGCCTACATCGCCGGCGTCAGCATCGCCGCCGTCGCGGCGGCGGTGATCCTCTGGCGGAGCGAAGCCAGACCAGCCGGTCTCGTCGTCTTCGTCGTCATCGCGGGCCTGGGTATGCTGGCGCACGCGTATCCGGTTCGGGGGTTCCCTCACCAGGCATACCAGGTGACGCTGCCCTTCATCGTCATCGCGGCCGCCATCTTCAACGCCCCGCAGTTGGTGGCGTTCATTCTGCTGATCCACCTGGCCGAGCAAGCCCGGCTGCGCCGCCGGCTCTACATCCAGTGGTTCAACGTCGCTAACTACTTCCTCAGCGCGGCGCTGGCTGCCGCCTTTTACCATCGGGCGACGCTGATGCTTCCTGATGACGCCCTCGGCCACGTCGCCGGCGTGCTCGCGGCGGGCTGCACCTTCGTCATGCTCAACCGTATCCTGCTGGCCGGCGCACTTTGGCTGGCCCGCGGCCTGTCACCGGTCGCGTCCGGGCTCTTCCAGCCGGAGTTGCTGGCCGTCGATCTGATCATCGCCTGGATGGCCGGACCGATGCTGGTCCTCATGTTGCAGGCGGGACCCTGGATGGTCCTCGTCACCGGGAGCCCGTTGCTGCTGGCGCGCCCGGCGCTCTCCGGGCTGCTGGCACGACCTGAAGCGGGCGCGCGCCCGGCCGAGGCACGGGCCGCCTGATTCCATGAGCGATCTCCCGCGCGCGGCACGAATCTACGTCGGCGGCGTTCTGGTTGCGGCGCTGTTGGCCGGCACCGCGGGAATCCTGCTGGCGCCGCCGCGGCTCGAGCGAGCGCCGGTGGCAATCCTGCTCCTCCTGTGCGCGACGATCGCGCAGCAATTCAAGGTCAAGAGCCCCAAGCACCAGTCCTACTACACGACGACGATCTTTTTCTTCGCGGGAGCCGTTCTGCTACGCCCCGCCTACATCATCGCCATCATCCTTGCGGCCCACGCCGTCGAATTGCTGCGCGTGCGCTACCGCTGGTACATCCCCGCCTTCAACGTCGCGAACTTCGTGCTTTGCTCGATCGCGGCGGGCGCCATCTTTGCCATCGGTCAGTCGACCAAAGACTCGGGGGCGGGTGGCGCTGTGTTCTACGCGGCGCTGGCCGGCGTGACCTTTGTGGCCCTCAATCACTTCCTGACCGCGCTGGTGATCATGTGGGCGCGAGGCGTCCCGATCTCGCGAGCGGGCACCATGGACTGGGAGAACCTGGGTACCGACCTGGCGCTGATGTCGGTCGGCGCGCTCGGCTCGCTGCTATGGCTGACGAATCCCTGGCTGGTGCCGCTCTGCCTCGGCCCGCTCTTCCTGATCTACCGGTCGCTGCTGGTGCCCAGCCTCAAAGAGGAGGCCCGCACCGACCCCAAGACGGAGCTGGCCAACATGAAGCACTGGAACCAGCTGGCGCAGGCTGAGGTGGAACGCGCGCGGCGGTTTAAGCGCCCGCTCAGCGTCGCGCTCGCCGACTTCGACCTGCTGCGAGACATCAATAACCGCCACGGGCACCTGATGGGGGACCAGATGATCCGTCGGGTCGCGGATGCGATCCGGGCGGCGCTGCGCGAGTACGACGTGCCGGCCCGCTTCGGCGGCGACGAATTCGCCATCCTCATGCCGGAAACCACCCTCCCCGAGGCGATGGCCGTCGCCGAGCGAATCCGCCGCGGGGTCGAGTCGATCGTGCTCAAGAGCGGAGACGGTTCGACCCCGGCGGCCAGCGTCAGCATCGGGGTCGCGCTCTTCCCGGGCCACGGCCGAAACGCATCCGACTTGCTGGCCGCGGCTGATCGCGCTGTTTACCAGGCCAAAGCGCTGGGTCGCAACCGCGTCTGCGCCTTTGCCGACCGCGAGGTCGAGAACCTGCGGCCGATCAGGGTGCCGGCGTCGTCTCGGCTGGAAGCGAGTTAGCGCTTACTTCTTGGGCCGCCGGCTGCCACGCCGATCGGCATGGGCGCGCATGAAGGTGTACGTCTTCTCCGCAACGTAGCCTTTTTGCACCGCGTCCTGGATGCGCGGCCAGAACTCTTCCTTTACCCAGTTGCGCGCGACGAGCACCTCGACACCGGCAAGCCGAAGATCTCCTCGCTCGAGGTCGGAGGTCGTGTCGCCCCGCTGCAAGGCGCGAACCGCATCCAGGCTGAGGTTCGGCAGGAGCCACGCGTGGGGGATAAGGACCTCGGCCCGCCCACGCGGCTCGTCTGGCACGGAGCAACTATAAACGGGAGTTGGCGGTACCGTATGCTGCTCAGGTGCCGGTGTTGAAAACGCTCCACGTGTTCGGGGCGATCTTCCTTTTGGGCGGTGTCAGCACCCATGCATTGCTGCGGCCGATGGCCGCGCGGGCCGTCGACGCGGCGCAGCAGGCGCTGTACCAGTTCGCCTGGCGGGTGCAGCTCGCCATGGTCTACACGGGGTCGGCGCTGGTGTTGATCACCGGCCTGCTGTTATGGATCGGGCGTTTCAAACTCCTCACCGGCTGGCTCGTCCTTGGCGTGTTGCTCTACGCGGCCGCGGCCGGCCTGGACGGCGCGTTTCTTGCGCCCAATCTGCGGCGGGCCCGAACGGCGGCGGGGGAGGGGTCGAGCGCGGTTGCCGCCGCCGCCATGACGATCCAGCTGGTCGCCTGGCTGCTGCTGGTCGTCGTCGTCTTCCTCATGGTGGCCCGGCCCTTCTAGGCCAGCTGCCTTTATCCTTGGTGCTCGATGGCGTCGCTAGGGCCGATCACCTTAACGGGGAAGCATATCCGGCTTGAGCCAACGCGGCCGGCGCACGCCGCTGCGCTGCTCGAGGCCGGGCGTTCCAGCGAAATCTGGGAGTGGATGCCAACCAGGCCCGCCACGGCCGAGACCATCGAGCGCTGGCTGGCAACCGCGATGCAGTCCGAGGCGCAGGGCCGGGAGTATCCCTTCGTGGTGGTTCGGCTCGACGATGACCGCGTGATCGGCAGTACGCGTTACCTCGACGTCCAGGAAGATGACCGAACCGTCGAGATTGGCTGGACCTGGTACTCGCCCGACGCATGGGGTGGGGTCGTGAATCCTGAGGCGAAGTATCTGTTGATGCGCCACGCCTTCGATGACTGGCGCGCCATCCGGGTCGCCCTCAAGACCGACATCAACAATCTGCACTCGCAGGCGGCGATCAAGAAGCTCGGCGCCCAGTATGAGGGCACCCTCCGCAATCAACGGATTCGCCCAGACGGCAGCTATCGCAACACGGTCGTGTTTTCCATCACGGAGAGCGAATGGCCCGCCGTGAAACTGCGACTCGAGCAGCGCATCAGCGCGCTTACTCCGGCGGCGAAAGAACCATGAGTGGTCGGCGGTGCTGGTTCATCGTGCGCGGCCTCCGCTTGATCCCACCCGGCAGCACGCGAAGACGGCCCTCCTCGTTCCGCCTCGCCCGATAGCCGCTGGCCACCCGGGCCGCGGCCGCCTGGATGGCACCGATCATTTCCTGGGCGGCCACCTCGGGGCTGCGCATGGACTGCTCGTCGAACGGCACCAGCTCGCTGATGCAAATCTCGCGCTGCGGGTCGACGATCACGACCGCGACAAAGGGCTCCTCGGATTTGATGCTGGGATGGATCTCTGACCACGGAATGACATTTCCCATGGCGCAAGGCTAACCCCCCGTTTTGACAGCTGTCTGTCGCAAGCGCAGTTAGTTCAGAAACCTAACCGCGCCGGTGCGCCGGCCCACGCGAGCCGCGCTTTCGTGCGATGCGAGCGTTTGCGGCGTTCGTGGGCCGCTGGACGACGCACCCGCCCGGTTAAGTCGGGACTTGTTCTTCGACTTGGTCGGGACTTGAGCCATTGGCCGGAACGAGGGCCGGCCCCGGCAGCCGGATGATGGTCCAGTCCGCCGCCTTCTCGGCGCGGTCGGCAAGGCCCTCATCCTTCGAGAAGAGGATGATCTGGTGATCCTGGCCGAGCCGTCCGAGCTCGTCGAGCGCGGCCCGCATCCGCCGGCGATCCGCGTGCACCAGCGCCTCATCAAGGAGCAGAGGCGGCGGCTCGGCGTTCCCGCCGATGATGCGTGCAAGCGCCACGCGCTCGAGCAGGTAGATCAGAGAGCGGGTCCCCAGGCTGAGGTTGTCGACATCTTTATAGGCCCGCTGATCCTGGGTCTTCACCTGTAGGGTGAGGTCTTCTCCGATCCGCACGTCCCGGTAGCGGCCGTTGGTGATCGGGGCGAGCTGGCCCTGCAGTTGCGACTTGAGACGCGGGATGACGGCGCGACGGACCGACTTCGCCGCCGCCTCCAGGGTCTCGATGGCGAGGTCGTAGGCGTGGGCCTCCGCCTCGAGCTCCTGGAGCTGTTCGCCGACGGTGGCGATCTCCTCCTCGAGGGCGGCGACGTCGCCGATCTGGGTCAGCCGATCGTTCAGGAGCCCTTCAGCCCGAGCCCGTTCCTCCTGAGCTCGTTCCTTGGCGCCGCGATGCTGATCTCGCTGCCGTTCGAGCTCGGCGAGGGGCAATGCCGCGAACTGGGACGCCCGTGCCGGGTCGACGTGTGCGTCGACCTCGCTCAGCTGGCGGGTCAGGTCCTCGACCAGCTGGCGCAGCGATCCCCCGTCGTCCGCGGTCGTGCTGCCGCGCTGCGCTTCTAGTTCGGCCAGCCGGACGCTGGATGAACGGTAGGCCTCGCCGTGGCCGATGCCGGCGTCCCAGGCCTCGGCCGCGCGCTCCATGTCGGGATCGGCTATGCCGGCGGGGGTGTAGATCGCCGCCAGCTGGCGGGCATAATCCATAGCCTTGGCGCGCTCGGCTGCCGACCGCTCGCCCGGGGCGCGCAGCTGCTCCAGGTGGGCGTCGAGCTGCTCGATCCGGGTGCGAACCTGCTCGGCGCGGCGCTCCGCCTCGCAGCTGGCGATGAAGTCGCGCGCAGCGCCCAACGCCTCGCGCCGGTCGAACCCGAGCCGATCGAGCAGGCTGTGGAGCTGCTGCCGCAGCGATTCCCGGCGCTGGTCCATCTCGGATTGTGCCCGTGAGGCCTCGTGTGACCGCTGGCTCGCCGCGTTCCAGGCGAGGCTATCCTGGGCCAGCGATTCCACTTCTTTAGCCGTTTCGTCGACCGCTTCTTCGGTCGGCGCCGGCTGGGAAAGTCCCCAGGACCCGACCAGTTCGCGCAGGCTGCGCCCGGCGATCTGCGCGCGCTCCTCCAACTCCGTGGCCTGGCGATCCAGCTCCAGCCGGGTGGCGTCGTAGCGGACCTTCTGGAGGTGTTCGACGAGCGCTTGCTGCAGTTCGGCGGAGCTGCGGACGCCCCAGGGCTGTAGGATCTCCCGCCGCTTGATCCGGGCCTCATCTTTGGACCGAAGCCGGCGATCGACTTCCCGGACGGCGGCACCCCGGACCCAGATCCCGATGCCGGTCGAGAGGACGCCCATGCCGAGCAGAAAGAACGCGGCACCGGCCAGGATAATGCTGCCGCTGGTCTGGAGCGCGAGGAAGGCGACCAGGATGGCGAGCGCGGTCAAGAGCAGGCCGCCGAGCATGGCACCGAGGAACGTCCGCTGGCGACCCCTCGCGCGTTCGGCCATGGCCTCTTCGCGCCGCATCGCCTCCTCGGCCGTCTGGCCGGCCTTGATGACGTCCGGAACTTCCTTGTAGCGGGCGATGTCGTGCTTGAGTTGCTCCAGCCGTGGCGGGAGCTCGGCACCCGCGCGCCGGCGCGCCTCCAGGGCGACGTTATGGCGCTCGTGCCACTCGGAGTAGACGCGCTGGAACTCCATCTGGCGGGCGGGCCAATCGAGGTTCTGGCCGATCAGGCCGGGGTGCCGCTCGGCGATCCGCCGTGCGTCCTCGGCTGAGGTTTGGGCGCGCTGCTGGACCTCGGGTGCCTGGGCATCGGCGACGTTGAGGGAGGAGAGCAACTCGCGCACCGCCGGCTCCTGGTTCAGCGCCGCCGCGTCGATGCCACGAGCTCGGGTTTCATGGCCCTGTGCCTCCAACTCGAGCGTCTGGCGCTCGGCCTCGAGCTGCTGTACCTGCGCCGCGGTCTCCGCCGCTCGACCCTCGAAGTCCTCCTGCGCCTCGCGGGTTGCCCGCAGGTGGCTGCGCAGCTCCTGCACCTGGGCCTGGCGGTCGATGGGAAACATGGCGAAGCGCGTGTGGTCCCCCTGTCGAGCCCGCTCGTCCCCGATCGCCTGCTCGAGCGCCTCGACTCGCCCGAGGCGGTGACGGCCGTCCTCCAGGCGCGAGGCGAGAATGGCGGCCTCGAGGGTTTGCACCACCGCGAGCTCTGCCTCGGTCAGGGCCGACACGGTCTCCCGCTTCTGCGCCAGCTCGTCAACCGCGGCACGCGCCTGTCGGGCGGCGGTGAGCTGCCGCTCCAGGTCGGAGAGACGGCCTTCGAGGTCGTGGAGTGGACCGGTGCGCCCGCGCGGCTTTCCAATCCGATGGGCACGTTCCTGGCGAAGGCGATCGAGCACGCTCTGCGCCGTGCGGTCCGGGTGCGCCGAGTCGGCCAGGGCGGCGATCGCTTCCTTGATGCTGCCCGCGTCCTCCAGCCGCATCACTTCGCTGCGCGAGATACAGGCCGTGTTCGTGTAGATGTCCCGGCTGATTCCAAGCAGGTGCCGTCCAACCTGCAGCCCACCCCAGGGATCTCGCTCGAACCGTTCGTTGAGCTCCGCACCACTGCCGAGGTCTCGGACCTGAACGGTCTCGGCGTCGAGATCGCGCTCGACCCGTAGCCTCGAGCCATCTTCCAGCGCGAACTCGAGGGCGAGGCCAAAGCCGCCACCCTGCCATGGGCGCCAGCGATCGGTGCGCTCCACGATTGCCGCCCGCCGGTCGCCCGACTCCAGCCCATAGAGGCCGGTCACGATCGCCTCCTGCAGGGTCGACTTGCCGGCTTCATTCGGGCCAACCACGAGGTTCATGGCCGGACCAAAGCGCAGGTCTAGACCTTGAAGGCTGCCGAAGCCGTCGATTTCGATGCGCGTCAGGCGCATGAACGACTCACCACCTACAGGCTACCTGTCATTCGTCGAAGGCATCGAGCGCGAGCTGCAGCGCTCGACCGACCGCCTGCTCCTCCTGGCGCGACCCCTGTTTGTGGTCGACCAGCTTGCGGACCATTTCTCCCCGACTGGTGAATTCCTGGGCGGCTGCCTCGAGGTCGTGGGAGACATGCGAATGGTCACGGAACTCGAGATAGGCGAATCCATCGCTGCACTCGGTCGACAGCGCCTGCGGATCGAGGCTGAGCGAACGGGCGCGTTCCCCGATCAACGTGGCCCGGATCACGGCGCCGTCGAGGTGCTTGCCCTCGCGGATCGCGAGCACCGCGTCGCGGACATGCTCGACGCTCGTCATGCCGGTGATATCGATCGTCTCCTGGGCAAACTGGCTCTGATTGACGTCTTCCAGCAGCACCTGGACGGTGCCACCATCGTCGATGGTCACGAGCGCTGTGCAATGACGCCCGGCTTCGCTCCAGCCGAGCGGTTCGGGACTGCCCGGATAGGTCATCGACCCCGTCGTCCTCGCCATGTGATAGTGACCAAGGAGGGCGTGACGGAACCCAGCCTGCTCCACCTGGCTCGGCAGGATCGGTTTGTAGGGCGTCACGCCCTCAGGCACCTGGCTCATGTCTGAGGCGTGCAGCAAAAGGAGGTGGGTTCCCTCTTCCTGCCGGGCGAAATCCCGCAGCGGTGCATCCGAGACATCGGGACGCATGAACCCCGCGCTCCAGACCTGCACGTCCCCGTAGCGATAGGGCCGCAAGTCGTCGTGCGCCGCGATGGTCACATTCTCCGGCCAGCGCAGATACCGGTAGGGAGAGCTGGGCACCGCCGGATCGGCATGGCCAGGCGCGATCAGCACCGGCCGGCCGGCGTCGCCCAGGGTCTGCACCAGGAAGCTGGCGGTTTCGCGGGTGACCTGATCCTGCTCGAAGAGGTCGCCGGCACAGGTGATCAGGTCGGCCTGCGCCTCTCGGGCCCGCTCCACGATCCGCTGGAGCGCGGCCCGCAGGTCCGCGCGGCGCTGCTGCGCGCCAACGCCATAGAGGCGCTCGCGGGCGAAGGACCGGTCGAGGTGCAGGTCAGCGAAATGGAGCAGGCGAAGGGCCACAAATCCCCCGTAACCACGCGAATTGTGCCTGGCGCGATGGCATATGCGAGCGCGAAAGCAGCGCCCATTATAAAGGTTGGGCTGAGTTTGTTCCGAATCAGCCGGCCGCCTTCGGAACAGCGCCTACACTGAGCGAGAAAATGGGCTCGTTCGAGAAGGGAGACCGCGGCGCCCGGATCCTGAAGATCCAGACGCTGCTCCAGGGCAATCCGCGGGGCTTGACGACGGGGGAGATCGCGCGCCGGACGGGAGTCAACCCGCGCACTACCTATCGCGACATCGGTGCGTTGGAGGCGATGAACGTCCCGATCTACGAGGTGGCTGGCCGGATCGCGATCGACCCGAACTACTTCATTGCTCCAGTCAAGTTCACGCTGCGCGAGGCGATGGCGCTGCTGATGGGCGTGCGCCTGATGCATCGTCACCGCGACCAAGCCGATCCCGATGTCGCCGACGCGTTCACCAAGCTCGCGGCGGTCCTGCCGGCTCCGGTCGCGGAGTACGTCCACGCCACGGTTCGCCAGATGGCCGACCGTCCGCCGAACCCGACCTACTCGCGGGTTCTCCAGACGGTCGCGCTCAGCTGGGCCGGTCACAAGACGGTCCGCATCTGGTATCCGACCGCGGATCACGACGTGAAGCCGCGCGTCATCGAGCCCTATTTCCTCGAGCCCTCGCTGATCGGGCACAGCAGCTACGTCGTGGCGCGGGATCGCGGACTGAAGGAGATGCGGACTTTCAAGCTGGAACGCATCACGCGCGCCGAACAAATGCCCGAGACCTATCAGATCCCGGAGGAGTTCGATGTCAACAACTATCTGGCGGGCGCCTGGGGAATCTTCCATTCCGGTGAGCCGGTGGAGGTCCGTATGCGCTTCTATCCACCCGCTGCCGCACGAGTGAAGGAATCCATCTGGCATCCATCGCAGAAGCTGAGCGAGGGGCTGAAGGGCTCGGTGAACATGACGGTCACCGTGACCGGTACGGTCGAGATCACGCCCTGGATCCTCGGCTGGGGCGACGCGGTCGAAGTCATCGCGCCGCAAGACTTGCGTAAAAAGATCGCCGACGCTGGCGCGAAAATGGCGGCGCGCAACAAATTGTCAGTCCCTCCTCCGCTCGCGGGGGAGGGTCGGGGTGGGGGTCGTAAGAGCCGAGGAGGGAAACGATGAATGTTTATCGTTCGGTATCCGAGTTGAAGCCGGCGCGGATCTGGGACGGGGTGCTCGCGCGCGCGGTGCATGCGGACAGGGTCACCGTTGGATTCGTCGAGATCGATCCCGACGTGCTGGTTCCGGAGCACCGACACGACCATGAGCAGGTCGGGTTCGTCCTCCGCGGTTCGGTGACCATGGTGATTGCCGGTCAATCGCGCGAGTTACGGGTGGGGGAGACCTACACGATTGCCGGCCAGGTTCCTCACTCCGCGAAGGCTGGGGGCGATGGTGCATCGGTAGTGGACGTCTTCGCTCCGGTCCGCGAGGAGTGGAAGGCCGCGCCTACGCTCGAGCCGTTTCCCGGACGGTGGCCCGAGACGTCGCGCTGAGCTAGAAGAGGCCGCCGTACTCCCCGCCGTCCACCGCGAGGGTGGTTCCGGTGATGAAGCTCGCAGCGTCGCCGGCCAGGAACACCACGGCAGCGGCCAGCTCATCGGGACGTCCATGCCGGCCAAGCGGGATGTTGCGGATGCTCCGCGCCGTGAATTCGGCGGGGTCCACGCCGAGCTTGTTCGCCTGGTGACGGTTTTCCTCGACGATGCGATCCGTTTCAAAGCGGCCGGTGAGGATGGAATTGACGCGAACCTCCGGCGCAGCCTCTTTCGCCAGAGTCTTCCCCATCGCGACCACCGCCGGCCGCAGCGCGTTCGAGAGCACGAGATTGTCGACCGGCTGATGCGCAGCGATCGAGGTCAGGTTGACGATGGCGCCTCGACCGCGCCGCAGGCTGGGGAGGGAGGCGCGCGTGAGCCGAACCGCGCTCATCAACACCAGGTTGACGGCCTCCGCCCAGGCCTGGTCGTCCAGCTCCGCCACGGTGCCGAGGATGGGCCCCCGCGTGTTGTTGACGAGCACCTCGAGGCCGCCCAGGGTCGCGGTCGCCCACTCAACGAGGTCGCGGCACTGGTCCGCCTGCCTGACATCGGCGACCCGGGCCACGACATCGTGACCCTCCTGGCGCAGCGCCTCGGCGGCGGCCTGAATGCGCGCCTCGTTGCTCGAGGAGATGGCCACGCGACAACCCTCCGCGGCCAGCGCCCGGGCCGAGGCGAAGCCGAGGCCGCGGCTGGCTGCGGTCACCAGCGCGCGGCGGCCCCTGAGTCCGGTTTCCACCGGCAAATACTAGAAGGGTGACGCGACGGCCGGCCCGCCGGCCGGCAACGTAGTTACACAGAGACAAAAGCGCGCCGGTGCGCCGTCCAGCCGCTCGCGGCGCACTCGCGCATAAGAACGTGCGCTCGTGTGCTCGCGCGAGCGGCGCCGGCGCTTGCGCGCGAAAGCGCGGCTCGGCCTGCGGGCCTCGCTGTTCTGCTAACTAGGCAGCGACGCGCGGCTGTTTGCCGCAGGCGGGACAGGGTGTGCCCGCTTTGAGCTCGGCCCGCTTGAAGGCGTGACCGCCGCAGTGCGGACAGAGCGCTCCCGGGCGCGGCGACTGCGCCTGCTCGGCCTTCTGCATGCGTTCGCGCAGGTGACTGTCGTCTTCTTTCTCGATGAAGCGCGGATCGGTCGGCGTCTGGGTGCTCATGCCGCCTTCAACTCGTGCGGCTGGAACTGCTCCGGGCGCAGGCGATCGCCGATCGCGCGCCCGATGACGTCCGGATGCAGGTCGATGCCACGCTGGTAGGGATGCACGCTGAGGATCGCCGGCATCTTCCGGTTGTCCATCTCGACGTCAAGGACGCGACCATGAAGCGCCGTCATCGGCCCCCATCCATCCCAGGTGCGCATGGTGCGCCACCACAGGTATCCGGCGACCGGTCCGCCCATCGCGACGACCAGCTGGGGCGCGATGCGCGCCAGCAAGCTCTGCAGGTGACGATCGACGCATTGGTTGAGGGCCGCATCGGTGACGCGGTCCGGGTTGTCGGTGGGGCAGCGAACCGCCCAGGTGTGAAAGGCGAAGTCCAGCACGTCGCGCTTGTTGGGCTTCTGCCCCAGCCGCCGGCGGGCGCCGAGCAGCACCGAGCGGACAAATTGATAATAGGGCAGGGGCGCGTCGGACGTCATGTGGTGCTCGAGTCGGGCTTCGTGGTCGAGCCATTCGCTGAATGCCTCGTTGCTGGCGCTCGCGGGGTCGAGCGGACTGGGGCTGACGAACACGATCGGCGCCTCTGGATTCCCGAATCCAACCTGGGGCCGGCGGAGCGGCTGGGCGAGTCGTTCGCACGGGCTGTCAGGGCCCCGGTCGGACTCAGCGATCGCGCACCCGTGCAGCCGCTTGAGCGCGTCCGAGCCGAAGAACTGCAGGTACTGCTGGCCCTTGCTCACGCTGTTGGAAACGACGCGAGGTGACGGGCGAAGCTTGCGCCCCAACCCGGGAGCGCGTCGGCGCGGCTAAGATTCCTCGATGGCACCCGTGCCGGCTGTCGACGTGACGCAGTTGCGGCATCGCCTCGAGGCCGAGCCGAAGCCCTTCCTGCTGGATGTCCGCGAGCCCTGGGAGTATGTCGCCGGGCACGTGCCGGGAGCTCAGCTGATCCCGCTCGGGGAGCTCGAAGAACGGGTTGCGGAAGTCCCGCGCGATCGGGAGGTGCTCGCCATCTGCCACAGCGGGCAACGCAGCCTGGCGGCGGCCGGCTACCTCCGGCATCTTGGCTACGCCGCGGTCAGCAACGTCGACGGCGGCACCGCCGCCTGGATCGAGCGTGGCTACCCGGTCGAACGCTCATCCACGACCTGAAGCTGGGTGACGCCCTGCGACAGACAGCTGTCAAAACGGGCTGCTTGACTTTCGGAATGAGCCCAACCACCATGGTGACGACCAACCGTCCCTTTCACGTCCTGGAGGAGTCGCTGTGAGCGTCCTTGAACTGGTCCTCGTGGTTATGCTGCTGGCGATCTTGCTCAGCCTGCTGGCCCTGCTCATCCGGCGGCCGTCCGCGACCGGCCCATCCGATGCGGTGCTTACGGCTCTGGCCGACCTTGGGGCGCTCAAATCCCACGTCGAAACCGTCAGCACCCAGCAAAGCTCCCTGACCCAATCGCTCGGCATGCTCCAGGCGGCGGTGCAGGGGGTGGAAACCAAAGTCCTGGAAAGCTCGGCCGGGGTCCGGGAGGCAATCGGCAAGGACCTTTCCGACGCTCGGATCGTGGTTGAACGCCTGAAGGTCGATGGCGAGGAGCGCCGGCGCATGGAGGAAGATGTTCAGGCATCGGCCCGCCGCATCGAGACCGTGCTCCTCGGCAGCCGCACGCGCGGAGCCGCCGGCGAGAACATCCTCCAGGACGCCTTCCGGCAGTTTCCGGCGGAAATGATCGACATGAACTTCCGCGTCAACGGGAAAGTGGTCGAGTACGCGCTCATCCTGGCCAACGGCAAGCGGTTGCCGATCGATAGCAAGTGGCCGTCGCCCGAGTTGCTCGACCGGCTCGGCGAGGCCACGCAGGATCCGGCCAAGGAAGCGGCGATGGTCCAGGAGATCGAGCGCATTCTGCGGCTCAAGGTGCGCGACGTGCGGCAGTACATCGATCCGGCGGCCACGCTCGCTTTTGCGGTCGCCGCGGTCCCCGACCCCGTCTTCAACGCCTGCCGGCGAGCGCATCTCGAGGCCTACCGGGAAGGGGTGATCCTGATGCCCTACAGCATGACGATCCCGTACGTGCTGGCACTCTTCCGGCTGCATCTGCAGTATGCGCGCTCGATCGACCTCGAGAACCTCGAGGGCTACCTGCAGCAGATCGACGACAACGTCACGGCGCTCGATCGCGTCCTCGAGAACAGTATCGCCCGCGGCAGCACCATGATCCAGAACGCCTTCAACGACGCCAAGCGCAACGTGGGTCAGATGCGAGGGGCGCTGGCGGCGATGCGTGCCGTGCCCCAGGCCTCCCTGGCGCCAGAGCCGGAGCGGATAGACCAGGTCGACGAGCGGGACCTTACCCTGCTGATATCTCGGCGTTAATTTCCCTCCCCCCGGTGGGGAGGGCAGGGTGGGGGCTTCTCAGGCCAGGCTGGGCGTCCTGGAAAGGCGCATCAGCAGCATCAGCAGCAGCACGGAGCCCGCGCCGGACAGCAGGAGCAGGGTGCTCGGCTGCGACCCGGAGTCGTCGACCACCAGCGCGTCGCTCGCCGTCGCAGTGCCGGCCTCGTTCGTCACCTCGACGGAGTAGGACCCCTGGGACAGGTTGTCCGGCAGCCTGACGAGCAGATGGTAGGTGTCGAGTGCCTGCACGGTGGTGGCCGCCCGCCCGCCGACCTGCACGATCGAGGCCGCGGTCAGATGCTGCCCGAGGATCATGATGTTGGGCTGGACGGTGGGGTTGAGCTTGATCGGATTGACCTGGTAGATCTGCGGCGGCAGGATAGCCGCCTTTATCAGTTGGCCCGGCGGGGTGGGCCTGGCGGTTGGGACCGGCCGCTTGGTGGCGGCATACGCCGGGAGGCTCGTCAGAGCGAGCGCCACCAGCGTGGCCAGACCGCCGGCCGCCAGCCGTCGCGTTGCCGTCTTGGGCATTGTCCTCTAGTACAGATAACGACGGAAACATGACGGGAAACGTGGCGATCCGGCCCATTCGACATGCGCAGACGGACGTAGCTGTAACCCCGATCGAAAGAAAAGCCCCTGCCCGGACCCGGGCAGGGGCTTCCGATCTCGCGCCTTAGCGGTTGCCGCCTCCGGGCCAGGTCTGCTCCGGCGGGCGTTCGCCGATCTTGATGCGTTCGGAGCTGCCGCTCCCGATCGATCCGGACGACTCCGACTCGCTCCCCATCCCCGGCGCGCTGCCAAAACCGCCAAAGGAGGGCATGCTCGGCGGCTCGGCCGGCCGGGCCACCGGACGACCCGCAGCGCTAAACGGCGTGGCTGGCTTCGCTGCGCTCGGTTGGGCCGGCCGGGTCGCCGGCCGAGCGGCGGCCTTCTTTGTGCTGCCCGCCGCCGCGCTGCTGCGGCCCTTGGCGCTCGCGCTTGGCTTCGCGGTGGGGCGCTTCGCCGTCGACTTCTTGGTCCCGGAGCGCTTCGCCGTCGAACGCTTGGCTGTCGTGCGCTTGGCCGTCGGCTTCTTGCCCCCCGGCCGCTTCGCGGTCGAGCGCTTCGAGGTCGAGCGCTTGGCGGTCGCCTTCTTGGCTTTCTTCTTCGCTGGCATTTCTCCTCCCTTCGGATGCGCGATGGATGCTCGCGCGTGGTTCATGCGGATGAGGACCCGCGGCTGTTACCTGCGATTTATAGCATCGGCTCCCGGCAAAGACAAGCACTTCCCGCGCCCAGCGGGTCCCTCAGTGTGCGTTCAGCCAGTTCAGCACCGTGGCGAAAAGGGCGTCGTGCTCGAGGTCGACCGTGATCGCGTGCCCGGACCGCTCGAACCAGATGAGCTGCTTGTCGGTCGATCCGATCCGCTCCAGGATGTGGGGCGCATTGGCCACATCGACGGTCCGGTCGCCACGACCGTGCGTGATCAGCGCCGGGGCCCGCACCTGCGGCAGTTCCCGATCGAGGACGCTGAGCAATTGCATCAGGCTCTCGATACAGACCGTCGGGCGGCGGGCGTAACTATGCAGCAGGCGCAGGGCCGACGGATCGCCCAGGTCGCAGTCGTCCACCGGGACGTGCCAGCGCACCAGGTACTTGAGCCCGCGAATTGCCCTGATCTGCCAACCGCGGAAATAGGCGGGCGATCCCATCGCACCCATGGTCACCACGCCTTTGACCTCCGGGTGGGTCGCGGCCAGGTGCAGCGCCAGCGTTCCGCCCAGCGACTGGCCGCAGACAAACACGTCCGGACAGTCCCGACGTAGGGCGGCCAACGCCTCTTCGGCCGAGCGGACCCAGTCCGGCCAGCGGGTCGAGGCCATGGCGTGCGGGGTCAGCCCGTGCCCGGCCAGTAACGGTCCCATGACGTCGTAGCCACCGGCAGCCAGGGACTCGCCCAGGCCCCGCATCTCGGGCGGCGTCCCGGCGAATCCGTGGATCAGCAGGCATCCACGGACCCCGCCGCGGATCCGGAACGGCTGAAGCTGCTCCGGCTCGGCGGGGCTACTCCAGACCGATTGCGTGCCCACAGCCATCCAATTCGCAGTCTATCGGCCCGCAAGTTCGCAAAGCCGCCCCCGGTTATACGAGCCGGGCGAGGCTTCGCCGTCGGTCCCCAAACGGGTGACCGAACCTTGGGGGGTGAACAAGCGGATGGCGATTATCAGCTGGGTCGTCGCGTTGCTGCTGGGCATCGTGCTGGCCCTCTTCTCGGTCGGGAACCAGCAGGCGGCGACCATCAACGTGCTCGGCGCCACCTATCAGGACATTCCGACCTGGATCGTGATGCTCGGGTCGGCGGCGATTGGTGCCCTGATGGTGATCGTGATCAGCCTGGTCGATCGGGTCCGCTGGCTGATGACGAGCCGCTACAGCAAGAAGGTGCTCGCGGAGCACAAGAAGATGATCGTCCAGCGGGACAACCGGATTTCTGACTTGGAGCAGGAAGTGCTCCGCCTCCGGGGAGCTGCCTGAGCCAGCGATGACGCTCAAGGCCTGCCCGCAATGCGGGTACCGCTACAACGCGCCCGAGAACCAGACGTGTGGCAAATGCAAGGGCTGGCTCGGTGGAGTCACGGCCGCCGTCGCGGTTGCCGCGCCGCCCCAGCGCTCGCTCATCCCGAGAACCATCCCGGAGTTTGCCTGCTACCTGGCCGTTCCCGTTGGGGCCTTGCTGGGGTTCCCGAATCCAATCGGCGCCGCCTTCGGTTTGCTGATGGCCGCCCTTCTGATCAAGGTCGTTCGGCTCGACATGGAGCGGTTCTCCAAGGGCCTTCTGATCGGGATCGTCATTGCCGGCGTGTTCTTCGTGTACCTCGTCTTCCTGCTGATCTTCGGCCTTATCTTTAGCCTGCTTGAACCCGTCCTTCAGCCAGTAGTAGGGCGCATCTTCAAGCATTAGGCGTCGGCCCTCGTGAGGCTGCCTTCCCGCCTGGCCGCGCACGGCGCGCTGGTGCTGCTGCTGGTCGTCAGCGCCCTGCCGGCGACTCTCGGACCGGGCGCGTCCCACCGAACCGCTTCGGTTGCGCCGCGATCCACCAGCCCGCGGGCCTCAGCGAGCCCCGCGCCGGCACCCGCGCAGCCGGTCGATGAACGGCCCGCGCCATTGTCGCTCGACCTGGCGGTGGGCCAGATGATGGCCGCCAGCTTCGGCGGTCCGAGGATCACCGACGGCCTGCGTCACCTCATCCTCGACGAGAAGGTCGGCACCGTGCTCATCTTCGGCGACAACTTCAGCGATGCCGCCAGCCTCAGCCGCCTCGCGGCTCAGCTGCAGGCACTCGGCCGCGAGGCCGGCTTGCCGGCGCCGCTCCTGGTTACGGTTGACGAGGAGGGCGGTCGGGTGATGCGGGTCCGCGACGGTGTCGCCGCCCTGCCCTCGGAGCTCGATCTCGGAGCAGGTGGCCCCGAGCGCGTCCGACAGGCGGTGGCGGCCACGGCCTCAGGCCTGCACGCGCTGGGAGTCCAGCTCGACCTCGCTCCGGTGGCGGACCTGCGCACCAATCCAGCCGACACGGTGATCGGCGACCGTTCCTTCGGCAGCGATCCATCGATCGTCGGGCTACTGGTGGCGGCGTCCGTCAATGGGCTGCACGATGGCGGCGTCGCGGCGACGCTCAAGCATTTCCCTGGCCTCGGTGGCGCCGCCGGCGATCCGCACTCCGCCATTCCGACCGACGGCGAGACTCTCGATCAGTGGACGGCGACTCAGGCCCGGAGCTTCCAGGCCGGGATCGACGCCGGGGCTGACGCCGTGATGACGACGGCCGTGGTGGTCCCCGGTCTCGATCCGACGGATACGCCGGCCCTCTTCTCGCGCGCAGTCGTGACCGGACTGCTCCGTGACCGGCTGCATTTCCAGGGCGTCATCGTCACCGACGGTCTCGGAATGGGCGGCATCACCGCGCTTTACGGGCTGCCCGAGGCAACGGTGGCCGCCGCCCGTGCCGGTAATGACCTGCTTTTGCTCAACAGCGCCGATGCGGCCTATCAGGCGTCCGCGATCGAGGCGGTCAAGCAGCAGGTTCGCAGCGGCGCCATCCCCATGGACCAAGTGCAGGCCTCAGCCGCCCGGGTGATCGCCTTGCGCGCTCGCTGGCCGCGGTGGGCGCCCTCGTTGATCGACGTGTCCGCGACGGCGCCGACCCTCGATCTCGCCATCAGGCGCCGCTAACGCCTCGGCGGCGCAGCCGGGCGATGACCTTTGCCAGGCTCTCGAGATCTTTCTCGAAGACGGTGATGTAGCTGAGGCCGAAGCGCTCGCGCCGCCGCTCGAGAGTCTCGGCGATCTGATCGACCGACCCAATCAGCAGCAGCGGCGATTCCAGGACGTGTTCCGCCTCCATCCCGTATTCCTTGGCCAGCGGCTTCGCCATGTCCAGCGGGTGGTCGCTGATCAGCACCGCTTGCACCAGGGTATTCAGCTCGATCGCTGAAATGCGATCGCCGGCGCCGTCCCGGACCCAGGCCACCTTTCGCTCGAACGCCTCGGCGCTGGCGTCGGCATCTTCGAGGCCGGAGCCATCGCGGCGAGACCGGGGCATGATGCTGATCACGTCGGCCTCTCTCGCGGCCAGCGTGAGGAGCCGTCGCCCGCCGCCACCGATCACGATCGGGGGGTGGGGCTGCTGTTTGGGCTTCGGACTACCGGTCAATTCGGTGAGCTGATAAAACCGGCCTGTGAACGACAGCGGCGTCCCGTTAAAGAGGGCCTTGATGATCTGAAGCGCTTCCGTCATGCGTTCGACCCGAGTGCCACCGTCGTCGAATGGAATGCCGGCGGCGTCGTACTCGCTCTTCAGCCAACCGGCCCCCAGGCCGAACTCGAAGCGACCATCGGTCAGCAGGTCAATCGAGGCAGCTTCCTGCGCCAGCAGCGCCGGGTGTCGAAAGTCGTTGTCGTACACGAGGCTCCCGACCCGCAGCCTGGAGGTGGACTCGGCGGCCAGGACGAGGGCCGGCGCCAGCGCCAGCCTCGCACCGAAATGATCCGGCATGACCAGGGTGTGATAGCCACGTTCCTCTACGTACCGGGCAAACGCGATCCATTCGGACCCCGATCGGGGCCGGTTTACGCTCAGGCCGAAACGAAACGGCCGCAGCGTCAGGTTTCCGTTCCCCTTGCGGGTACGGTTAGGGAGGGGGTTCTACCCTCCTGTGGCCGCAATAGCCAGTTCAGCGCATTGATGTAGGCGTTCGCTGCCGCCTCGACGACGTCGAGGGCGGCGGCCCTTCCGACCACGACCTGCGTCCCCTGGCTGAGGGTCACGACGGCCTCGCCCAGCGCATCGCTGCCCTGGGTCGCCGCCGCCAGGCTGAAGTCCTCGAGCTCCGCGGGCACCCCGCTTACCTGCTGGATGGCGCGGAAGACCGCGTCCAGCGTGCCGTTGCCCGTGGCGCGACCCGACTTCACTTCGCCCCCGTCACTGAGGGCGATCTCGGCGGTGCTCGAGAAGCCACTCTGTGCGTTGACCTGGAATTCCTTCAAGGCGAAGCGGCCCGGCGTCGCTCGTCCAAGCGCCTCCTCGACCGCGAGCTTCAGGTCCTCGGGATAGAGCGCCCGCTTGCGCTCGGCCAGGCTCAGGACGAGCGAGTAGACCGGCCCGAGCTGCTGTTCATCCAATTGCATGCCCATCGCCGCCAGCTCCTCAGCGAGACGGCGCCGCCCGGCGGTCGTGCCCACCTGCCCGAACTGCGGCGCGTACCCGATGTCCGCCGGGTCGATAAAGGCCGGAACCATCGACTTCGGCCGCCGCGGCGGGCTGAACACGGCGGTTGGGAAGGCGGCCCGCACCTCATCGATCCATCGCTCCCACCCGGAATAATCCATGGTTGCCAGCATCGCGACGTAGGCGTCGAAGCGGACGAGCAGCGCCGCCGGCTGGTCATGATGTTTGATGATCAGCGTGGTGCCGCTTTCTTCCAGCGCCTTGAGAATCGGGTCGAGATTGCGGGCCAGTTCGGGAGCAGAAATGACTTTGAGCACGACGCCATGGTAGACCGGAGTATCACCGTGGTCAAACAAGATCGATGAAACGCTTCACAATTTCGGCGATCACAAAACGCATGGCCATCGTCGTCGTGGGCATCACGGCGGCGGCCTGTCAGCAGGCGCCGGTCGCGCCGTCGGTCAAGGCTACGTCGACGCCGAGCCCGAAGGTGTCCGGATTGGTCGCCTGTCCGTCGAGCGCCGCGCCAGCCGGTCCGCAGGTCCTGCTGCAAAAGCAGCCCGCGCCCGATGACCTCGCCTTCGACAACGACGGCCGGCTGCTCTTCAGCGACATCAAGACCGGAGCCGTTTCAGCGCTGAATGCCGACGGCTCGATCCAGCGTATCGCCGGCGGGATGTCGGCGCCGGAGGGGATCGTCGTGCAGGCCGATGGACGTATCCTGGTCGGCGAGCAGGGACGGAACCGCGTGGTGGCGATCGATCCGCAAACCCACGCGGTCAGCCCGTGGCGTGCCTTTCCGAACCGCACGGGACGCGACGGCATCGACGGCATTGGCCCGGTGCTCCCGGATAAAGATGCTTTGGGCAATCTCCTCCCCACCGGCGGCAATGTCATCGTGCCGGACAGTCCGAACGGCGTGGTCTGGCGCGTCAGCGCGGATGGGAAGACCGCAACGCAAATCGCCAGCGGCATGGTTCGCCCGGTTGGCGCCGCCGTTGATACCAACGGGCGGATCTACGTCGCCGACGAGGGCGGCGCGCTCTGGGTCCTCGTACCCGCCCGCCTTCGCTTCGCGACGCTGCCAACGCCCGATGACGTGCTCGTCGGTCGGGCCGGCCACATCTTCGTCAATACGCTCGGCGAGAACGCGATCCACGAGCTCGACGGCCTTGGGCATCAGGTCAGCGTCATCACCGGCATCCAGCAGCCACAAGGAATCGCGCTCGATGCCGCCGATAACCTGTACTACACCGAGTTCAACACGGGCCGGATCGACCGCGTGGTTCGGACCTTCATCCTCGATCCGCCGACGGTGACGCGCACCGCTCGAGGGACGTACATCATCTGTCCCTCCATCCGTCGCGCCGCCGGCTTCGGTGATCGGCTGGGGCTTGCCGCCAGCTCGAGCACAAAGACGGCAATCCTCCAACTGGTGCAGCCTGGCACCGGTTCATCGGGCGCGCTCGAAGTCCAGACAGCAGAGCATTCGGTAACCATCGGTATCACCGACAAGGAAGCTGGGAGCCTTCTGGGGTTGTCTCAAACGGTCGCCCTTCCGCAATGACGCCGCCGTTGCAGCGAGTCGGCACCAACCATTACCGGTTAGCCGGTGACGTTCCGATCGATGTTTTTGCGAACGATGCGATCCTGCGAACATTCGACGACGCCGTCTTTCAACAGGCGAAAAACACCGCGGCGATCCCGGGCGTCGAATCTGTCGCGTTGATGCCGGACGCCCACTCCGGATACGGGGCCCCGATCGGCGCGGTGGTGGCGACGACGAACACGTTGATCCCGATGGTGGCCGGCTATGACATCTCCTGCGGGATGAGCTTCCTGCAGACCAGTCTGCAGGCAGAACAACTGGCAGACGTGCGGCTGCGCCGAAGCATCATGCAGGGGATCGAGCAGCGAGTCGCCCTCGGCCGTGACAAGGCGATCAGGCCCGTGACGAGAGACCGTTTCGAACGCATCGTCCGCGAGGGTGCGCAGAGCTACCCGGCCGAGACTCGGGATCGGCTGGAGCGCGTTCGCTTCGACTCAACCGGGGAGTTGAGCTCCCGGGCACGCCAGCGCGGGATCGAAACCGTGGGCAGCGTGGGAAGCGGCAATCACTTCATCGAGATCCAGGCGATCACCGTCCACCAGCCGGACGTCGCCCGCGCCTTTGGCGTCCGTGACGGGATCGGCGTGATGCTCCATACCGGCAGCCGTGGGCTGGGGCACCAGGTGGCGAGCGAGTTCTTGGCAGAACTGCAATCCGAAGGCCGGCAGCTCCCGGCCGACCGGGAGCTGGTGTTCATGCCGGCGGATTCTGACGAGGGCCGCCGCTATCTCGACGCCATGGGCGCAGCCGCGAATGTCGCGATCGTCAACCGTCTTCTCCTCCTGACCCAGGTCGCCGAGGTGTTCGAGGAGGAGCTCGGCGCGTCCACTCGGGTTGTGTACGACATTTCGCACAACCTGATCCAACAGGAGGAGCTCGATGGGGCGCTCCACTGGATCCATCGAAAAGGTGCGACCCGCGCGTTCCCAGCGGGACACCGAGGCCAGCCCGCACGCTGGCAGGCAACCGGCCACCCGATCATCACACCCGGCTCGATGGGGACCGCCAGCCATATCCAGGTGGCCGAACCGGGCGCGCGGGCAAGTCTGTACTCGATCAATCATGGCGCCGGCCGCGTGCTTTCCAGGCGGGCTGCCAACCGCGGACTCAAGCAGGCGGATGCCGACCAGTGGCTGACGCAGCGCGACATCCTTGTCAACACGCGTCACGTGCCGCTGGACGAGAGCGCCGCGGCGTATAAGGACATCGACCAGGTCATCGACAGCATCGCCGGTGCCGGCCTCGCCCGGGTAGTGGCCAGCTGCCGGCCGATGGCCGTCATCAAAGGAGCCTAGCGCCGAGCGGATCAGGATCGCTTCCTATACTTGGCTCGTATGCCGGTGACCAAGAGCGGCCTTGAGGATGTCATCGCGGCGACCTCCTCGATCTGCGACATCATCGGTCCACAGGGCAAGCTGACCTACCGGGGCATCGACATCCACGACCTGGCCCGCCACTCCTCGTTCGAAGAGACCGCCTACCTTTTGTGGTTCGGGTCGTTGCCGACCCGTGAGGCGCTGCAGCAGTTCGGCGCCGAGCTGGCTTCACACCGAGCGCTCCCCACCCAGGTGCTGACGTTGATCAAGGACTTTCCGCGCAGTGCCACCCCCATGGATGCGCTACGGACCGCCCTATCCGCGCTCGCCTTCTACGATCCGCAGGCGCACGACGCCTCTCGCGAAGCCAACGTCGCGAAGGCGATGCGGGTGACGGCGCAAGCGGCGACGATCGTCGCTGCCTTCGAACAAATCCGCAGGGGTCGCGAACCAGTCGAGCCGGATACGGACGGGAGCCACGCCGAAAACTTCTTGCGGATGCTCTTTGGCGCCGAGCCCGATCCACTGACCGTCCGGGCGATGGACCTGGCCCTGATTCTTCACGCCGACCACGAGCTGAACGCCTCGACGTTTGCCGCCCGCGTGACGGCGGCGACCCTGGCCGACATGTACTCCGCGATCGTGTCCGCGATCGGCGCGCTTGCCGGTCCCCTGCACGGCGGTGCCAACGAGCAGGTGATGAAGATGCTGCAGAAGATCGGCGAGGCATCGCACGTCGAGGCTTATGTCACCGAGCGGCTCGCGGCGCATCAGAAGATCTCGGGCTTCGGCCACCGCGTCTACCGGACCGAGGACCCGCGGGCGACCCACCTGCGGGAGATGTCGCGAGAGCTTGGGGAACACATTGGCAACCTACGCTGGTATGAGATTTCGCGCAGGCTCGAGGACGTTGTGATGCAGCAGAAGCACCTGTATGCAAACGTGGACTTCTACTCGGCCTCCTGTTACTTCACGATGGGCATTCCGATCGACATGTTCACGCCGGTCTTTGCCGTCAGCCGCACGGCCGGCTGGGCGGCGCACGTGCTGGAGCAGTACGCGGACAACCGGTTGATCCGGCCGCGCGCCGAGTACGTCGGAGAGAAGGACGTGGCCTATGTCCCGATCGATCGCCGGGTTGAGGCCGCAAGCTAAGCCTGGCGGGCGCGGGTTCGGGGAGCCTCGTCCGTTGTATCGACCGTGCTCCATCTCACGACGTACAACCAGCCGATGGACATGCCGTGGTTCGTCTGGCCCGTCATCCTGATCATCCTGGTGGTCTCGGTCTTGACCAGCCTCTTGAAGGCGCTCGGGTCGGCGTCCAGCGGGTTGGCTGCCCTCAAAGGGTTGGCCGGCGTCGGACAGACGCTGGCGAACCGCTCCGCCGGTGGTGCGCAGCCACTTGCCGGTCCGGTCGACCTCGTGGGGGAGAACCTCGCCCTCGGCATCATGACCAATCCAGCGATCATCCAGCTGACGAGCATCATGGGGGGCGTCCAGCTGTGCCGGCAGCGAGGAAGCAACCAGGTGCCCACCCAATTTCTCACGCAACGGCTGGCGGCGTCGTGGGGAACCGGTTTGCTCGCCCTGCCGACCGGCATGTTTCAGATCATCGAGCTGCACGCCCGGCCGCAGACCCCCACCCCGGTCGGCGAGCGGATGCTGGTGTGGTTCAAAGCGCGGATCAATCTTGGCGCACCCTTCACCGAATACTGGACGTTCGTGACGACGGCGCCGCTCACCAGCCTGCCCGTGAGGTGCCCGAGCTGCGGCGCGCCGACTGCCGGCAGTGCCACGACTGGCATTTGCCCGTACTGCCAGACGGTCCTGGTGACGTCGCCGGCCGCGAACTCGGGAGCGCTGCCGACCTGGCTGGTGGACGAGATCAGCATGACGCCGCCGGCGGCGGCCGCTGCGTAAGCGCGAGCCGGAGCGCTGACGGTGCTCGCGGACGCCTAACTCTGCCCAACCCGCCGGCGAAAACTGGCCGGATGAACTCCGTTATATTAGTGGCGCCCACGGGGCGGAAACCCGATAGAGGAGGTCGTTCGAACTCGTTCTTCTGCTAAACGCCTCACTTCAGCCGCTGAATGTGATCAGTAAGCGGCGGCTGGTCGTCCTGCTGACCAAGCAGCGCGTCACGTTCATTGACGACGATGCTCGGCAGGCGGTCGAGCAAGCAATGGCACGGCGTTGCTTCGGCGCGGACGTTGTCATCGTTCGGCTCCTCTCCAATATCCAGATCCCTCGACGGATGCTGCGAGCCAACCGGCGCAACCTGCTGTTGCGTGACGACGGCATGTGCCAGTACTGCGGAAAGGGAATGCCTTCCTCACAGCTTTCCGTCGACCACGTCGTACCCACCTCGCGGGGCGGGGCGGCCAGCAGCTGGGAGAACCAGGTGATCGCGTGCCGGCGCTGTAATGGGCGGAAAGGAAACCGGTTGCTGAGCGAGGCTGGCATGCGCCTCATCCGCCCGCCGCGGGCGCTGACCCAGGAATTTGCCCACCTGATCTTCCTGCGCTACCCGCAGCTGAAGCACGCCTACGACCGGCTTCTCTCCAGCGCCCGCTCCCTCGCCTGACTTACGCGGTCAAGGCGGCCGCAGGCCGCGCCCGACGGTTGAGTTCGAAAGAATCCGCGGGCGGCGCCGATTATCCGATGTGCCCTTTCGCCTGCTGGGCTTTGCGACGGATCCGGACAAGGCCAGCCACCTTTGCGGACATGCGTTCGCACGCTATGCCGCGTCGGGCACCGACATCACGCTTGTTTGCGCCGCCGCCAGGGATTCGAGCGGCGCCGACCACGCGCAGGCGGCCCGCCAACTGGGCGTGCGCGACCTCGTCCTCCTCGATTACCGGTTGAGCGAGCTTACGGCTGCCGGCCTGGAAGACGTCTTTGCGGATGTGATGGCGAGCCTCCGTCCCCATGTGGTGGTCGCGGATGGCTCGGATGCGGCAGTCCGGGATGCGGCCACCTCCGCCTTTTCACGCATCCGCCGCGCGACGGGGGGCTCCGCCGCCTTGCCGGCCAAGCTCTATTACCGCCTATCCGCGGGCACCGCAAGCGTAGCGGTGACCACGGCGATCGCCATCGCGACGCTGGCGGCACCTGAGCTCTTTGTCCGGGTTTTTCCAAATCCGTGGGTCACCGGCGTGCTGGAGCGCGACCTCTTCGCCGGCCTGCCGGCCGAGAGCGGGGCCGCCGACGCGCTGGTCGAGCGGCTCGCGGGCTGACCTGCCGGGCGCAGGTTTTGTTATAGCTCGATTGACATGTAAGATAGAAACAGGTACTAATTAAGCAGCTCGAGTATTTCTAGGAGGAAGCCCATGAATTTGATCGTCTTCTTGATCATCGGCGGCATCGCGGGGGCCCTGGCCGGACGAGTCGTGAGTGGCCATGGCTACGGCGTACTCATGGACGTCGTGGTTGGCGTCATCGGCGCGTTCATTGGCGGTTGGCTGCTATCCATCGTGTTCGGCTCGACGGGCGGTGGTCTCCTTATCAGCTTCATCGCCGCCTTCATTGGCGCCGTCATCCTGTTGTGGGTGATCCGCCTGGTCACCGGCAACCGCGCTCGCGTCTAAGCGGGACTTCGGCACGGTGGAGCGGGCGCCGATGGCGCCCGGCAAGATATACCTATGGGCAGCAAGCGCGGCCGGGGCCTGCTGGCCGCGATCGTCATCCTGGGGCTTCTCGGCGCGCTGGGCTACACCGCGTATGCGGGCGCCGCTGTATATCAGGACATGGATCGTGGCGGACAGGCACTGGTCGCCGCCCAGCGAAGCATGAGCGCGGCCACGGGCGCTGCCGATCCGGCGCAGCTGCAGGGCGCCGCCACCCAGCTCAAGCTGGCCGAGCAGGACTTTAGCGACGCCGGTCGGCGTTCCAGCAATGACCCGGCACTCCGCCTGGTTGGCGGCATTCCGGGGGCCGGCCGTCAGCTTGACGCGAGCACGCACCTGGCGGCGATCGGCGCCGACATAAGTCGAGCTGGGGAGGGGGCCGCCGCGGTCGCGATCCAGGTTGCCGCCCTAGAGCAAAAATATGCCGGCCGGGCGCTGACCCCGGACGACCTCCAAAGCCTGCTCCAGCAGGCGCAGGGCATCGCCGCGGACTACAGCGCTTCGACGAAGGCGATCGGCCAGCAGCTCCGCGCCGCCCGTGGGGAGCGGGCGCAGGTCAACCCGGCAGACCTGGTGGGGCCGCTGAAGGATGCCTACAACGAAGTGGACCTAGCCCTGGCTGAGGCCGACACCGCCTTTCTCCGCTACCAGGACGTCCGGCGGGTGCTGTCAGATTTTCTCGGGCTCCGGCTTCCTAACTAGTCTCGTCACGCGCGTGCCATGGGTGCGACCGGTTTGTAACGCTCTTCGTCACAGAGCCGCCGGATAATTTGCGGCGATGGCCGCCGTCCGCAATGCTTCGCGCAAGGGCCGGCAGCGCCCCGAGGACCCGGCCGAGAGTCTGATCAATCTCAGCAATGAGCGGCTCACCGGTCTGTTTCGGTGGACGCTGCTGATCTTCGCGGTGATCCTCAACAACCTGAATGCCGCGCCCGGCTATGACGTCGGCCGGATCAACGCCATCCTGGCGGCCTGGGGTGTCGTGTGCCTGACTACGCTGCTCCTGCTGTTTCTCCATCGGCGGCCCGGCAGGGCGTTCAGCTACACCACCACCGGGGTCGACATGCTGGTGGCGACGATGATCACCTATGCCTCGGGGGGTTACACGAGCCCCTTTGCCGCGCTTTTCTTCCTCGTCATCACGGTGTCCGCCCTTCGCTTCGGGGCGGTCGGGTCGGTGCTCTGCGCGGTTGTGGTCGCGCTGCTCTACCTGGTCGCGGGCGCGGTCGCCCCGCTGCAGCAGGGAACCTATCTCGCCACCTTCGGTTCCGACCGGATTGTGATCCTTCAGCGCATGTTCCTCTTCGTGGTGGTCGCCGTGCTCGGTTCGGTGATGGCGCGGGCGGTCTCGGCGCATCAAGAGCTGGTGACGCGGCGCGACGTGGAAGCCAAGCTAATGACCGAGGTCAACATGGCGCTTGCGAACGCGATCGAAGCCAAAGACAGCTACACGCGTGGGCACTCCGAGCGCCTGGCCAAGCTGGCGGGCGCGTGCGCCGCGCGGATGGGCCTCTCGCGCGACGAGGCAGCCGCCGTCCGTCTTGGCGCCATCCTGCATGACGTCGGCAAGATCGGGATTCCCGATCGGATTCTTCGGCAATCGATGGCGCTCACGGAAGATGAAATGGCCTGGATGCGGCGGCACCCGCAGATCGGCGCCGACATCATCGGACCGGTCGAGGGACTGCACCACGTGGCGCCATTGATCCGCCATCACCATGAGAAGTGGGACGGCACTGGATATCCCAAGGGGCTGAAGGCGGAAGAGATCCCGCTCGGCTCGCGAATCATCTCGGTCGCCGATGCCTTCGAGGCCATGGTGGCGGACCGGATCTACCGACCGTCACTTGGGCTGGCCAAGGCGCTGGAAGAGATCAAAACTGGTCGGGGTAGTCACTTCGACCCACAGGTGGTCGATGCCTTCCTGGATCTGATCGCGACCGACACCGTGCATCTGCCGCTGCCGACCAAGGACCAAGGCCAGAAGCTGGTGCCCAACCGCCCGGACGAGCCCGTCCAAACCGCCGCCTAGCCGTAGTACCGGCTAACACACAGACCTGAGCGGCCGGTAGCGTCGTCGCCGGTGTCCTCCAGCATGCCCGTCGCGGCGACAGGAGTCGCACGCTCCGGTGGCACTTTTTCGGAGCGACGCCGCCCGGCCGACGCTAAGGATGCGCGCTCCGCGCGCGTGCCGGATCTGCGCCAAAGCGCAGCCCGGCGTTTTTTTCAATGTATTGTTTTCAAGCAATGGAAGTTGCACCAGGCATCTTCAGGCTCGAACTGCCCATGCCGTTCGAACTGAAGCATGTCAACGTCTTCCTCCTGCGCGACGGTGACTACTTCACGCTCATCGACACCGGACTGCTGATGGACGAATCGCGGCAGGCCCTGAACCAGAAGCTGGGCGCGCAGCAGGTGCCCGTCGAGCGGATCAACCGCATCCTGATCACGCATATCCACCCGGACCACTTTGGTCTCGCCGGCGAGCTGCGCGACCGGTCCCGGGCTGAGCTCGTCATCCATCGGTTGGAGGTCGCGCTGATGGAACCGCGCTACGCGCGCGCCGAAGATCTGGTCCATGACGTCGCTAAGTGGTTGAGCATGAATGGGGTGCCGCCGGCGGAGGCCGAGTTCCTCAAGAGCGCATCGATGGCGGCCCGGGAATTTGTCTCGGTGGTCGAGCCTGACACCCTGCTCGAAGGCGCGGAGCGGTTGCCGGTCGACGGTAGCGAGATCGAAGTCATTTGGACACCGGGCCATTCCCCCGGCCACTGCTGCTTCTACTGGCCAGCGCGCGGTGTGCTCTTTTCCGGGGATCACTTGCTGCCGAAGATCAGCCCGAACATTGGCTTACACCCACAATCAGGCGCGGATCCCCTGGACGACTACATCCTTTCGCTGGAGCGTATTCGACGGCTCGAGGTTGACACGGTCTTGCCGGCGCACGGAGATCCCTTTCATGATCACCGCACCCGGATCGGGGAAATCATTGAGCACCATGAGGCGCGCAAAGCGGCGCTGGTCCGCCTCGCCGCTGATGGGGCGAAGTCTGGCTGGCAGCTGGCGGCAGGGCTGTTCCAGGGCATCATGCAACGGAATGTGTTCCAGCAGCGGCTGGCCCTGCAGGAAACGCTGGCGCATTGCCAGTCGCTCGCCGTCGACGGCCGGCTGTGCAAGCAGGTGAGCCGCGACCTGGTGACCTGGACGGCCGCTTAGGCTCGCCGGCGCTCGACCTCCTCGACGAAATCGAGCACCAGTTGGAGCACCGTCCGGAATTGCTCGGAATGGAACTGGTGCCCGGCTCCCTCGAGGATGCGCAGCCGGGCATTCGGCAAGCCGCGTTGAAGCTCTTCTCCGCGGGTGAGTGGCACCATCCGGTCCCGCCGGCCGTGGAGGATCAATACAGGTTGGCGGATTTCGCCGAGCCGATCGCACACTGCGTGGTGTTTGACCGCCTGGTCCTGGCGGACGATGGCATGCAGCGGCATCTTTCCAAAGTGCTTCGCGTCTTCTTCGACCCAGTCAGGATGGTCGGCGATGAAGCGCGCATCGTAGAGATTCGCATAGCGGCGGAGCGGGCCCTCGACGCCTGGCGGATTGTCGGCGACGGCCGTCGCCGGGCGCTCGCCGCCGCAGTGCGTCGCCCCCAGGATCAGGCTGCGAACGGCGTCGGGATGGTCGAGGGCGAGCTGCTGCAAGATCATTCCGCCCATCGAGATCCCGAACCAGTGCGCCGACGTTTCGCCGGCCTCTTGCAGCACCGCCAGGGCGTCTTCCGCCATCAGCCGCATGCTGTACGGCGTGTTCGGTTTATCTGAGGCGCCGGCGCCACGGTTGTCGAGGGCGATCACTTTCAATCGCTCGGCGAGGACCGGGACGTAGCGCCACCAGGCGCCCTCGATGCTCGAGGTCTTGCCGCCGACGAGCACCAGCGGCGGTCCACTGCCTTCCGCGATGTAATGCAAGCGCGTTCCGTCGGCGGCGGTGGCGATCATTCCAGCATTAGCATGAGGGTCGAGATGGGAGGGCCGTCGTCACCCGGCAGCAGTGTGGTCCCGGAACCGGCCTGGCGCGCCTTGCGAAGCCTCGATCCGGAGCTAGAGAGCCAGGTCGTCAACCTGGCCACCTGCCTCGCGCTGGCGGAGCAGCGCTTCCAGCTTCTCTTCGAAGAGGTGTTGCCGCGTTTCGCCCGGACCCCCGATGATCTCAGTGGCGAGGCGGACGTGCTCGCCGACGCGCACCACGCGCTGACCTTGCTCCAGGAAAGCCTGCATGCGACCTCGCGGCGGATGCTCGACGTCCTTGACCGCGTCAGCCGCGAACTGGGCGAGTAGGGCTAGAGGCCCGAGCGGTCGAGGCGCTCCCACGGGGGGTGCTCACTGCCAAGCTCGCGCTTGATCTCGGTGGCACGGTCCACGTTTTCCAGGCTGTCCTCGTCGGAGCGCGGGGGTTGCACCTGCCAGGGAGCAGGGTCGTAGCGCGAGTGGTGGACGGGTGGGCGGAATCCCCAGGCCCGACGCGGCATTACGCCCGAGGACTGGCGAAGCCGCAGCGGTTCCGTCGTCGGGGTCTCGTACTCCAACTCGCCGACGCCTGGGCGCAGCGTCAGGACCAGGCCGGTCGCGACGATGACCAGGACCCAGCCGCCCATGATGATGACCGACCAGTCGACCAGGCTCATCGATTCGCCATTGTAGGCTGCGTGCCGGAGATCGCGGCTTGGATTCAGTTTAGGGGTGAGGGGAGCGCCTAAACTGGTGGACAGACCCCGGCAAGGAGGAGCAGATGGCTACGGCCACAGCGACGTCGCTCAGCAAGCTCGAATCGATCCTGGGAAACGACGCCCGGAGCTTGCTGGAGCACAACTGCGAGACGATCCCCAAGTCGCAGCTGCACCTTCCCGGCCCGGACTTCGTGACCCGGATCTTTGCGACCAGCGATCGTCCCACGCGGGTGCTGCGCAGCCTCGAGTCACTCTTTGACCACGGCCGTCTGGCCGGCACCGGTTATCTGTCGATCCTACCGGTCGACCAGGGGATCGAGCACTCCGCCGGTGCCTCGTTCGCGGCGAACCCGGCGTACTTCGACGGCGAGAAGATCGTCGAGCTGGCGATCGAGGGCGGCTGCAACGCGGTGGCCTCGACCTTCGGGGTCCTCGGCTCGGTCGCGCGAAAGTACGCGCACAAGATCCCCTTCATCTGCAAGATCAACCACAACGAGCTGCTGACCTATCCCAACCACTACGACCAGATTCGCTTCGGGACGGTCAAAGAGGCGTGGGAACTCGGGGCGGCGGCGCTCGGGGCAACGATTTACTTCGGCTCTCCCGAGGCCGATCGGCAACTGCAGGAGATCGCCGTCGCCTTTCATGAGGCGCACCAACTCGGCATGGCGACGGTGCTCTGGTGCTATCTGCGCAACCCGGCGTTCATCAAGGACGGGGTGAACTACGAGGTCGCCGCCGATCTGACTGGTCAGGCCAACCACCTCGGGGTCAGCATCGAGGCGGACATCATCAAGCAGAAGCTGCCGGAGACCAACCACGGCTTCGAGGTCTTGAAGTTCGGCAAGACGACCAAGGCGGTCTACGAGAAGCTGACCACCGATCATCCGATCGATCTGACCCGGTACCAGGTCGCGAACTGCTACATGGGACGCAGCCCTCTCATCAATTCTGGCGGGGCCTCGGCGGGGGAGACCGATCTCAAGGAAGCCGTCAAGACGGCCGTGATCAACAAGCGGGCGGGCGGCACGGGCCTCATCACCGGGCGCAAGGCGTTTATGCGGCCGATGAGCGAGGGCATCCAGCTGCTGAATGCCGTGCAGGACGTCTACCTGATGGACGAGGTGACCGTCGCCTAGAATCGGCTCCATGGCACGGCTGCGCGCCACCGACTCGGGCCAGGTTTACAACATCGATCTGGCCGACTTGAAGGTCACGCGCGACGACGTGGACGGGATCTACGTGCTTCACGGCCGCGGCCATTTTCAGACATTCGAAACGCGCGAGGCAGCCTTCGACCGGAAGAAAGAAATCGAGTACAGCACTTTTCGCTAACTCTCAGGGCTTGAACCCCTGGCCAAGAAGCCTCATAGTCGCCACAGCGCCGAACGCGCGCCGGCATTCCATAGGAAGGGGAGAGTCCATGGGAGAAACGAAAGCGAGCAAGCCGTGCATCTGCAACATCAAGAAGTCGGGATGGCCGTGGAAGCCGACGGGGAACGCCGACGCCGGCCGGCGGGAAGAGAAGTGCCGCATCTGCGGCGCCACGCACGTGGTGTCCGCTTAGGGGTCGCCCATCCAGTCGGCGGCGTGGGGGAGGGGAGACGGCTCCCGGCTCGGCCGCAGGTGTAGCACCCGCTGCACGTCGCCGCCCCGGTAGAGGCGTGCGCGTTTGATCCCCTGGCGATAGCTCTTGAGCACCCCGCGGCTTACGTAGGCGTACAGCGTCGCGGGCTTTACGCCGAGAAGCTCGCAGGCCTCGGCCGCGCTGAGATAGGGCTCCCCCTGGATCTCGATCACCGTCGGCTCAAGCGTACGTGAGTTGATCGTTGCAGTCAATAGATTGCAATACAAATCAACATATGCATACAATGAGGCGTGCTGGATCGCACCGAGCCCAATCTGCTCCGGGACGACTTCCCCTACAGCCGGATCCCGCCCAGCCGCTTCGAGCGGGATGCCGTTCCCCAGGCCCTTCCGTCGGACATTTGGATCACCGACACCACGTTCCGAGACGGCCAGCAGGCGCGGGCCCCGTACAGCGTCGAGCAGATCGTCCACCTCTACGACCTGCTGAACCAGTTGGGTGGCCCCGTGATCCGGCAGACCGAGTTCTTCGCCTACACCCCGATCGACCGAGCGGCGATCGCCGCCTGCCAGGGGCGGCCGGGGCCGGAGGTCACCACCTGGATGCGCGCCTCGCTCGACGACCTCAAGGCCGTCAAGGCGACCGGCGTCAAAGAGACCGGCATCCTGGTGTCGGCCTCTGACTACCACATCCACCTCAAGATGAACCGCACGCGCCGGCAGGCAGCCGAGGACTACGCCAGGGTCGTGGGTGCCGTGATCGACGCCGGCATTCGGCCCCGCTGCCATCTCGAGGATCTGACGCGTGCCGACCTGGACGGCTTCGTCGCTCCTCTGGTGACCTCGCTTGAGGAGCTCGGCCAGCAGGCCGGCGTGCCGGTCAAGTTCCGGCTCTGCGACACCATGGGCTTCGGGTTGCCCTGGCCACAGGCGTCCCTACCCCGGGGTGTGCCCCGGCTGGTGCAGTTTTTTACCCAAACCCTGGGGGTCGCGCCGGAGCTCCTCGAATGGCACGGGCACAACGACTTCCATCGGGGCGAGGTGAATACGGTTGCCGCCTGGCTCTACGGGTGCGCCGCGGCGAACGGTTCCCTGTTCGGCTTCGGCGAGCGGACCGGCAACCCGCCGCTGGAAGCGTTGGTCATCGATTACATCGGGCTGCGAGGGGAGACTCCCGGTGTCGATACGACGGCGATCACACGGGCGGCGGCCTATTTTCGAGATCAGCTGGGGACGCCGCTGCCGGCGAATTATCCGTTCGCGGGGGCCGGGTTCAACGTGACCAGCGCCGGGATTCACGCCGACGGCCTGCTGAAGAACGAGGAGATTTACAACATCTTCGACACGGCCCGCATCCTCGACCGGCCGCTGGGCATCACCGTCAATGATCGGTCCGGCCTGGCCGGGATCGCGTACTGGATCAACACCACCCTGGGCTACAAGGGTTCCGCCCAGGTGCGTAAGGACGACCCCCGAGTCGCTGCCATCCACCGCGAGGTGGAGCGGCAGTACCAGTCCGGTCGGAGCACGGGGTTCTCCCCCGACGAGATGCAGGTCCTCGCCCGGTTGCATTTCGGCAACGCCCTGGCAACGAGCCCGCGCAGCTAACAAGTTGCCCTAACCGCTCGAGTTGATGCTGCTGAGGCATCCCGGCGATGAATACCGAAGGCGACCTGACCCCAGCTCCCGAGCCCGACCCCGTGGGTGTCCCGCCGGTCGCCCCCGTGGTCGCTCCCGCGGCGCACCGCTCCTGGTTTGCTCGCCACCGTCGGCTGCTGATTCCTGCCGCCGGCGTCCTTGCCCTCGGCGCGGTGAGCGCCGCGGCGGTATTGCTGCTCGCCAAACCAAACGCCACGGTCGAGAAGATGGTGCCGGCGACCGCAGACGTGATCGCCGTGGCCAACCTCGATCCCTCCGTCGCGCAGAAGGTCAATCTGATGCGCGCCGTGCACAGTTTCCCTGATTACAAGACGGACAAGGCCATCAACGACAAGCTCGACGCGGCCTTCAAAGACTCGGGCTTTTCCTTCACCACCGACATCCAGCCGTGGCTCGGACCGGAAATCGGGTTCAGTGCGCAGCTGAATCTCACCAACGCCAACACGAGTCCGGCTGCCTTCTATGCCGTCTCCCGAGACGACACGAAAGCGCGCGCCACCCTGGCGAAGCTGCGCGCGAGCAAGTGGGGCAAGAAGTTTCAGTGGAAGGATGAGACGTACAACGGCTTTACCATTTCGGTCGGAACGCCGACGGTCACGACTGAGAAAGCCAACGCCTACAGCTATATCGATCACGTGGTGGTGATCGCCACTTCCAGCGCGATGATTCACGAGATCATCGACACCGAACAGGGCCGCACCCCACGTCTGGTCGACTCGAGCGATTACAAGGCCACCCTTGCCGGGTTGCCATCCGACCGGGTCGGCTTTGTGTACGTCAACGGCAAGTCGCTGGTCGCCAACTTCAAGAAGGAGATGGCAACGACGCCGGCCCTCAGCCTGGCTCTCCGGAACATGAACGATGTCGAGGCGCTGCAGGGGATTGGGGCCACGCTCTCGGCGAACGGCGACGGCCTGCTGGCAGATTTGCTCGTCAAGCTCGACGCGTCCAAGCTCGCCCCGGCAACTCGTGAGGCCCTGGCGCATGCCGGCAGTACGGACGTCGTGCTGCGCTGGATTCCCAAGGGCAGCGCTGCCTTCCTCGCTATCGCCAACCTGAACCGCACCATCCAGACGGTGCTGGATCAGGCGGGCACCGATCCGTCCGTGACCGCGGGCACCAACGCCATCGGTCTGACCGGCCCCGGCGGCGTGCTCCCGCACCTGACCGGAGACGCTGGGCTGGAAGTCGAGTTCGGCAGCAATGGCCTGCCTGCCGGCGGCATCCTGTTGGGGACCGATAACGCCCGCAGCATGAGCGCGTTCTTCGGCAAGCTCCTGACGCTGGCGGAAGGAGCGGCCAGCTCCGGCTTCAGCGGCTCGAGTGGCTCGGGCTCCGGTTCTTCGGCCGGCCCCGGTCTTGGCGCTTCGTCGGCGGCCGGCCGCATCACGACGAGCACGTACCGCGGCGTTGTGATCACCTCCTGGACGTCGCCCGAGCTGAGTCAGCTTGGCGCCTTTAGTCCGTCCTACGCCCTGCTGGACGGTATGGGAATCCTCGCTTCCACCCCTGATGAAGTGAAGGCGATCATCGATGGCCACAAGGGTGGGGCCACGATCGCATCCGACCCCACCTACAAGACGGCGAGCGCCGCGTCGCTGGCCAAACCTTCGGCAATCGTCTACGTGGACATCGCCAAGCTGCTGGACGCGATCCGCCAATCCCCATTCGGATCCCAGGCTGGTCTTGGGTTCAACGCCACGACGGATGCGAACCTGGCGCCGCTGCGAGCCTTCGTGTTGACGGCGACCAGCCAGGCCGACAAGGCGGTCGAGCGGTTCTTCGTGATGATCCGGTAACGATCCCGACTCCGGCCAGGAGGCTGTCCCCCTCAGTCGCTGGACCTGTCTCCGGGCAGCGTGCTAAGCTACTGACTGACGTGTCAGTCACCAGCCGACCCGTGAAGGAACTGCCTCTTACCGAGCGCCAATGGGTTCGCCGGGGCGAACTGCTGGAGGCCGCCCGTGGGGTCTTCGAACGTGACGGTTACCACGGCACGACCGTTAGTGCGATTGTGCAGGCGGCGGGGCTCTCCCAGGGCGCGTTCTATCTCTATTTCGCCGATAAGAAGGCGGTCTTTTCGGCCCTCCAGGATGAGATGGCGACCCTGCTTCGCCGCCGGATTTACTGGGCCAGCCGAGATGAGGCAGACGCCCGCCACCGGCTCGTGGCTGGGCTGAAGGCCTACTTCGAGTTCTACGAGGAGTACGCGGCGTGGAATCGCCGGCTGACGATCGAGGGGCTTGGCATCGACGAGAGCTTCGAAGCCCGGCAAACCGACCTGCACCAGACCCTCGCCGCGGCCTTTCGGCCGACGCTGGACGAACTCGGCGTGCGGGAGACCGCGGTGGCGGCGTTCGCCCTGCTCGGGATGGCGGCCCAGGTCGCCTACTGGCAGCACTTTCAGCGTAATGACGAGCCGTCGATGAGCGCCCCCGCGCTTGCCCAGGCGTGTGCCGGCCTGTTTCTCATGGGCGCCCCATCCATCCGACGACATCAAGGAGGCACACATGCCTGAAGCCAAGGAAGTCTTTACGGAGATCGAGAATCGCATCAAGTCGCATCCGGAGAAAGCCGCGGGTCTGAATGCGACCTACCAGTTCGATCTGAGCGGCGAATCGTGGACGTTGAAAATCGCCAACGGTGCGCCCACACTCAGCCCTGGGGCGGCGCAAAGTCCCAACACGACCTTGATCGCCTCGACCGACGACTGGATGAACATCGCGACCGGCAAGCTGAACCCCGTGACCGCCTTCATGCAGCAGAAGCTCAAGGTCAAGGGCGACATGGGATTGGCGATGAAGCTCCAGGGGTTGTTGCAGTAGTGACGGATGCGAGCTGGGTCGGCCGGAGCTATGAGACGGCGCCCTATCAGGTCACGGAGCAATCGATCCGCGACTACATGGCGGCCGTGGGCGACCTGCGGGAAAAGGGGGAGTTGATCGCGCCACCGACCTACGCCATGGTCTACGGCTTCGACGCCTACTGGCAGCTCTGGACCGATCAGGAGGTGGCGCTGGACGTCGCTCACCTGGTTCACGGTGAGCAGCGGTTCAGCTTTCAGCGGCCGGTCCGTCCGGGCGATCGCATCCGGACGACCGGGCGGCTGACCGCGATCAATACCCGAGGCGACACGGAACTAGTCACGTTCGAGCTGAGCGCCAAGGATGCGGAGGACCGTCCCGTCTCCGATGGCACTGCCCTGTTCATCATCCGAAAGCCATGAAGACCATGAGCACGCTGGATTTCGAGCGCTTCAGCACCGGGCAGGCATTGCCGTCGCTGACCAAGCACGTGACCGTTGAACAGATCCGTCGGTACGCGGAGGCGTCCGGCGACCGCAACCCGATCCACCTCGACGAGACCTTCGCGCGCTCCGCCGGCCTGCCCGGCGTGATCGCTCATGGGATGCTCACCATGGCCTTTGCCAACCAGATGGTGACGGACTGGCTGGGCGACCGTTCGTCGCTGAAGCGCCTGCAAGGTCGCTTCGCAGGGATGGTCTTGCCCGGCGATGACGTGACCTGCTCGGGAAACATCGCCTCGAAAAACGACGAAACACGACGCGTCGTGATCAACCTGGTCGTGACCAATCAGCGCGGAGAACGAGTCTTGAACAAAGGTGTGGCCGAGGCCGAGTTCCCGCCACAAAGGAGCAATACCAATGCCGCTTGACTTCACCTTGACCCCTGAGCAAGAAGACATCAAGGGGCTCGCCCACGAATTCGCCGAGAAGGAGATCCGGCCGGTGGCGGCCCACTATGACGAGGCGGAAGAGTTTCCCTGGCCGGTGTTGAAGAAGGCGCATGAGGTGGGGCTGACGCCGGTCGGGGTGATGCCCGAGGCTTACGGCGGTGGCGGCCTGGACATGATCTCCAACATGCTGATCGCCGAAGAGTTGCACTGGGGCTGCGCCGGCATCGCGGTGGCCATTACCGGGACCGGGCTGGCGGCGACGGCGATTCTGGCGATGGGCAACGAGACCCAGAAGCGGCGCTGGATCGGCGAATTCTGTAACGCCAAGAATCCGGTGGTGGGCGCCATGGGCCTGACCGAGCCGAGTGCCGGTTCCGACGCGATGGCGATTGCCACCACCGCCAAGAAAGTCGACGGCGGCTACCTGATCAACGGGGCCAAGCAGTTCATCACCAATGGCGGGATCGCCGACCTGCACGTGATCTTCGCGAACACCGATCCCAGTGCCGGCGCGGCCGGCATCGCGGCCTTCGTGGTCGAGAAGGGCAACAAAGGGCTCAGCATGGGCAGGAAAGAAAAGAAGCTTGGCGTCCGCGCCTCGCACACGGCGCAGGTCATCCTGCAGGACTGCTTCGTCCCCACCGAGAACCGGCTGGGCGGCGAACCAGGCGATCCGGATGCGGGGCCGGGGGCGCTCGGGGCGTTGCTGATGCTCGAGCATTCCCGCCCGTCGGTGGCCGCGGGCTCGATCGGCATCGCCCGGGCGGCCTACGAGTACGCGCTCGAGTACGCCCAGCAGCGGGTCGCCTTCGGCAAGCCGATCATCAGGCATGAAGGCATTGGCTTCAAGCTGGCCGAGATGGCGATCAACATCGACGCGGCGCGTCTGCTCACCTGGCGGGCGGGCTGGATGGCGCAGAACAACATGCTCTTCAAGCGCGCGGAGGGCAGCATGGCGAAGGCCTTTGCCGCCGATATGGCGATGCAGGTCACCGTGGACGCGGTCCAGGTCCTCGGGGGATACGGCTACATTCGCGAGTATCCCGTCGAGAAATGGATGCGCGACGCCAAGATCTACCAGATCTGGGAAGGGACGTCTGAGATACAGCGGCTCGTGATCTCGCGGGCGATCTCGGGCGAGCGGCGCCCGCTGACGCGCGAAGAACCGAAGCCGCAAATCCGGAAGGCGAGCTAGCCATGATCGACCTCACGGGGAAGGTCGCCCTGGTGACGGGCGGATCGCGCGGCCTGGGCCGGGCCGACTGCCTGGCGCTGGCGCGCGCCGGCGCCGATGTGGTGGTTACCGACATCTTGATCGAAAGCGACCCGGACCTCGAGAAGATGGCTGACGCCTCTCAGAGCGCGCTCTCGCAGGTGATGGCCTCGCAGAAGGCTGTCTACTCGGAGAAGACCTCCATTGAGATCCGCGAAATGGGCCGCCGCTCGGTCGCCCTGAAGATGGACGTCACGAATCGCGACCAGGTCAAGGCCGTCGTCGATCAGGTCGTCAAAGACTTCGGCAGCGTGGACATCCTGGTCAACAACGCCGGCACGCTCGACCACGTGGCGACCCTCGACAACCAGGTCGACGCGCTCTGGGATCGCGATCTCAAGGTCAACCTGACCGGTGCCTACAACTGCTCGAAGGCGGTCTGGTCGCACATGAAGGGACGCAATTGGGGGCGGATCATCATGATGTCGTCGATTGCCGGCGCCCTCGGCGGCTTCGGCCAGGCGAGCTATGCCACCACCAAGGCCGGGCTCGTCGGCCTGGCGCGGACGCTGGCGCTGGAAGGCGCCCGCTACAACATCACGGTCAATGCCATCGTGCCGGGCATCATCGGCACCGAGGCCTTCAAGATGGGCCGCCCCGACATGAACGAACGCATGATCAAGCGCGTGGCCCTGCGCCGCCCTGGCGAGCCGGAGGACATTGCCAACGCGATCACGTTCCTCTGCTCGCCGGCTGCGGGGTATATCACCGGGGTGGCCCTGCCAGTGACAGGTGGCCTGGACCTGTTCACGTTCTGATGGCTGGCCTGATCGACGTTTCCACGATTGACTTTGTCACGACGATTCGCATGAACCGACCGCCGGTCAATGCCCTCGTCGCGGAGCTCCATGAGGAGTTGATCGAGGCGCTCAACCCGGTCAAGGAGGATGACGCAACGCGCGTCGTGGTGCTGACCAGCGCGATCGACCGCTATTTCATGGCCGGGGCGGATATCAAGGCGATGGGTGGCGACGGCGGCTTCGATCGGGAAAATCCCGCGACGCTGGAACGGGTCGCCCAGATGTCCCGGCGGAGCCAGGCCGCGTTCACGGAAGTCGAGCACTTCCCCAAGCCGCTCATCGCCGCCATCAACGGGCATGCCCTGGGTGGTGGCTGCGAGCTGGCGCTCGCCTGCGATTACCGGCTGATGGTTGACGACTCGCGCTCGACCATCGGTCAAACGGAAACCAACCTGGGATTGATCCCGGGCGCCGGCGGCACCCAGCGGCTGCCCCGCCTGGTCGGACGCGCCCGGGCCACCGAGCTGATCTTCGAATCGATCCGGCTCAAGGCGCCCGAGGCGGCGGCCATCGGGCTCATCAATGCCGCGCTGCCCGCCGAGGGCTTCCAGCAGGCGGTCCTCGAGCGTGCCCGCCGGCTTGCTCAGGCGGCGCCGATCGCGCTGCGGCTCGCCAAGGAAGCGCTGCTGGCGGGCCTGGAGCGACCCCCGGGCAAGGGTTACGAGGTGGAAGCCGAGAACTTCGGCCGGGCGGCGATGACCGAGGACGCGATGGTCGGCATCATGTCGTTTGTGAGCAAGCAGCAACCAGACTTCAAAGGAAAGTAAAGAAGCGCTGCCAGGACAGTAAGCGAGTCGGGATCCTCGCGTTCTAACGGGCAGGAATCTCGACGCAGGAGGGTTTGCTCATGCTCCGATCGATCTCGATCGTCGCGGCCGTGGCCGCGCTGCTTGCCGTTGGTGCGCTGAGCGCAGCGGCGGGCAACAGCCACGGAAAGGCCGTCAGTCACCTGGCGACGAGCACGACGCTACGCGCCGAGGCGAAGGGCGACGCCATCAGCACCCTGGCGCGTTCGATGGGTGAGGCCGCATCCAGCGGCGCAACCGCGAACACCGCCCGGGCGAAGGCCAACGTCGCATCCGCGACGGCTCAAGCGCAGGCGGACACCGACACGGACGCGACCGAAGCGACTGACGAAGCCGCCGATACCAACGAAGCCGCCGACACCAACGACGCCAACGACGTCAACGAGGCGAACGACGTCAACGACGTCAACGAGGCCAGCGACGCCAACGACCAAAATCACGGCGGCACGGTCAGCGCGATCGCGCACAACGACAAGGGCGAAGCGGACCAGGGCGACTAGCCAAACCGTCCCTTCCAAGAGGCGGCGGCCCTGGTGGCCGCCGTCTTCTTAATTCAGGGGTGTGAACTGCCGGACGCGCCCGCGGATTGCGCTGATCACCGCCTTAACGCGCTCGGCATTCTGGCCGCTGGCACGAAGGATCAGTTCGCGCGATTCGGTCTGCGGATAGGAGCCGAGCGAAACGTCCGGGTATTCCCGCTCGAGCGCCTGCATGACATCGTGAAACATGCTTTCCGGCGCCATTCGATAGTGCAGCTCGCGCACGACGTCCGCCTGGGCGCCGGTGAGGTAGCGGAGCTCGAGGTCTTCGTAGACGGCGCGGAGTTCGTGTGGCACTCCGGGTAACGCGAAGAGATAGCGGCCATCGCCCAGATCGAACGCCAGCCCGGGCGCCATGCCGGCGCCGTTTCGGACCAGGGTGGCGCCTTCAGGCAACGTCGCCATCCTCCGATTGCCGGCATTCAGCTCGGCGGTGCCCCGGCGCGCCGCCATGTTCAGGATGAACATCAGGTTTTGCATCTGGGCGCCGACCTCGCGACGATAGGCCAGTCGCTGGTTCAGTGCGCGCGCCAGGGCGACGTAGGTGCGGTCGTCGGGGGTCGGTCCCAGCCCGCCGCAGACGAAGATCCGTGAGAGCTCCGCGCGCTGACGGTGTTCGTGGATGGCCGAGACGATATCGGCATCGACGTCGCCGACGGTGGTGATCAGCCGGACAGGAAACCCACAGCGAAAGAGTCGTGTGGCAAGCCAGTTCGAGTTGGTGTCGACGGTGAAGCCGCGGAGAATCTCGTTTCCAACCACGATGATGCTCGACTGCGGCACGCGCCCCATAATGACAGGGAATGCCCAGATCCGCCTACGAACGCAGTAAGGGCGTTGAGACGGTCGCCTGGCGCGAGTTCCCGCTCGGCAAAGGCATCGCGCTGTCGGTTCTCGACGAAACCACGGCGGCCGGACGGCAATCCAAGGGCCAGGCGCTGCTCGATGTCCTCGATGCCGCGGCCGGCCTGCCTCCTTGCAAGCTGACGGTTGCCGACCGTCCGCAACGACACCGAACGCGCGGCGGACGCCTCGAGTTGAAGACGTACGGGTACTACCGGATCGCCTGGGAGGCGACGCCGCGACGCGGGACGATCCGGATCTACAACCTGACCGCGATTCGGCAGCAGGTGCTGGCCCCCAAGGTCTTCCTCGAGACCCTCCTGCACGAGTGGGTCCATCATTACGATTTCACCGGCCTGCAGCTCGACCGCTCGCCGCACACGTCCGGATTCTTCGGCCGGATTCACGACCTGGCCGAAACGCTCGGGGTCGGTTTTGTGACGCCGCCCCAGCGCGAGGCGACAGCGGCGGCGGCCACTGAGGATGTCGTGATCGCCGGTCCGGATCGCTTGCGGCCGGGTGGCGTCCCGCCGCCCAAATGGATCCGCGACCAGGTCCTGGCGCTCTTCGGCCATCCCCGAGCGTAGCGACATCGGAAGTCGAACGCTACAATATCGCGGGCGTTTTTTGGTGCACCCACACTAAGAAAGGGAGGCGCTGAACCTGTTCGTCGCGGCCGCGATTACCATCGATGACTCGACGACGACGGCTGTCCTGGCGCTGGTCAGCCTTGCGGCACTGATCGCGCTGGCTTACGGCGGGCTGCTGACGCGTTTGGTGCTGGCGGCGGACGCGGGGAATGAGACCATGGCCCGGATCGCCCGGGCGATCCAGGAAGGCGCGGCGGCCTATCTCAACCGGCAGTACACGGTCATCGCCGTGATCGGGCTCGTGCTCGCGCTCGTGATCACGTTTGCGGTCAACTGGCAGACCGGGGTTCTGTACGTCGTCGGCGCCGGTTGCTCTGCGCTCGCGGGCTACGTCGGGATGAACGTCTCGGTCCGAGCCAACGTGAGGACCGCGCAGGCGGCGACCCACGGGTTGGAGGCGGCGCTCCAGCTGGCTTTCCGCGGGGGCGCCGTGACTGGCCTGTTCGTCGTCGGACTCGGATTGCTGGGCGTCGCCGTCTCTTACTGGGTGTTTCAAAAACCCCAGTCACTGGTGGGCCTTGCCTTCGGCGCCAGCCTGATCAGCGTCTTCGCCCGTCTTGGCGGTGGCATCTACACCAAGGCGGCCGACGTCGGCGCCGACCTGGTCGGCAAACTCGAGGCCGGCATCCCGGAGGACGATCCGCGGAATCCCGCGGTCATCGCGGACAACGTCGGCGACAACGTGGGCGATTGCGCCGGCATGGCCGCCGATCTGTTCGAGACCTACGCCGTGACGGCGATCGCCGCCATGCTGCTGGGCAGCCTGCTGTTCCCCGGCAAGGTCCAGTACGTGCTCTACCCATTGATCCTTGGGGCCATCTCGATCATCGCCACGGTGATCGGCACGCTGTTCGTGCGACTCGGCCGCAGCACCTGGATCATGGGCGCGCTTTATCGGGGCCTTGCCGTCAGCGCCGTCCTGGCGCTGGCCGGCTTCCTGGCGGTGACGCTCCTGATCGGCCTGAATATCAATCTCTTTTGGGCGGCGGTGGCCGGCGTCGTCGTCACCATCGCGCTGGTCGCCATCACCGAGTTCTTCACCAGCGCCGACTTTCCACCGGTGCGGCTGATTGCGCGCGCCTCAACGACCGGCGCCGCGACCAACATCATCGCCGGGCAGGCGATCGGGATGCTTAGTACCGCACTTCCGGTGCTGGTAATCGGCGCGGGCATCCTCGTGTCGTACTTTCTGAACCAGCCGCCATCGGCCGGCGACTCCGGTCTCTATGGGATCGCCATCGCCGCCATGGCGATGCTGTCGATGACCGGCATCATCGTCGCGATCGATGCCTATGGGCCGATCACGGACAATGCCGGTGGCATCGCCGAGATGGCCAACCTACCCGAGTCCGTCCGGAATATCACTGACCCGCTGGACGCGGTTGGCAACACGACCAAAGCCGTGACCAAGGGCTACGCCATCGGTTCCGCCGGCCTGGCAGCGCTGGTGCTTTTCTCGTCGTATACGCAGGAGGTCGGCCGCGCCAGGCCGTTGAGCTTTGAACTGACGGACCCGCTCGTCATCGTCGGGCTGTTCTTCGGCGGGATCCTGCCATTTCTGTTGGGCTCGCTCAGTCTGCTCGCGGTCGGCCGCGCCGCCGGCCAGGTCGTGGTCGAAGTCCGGCGCCAGTTCCGCGAGATCAAGGGCATCATGGAAGGCGCCGCCCAGCCGGAGTACGGCCGGGCGGTCGATCTCGTCACGCGGGCGGCGCAGCGCGAGATGATCCTCCCCGGGCTGATCCCAGTGGTCGCGCCTCTGCTGGTCGGCTTCGTTCTCGGCCCGAAGGCGCTCGGGGGCATGCTGATCGGGAGCATCGTCACCGGGCTCTTCCTCGCCATTCAGATGACCAACGGCGGCGGCGCCTGGGATAACGCCAAGAAATACGTCGAGGACGGGCACTACGGCGGAAAGGGCACCGAGACGCATGCGGCCGCCGTTACCGGAGACACGGTGGGAGACCCGAACAAAGACACCGCCGGACCGGCGATCAACCCGATGATCAAGGTGGTCAACATCATCGCCATCCTCATCGCCGGATCGGTCGCGACGAACTACCTGATCCACTAACCCGGGGGTAGACTCGTCCCGAAGGGTGGACGACTACCAGAAGGAGATCGCCGACCTCGAAACTCAGGTCGACCAGCTGGTCGAAAAGGAGGGCGACGCAAAGACCATTGCTGAGCTTTCGATGCAGCTCGAGGTTCTCAAGGCGATCTATGCCCGCGCCACCGACGTGTATCAGCGGGGCCTGAAGGACGAAGGCTTGCGGTATGGTCTGCGCATCCAGGGTTATGGCGACTGGAACATCGACAACGTTTACGCGTTCGTCTATGAGCGGTCGGTCGAGCTCGAGCCGAAAGTGCACAGCGCATTCGTCGGCGGCATCAAGAATGCAGACTTCGCCCTGATGCTCAACCCATGACCGAAGAGTAGGAGGGACGGATGGAAACTCCGCAGACACCGCTCGATTTCGCGCGCCGGGCTCGCAAGCTTTACGGGGATCGAGAGGCGGTGGTCGACGGTGACCTGCGCCTGACGTATGAGCAATTCTTCGAGCGGTGCGATCGATGGTCCGCGGCGCTGCAGGGAATGGGGGTGAAGAAGGGCGACCGGGTTGCCTACATCGCGCCGAACACGCATGAGCAGCTCGAGTCGTTCTACGCGGTGCCGCAGATCGGCGCCGTGCTCGTGCCGATCAACTACCGCCTCACCGCGGAAGACTTCGTCTACATCGCCACACACTCCGGGGCGAAGGTGTTGTGCGTCCATCCGGATTACCTGGACGCGATCGACGAAGTGCGCGAGCAGTTGGGCGGCGTCGAGCTGTTCGTCGCGTTGGGCAGCGCCGGGGGTCGTAAGGGTTGGTCGGAGTACGACGCCGCTTTGGCATCTTCAAAACCGGACTTTAAGCGGCCCGCCATCGCCGAGAGCGATTTGCTCACCATCAACTACACGAGCGGTACGACGGCCAAGCCGAAGGGCGTGATGATCACGCACCGGAACGCGTGGGCCAACGCTGTCGGCACCCTCGTCCATTTCCACATCACGGTCGGCGATCGCTACCTGTGGACGCTGCCGATGTTCCATGCCAACGGCTGGACTTTTGTGTGGATCATCACGGCGGTCGGCGGCACGCATATCTGCCTGCCGAAGGTGGAGCCGGCCCGGGTGTTCGACCTGATCCGCCAGGAGAAGATCGGCTGGATGTGCGCCGCGCCGACCATCCTGATCGCCCTCGCCAACGCTCCTTCGGATGTGCGCGGCGAGGTACCTAAGGGGGTGCAGGTCATCACCGCGGGGGCCGCGCCGGCTGCGGCGACGATCGAGCGCATGGAGGAAGATCTGGGTTGGGAGGTGACGCAGGTCTACGGGCTGACCGAGACCGCGCCCTTCATCACGATCTGCGAGCCTCGGCCGGAACACAAGAAGCTCGGCGCCACCGAACGGGGCGTGATCAAGGCACGCACAGGCGTCGAGCTGATCACGTCAGGAGAGCTGCGAGTGGTGGACGGCGATGGCAAGGACGTGCCGGCGGACGGGCAGTCTCTTGGAGAGATCGTCGCCCGCGGCAACGTGATCATGAAGGGCTACTACAACGACCCCGAGGCGACCAAGAAGGTCATGGGTGACGGCTGGTTCCACACTGGTGACGCGGCTGTGCTTCATCCCGACGGTTACATCGAGATCCGAGACCGGATCAAGGACGTGATCATCAGCGGGGGCGAGAACATCTCGAGCCTGGAGGTCGAAGGCGCTTTGCTCCGACACCCGGCGGTGCAGGAGGCGGCGATCGTCGGGCTGCCGCACGAGAAGTGGGGCGAGGCGCCTCACGCATACGTGGTATTGAAACCAGGAGCTACGGCGACGGAGGCCGAGCTAATCGCTCACACGCGCGACCGCTTGGCTCATTTCAAGGCGCCGCACAGCGTGACATTCGTATCGGAGCTGCCGAAGACGGCGACGGGGAAGATCCAGAAATTCGTGCTGCGCAAGGGAGCCGCCGCGGTCGTCAGGCAGTAAGTAGCTAGGCCCAGACCTCAGTCTTGGCCCATGCAAGGCCCTTAGGGGTGACCCGCGCGGTGACCAGCGTGCCGCCGGCGAGAGAGCGCTCGTCAAAGAGCTTGACGGTGCGGGGGCGGAATCGATACGCGGGAAGGTCATCTGAATCTGCGTCGTAATCGCGGAATCGCCTCGCGTAGAGGTGCCTTGCATCCTCCGATGCGCGTCCCTTTGTAACTGCGGCGACACCGAAGAGCTGGATGCCACGATCTGGCCGGCCCCAGGTCTGATGGGAGTCGTAGATGGTCACGGCCGCCGAGCTGGTCCTGGTCAGATTGCGTGAGTGGAGCGACTCGGCGTCTGAAATCCATACCACCTCGAAGCGTTCGTTCCAGGCGAAGTACATGTGGTTGATGTGCGCCTTGCGTGCAGGCGACACGGTCGCGAGGGAACAGAGTGGTGACGCATTCATGAGTCGCCGGGCCACAACTTCGAGCCGCGCGGAGGAAAAGCGCCGGGACCTCGGCTCGATGGTCACAGGTTCAGGTTACGGCGGACCTCGCCAGCATGCGCCGGCCGATAGCAATGGCCGCTGTTGCTTCCTGTTCGTTCATATAGCAGTACTCGGTGATCCATGCAACGACGTGCGGCGTCCCCTGCCTTTTCGAAGCCATTGCCGCCATGCAGCAAAAAGCCGCCGCACGTAGGCTGATAACCGCACGCCTGCGAATCGAGTCATTGAGGTCCTGCTGTCTTTTGCGCCGCGTCGCGACTACGCGACTCCGTTTACCCATCGCCCGATTGTTGTGAGCACTTGTTCCCGAGACAACGCCCTTAACAGCGAACAGCGACTAGTCAGGTCCGCGCGGCAATCCAAACGTGACCGTCGGCGGGATGGTCAGCATCCGGCCGTCATCGCCACGAATGATCTGCCAGTTCCCTTCATGCACCATCCAGTGATGGCGGTGACAGAGAAGGATCAGGTTGT